>DSCS01000018.1 GCA_011048995.1 Bacillota bacterium
ATACAAAGCCTTTTTATTCATATTGAAGGAGGGCAAAATCCTCTTTTTATGGGAATGACAGCGGAGGCGAACGAGATATTTCACGAGAAGCCCTTTTTCCCGTTCACCGAAAAAGAAGAACTTATTCGGAACGTCCGTATGTCAGAGAATTTTACTCTTTCTGTTTATCTTTCAATGGATTCAGACCAGTACTCTATAAAGGGTGACCGGCCTTTTTTTCACCTCTTGGGCACATTGATTGCAGAAAAGCTTTTTCATTCCCTTCTTATCAGCGGGAATCTCTCCTTACCGGGGAAATAGGAAAAATTGCGGGGCTGTTTAGAAAAATATACTCTCAAAAAGAAAGGACGACGCAAAGGGTTTGATTATGAAAAAATGAAGAGAGGATGAATGATGACAGGATGAAGCTTTTAAATAACCGTTTCGAGATCATTAAGCAAATCAACACGAATTCCAATTCTATCGTTTATGAGGTACATGACCGCCTTGAACCCGGGAAAAAAAGAACACTGAAAATAGCAGCCTCCGAGGATGAATTTCAAACAGCTCTTTTGGAAAAAGAATTTACTGCTTCTCTTCTTTACCGTCATCCGCTTCTCCTGCCGCTGCTTTCTTTTCATCGTCTGAAAACGATTGATTTACGTTTTGTGGATTCATTACGCCATTTTTTTATTGCGCCCCGATATACTTCACGTCTGCGTTCCGAAGCAGAGGACCGGACGAAACTCTTTAACGGTCTCTATGCTTTAATCCGTTTTCTTCACGGGAATCACTTTTATCACGGGGATCTTCGTGCAGAGAATTATTTTTATAATGCATCGGGATTACCTGTTTTTTTTGATATAAGCCCCCTTTATGTCAATCCCCAAATGGGACAAAAAAGCGACAGGATGATGGCAGCCTCTTTGCTTTCAAAGGGGGAAAACACTTCTCATGATATTGGGGAGGCGGATTTGATGGCAGATCATGTCTTAACAGAGAGTGACGAAATCATTCAAAATGAAATAGCCGGGAAACATTTAAAAGAGACACTTTTCCCCGGAGAAATGTTTTTACAAAAAAGAAAACTGGATAATATCCCATATGCAAAAAAGGGAAGAATCCTTACTCTTTACGATTATCGTGATGAAGAGAACGCCTCTCTTTGGTATCATGCTTTTCTTTCCTTGTCTCAGACAAAAGGAAGTGAAGTCATTAATGTGCCCCAAACCGATGAGCCGTTAGCCTTGAGAATCCATCATCAATGCCGTTTTGTTGAAAAAGAGGTTTCGCAGCATAAAAGTATTCAGGAAAGAGTCCTTCACTGTTTGCAGGAGATCACAGCCTTCTCCCCGGTTATTTTGGGGATCGGAAACCGCCTCTTTCTCAGCTCTGAGGACAAGCGGTTTTGTGAAAAGATCAGCGCTTGTTTTTCGGAAGATTCTCTAAAACTCATTGCATATGGACGACAACCCGATGAGGAAGAATCTGTAATGATCGAGCCTCTCAATGAAGATGAGGTTGCGGAACTGTTGACATATTTTTACTATCTTGTCCCTGAGAATGAACAACCGATAAAGGAGTTTTATTCTTTTACAAAAGGAGAGCCTGTTCTCCTTCTTAAAGCCATACGCGAATCATTGGAATCAGGGGGGCATTACATCAAAGATGGCCATGGCCATTTGAGAAAATTAGGCCGCTTTTTGACAGCCGGCTCGGATGTGAATGCGCTTCCTTCCGGTTTTAGCCGGGACATTAAAGAAGTTCTCTCCCTTATCAATGCAATGGGAGGGAAAGCTCCTTTGCATTTAAGAAATATTCTTGATCCCAAAAGAAAAAAAGCTCTCCAGTGTCTTCTTGACGAAGGTGTCGTTTATCAGGATGACAAATTTATGGCTGTTCGCATGCCATACTATATGGAAGTTGCCGGAAGGCCGGAAAATAAGAGCATTATCGATGCCGTTTACCGGTATTTAGAGGAAATGGCCTTCGACGATGTACAATATTGGTATCCCTATATTCATTATGCATTGGAGACCGGAAAAGGGCAAAAGGCCTATGATAAGATCATTGCTTTTTACAAGAAGCTGCATCATAGGGAACGCTCTTTAATGAACCGATATTTTTTACGGATTTTCAGCGAGTTTTATAAAAAAGCGGATCAGTTGGACGAATCTCGTCTTTTTGATCTGTACTATTTTGTGATTCAAATCGACCATAGTAATCGTTTCGATAGGGAAACCTTAGTGAAGAAGATGGAGAAGAGCGCATCGACAGAAAGGGAAAAGCTGACCGCTTTTTTGTTTAAACTGATCACGGATGAAAAGTCGGGGCGCCGTGAATTGGATATTCTATTTCCTTATATCAGCGATTATTATACAGATGATCTCGAGTTTTGGGGGTTGATTTTAAAAAATTACATATTAAAACTCAATATGATGGGTTGTTTTGACGAAATCGATTCAATTTATCAACAATACAAAGCATATATTTTCTCTCTTTCTCCTAATCTGCAGGCAAGGATTTATTCAGAGATGTTTTCTTATTATCTGAATAAAGTGGATAAAAGTAAAATGATTGAATTTGCATCTCTTATGAAAAATTTATCAGAAAAGCATCACAATGAACTGAGCCTTGAAGCCGAGTTTCAAGTGCAGAATTCAAATGCGATTATCTCTTTGCAGTTAGGCCATCTCGATGAAGCCCTTGAGAATAATGAAAAAGCACTTCAAATAGCGCATGACATGGAGCATTATCATTATGTCGCTGTCATTATGATCAATATAGGCGTTATTTACTTTTATCAGGGTCATTATCAGCAATGTTTGGAATCATGGGAAAAAAGCATGAGCTACCGAAAAGAGGCAAAATCACATTTGCATCTTCTGACTTTAGGGTATAATATTTCGCTTGTTAGTAAAATCATTTTAGAAAATGAAAAAGCATTGCGAACGATTCAGGAGGTCATGGGGGAGGCCAAAAGAGAATCTGCGGCAAAAGAATATGCCCGGGCGGAAAATCATCAAGCCGAATTGCTTTTAAGTTTCGGAGACTTTTCCGCTGCGGAAAGACTGCTTCATAATGCCGGCATTTTTTTCGAACATCAGACTTCCTTCTGTCTTTCAAAGGATTATTATGCTGTCAAACTCAATTATATTTTTCAAACCAAAGGCCTTGACAGTACAAGAGCGGTATTAAAAAAGATTAAAGAAAAGTATAGAACACCTGATGACCACCTTTGTATTGAAGAAATGTATATGAACATGGCCATGATGCTTTTTTTAGGGCATAAAAAAGGGGAAGCCGTACGTTTTTTGAAAAGAGTGACCCCTGAAGGTGTGCAGAAAATGGATGATACAGAAAAAAATACTTATTTTCTTTTGGAATATTTGACCGGGCTGACAGATAAGCTTAAAGAGGAATATTTAAACACATTTATATCCTACTCTTTTTCTCTTTTTGTTCTTCATAAATATTTAGAGGATATTAAAAGAAAAAACGCTCTCTATTATGAGTATTGCGGAGAGTTCCTGGCTATAATGAAAAAATGGATCAATGGCATTCCTTATTATTACCGGGATTCTTTTTTAAAATGTAACCCGGAGTGGAATTTTCACGCGTCGTTTTTGAAAGAAAGAGGATTTGATCCTGAAACATTTCTGATGTCGGATTTCAGAAAAGACTACAGAAATATTGCTTTGAGGTATATAAAAAGGCAAAAGAAAAAAAGCATTAAAGCCTATGAGATGGCTTCAATAAGAGAGGGTGATGAAATACCCCGTTCGATTATTTATGATCTTCTGGGGATGACGGGAATGACACGCGGGGCCTATTTTGAATATGACATGCATACGGGATGGAAACAAAAGGCGGCTGTTGATTCTAAGCCCCGTTTTCACATCTCCGTTCCCATGCGAAAAGATTTGCTGAATGAGATCCTTTTTGAAGATAATCACAAAAAGATCCTTTTTGATTTCGGTCAGTTTGAAACTGGCCGGTTTAATTTGACAGCAGCCATGATCATCCCGGTCCTTGATATTGAAAAAACAGCACGAAGAAATGAAAGAAAAGCAGAAGAAGGCATTTCAAAAGAAAAAAGACAATCGACATTTCATTATTTTTCACTCCGAGGATGTTTTTATCTGGATACAACAGAAGTCCTGCTGTACCCGGATGAAACGATAGGGACGGATTTGGGCCCGTTCCGTGATTACATCAATGCGGCCTTTTACTATGATTATTTGAAAAAGACAGCGCTTTTAGACTCTCTGACATCTCTTTTTAAAAGAGATCATTGGCTTAATCTGACACGACAACTCATCGAATATGCCAAAAACAACGGGCAGAAAGTTGTTGTCGGGATTTTGGATATCGATCATTTTAAAAATATTAATGACCGATACGGGCACTCCCGGGGTGATGCTGTCTTAAAAGATGTCAGTAAAATTATCAAATCAACAGTCCGCATTTCGGATATCGTGGGACGTTACGGGGGAGAAGAGATAGGCATCAGTATGCTCATGCCGCCGGATGTGGATATTCATCCGATTGTGGACAGGATCAGGGCCGAGATCGAGCAGTCTGCCCTTCATTCCAATTATAGATTGACATGCAGTATTGGATATACCGTCTATCCTGATGAGGCTCAGGCATTGGATGAGCTGATTATCAATGCAGATGAGGCTCTTTATTATGCAAAAGAAACCGGGAGAAATAAGACGGTTTACGGCAAAGAGGTTCCCAAAGAGATTCAATTAAAAAAACAAAAAATCATTAAAGACCCTGTGCGTGATATTGAAAAGATCAATACTTTTTTTAATATTGCAGGATTGCGCCTTTCAGCGGAAAGCTTTGAAGCCGCGTTAAGAGAAGTATTTAACTCATTGGTCTCTTCTTTCCAGGCGTCTGACATGGCTGTTGTTTTATCTCGGGGGCAGGAGCATGAGATCTATATGACTTCAGCATCAACGGAAAAGATCCTTTATAAAGATTCAATCGGAAGCATTCCTTCCGGATGGAGCAAAATATCATCGCTTCTCTATCAAAAAGAGAAAGCGCTTTCCATCTACCTTAAGATCGATTCTCAGATGTATTCTCTTCAGGATGAATCTCAATACTTTTCTCTTTTGGGAACCCTTTTATCAGAGAAATTATACAGGGTGTATCATGAGAGCAGAAAAGAGGAATAAGCAATCGCTATTAATGCTTTTCAAAATAAAAAACGAAGCCGCAATTAAACACATGAATGTGAATAACATGTGAATAAGTGAGGTTTCAGGCCTCGAAAAAAAATTTTCATAAGCTTTCAGTAGAAGTCAAAAGAAAGCCGCTCTCCTTTCAGATGTAGTATCAAGGACAGCCAAGCATCGGAAAGGATGTACCCAAAAAAGCATATTCAAGCGAAAAGGGTATGAGAATGGGCCCTGTGTTGAATCTATCGTGTCTTCGGCGCCGCATAAGTCTTTCAAATGGGTCTGTATGAAAAGAAAGAGCGGGTGCTATTATATTTTCTCAGTCTTCAGACAGGAAAGTTCAAAGAGAGGGAACAATACAAGCTATCGATTGTGAATAACTTGCCGATTAAATTGAAGTTAAGAAATCACCAGGGAACATAAATAAGAAAAAACTGCTGTCTGCACAGCAGACAATTCAGGACGTATAATAAAATCATAAAAGGAACTTAACGATGTGATGATAACAATCCGGTCAAAGGAGGGGCGCTTGGTTGATTATTTGCTTTTGGCTTTTTTAGGACTATTGGCCGTGACCTTGAATTTTCTGGATTATAAGCGCAAAAAAGAGTCTGCCGGCTCGAAGAACGAAAAGAACAGCGAGAGTATTTCTGCGGATTTGTTTTGAACAGGTTTTTCGTTAAGGATTAATCCTAAGCCGGAAAGGGAGTCCCGGGGGAAAGGAGAATATGAAGAAGATAACGGTCTTTGGGCTGTTGAGTTGTGCTGCTCTTATGGTTATGGGGCATTATTTTATTTATCAGGGAGGGCTAAAATCGTTTTTCATCGAAATGATCCTTTTGGGTATCGCTGTTTTTATTTCATTAAAACAGCATGGGGGATCTGATGTGCAAAAGAAAAAAGCCTTAATTCGGGATGATGTCGGACTGACAGGTTTTCAATTAAGGTTTTTGTATTTTCCTGATAAAAAGAAGAGAAAAGCTTTGATTGAGGGCCGTATTTTTGCCGCAGAACCTTCGGAATGTTTTTCATGTTCAACCGCTTTTATGTTTCAACAAAACGATATTGAAATTTCAGCTTCTCAAGAGATTGTCATGCCGGGCCGAAGTCAAATGGTTTCATTTACCATTGAAGATGAAAAAAAAGTCCAAAGCCTTTATAGGGCAGCCCAAGCGGGTGAAGGACGATACATGATGCAGTTTCGCTACCCCGCAAAAGGGGGCGGGCACAGGACAAAAATATGTGAGTTCACCGCTGATTCTGCTTTGCAAGATCCACGTTCTGCAACAGTGCAAATTCAGTCAAAAGTGGACAATGAACCTGCAGAAAAAATTATTCCTTTATCCTGCATATCATGGATATTGGCTTCAGGACGGTAACCCTTTGATGAACGTCTAATGATCAGACTCTCAAAGAGTGAAAATCTATTCTTTACAGAGGTAAACATTCCGTTATCATACTCTCTGAATCAAGGGAGATGCGGATGTACGATATTGTTATTGTCGGAGCCGGGCCGGCCGGTTCGGCGTTTGCACGTTTCATCAGCGGTCATTATAAAGTTCTTCTTTTAGAAAAACGCCCCATGGAAGAAGAAAATTTTACAAAAAGAAAATGCTGTGGTGGGCTTTTAGCTCCCGATGCCCAAAAGGCATTATCCCGTTTAGGCATGGGGGTTCCGCTGAAGGTTCTTGCAGAGCCTCAGCTTTTCAGTGTTCGGACCCTTGATTTTGATAATGATCTCCAAGGCTTTTATAAGCGCTTTTATCTGAATATAGACCGGGAAAAGTTTGACAGATGGCTCTACTTTTCTATTGGTTCTCATGTCGAAAAGAAAGACAATGTCTCTTTTCTTGCATTTTTGGAATTGAATGACCGGATCGTCGTTGATTACAAAGAGAACGGGGAAGCCAAAAGTGTTGAAACGCGCTTTCTTGTGGGAGCCGACGGCGCCGGATCCCGGATAAGGAGATCATTCTCCCCCCGCTTGCCGGCTGCAGATTACTTGGCGTTGCAGTATACATATAAAACACCTGTGAATACCCCGTTTTACACTTCAATTTTTGACAAAAGTATAACGGATTTTTATTCCTGGATCATCCCCAAAAACGGATGTCTCTTGGTGGGAGGAGCTCTTCCTGTTTCCCCTGTGGTCAAAGAAACCTTTGAAAAACTGATTGTAAAACTCAAAGAGAAAGGCCTGATTCAAGGAGAGGTCTTGCACAAAGAGGCAAGCTTTATCTGTCGGCCGAGGCGCAGGCGCAGTATTCAAACCGGAACTCATCGCCTTGCTCTTATCGGCGAAGCCGCAGGCTTTATCAGCCCCAGCTCAGCCGAGGGGATCAGTTATGCATTACGGAGTGGGGAGCTTCTGGCGGAATGCATGAATAGAAGCCTGAACAGATTCCATAAGGAGTATAGGAAAAAAACAATACCGTTAAAGATAAATATTATTATAAAAAACATCAAATCCTTTTTTATGTATCATCTTTTTTTTCGAAAAGTTATTCTTAGATCCGGACTTTTTTCGATGAAAGTCTCATTTTTATCCTCCTTGGATAAAAATAAGCGGAACTAATGTCTTAAGTTGAATTCTTCATTGATAGCAGAGCGTTTCAAAGATATGATATAGGGTATGGAAAGAATCAACGGACGTTATACAATTCAAAAAGAAATGGCTAAAGGGGAGTTCGGCGTTATTTATCAGGTGCTGGACTCCGATGACCCGAAATGTCTCCTTAAATCCATGAAGATCTATAACTCGGATAAAATGGGAGATTCCTGGCTCGGACAGTTTAAAAGAGAGTATAAATACTTAAGCGAAATCTTTTTGCCCTGTGTTGTAAAGGTCTATGACTTTGATTCGATCCATACGATTGACGGCGCGGCCTTTATGGGGAACTACTGTTTTTATACCATGGAATATTTGGAGTATCCTTCACTTTTTGAACTATGGCAAAAGAATGAGATAGAGGATCCCGATGCCGTGCTGCAATCTGTCGGACATTATCTCTCCCTTATGCATCAATACGATTATGTTCACGGCGATTTGAATCTGAAGAATATTCTTCTCACACCGGATCACAATGTCATCTTTATCGATCTGGAACCCGGAGAAGAGGCTGAAAAAGATATCAACGATTTTAGAGAGATCACAGAGCTTCTGAACCCTACTTATCACTCTTCGACTGTGTTGCCGGACATTGATTTTATTTTTGACCGTTTTTCCTTCACTCTGGACATGGTTCCTGAAATCAAAGAGGAGTGTGTGAAATTGTTAAATCAGCTTTATGAAAATGAAGGAATGACAGTCAGCCAATTGACGAATATCCCCTCAGATATTATCCTTCCGCTTGAAGATTATATCCGAATGAGTCTGCAGGCTGAAGGCTATGTTTTTATAAAAATCTCCGGTTCAAAAACCCCTTACTCTGTTATGAAACATTTTATTCATTATCTATTTTCGGAACCGCGCTATCAACCCCTTATCCGAAAAGACAGAGCGCTTTTGCAGCATATTATGACTTTGCAGGAGGGCGATGACGGTGATCTGCAGATCTCTGTAGGCGATGTTGAAATAACAGGGACCTTTGTGCGGCTCTTTGAAGAGCTTTCCTATTATATCAAACCTGTTATTTTTATTGACGGGATTGATTTTACAGATGCAAAAAGTATTGAGATCTTGAAAAAAACGATACAGCTTTATAGCGGTAAAGCCTTTACCCTGATCTTTCATGGGAATTCGCATTTTATTTCCGAGGGAGATGTGCAGCTTACTCGCTATTTCACAGCGGAACGGATGAACGAAACACAGCGGAGCAAGGAGCTGGTGAATGGATTTCTTGGTCTTTTTGAAAGTATAGATATGCAGGAATTAAAGAAGTATCTTTCTTCAGCAGGATTCTGGAAAAGCATTGCTTTTATGATCAACTTAAAACAGTGGCGTCCTTATTTTGAATACAGAGATGGAGCACTGGTTTTTTCCGGAGACGCTGAAGCACTTTTTTCCGCCCCGTCTTACAGAAGAGTCATTGATAATCTCTTAGAATTAGCATCTTCCCGAAAACTTCTATCGGCGATGGTCTATTTCAAAAAACCCGTAAGAAAGGAATTTTTGAAAAGCTTTTTTGGGCCGGGCTTTGCACAGGAGTTTGAAAAGTTGAAAACAGAACGGATTATTGCCGAGTATTATAATGCCATGGCAGAGCCTGCAGATTATGCCTTATACGAAGAGTTAAAAAAGCGGATAAGGCAACTCCCTCTCGGCGAATCGGAAAAAAACATCAAAAAAGTTCTCGCTGTTTATGAAAGGGGAGAAGGCAGCCTGAGTGATAATGAATTGTCGCGGTATATTCAATATTTGCTGAGGCTGGAGGATTATAAAAGAGCCGCCGATGTGATCCAACGGCTGATATATTTCCCGGAAAAACTCAGCGACTCAGAAATTGCGGAACGCTATCGGGAAATCATGGAAGATTTTTATCAGTCACACGGATGTTCTTTTGAGTGCATAACACAACCCGGGAAGAGAGCCGTTATCGAGATCCTCTTTATCAGAAGCTTGTTTTCAGAAGAGGATGAAAAAGCGGTCCCATTCTATGATCGGGGGATGGAGGAATATCAAGGAGAAAGGGAAAAGGCACTATTTGCTCTTTTCAAATTTTCGAAATTGAATATTCTTAAAAAAACCGAGGAGATCAAGCCGCTCATTGATTTCATTCTTGAGAGCATTGAATCTTTAGAGCCGGGTTATCAGGCGCTTTTTTATGCGGAGGCAAGCAATTTCTATGAACAAAATTGGGAGCATGGCCTCGCTGTTCAATATGCCAGGAAAACGCTTTCTCTTTGCCGGAATAAAGAAAAATGTGCTTTGTGTTATCATGCAATGACGACCATATTCTCTTCGCTTATCTATCAGAATGATGTCAAAAGGGTGAACGCTTATGCCCGTTATTTTATTAAGATGGGAGAAAAAGATCAGAATTATAATTGGCTTTACAGCCTTCACAATAATTATGGGGTCTTTTATTATCGGATGATAAAGCATGACAAAGCGATTGAGCAGTTTAAGCTTTCGTCTCAGTATGCCAAAAAAGGACATAATTACCGCAAGATTATGATTACATTGAACAACATTTCGATCTTTGAACCTGATGTCGACAAAAAAATCGGATATCTTAAAGAAGCAGCTTCTTATGCGAAGATGATCAATGAAAAAATGACACTGCTCCTCATAATCACAAATATGCTTAATACCTATTATCTGACCGGGTCTTTTCAGGAAGCCTGGGAATTGGTGAAAAAAAATGAAAAAGCACTTTTTTCGCCTTTGCAGATCAGCAATAATTCCCTTCTCCGTCGGCAGCTTCATTTTTACTATGTTGTTCAATGGTTGCTGGTTTTGAGAGGAGATAAAAAATATCAGAAGCAAATATTACATATTCTTTCCGCGACGCCTGTTAATAAAGAGAATCCCTTCTCTCACTATTATGAACTGGATATTCTTTTGGCCCGGCTTTTTGTTGAAGGCTATCAACCCGCCCACAGAAAAACCTTTGAATCCCTTATGGAGAAAACCATAGAGGGTTTTGAGATGAGCGCTTACTTCACTTACATTGTCCCGCATCTATCAAAAGAGGAATTTCGAAAAGCCAAAAAAGAGATCCATAAAAAAATGCTGAAAAAGCATGGAGAAGTCTTCTCGGATTATGAGATGGTGTTCAAAATTGAAGAGGATCCGCGGCTCAGAGAGCCGGAAAAACGCATCCGTTATATTCGGCAGAATTTTAAAATTTCACTTTATGATCATTGGGCTTCTGCGGGGCAATATTTTTATTGGAAGATTCAGCTTCTTTTGGCCAAAGCTTTGTATGATACAGGTTCTGCCGACTTTAAAAAACATCTGAGCCTTTTTGTTGAGTATTATAAAAGGGCCATGGAACAGGCAAAAGGAAGTCGCTCCGCAACTCCGACCTTTTTGTTTCATCTCAAAGAATACTGCGAAGAATTTTTCCCCCTGATAAACCTTGACCTGAAAAAAGGGAAAAAATGCCCCTCCTTGAATGTTATTATCAGCAGTTATCGACAACTGACCGATCAGCTCAAGGATTCCCATCCGGCCGATCCCGCATATTTAAGCAATGCCATGAAAGCTGTCAGCGCAAACTTTTTTTATGACCGTATTATATTCTTTCAGAAAGAAGGGACGGAGTTTGTTGAAAAAGTGCGTATTCATTCAACTCCGGTCTTATATCACCCACGTGAGGAACCGGCTGACCATGATTATGCTTTATGTGATTATGACGGACGTATTCACAGGTGTGAAAAGTGCGGCCATTCTGCTTTAACGGAATATATGATCATTCCGCTCATGGATAAGAACGCCGTTTTGCGCTTTTCAAAAGAAAAAACCAATGGGAGTTCATCCCTGAACAGAAAATCACATCTTCCTCTGTTGGGCTATATTTATATGGACAAAAAGCATTTGGTAAAAACTGATTATGATATGTCCATGTTGGAGATGGTCCAGCTCTACTTCCTCCGTTATTTGGAGACCGTCATCTTGGAAAATGTCTATATGCGGGATGCCCTGACGTCACTCTATGTGCGGGATGTTTTTATGAATGCTGTTAAAGACTATATTTATACAGGGGCAAATCGTCATAAAAGATTTGTCCTCTGTATGCTTGATATTGATCATTTTAAAGAAGTCAATGACCTTTACGGGCATCAGAAAGGAGATGAGATTTTAAAAAAGACAGCCCTTCTTGTCAAAAAATTGCTCCGTTCTTCCGATAACATCGGCCGCTACGGCGGCGAGGAATTTGCGCTGATGTTCCCTGATGAGGGCATGTCTTCAGGAATGAAAATCGCCGAGCGTATCAGAAAAACCATCGAAGAGTCCAAGCTTATGGGTTCGTCGAGAAGCCTTACCGTAAGCATAGGCCTGGCGGCTTACCCTGAAGATTCCAAATGGGTGGAAGAGCTTATCGGGGTGGCTGATAAACGTCTGTACACAGCAAAACAGCAGGGACGCAACCGCATTGTGGGAGTTTAGGGAAAAAAAAGGAAAAGAAAATCCTTCCGCTTCAGTGCTTCTTCAAATAGATATAGATTCCGGGAATAGGAATAAGGGCATAAAGCCAGGTGGCAACCAGTTTGACCCCCTGAATGGGACTCCCGCATTCTAAAGTCACTGTTTCTCCGGCTTTCAACTCGAAAGAAATCCTTTGGCTTTTGTAAATATCCTGACGGATCTGGACTTCATGTTTCCCAATGGAAAGATCGATCGTGACGGCTTCATTGTTTTTGACAGGTTCTTTGCGTTCTCCGTCCACATAGATCCAGAATTTTCTAAAACGGCTTTTCCTTTGATGAATCCTTTTGACGATCAGTAATCCGGTGTCCACATGACCTCCTCAGTTAGGATTATTATAACCGACAAAGAAGAATATTGTCAAGGATTACACTCCCGACAAAAGAAAAGAAATAATTAAAACCTTGATTTCAAAAAAAAATACTTCACAATAAAGTCAAAGGAGGCTTCATGAAAAAAATTAAGAAAGGATATTTCAGATTTCCGGCTCTTCACGGAACGTCCGTTGTTTTCACGGGGGAGGGTGATCTTTGGCGTTGTTCTGTAGAAGGGGGCGATGCTCAGAGACTTACAAGCCACCACGGATCAGAAACACATCCCCGGATCTCTCCTGACGGGAAATGGATTGCTTTTACAGGAAAATATGAAGGCTTCCCTGAAGTTTTTGTTGTGCCCCTATGCGGGGGGCGCCCCAAAAGGTTGACCTATAATATTGATGCTTCGTTCGTTGTAAACTGGACTCGGGACGGACGCATCCTTTACCGCAGCACAAAGAACACAACACTGCCCGATGTCCGTCTCTTTCTCATTGACCCGGTCAGCCTTCAAGAGGAGCCCGTGCCCCTGAATCAGGCCAGCGAGGGGGTTTATGACGATGCCGGCCGGATCCTCTATTTTACCCGCTTGCCCTTTCAGGGGAGTCATACAAAAAATTACAAGGGAGGCTCTGTAGAGCAGATCTGGAAATTTGACGGTAAAAAGGAGGCAGAGCCCCTGACAGAAGATTATCCCGGAACAAGCAAAAATCCTATGTACTATAATAAGCGCCTTTATTTTCTATCCGATAGAAACGGGGGATTAAATCTGTGGTCTATGAACGAGAGTGGCAAGGACCTTAAACAGCATACTTTTCATGCCGCTTTTGAGGTCAGGAGTGCTGATCATTATAAGGGACAGATCCTTTACCAATGCGCCGGGGATCTCTATCTTTATGATATTGAACAGGATAATGAAAAAAAGCTTGAGATTTCTCTGATCTCTGACTTTGACCAGACGCGTGAAAAATGGATAGAAAACCCTTCGGACTATATCGAAGACTATGACCTCTCTCCCGATGGCCGGAGCCTTCTCCTGACGGCTCGAGGAAGGATATTTTACGCTTCAGCCGGGAAAGGGCGTCTTTTTCAAGTTTCTCAAAAGGAGGGCGTGCGGTATAAACATGCTGTCTTTGTCAAAAACAGCGGATCCTGCCTCGCGTTATCTGATGAAAAGGATGAATTTGAGTTTTCCCGTATTCTTTTCGGGAAGAGTCAAAAAGAGACTCGTATTACCGGGAAATCAAAGACGATCAATCTTAAAGGATATCCCTCTCCGGACGGGAGTGTGATGCTTTATGGTGACAAAGACCGCCGGGTGTGGCTGGCAGACCTGAAAACCGATGAACAAAAAGAGATCGTCCGCTCCGATTATGAGGAAGTCACCGTTTTTGCCTGGTCTCCGGACAGCTCTTTTGCCGCTTTTACGATGACAGCTGCTTCTAACTTGATGACACAGATATTTTTGTATGACAGAAAGAAAAACGAGATATTCCCTGTGACATCTGAACGTTATCACTCCTTTTCTCCCGCGTGGAGTCCTGACGGGAAATGGCTTTATTTTCTTTCAGATAGACATCTGAACACTGTAGTCCCTTCTCCCTGGGGACCAAGACAACCTGAGCCTTATTTTAAAAATCCCGACAAAGTCTATATGCTGGACCTGACAGGTGGGCAAAGATCTCCCTTTTTGGAAAACGATGAATTACAGCCGGCAGAAAAAAAGAAAAAGGAAAAAGACGATGCAGCGTCGCTTCATATGGTGATCAAACGAAAAGGGCTGAATGAGCGGTTGTGGGAAGTCCCCGTCAGGCCGGGGCTTTTTTCTGATCTGCAAGTGACAGACGACCGGCTTTTTATTATGGAAATGGTCATGGACGAAGAGATGAGTTTCACCCTTAACATGACAAAAATTCAAAATGAAAAACCTGCGGAGATGATAACACTTTGCGATAAATGCAACGGTTTTCTCCTTTCAGCCGATAAAAAGAAAATCCTATTGAAAAAGAACAGCCATTTTTATGTCTTTGACAGCACTCTGGATAAGATCGATCAATGGGATGATATCAAAGTCGATCTCTCTTCCTGGAGGTTCTCCGTAAATCCTGTAAGCGAATGGGCGCAGATGCTCAAGGATGCCTGGCGCATGGAACGGGATTACTTTTATGACAAAGAACTTCATGGAGCTGATTATGAACATCTTTTGAGACTTCATCTACCTCTTGTGGAGAAGGTGACAGACAGAGAAGAATTGGACGACCTTATCGCCATGCTGGTCAGCGAACTCCGCGCTCTTCATACTTTTGTCAGAGGGGGAGATATCCGCGAAGGACGTGAAAAGATCAATATCGGCTGTTTAGGAGCGGAATTCCGGGAAGAGGAAGGGCATTGGTTTATCGGACATATTTATAAAACGGATCCGGACCTTCCCGGAAAATGTTCTCCCTTGCTTCGTCCCGATCTGGATATAAGAGAAGGCGATGAACTCATTGCCTTCGACGGGATCGAAGTCAAGGGTGAGCAGAGCCCTCACAGACTACTGCGGGGGAAGGTCCGCTGTCAGATCATACTTGCAATGAAAAGACAGGGGAAGCTTTATCATGCTGTGGTCAAAACACTTTCTCCCGAAGACGAAGTCTCTATGCGTTATGCTGAATGGGAATATTTAAAAAGACTGGCCGTGGAAAAAGAGAGTGGGGGATCCATAGGGTATTTGCATCTCCGGGCCATGGGACGCGATGATTATAATGAGTGGGCCCGTCAGTTTTATCCTGTTTTTGACAGAAAAGGGCTGATTATCGATGTGCGTCATAACCGGGGAGGGAATATCGACAGCTGGATCGTTGAAAAACTTCTTCGGAAGGCTTGGTTTTACTGGAAGGCTCGTGACAGCGCTCCCCATTGGAATATGCAATATGCGTTCACCGGACATCTTGTTGTGCTCTGTAATGAAAGGACGGCGTCTGACGGGGAAGCCTTTTGTGAAGCAATCAAAAGACTTAAATTGGGAACTGTTATCGGCCGAAGGACCTGGGGAGGAGAGATCTGGCTTTCCTTTAATAATCTTCTTGTGGATAAGGGGATTGCATCGGCGGCGCAAATGGGTGTTTACGGTCCGGAAAGTGAATGGCTGATTGAAGGCCATGGTGTCGAACCGGATATCGATGTGGACAATCTGCCCTTTGAGACATATCAGGGAAAGGACAGACAGCTGGAGTATGCGTTAGGCTATTTAAAGAATAAAATAAGAGAGCATCCGGTAGAAATACCTGAAGCGCCGCAGTTCCCCAATAAGACAAAAAACCGCAAATAAAGAAAGAGGCATGAATATCAACGCTTTTTTGGGCGGAGTTTAAACGTTCCGCTCTACGGAGATGATGTCGCTGAACCGAGAACTTTTTAAAGGCCTGGAAAAAGAAGGGGAGTGTCGTTTTTATCTGTTCCTGAACTAGGGAGATCGGATAAAAGCGGTTTAGGAAGGAAAAAAAATGATTCGATTATTCAAGTTTCTCGCTATATGCGGATTTCTTTTTATCCTCTGTGCGGGAGCTTTTTTTTATCTTTTTTCAAACCAGGAGGTCTTTTCAGCAAAACGACAGCCGCTCATGCCCTGAGTTATCTTTTTAATATGAACAGGGTGCAGGTGATCGTCTCTGAAGGGCTTGAGCGGAGTCAGGTCAGAGTCACTTGGGATGAGAGCGTGGTTATTGACAGGGGCCGCAGCGTCAGAAAAGGGATGAGCCGGGAGCGTTACGGTTATGGAAACAATACTTTTCGAGTTTTCTACGGAACAAAGGAGATCGGAGGATTTGCTCAGTATAAGTTTAACAATTGGCATTATCATGCCTATGTTTTTCACTTAAGCCGGCAGGGTGAACAAATCGCTGTTGCGTTAACGATTTCAGGCCCTGATAAGAATCATCGGCAGCTGTCTGTAGAGTAGGAGGAGATCAATATGAAAAGGGAGATTCCTTTTGTCAATAAAGCGCGTGAATCTATGAAAGACAAAAACATCGCATTTTTGGGGATCACAAAAGTTTCCGGTGATTCCGCGCAATATGAAGAGATGATCAAGAGGTGTATGCAAGAGCATAACATCACCTTTCCTGGGATTATAAGTGACCGGAAAAATGACATTTCCGCAAAGTATTCTGTCTGGGGTATCCCTATCCTGTCTTTATCGGCCCCGACGGGAAAGTCCTGGCTATGGGAGTAGAGATGAGAATGAACAGGCTTCTTTGGACATTAAAGAAATTTGTCCGGGAATAAGTCTGCCGATGAGAAGAAAGGCAATTTGATGAAGGAACGAATCTGCATCATTGTTGCAGCTGATGAGGAGGTCCTGTGAATCTGGTCATACGAACGCTTTTTGAGCGGAAATCTGTGCGGGTTTTTGAAGAGAAGCCGATTTTGAAAAAGGAAAAAGAGCTTATTTTGGAGGCGGCTTTTCAAGCACCCACAGCCGGAAATCAGATGCTCTATACGATCTTGGATATACAGGATCAAAGCATAAAAGAAGCATTGGCCGAAAGTTGCGATCATCAGCCCTTTATTGCCAAAGCTCCGCTGGTCCTGGTCTTCTTAGCCGATTGCCGCCGCTGGCTGGATACCTATGTCTATGCCGGAGCGTCTCCGCGCAAGCCGCGCGCCGGAGATCTTTTTTTGGCTTGTGCTGATGCCCTCATTGCGGCCCAAAACAGTGTCATAGCGGCTCAATCCATGGGAATAGGCTCCTGTTACATCGGAGATATTTTGGAAAATAAAGAAGAGATTGTTTCCCTTCTCAAATTGGATAAGTATGTTTTGCCTATAGCCATGGTTGTTTACGGGTATCCGACAAAGCAGCAGCAAACGCGGCCCAAACCGCTGCGGTTTAAAAAGCCTTACCTTGTTATGAAGGATTATTACCGCCCTTTGACAGAAGAAGAGATCCGCAGAATGTTTTATGAGCGTGACGGAAGGAAAGATTTCAATTTTGAAGACTATATAATAACTTTTTGCAACAGGAAATATATGTCTGAGTTTTCTATTGAAATGAGCTGTTCTGCAGAAGAATATTTGAAAGAATACGAATAAAGAATGGCCTCAGGAGAAGAGTTGTTTGTTATGGTATATTGAAAATGAGGCAAAACACTCAAAAAATTACTATAATTTCATGAGAGAATTCACAAAAGGGAGTTGATAATGCAAATAATTTCTTGACATTCTCCAAAATTCTTTTATTTTAAGGTCAGTTTTTCGTTTTATTGAACGTGTGGCTCTTTTGTGTAACAATCTGGTTTTACCGGGTATGTTAAAAAAGGGTCTGTAAAATGAGGAGGTGAAACATGAAAAAGGTATTCATGATCGGTTTTGTCGTCCTTTTTGTCGTGTTAGGTTGTGCGGCTCCGGGCGGGAGTGGAGAACAGCAAAAAGAACCGCAGACCATTGAAGAATTTTTAACGGTTTTAGATGATTTCGGTATTGCGCTTTATGAGGGATCCGAGGCTAAATCCATCAAGACCGGAGCGAACAGCGAGCTGATCGTCATCGTCCCGGGAGAAGAACTGGATTCCAAGGAAGTGATGTCTCATTACAGAAAAGAACTGGAAAAAACATTTGAAGATAATGATGAATGGACATCGCTCATAAAATCCGGTGTTTCTGTAGGATATCGCAAAGGGTTTAGCGGATGGACCTTCAGTGTTTCAGTGGCGCCTTCGGAATCGGAAGACGGAATCGCTGTGATGATCAGTTACGGAGACGGTGCTGTTTCCTACTGAGTATTGAAAAAAGAGCAAAGGGCTGAAAAATAAAAAGGAATCATCTTTTCCTTGTTCAGCCTGACAGCCGCCCCGTTTGATTCTCACAGACGGGGCGCGTTTTCCACGGACTCTTCTTTATTGCTTTTTAACATTGTGAAGAGAAATAATATCAGATAAAAGAACCCTAAACCGTATTGAATCAAATAGACTCTTTGAGAGCCCTCTGTGTAAAGAGTATATCCCGTTATGAAAGACATGATGCCGTTCATTATAAAAGTCGGAATATTGATATTGAAATTTAAAGTGTTCCATTTGAACAGAATAAACAGATTGATAAGGAGGACAAGAGCGATGATAAACCTGAAAAGGGGATACGACACCTCTATCAGGGCTCCCATGAAGACAAGAATATTGATAAAAAAGATCTTGCGCGGGATTTTTTTTGGAGAGCGCTTTTTTCTTTCGGGAGGGAGTGGAATGGAAAAGTTCTCTTCTGTGAGATTTGTTTCACCGTAAGGGTTAAAATAGTTTTGGAGCTGATAATGTTCTGTTATCAATTTGACAGCCCAAAATCCGATAATTAAGGCCATCCAAAGCCCTCCGTAAAAAGAGGCGTTTGAAGAAAACGAGGTCATCAGCCTTTCAGGGGGCTGCGCATAGAGCACAAAAGTGTCATGAAGATAATGGAAAATGATCCCCGGAATCAGGGAACGGGTCTTTACAGCTGTATAAGTGAAAAGAAGGCCGATAAAAAAGACAGAAATGATATCAACAAGGGACAGAAGGCTGAATCCGGAAAGATGGGCTAACGCAAAAAGCGCAGCTTGAATAAGGCTTGCTTTTTTTAATGAGCGTGTCATCTGCAAGAGAAGGATCAGCATCACTCCGCGGAACATAATCTCTTCCCAGATACCGGGTGTCAGGCTGAAAAGGGCATGGGAAAGGCTGATTTTTGAAGTGTCCGGGACATAAAGCCCTGATAAGGCCGAACCGGCCATCATGCCTGCCGTGGTGAGTCCGGCCAGAAGAATCCCAAGAAGGATATAAGGCTTCAGCTGATACGATCCTGAACAACCCAGACGGAAGAGAAACGCCTTCAGGGAGACAGCCCCGAAAGGGGCTTTTACAAATTTGCGATAAACCCAGAGAACGGCAAAAGAAGTCACGGCAAAAGCAATAAGAGAATAAAGGGCTTTAGACAGCTGCAGATCAAAAGCCATTTTCAGGACAAGGATAAGACTGAACCCGATAGCCGGGAAAAAAAGAGCTAAAGCGATGGGCCGGATTTTACTTTTTTTGTCCATAAATACTCCTTTGGAAATAAAAATATTGTGAGATTATATCATCCATTCGTTGACTGTCAAGAAGCGAATATGACCATAAGAAGGCAGAAGAGAAGATCCTTTTTCCCGGGCTGATATCCTGCCTGTGAGGAGCCACTTCCTGAAATCTGGTAGATGAGTCTGTGAATATCGGGGAAAAATTAAGGAAAACGAAAAAATTCCTTTTCAAAGGACAACAAATAAGTATCATATCCGTATAAAGAATAAAAAGAAGCAGAGGAGCCTGATTATGAAAAATGTTGTTTTATGTCTGTTGATGGTTTTTGTTTTTTCATCTGTCCGGGGAGAGGATTATCAATGGAAACGCTATCCGTCCCTGTCACCCGACGGCCGTTCTATCGCCTTTTCCTATCAGGACGATATTTATATCGTTTCCTCACAAGGCGGAAAAGCCCGTCAGCTGACGGCTCATGCGGCCTATGACTTTAGGCCGGTCTGGTCGCCGGACGGGAAAACAATTGCCTTCGCTTCTTTTCGCTATGGCCACTTTGACATTTTTATTGTACCGGCTGAAGGGGGTGTGCCGCAACGAGTGACCAACGCCCCCGGCTCTGAGATCCCCTATACCTTTACTCCTGACGGAAAGGGGATCCTTTTTAGCGCTTCTATTCAGGATGATCCTCAAAACAGGCTTTTCCCTGCCTATTTTTTAGATGAACTCTATCGGGTCGATGTTAAAACGCAAGAGATAACCCAAATACTCACAACCCCTGCTGAAGAAGTCTTTCTTTCCCGAACAGGAGACTTTTTTCTTTATCAGGATCTCAAAGGCGGAGAAAATGCCTGGAGAAAACATCATACATCTTCTGTCGCCAGAAACATCAGGCTTTATGACTGTAATGCTCAGACACATCGTATCCTGACATCTTTCAAAGGAGAAGACCGAAATCCAGTCTTAAACGCATCAGAGCAAACCGTTTATTACCTGACAGAACAATTCGGTGATTTCAATATTGCCTCTTTTCCTTTGAACGACCCGAAAAAAGTTAAGCAGATTACCTTTCATGAGACTCACCCCGTTCGCTTTCTTTCCATTTCCCGTAATGACATTTTATGTTACGGGTATCATGGGGAGATCTATCTTTACCGGGACGGAGAAAGCCGAAAAATCGATATTAAAATCATCAATGAGCCGAAAAATTATAATATTGACAGAAAAGTCCACACCGGGGGAGTGAGTGAGCTGGCTGCTTCCCCTGACGGGTCTGAGGTCGCCTTTGTGGTCAGAGGGGATGTGTTCGTGACATCCGCTCAATTCAAAAAAACGATACGCATTACGGATACGCCGGAGCAGGAGCGTTCTGTAGACTTCAGCCCGGACGGGCGCTCTGTCGTCTATGCCTCTGAGCGCAACGGAAGCTGGGATATTTACATGACGCGCCTGATCGAAAAAGAAGAAAATTCATTTGCCTACGCAACGGAAATGGAGGAAATCGCTTTGGTCGAAGGCCCTGAAGAGGCCTTTCAGCCGCTTTTTTCTCCAGACGGCGAAAAGATCGCCTATCTGGAAGAAAGGCAGATTTTAAAAGTCATTGATATTAAGTCGGGGAAGACAAAAACAATCTTGACCGGGGAAGAAAATTACTCCTATCGGGACGGAGATATCTTTTTCAGCTGGTCGCCCGACAGCCGATGGCTGATATTTGAGATGATGAATGAAGGCAAAAACACAAATGATATCGGTTTGAGGGATGCAGAAGGGAAAGGCCCCATATTCAATCTCACCAACAGCGGGTATTACAACTGGGGCGCAAGCTGGGAAATGAAGGGGGAAGCCCTGATTTATAATACCGGGAAATACGGATCCCGCCGGTTCGGAGGATGGTTTAATGAGTATCATGTCTATGCCCTTTATATGAGCCATGAAGCTTTTCAAAAGGCCCTTTTAAATAATGAAGAGTATCAGGAGTATATCCGCATTCATAAAAAGGATGGAAAAAGTGAGGAAGATAAAGATAAGAAGAGTGAAAAGAAGGAAAAAGCGAAGAGAATAGATATTGACTGGAATCATCTGGAAAAACGGCATGTCAAGCTGACCCGTTTTCCTGCAAGCCTCTCGGGAACTTTTCTCTCTGAAGAAGGGGATGTTCTTTACTATCTGTCCGGGCATAAAGATAAAACAGAACTTTGGAAAGTGGACATTCGGAAAAATGATTATACACGCCTGACCTCTTTTTCGGAAAACGCTCTGCTTTATGATGTCAATGATAAAAGAGATACGCTCTGGCTGCTTTCCAACGGATCGATCATCTCTTTCAATGTGACGACTCAAAGCAGACAGACGATTTCTTTTGAAGCAGTGCAGAATTTGAAAACAAAAGAGGAAAGAAGTTACTTTTTTGAGCATATCTGGCGGCAGGTCAAAAAGAAATTCTATGACCCCGGCCTTCATGGCGTTGACTGGGAGATGTATAAAAAGGAGTATGAGCCTTTTCTGGCTTCAATTAACAATGATTACGATTTTGCCGAATTGGTCAGTGAATTATTGGGAGAATTGAATGCGTCACATACAGGGGCTTACGGACGGCTTTCTTCTCAGGAAAATGACAGAGTCGCTAGTTTGGGTGTGTTTTTCGGCTATGACAATGAAAATGAAAAAGGGATCACCATTAAAGAAGTCATCAAAGGCGGGGCGTTGTTCGAAAGCGGGGAAGATGTGCCTGCAGGCAGTGTGATAACCCATATTGACGGACAGGAGGTAAAAACCCTCAACGATTACTTTTCCGCCCTGAATCATAAAGCCGGGACCTTTGTGAAAGTGACATTGAAAAAACCCGGGCTTTTCGGAGGGACAAAAGAGATCTTTGTTAAACCCCATGTGACTGATTATTGGCATCTCTATGATCGTTGGATTGAAAGAAACAGGGAAACGGTGGAGACTCTCTCTAACGGACGCCTGGGCTATATTCATGTGCCTTCGATGAATTCCAACAGTTTCAACCAAGTCTATCATGATCTCTTCGGGCGGTACGGACATACAGAAGGGGTGATTGTGGATACACGTTTTAACGGAGGGGGTAATCTGACTCAGGAGCTTGTCATGCTGTTAAACGGCAAAAAGTATATCGACTGGACCCCCCGAGGACAGGAATACGGCTCCGATACCTCACGGTATTGGTTTAAGAAGAGTATTGTGATTATGAGTGAAGGGAATTATTCAGATGCTCATGGTTTCCCCTATGCTTTCCGAACCTTTGGATTGGGTAAATTAGTCGGCATGCCTGTTCCGGGCACCATGACGTCAGTCTGGTGGGAAAGATTGCAGAACCCGGCCATCAATTTCGGCATTCCTGAGATTGGCGGACGTGACTTAAAAGGCAGATACCTGGAGAATCAGCAATTGGAGCCGGATATCAAAGTTGACACTGATTATGAGATCATATCTGTCGGGCGTGATCAACAATTGGAAGCAGCTGTCAGAGAGCTTTTAAAAGAGATCGATGATGAAGGGTAAAGAAAGGCCCCGGTCTATAACCGGGGCCGAAGATATTATTGCTGATGGAGATGAACATCCACCTGAGGAAAGGGGATGTGTAATTGATAATCGGGAAAGCGTTTGTATACCTTTTCATTCATTTCAAAAAAGATATCCCAATAGTCACTGATTTTCGCCCAGACACGAACGGCAAAATTGACGGAACTGTCTCCCAGTTCAATGAGCCCGATAAAAGGTTTGGGGTCTTTGAAAATACGGCTGTCTTCATTAATAAAATCATTGATCGCTTTTTTAAAATTATCCATATCATCCCCGTAGGCCATACCGAATTTCCAATCGACCCGGCGGGTATCTTCCTTGGTGTAATTGGTCAGATCATTGGTGGCTAAGGGGCCATTAGGCAAAACAATGATTTTGTTATCCACAGTTGTCAATATTGTGGTGAAAATGGTGATTTCTCTGACAATACCGGAATGGCCCTGAGCCTGAATAAAATCCCCCACATTAAAGGGGCGGAAGATTAAAAGAATGACACCTCCGGCAAAATTCTGCAAGGTGCCGGAAAGAGCCATGCCTATGGCCAATCCTGCAGCACCCAGAAGGGCGATAAAAGATGTCATCTGTATGCCGATCATGCCCATCACACTGATGATCACTAAAACCCGGAAGATGGTTCCTAAGAAACTGATGAGAAATGAAGTCAAAGAAGGGTCCAATTTCCGTTTTGACAGCATTTTCCTGAGCCCCTTCATTAACAATTTCACGATCCACAGGCCGATGATCAGAACAAACAAAGCTCCTGCCACTTTCGGAGCCCAGCCCACGGCCAATTGGGCCAATTTGTCGCCGTTTGTCAGCAGTGCCGCTATTTGATCTTTCATAGAACCTCCTTGTTTTCAATGAGTTTAATTTTAACAGGGAAAAGCATAAAAGCCAGTTGTTTTGATGAAGTCGTGCCAGAATTGAAGTCTTCATCAAAAGGGTTTAAGAGAGTGTTGTTTGCTTTAGGAATAAAAGAAAATATGATATAATTGATTTCAATAAAAAGAAGGAGGAAAGCGTGAACAAAGTCCTGGCATGGGTTTTTTGTTTTACAACGGCTGTTTTGACGGTTGACGCACAGCAGAAGGAGCCTTCTTTTCGGGAAGTCTTTTGTGAAGACCGCTACGGACATTTTTTTAATGTCACTTCCGTCTTAAACGAAGAAGGGCAAAATTATAGCGGGGAGAACCTTTTTGACGGCTATGCCGGATCGTCCTGGGTCGAAGGAGCAAAAGGAGACGGAATCGGAGAATCGCTGACAATGGCTGTCTCCGAAAGGACAGATGCTTTAGCCCTCATCAACGGTTATGCGGCCTCAAAAGCTCTTTTCCGAAAAAACAACAGATTAAAATCGATTCAGATAACCATAGAGCGGGGTTATTCTCCTGAAGGCTATGTCACTGAAAAAGGAAGGGCGTTTTTTTTATTCCCCATGACATCTTCTGTTCGGTTGGAAATCGCAGATCACCCTCGTCTTCAAAGCCTTGCTTTGCCTTTGGATTGGGAATCGATCCGAAATGAAGAGCAAAAGACAGATGAATTGTGGGCTGCATTTGCTGAAAAGACCGGACATCCGCAAAAGGCCCAAACCTTTTATTTTTTAACTATGACCATAAAAGAAGTATATCCGGGAAGCGTATGGACGGATACTTGCCTGAGCGAATTGCGGGCTTACGCTTCGGGACGTGAAGAAATCCTCTCTGTAGGTGCTGACGGGGGCATGCTTTTCTATCAGGAGAAAGGTTTTCAAAAAAAAATCTTATACCGTGACCCCGGCCTGATTATGGATATTCTTGCAGTTTCTCCCGACAATCAATGGTGTATCACCCTGGCTCAATATGTCAATCCCGAAAGAATGCGGGAGACGGGCTATTTTGTTTTTCATGTCCCGCTTCCGGCTCCGGTCACGGAGAGGAATATCTCTGAAAAAATGAAACACGGGTGCATTCCGATCGGGTTTATTGTGAACAGTGAAGGGCTTTTCCTGGAATGGGACAATGAAGAGACAACGTTCATAGAATAATCACTTTTCTTGATCCATTGTTAAAAAATAAAAGCTAACTGCTTTTTTTTTGTCAAAGTGGTATATAAATAATGATCAAGAAAGGAGATCACATGAAAAAAATGTGTTTTTTCATTATTGCTTTAAGTGTTTGTTTTTCTGCAGCAGGGGCTGATGGCCTTAAAGTGAAGACCAACGGCACAACCTTTTTCCCACAAAGCCGTCTTGGAGTATCGGTGAGCCAGAAGGATGTCTCGGAAAGCCTGACAGCTCTTTTTTATGACGGCAGCAAGGTTTTGGAACAGCATGAGGTCGTGGTCAACGGGGGAGAGGTTAATTTTACCACTTCTGAGAAACAGGGGGCTTATCGGTTGGAGGTCATACGGCCCGGCAGCTCGGGAAAACCGATTGCCGTAAAAGACCTTTTTGTCAGTTATATCCTTGCAAGCAAACTCTCCTTTAAACCCAATGAGCCGATGAAAGTCTCTTATTCTACAATGAACCCGGAATTTAAAGAGGGCTCATGGGTCGGTCTTTTCCCTTCAGATCTTCCGAAAATGAACGGCGAAGATATCCGGTAGCATTTCATTTTCGAAGGGCATATGGATCTGAAAAGAGAGGATCATTTAGAATTCGATGCTCCCTCAGAACCCGGCACTTATCATTTGAGAGTCTATAACGCTATGGATCCCAGCGGTTATGAGATCTCACGGATCACATTTAAAGTAGAAGAGCTGCAGCCTGTAAGCTCTCTTTCTGTTTCAAAGCGGGTTTTTAAAACAAATGAGAGGATCCAGGTCAGGTATAAGACCAATGTCTTTCTTCGAAACGGATCATGGATCGGCTTTGTCAGGCCGGATGTCCCTCATAATGATCAGTTCGCCAGTTCTGAGAACAACAGTGATTATGGCTATCCTTTCGATTATGTGGGATTTGAAGATAAAGAAGGTGTTGTGGAGATGGAAGCTCCTGCAAAGCCGGGAACATATGATCTGCGGTTTTTCGATTCCAATGAAGATGACACATTGGAACTCTCTTCAATCGCGATTGAAGTCATCTGGTAAATCAGTCGATTATTCTGTCAATAAAAAGGGGCCGCTCACAAAGAACGGCCCCTTTTACGATTCGCGGATTTCTATGCGTGAAAAAAGGCCGCGGGCCGAAGCTCTTTCCATTTCTTGTTTTCTGTTATGAAAAAACAAATAAAAAAATAGTCTCAGTCAAAAATTAATTACTGAAGGCAGCAGTCTCCGCATGGGGGGGAAATGCAGGCATCTCCCTGACAGTCAAGCATGGCTAAGTAGTTGACATCCATATAACTGATTTCTCCGTCCGGAAAATCTGTTGAAAGGACAGTCAGCGAAAAACCATTGGTTTCGCTTTTGATTTTTTCTGTTTTGATGGGAATGAGAAAAATTTTCCCCGCCGGAGTTTTTCCCTTTCCGATGACAGTTACGGATACTTGCGGAGGTTTTTCAAAGGAGACGTTTTCACCGTCCTTTTGGAAAGGGATCCAAAGATGAGTGCGCATCCCTTCTCCGAACTTGGAAGAGACAATACGTCGGGAAGCGGCCAGCCGCTGATCGATCTTTTGGGAAGCGGGTGAATACGGGAGCCTGAAACAGGAAAAAACCAGGCAGGCGAGAAAGAAAAGGGCCGTATACTTCATACCTGTATTATAACCCGAGGAGTGAAAAGAACAAGACAAAAGAGCTTGCCTCCTCTTGTCTTTTTTTGAAAATGGAGTAAGATAAGGGAATGAGTATCGCCGGCCGCTTGGATCAAGTCTATCAAAAGGCTCCTTCGATTTCAATCAACAACAAATCGAAATTCATTCTCTTTTCGGATCTTCATCGAGGAAGTGACAACAAAAATGATGATTTTTCGCAAAACAGGCATCTTTTTGAATACGCTTTGAAGTATTATTTGAAACGAAAATTTCATTATATTGAATTGGGAGACGGGGATGAATTATGGGAGAATAAACGGTTTTGGAGCATTCGGAAAGGGCATGAGAGGATTTTTGAACTCATGAAGAAAATGTACGATCACGGCCGATTCACTATGATTTTTGGAAATCATGACATGGAGCGCAAAGATGCCCGCATCAGAAGGCGTTTTCTCCACCGGTTTTATGATTCTTACCGTGAGGTCTACGTGCCTCTTTTTGAAAATATGACTGTTTTTGAAGGGCTTCGTTTGAATTATAACAGCGGAGAGGCTGAACTTTTTTGTGTTCACGGCCATCAGGGGGATTGGCTGAATGACCGTTTGTGGAAAATCGGGCGTTTTTTCGTCCGTTATGTCTGGGTCCATCTACAAAACATGGGATTTCATAATCCTTCAAGCCCTGCTCAGGAGTATAAAAAAAGGCGTATCATCGAAAAGAAGATCATTAAGTGGTCGGCGTCCAGACGTCAGGCCATTGTTATGGGACATACGCATCGGACACGGTTTTCTGACCCGAATCATGATGCAGCGCCTTATTTTAATACAGGGAACGGAGTTCACCGGGCCGGAATTACCGGCATTGAGATCGAAAGAGGGGCGGTTTCGCTGGTCTTATGGCGTGTCTCCACACGTGATGACGGGGCCGTTTATGTGGAGCGCCGCCTTGTCCGGGGGCCGCTTCCTTTGTCACGGTTCAAGGAATTCTTTACCGGGCCACTTCATCCGTTGCCCCTTTTGATATAAATGAGAAAAAGGTCTTCTGTTTCCAAAGGACTCGCATAAATATTCTTCCTTGCCTTGCGGTAAAGAGACCTTCATGCTAAAATTAAAGTGGAGGTTCTATGGGGAAAAAAGAGACATGGATATTTCTTTTAGGCCTGACCCTGTTTGTGGCAGGATGTCAAAAAGCGCCGGTAAAGATCGGGTTTATCGGATGTATTACAGGGAAAGGTTCGGATCTGGGAATATCGGCGAAAAACGGGGCCTTTCTGGCCCGGGATTATTTGAATGAACGTGGAGGGATCAGAGGGCGGAATATTGAAATCCTTGTAAAAGATGACCGCATGGATCCTGAACAGTCCCGAAGAGCCGTAGAAGAATTAGAGCAAGAACATGCCTATGCTATTATCGGGCCTTTGACGAGTAACACTGCTGTTGCTTCGACTGAGGAGGCGGATAAACGCGAGATCCTGCTCATGAGCCCTTCAGCCACGACAGACGAGTTGACAGGCCTGGATGACTGGTTTTTCAGGATTCAGCCCCCAAACAGCTATGAAACGAGAAATATTGCTCAGTTTATTATAGATACGGTCAGACCCAAAAAAGTAGCTGTTTTTATCGACCTCTCTAACAGCAATTACACTCTTGACTGGTATCATGTCTTTAAAGAAGACATGAGTCTCCATGGCCATATCCGTCTCATCCCGATGGAATATGACAGCAGGGAAGAAATCTCTTATTACAGTATGGTGAGAGGCTTGCTGATCGAAAAGCCCGATTGCGTTCTGCTCATTGTCAACGGATTAGATGCCGCTTTGATCTGTCAGCAAATGGATAAGATGAAGATCGCAATTCCCGTCTTTTCATCTATTTGGGCAAAAACAACAGAATTTATCAATCATGCCGGAAAAGCCGGAGAAGGGGTTTTCTTTTTTCAGCACTATGAGGAAGAAAGCCGAGACCCCTTTTATTTGGAATTCAAAGATCTCTATCTTTCACGTTACGGTGTTTTGCCTGATTACGCAGCAAAAAGCGCTTTTGAGGCTCTTCTGGTACTGAAAGAGGCTTTATCAGAAGATTTAAACCGAAAAAGAGTCAAAGCCGTTATCCGTGAGAAGAAAAGGTTCCGGGCGTTGCAGGGAGATATCCTTTTCTCTCCCCAGGGAGACCCTCTTTATGATGAGCCTTCTCCAAAAAAACTGGTCGTTGTCCATGAGGGCCGTTTTGTTGCGGTCGGAGCTTTAGAGAGTGAAGACAAATAGTTTTCAAAAGGTATTGCTCCGCTATTTTTTAATGGCAGGAGTCATTTCTATTCTGTTCATTCTGAGTGTCGTTTATTTCAGCGTCATCAAAAATATCCGTCAGGATGTCTTTGAAAAGAATACTTTGATCGCAGATATGGCTCAAAGAGAACTGCTTCGATACTTTGAAGAGGTCTCACTGCCGCTATTTTTGTTGAAAGAGTTTATTATTTCCGAAGACCCGGCGATGCATGACAAAAAAACTGTTGAACAGGTGATGGATATCATCTTATCACAAGAGCGTCTTCTTCAGCGTGTTGTCATTATAAATTCAAAAAAAAGGATCATCCACATCGCCCCCTTTGACGCTGATTTGATCGGAACTGATATGTCCGGACATGCTTATGTGCGTTTTCTTTCAGAAGAATGGGAAGAGCCCCGCCTGTCGGACACCTTTATTTTCGGCAAAACGGGAAATCCGGCAGCAGCCTTGATTTTGACGGCCGGAGACAAGGATATTATCGCCTATATTGATTTAGGTTATTTGAACGAAATCGTTCAAACAATCGTCATCGGAGAGACGGGCATGGCCTTTGTTACAGATCGCCATGGGGCCGTCATCGCTCATCCCGACACAAAAATTGTTCAGCAAAAGACCAATATCAGAGACCTCAATGTTCTGAAGACGACTCCGGGAGTTGCAGAAAAGACAGCATTGATAAAAACAGAAGAAGGAAGGAAGATCGTTTCAGCTTCTTTCCTTGAACCGGGAGGCTGGACCTTCTATTTTGTTCAAAGTTCGAAAGAAGCTTTTGCCGATTTATACCGGGCTGTCTATTCATTTCTTATCGGCTTGATTATTTTTGTCTTGTTGGCCATTGTCTTTGGGCGTTATTTTGCAAAAAAATCCATACAGCCGTTGATTCAGTTGAACCGCACGGCCCAGACAGTTGCCGAAGGAGAGTATTCTCAGCCGCATCTTCCGGATTCATATAAGGAGATCAATGAACTGGGAGACAGTATTTCCCGTATGGTCGAAGCCGTGCTCAGCAGGGAAACGGCCTTGGTCGAGAATGAACGGATTCTATCTACCCTTCTTTCAAACCTGCCCGGAGCGGCCTATCGTTGTGTCAACGACGGGAATTGGACCATGGTCTTTCTCAGCGACGGAGTAAAAGACCTTACCGGGTATGCGCCTGATCAGATTCTTCAAAACAAAGAGATACCATACAGTGAATTGATTCATGAAGAAGACCGGCGGAAAGTCTATTCTGCGATTCAGAAAGCCATCAGTGAAAAAGACTTTTTTGAAATCGTCTACCGTATTTACCATAAGGACGGCTCTCTGCGATGGCTCTGGGAAAAGGGGCAGCCGATTTTTGATCATGAGGACGCGCGTTTTATTGAAGGCTTTATAACAGATATCAGCGAATTAAAACAAAAAGAACGTCAGATCCAGGATATTCAAAAATTAGAGATTTTGGGCGAATTAGCCGGCGGTTTGGCTCATGACTTCAACAATGTATTGAGCGGTATCTCCGGGACTCTTTCTTTGATGAAATTGAAAAAAGAAAAGTCGCTTCCGCTGACAGAAGAGGAAATAGGGAAGTATATTAAAACCATTGACCACTCCATTGAACGAGCCTCTTCCATCGTACAGGAGCTTTTAACGCTCTCGATGCAAAAAGAGCCGGTAAAAGAAAAGATTGATTTCAAAAACGTTATGGAAAACATACTTCATATCTGTGAGAATACTTTGGACAAAAGTATTGAGATGGAAGCGAAGATCTATCCGGGCCCTGTGATCATTGAAGGCGATAAAGCTCAATTGGAGCAGGTGCTGCTTAATCTTTGTATTAATGCTTCCCATGCCATGACGCTGATGAGAGAGCACCCTGACGAATTCGGCGGTCAGATGACCCTTTCCCTGGAACCGGTACATCTGGATGCCGATACGGCATCCCGGTCCGGTTTCAGCCCGGGGGAGCCTATGGCCTGTGCAACAGTGGCCGATACCGGTGTGGGAATCGATGATGAGGACCTGACGCATATTTTCGAACCCTTTTTTACCTTGAAAAAAAAATACCGGGGTACGGGATTGGGATTGGCCATGGCAGAGAGTATTATCAAGCGTCATAACGGCTTTTTGACTGTTGACTCCAAAAAGGGGAAAGGCTCCTGTTTCTCACTTTATTTGCCTCTTTTAGTGGATCATCCCGATGTCCGTACAGCAAAGTCACAGGAATACTATCAGAAGAACGGGGGGCATGGAGAAGTCATTCTTCTCGTGGATGATGAGACGATTATCAGAGAGACATTGAAAGAGATCATTGAGATTCACGGTTATGTCGTCCTCACCGCTTCAGACGGAGAGGAAGCTGTGGAAGTGTATAAAAAGGAGAGGAGCAGAATACGGTTGGTTATTATGGATATGTTGATGCCCCGCCTTTCGGGGGAAGAGGCCTTTTTAAAAATGAAAGCGGTCAACCCAACTGTCAAGGTCCTTTTGGCTTCCGGCTTTAAGCGGGATGAGCGGATTCTCAGGACATTGGAACAGGGTGCGGCAGGTTTCCTTCAAAAGCCCATCGATCTGAACATTTTATTTGAAATGATCCGAAAAATACTACCTTCATCAAAGAAGCAGTCATTTTAGAAATTTTTTACTTGAAATTCCAAGAAAACTATATATTGTATATAAAAGGGTTGTTTATATACAAAATGCAGTTAAAGGGGGCGTTTATGAAAATTCGTGTTATCAAAAGAAGCGGTGAAGAGGCGGCTTTTCAGCCTGAGAAGATTGAAAATGCCATTTATCTGGCCTCTGCAAAATCTCTGAATGGAGCCTGTCGGGAATTGGCCCGAAACATCGTTGAAAAGGTGACAGCGTATATTCAAAAAAACTTTGAAGCAACAGTTACTGTCGAGCAGATTCAGGATATCGTTGAAAACTTCCTCATGGACAGTGACCGCAAAGATGTCGCTAAGGAATACATTCTTTACCGCGGCGCCCGGGCCATGAAAAGAAATCTGGCTCCTAAAAAAGAAAAGACATACGGCCTTTTAGATGATGAATTTCTAAGCCGTTTCAAACACACCCCCACACCTATGGCTCCCTTGGGAAATTTTGTCTATTACAGGACATACAGCCGCTTCTTGGACCAGGTCGGCCGTCGTGAAGAGTGGTGGGAGACAGTTGCACGGGCTGTGGAGTATAATTGTAATCTGGTTAAGGAGACACACGCTAAAGAAGCAAAAGAACTGTTTGAGAATATATTTTACCTGCGCCAGTTTCTGTCAGGACGGACATTTTGGGTGGGGGGAACGGATGTGGCGAAAAAATTTCCCACGGCAAATTATAATTGCGCTTTTACCGTCATTGATAACATGGATGCTTTTTCAGAGGCCTTCTATCTTCTTATGGTCGGGTCGGGAGTCGGTTTTCGTGTATTGAAAAGTGATGTCGACCAGCTTCCCCGCGTCCGTACAAACCTGGAGATCATTCATGAGCAGTTTATCCCCGAAGATCCTCAAAAGCGCCATGAGACCACATCTCTCTCTTTTGTGGAAAGCGGTGAGATCGCCCGGATAAAAGTCGGTGACTCAAAAGAGGGGTGGGTGTCCGCTTTGCAGTTCCTCCTGGAGTTGATGTACGCTCATAGATACCGACGCTGTAAAACAGTCTTGATCGATTATAATTCTGTCCGCTCCCGGGGAGAACGGCTGAAGACCTTCGGCGGTACAGCCAGCGGGTATAAGGCCCTGCAGGAGATGTTCCGGAAAATTGATTCTGTTGTGAAAAAGGCCGGTGCCCGGGCCTTGGCGAATGTGATCCGCCTGCAGCCGATCGATTGTGTCGATATTATGAATATCATGGGTTCTTGTGTCGTGGTAGGCGGGGTACGCAGGACAGCTGAACTCGGTCTTATTGATGCCAATGACAATAAATGTATCACAGCCAAAAATGATCTTTACTATCAGGACGAATCGGGGCAATGGATCGCCAATGAAGAGATTCTTCATCGCCAAATGAGCAATAATTCTATTTTTTATGAAGAAAAACCGTCTCGGAGTAAATTGCATTGGCATTTGGAGCAGATCCGCTTTTCGGGAGAGCCGGGATTTGTCAATGCCCAGGCCGCGAGGAAACGCAGGCCTGATTTTCAGGGTGTGAATCCCTGCGCCGAAATATTATTGGCGGATAAGGGGCTCTGCAATCTGACCACGAATAATATCATGGCATTTGTGGAAGAACAGAAAACAGGAGAAAACGGCGTTATAAAAAAATCTCTCAATAAAACCCGTTGGCTGAGAGCTCTGGAGCTCAGCGTCCGTGCAGGCTATCGTATGAGTGCTGTTTATCTGGAATTGCCTGAGTGGGATAATAATCAGCAAAGAGACCGCCTTCTCGGTGTGAGCATTACCGGGTGGCAGGATATGGTCAATGCTACGGGGACGACTGTAGAAGAGCAGGCGAGGCTCCTGAAAGAATCCCGCAAGGCAGCCCACAAAGCCGCTGAAAAATATGCAGCTGAATTAGGGGGGAGAGTGCCGCTGCTGGTCACCACAGTGAAGCCTGAAGGCACATTAAGCCAACTGCCTACAGTCAGCAGCGGGTTACATTATTCCCATTCTCCTTATTATTTGAGAAGGGTGAGGATCAGTAAAACCGACGTTTTGGCTAAAGTATGCCGGGAGCTGAGGTATCCCATGGAAGATGACATTAATAACCCCAATAATTACGTGATCGCTTTTCCCGTAAAATCTCCCGAAGGGCGCACGAAGTACGATGTTTCCGCGATTGAACAGTTGGAGCTGTATAAGATGTTTATGCAAAATTATGTGGATCATAACGCCTCTATTACTGTCCATGTCCGTGATGAAGAGTGGGATGCCGTCGAAGAATGGATCTGGGAGAATTGGGATGAAGTCGTTGCCATATCCTTTATTTCTCTGGATGATCATTTTTATCAGCAGGCGCCTTATGAGAAAATTACAAAAGCGGAATATGAAAAGCGGAGCGCGGCCATGAAACCCCTGGTTCCTTCCCTTATTGCCAAGTATGAGCTCAGTGAAACGGAAATCGACTTGGGAGATGAGACCTGCGAAGCAGGAGTTTGTCCTATTCGGTAATAATCAGAACTCTGCAACCGGGTTTTAAAGCTCCTTCAGATCCTTGGGATACTTATTGAGTATTTCAACACCTGTTTCGGTGACAATGACCAGGTCTTCAATGCGGACGCCGCATTGCCCGGGGATGTAAATTCCCGGTTCAACCGAAAAGGCCATCCCGGCCTCGACCGGCATTGCATTTGTCCGGCTCACATCGGGATATTCATGGACATCGATACCGATGTTATGCCCGGTGCGGTGGGTAAAATATTCTCCGTACCCGTATTTTTCAATGATATTCCGGGCTGTTAAATCAATATCCCGAAAAAGGACTCCGGGACGGATCATTTCCTCTGCAACTGTATTGGCTTCCAAAGTGATAGCATGAATCTCTTTAAGTAACGGTGCAGGAGCTCCAAACGAGAACGTTCGTGTCATATCGGAACAATAGCCCCGTGTCCGTCCGCCGATATCAAAGAGAACACTGCCTGCGGTTTCAGGCAGGGTGTTTCCTGTTTCATGATGCGGAAACGCTGCATGGGAACCGAATGCGATAAGTGGCGTAAACGAAAAAACGGAATCATGACGGTTATAAAAAAGCTCCAGGGCCCGCATCAACTCTTTTTCCGTTATATCGGGGCGGAACTGTTCTGTCAGGAAATGAAGGGCTTTATCATTGATACCGGAGGCTTCCCGCAGCAGCCGGATCTCATGGGTATCTTTAATCATCCTTGCTCTATCGATGACAGAGGACGCATCAGACAAATGAAAGGACTGTTTCAAGAGTGAGAAAAGAAAACGAGCAGGACAATCTTTATCCACGGCAAGGGGATATTGCGGGTTTAACTTTTCGATGACGGATACGAGGGGATCTGAACCGTCTTCATGCCATACAACGTCAAAGGGGCTTTTTTCTCCCTGAGGAAAGAGGCTGTTACAGAAAAACAGAGGAGCTTGTTCGCGGCTTAACAAAAGGGCGGTGAATCGTTCTCCGGAGTCAAAGGAGACTCCCGTCAAATAAAAAAGATTTGATGAGGAGGTAAGCAACATTTGAAAGATGTTTTCATTTTCCATAAGGGCCGTGATTTTTTGAAGGCGTTTTTGATACATAAGGAATTCCCCTTTTTTTTATACAATAGAAGCCTTCGATAAAAAAATCAAGCTGCTTTTAGCCGTTGCCTCTCAAAAATTATTTTGATAGACTTAAAGCCTATGGATTCGCAATTAATTATTTTTTTTGATTTTGAGACCAATGGATTTGCCGGGAGCAGCGTTTTGGAAGCCGCCCTCATTAAATGCAGAGTCAGTACCGACGGGGAAGCCATGCCTCTTCATGTTTTTCATCGCTATTATCATGCTGCCGAGCCTTTTAATCTCAGGGCTTTTCAGGTGCATGGGCTTTCTCCGGACCGTATTGAATGTTATCGTCGGGATCAGGCGGCCGAGTATGCCTGTTTTTTCAAAAATGATGATGACCTGTCTCAATTTGCGTACGGGTGCAATCGTTGGGTCGCTCACAATATTCAATTTGATGCCGGTTTTTTACCGTTCCCTGCGACGCATCAATTTTGTACGATGAAAGAAAACACTTCCATTTTAAAATTACCCCGGCGGAACAATCAGGGCTATAAGTATCCCACACTGAAGGAAACCGCTTTATTTTACGGACTTTCTTATGATGAATCTCTTGCCCACAGCGGAATCTATGACGCTGCGCTGGCCAGGGACATCTTTCTCGCGATGCTCAGACAGAACCATGAAGGAGCACTCCACTATCTGTCAGGCTCCTGATGATCATCCGTTGCCTTCTTGTCCCGAAGCTTTGGGACATGTTTTTTAAGGAGAGGTGCACTCGTTAATATTGCCGCCTTTATGTTGATGTTGAGCAGAGGGTAAAAAGGGCTAAAAAAGAGAAGCAATAGCGGCAATGAGCAGGGCCGGTATATAATTCAAGACTTTGATCTGTTTGATGTTTAAAATATGAATTCCCAGAGCGAGGATAATCAGCCCGCCGGTCGCGGTCAGATTACCGATCATGGGGGGAGAAAAGAGCTCATGAGAGAAAGAGGCTGTCAGTGTAAGGCCTCCCTGAAACACAAAAAGGGGAATAAAGGAAAAGAGGACTCCGGTACCGAAAGTGGAAGCCAATGCGATGGACGTGAACGCATCCAAAATCGATTTTGTAAAAAGGAGGGTGCGGTCGCCGTGTATCCCTTCATCAATAGCGCCCACAATGGTCATGGATCCCATACAGAAGATAAGAAAAGCCGTGAGTAATCCTTGTGAAAATTGACCAGCATTTTGGGTATGTTTTCCCATACGCTGTGTCAGCCGTTCAATGCGATCCTGCAGTGAAAGAAGCTCTCCGATGATTCCCCCGATGAGAAGGCTGAAAATGACGACCAGAGTATTGTGGGATTTTAATGCCATGGAAAGGCCGAGAAAGAGACTGGCCAACCCGACACCGTCCATGACGATCTTTCGGATATTTTCGGGATATTTTTTACCGATAAACAAGCCGAAAAGGCTACCGGCAAACACAGCCGCGGCATTGACAACCGAACCCCAGGGGAAGACACTCATCCGAATGTGATCCTGTTTTTGCCGTTTCGTTTGCTTTGATAAAGCAGGCCATCAGCCCGTTTAAGGAGGGTTTCCGCTGTGTCTCCCCGGCGAGCCAAAGTGGCTCCGCCTGAAATCGTAACACGGACAGGTTCCCCCTGATCAGGATGATAGACGGAATGTTCTGCCAGCATGCGCAGCTTTTCCGCTTTTTCCCGGAAACTTGTCTCATCGACATATTTGATCAGCACGACAAACTCTTCTCCGCCCCAGCGCCCGGCAAAATCCGAAGAACGGATATTTTTCATCAGGGTCGCTGATAATGTCTTTAGGACACGGTCGCCGAAGAGATGGTCATAACTGTCGTTGATCTGTTTGAAATCATCAATATCAAAGAGGACAAAACCGAAAGACATGCCATAATGATGTGTTTCATTGAGCAGATTATCTACAGCCGTATCCAGAAAACGCCTATTGGGTAATGAGGTCAATGTGTCATAGAGAACCTGGCTTTTGAGAAAGGCGATCTCTTCTTCAAGATCATGTTTTTGCGATTTGTCAGTAAAGAACTCAACAGCCCCTTCGACAGCTCCGGAAGCATCAAAGAGGGGAATAATGGAAACAGTGACCGGAACGCGATGTCCTTCTTTGTGATGAAGATAGACGGTGTTGTTTTTTTCCCGTCCCTCATTCATGGCGGCATGAAGCGGACAGCCCCTGAGACAAAGTTGATTTCCCTGGCTGTCCACATGGATCAGAATATTGTCATAACAATGAGAATTCAAGACTTCTTCGGCCTTGTATCCGGTGATGAATTCAGCCTGACGGTTCCAGAATCGGATCGTGCGCTCTTTATCGACGATGTAAAGGCCATCTGTGATGATGTTTAAGAGTTTTAATAATGACTTGTCTTCCAGAATTTTCATGATACACTCCTTGATGAGGATTATAACAAAATTCTCGTTTGGCGTAAAGACAAAGTAATGGGAGGGTTATGGACGAAGCCCTTATCAGACAATGGGAAAAACTAGAACCTGCGGTGACAGGATTTTCACCGAAACGAAAAAAGTCCCTTGAGGAAAATCTCATGGCTCGAGATAAGGAACCTGCCGACAGTCTCCTTATTCCCGCCATGATCGATCATACATTGCTGAATCCTCTTTCCGCAGCGGCTGATGTCATATCATTATGTGAAGAGGCTCAAGCCCGTCGTTTCGGCGCTGTTTGCCTCTATCCCTGTTGGATACCCAAAGCCCTGGAGATCAGACAAAGAGGCGAACATCGTTTTGCAGTGGCTGTGGTCATTGATTTCCCTGCCGGGGGAGAATCAACGAAAGTTCGTATTCAGTCCGTCTGTGAAGCCTTCAGAGACGGGGCGGATGAAGTGGATATCGTCCTTCCCCTTTCACGGTTTTTTTCAGGTTATGACCAAGATGTTTTGGAGGACCTTATAAGCATTAAAGAAAATGCTTCAGGAATTGTCAAAGTGATTTTAGAGCTTTCGGCCCTGAATCCGGAGCAAAAAAGAAAAGCGGCTTTGCTGGCTTTTCTTTCCGGCGCTGATTTTCTCAAGACCTCAACCGGAGTCAACGGAAAGGCCGCTGCAGAAGATGTGCGTCTCTTAAAAACCGTTGCAGGCATTGAGTGCGGGATTAAAGCCGCCGGGGGGATCAGAACACGTGCCGACGCAGAAAAAATGATCCGGGCCGGAGCAACGCGGATAGGAACCAGTTCAGGCCCTCATTTGCTGGAATGAAGTAAAGGGAAACTTTTTTTTACAGACAGGACTCTTATGAAGCAACCGGGAGAAAGGAGTACAATGCTGAAGAAAAAATGGTTTTGGGTTTTATTCACGCTTTTGTTTGTTGCCGCGACTTGGTACAGCTATGCTCATTTTGATAAAATCGGTGATATCATTGATATCGATATCCGGATGAGCCGCGAAGAAGCTGTTGAAAAGGCTCTTCAATTGGCTGCCGCAAACGGATGGGGGCCGGAAGATCCCGGCGAAGCTGTTCAGTTTTACAGGGACGGTTATGTCCAGACTTATGTGGAATTGGAAGGCGGGGGAAAAGAGCGATTTAAAGAGTTGATTAAAGAAAATATTTACGAGCCCTATCAATGGCGTGTCCGTCTGTTTAAAGAAAACACACCTCATGAAGTGATGGTCGCGTTTACCCCGGAAGGGGCCTTTTATCAATTTAAAGAAAAGATTCCGGAGGACGAGAAAGGGCCCGTATTATTGAAGGCTCAGGCTTTAGCCCTTGTTCAGAAAACAATTGCAGACTGGAATATCAACCTTCAGGATTATCTCCTTGTCGAGCACTCTGTCGAGATCAAGCCTTCCGGACGGGGAGATCACACTTTGGAATATGAGCATGCCGACAAGCAGATCAATGACGCTTTTTATCGCTACTCTTTCAGAGTCTCGGGAGACAGAGTGACAGCGATAACCAATTACATCAAAGTTCCTGAAGGATTTGCGCGGACTTATGCAGAGATGCGGTCCAAAAACAGCACTTTAGGAACCATGGCCACTGTTCTGGCTGCGACTCTTTATTTTCTTTTGGGCACCTGCGCTGTTCTGATCCTCTTTTCAAAAAAGAACAAACTCTCCTGGAAAAAAGAGCTGATTATCGGATTTTCTATTTCATTCTTTACGAATTTCCTTTCGCATTTGAATGAGATTCCTTTTTTGTGGAACTATTATGATACGGCTCTCTCTCCGGGTTCTTTTCTGATCCGGCAGCTTACCGCGGGCCTGACGCAATTTCTCATCATGGGGGGGCTCATCTCTTTGACATTGGTGGCTGCTAATGCTTTGACACGGGAGGCTTTCCCTAAAAAAATTCAGTTTTTGAAATCCTGGTCATCCCGGACAGGAGCTTCGGCACCGGTTTTGCATTTTACGGTTTTGGGATTATTTCTTGTTTCTTTTTTTGTGGGATATCAGATTCTCTTTCAATCCTTGGCTCATCATTGGCCCGGCTGGTGGAGTCCTTCTTTCTCATGGATGGACCCCAATATTTTAGCATCCTATTTCCCCTGGTTTAATCCGATTATGAGAGCTCTCCAGGCGGGCTTTTGGGAAGAATGCATGTTCCGGGCTATTCCCCTGGGGGGAGCTGTTCTGCTGGGGCGGCGTTACGGCCGGGGGAAAGTGTGGGTTATCGGCGCTCTTATTCTACAGGCCCTTATTTTCGGAGCGGCCCATGCCGGTTACGCCCAGCAGCCGTATTTTGCCAGAGTCGTTGAACTCTTTATCCCTGCGGTCATTTTCGGGTTGCTTTATCTGGCCTACGGGCTTCTTCCCGGCATCGTCATGCATTTCGCGTATGATGCCGTGCTGATGGCGACACCGCTTTTTGTCTCCTCCTCAAAAAGCCTGTTGATAGGAAAAGTGATTGCGGTTCTTCTTATTCTTTTTCCCTTATTGATTCTTTTGTATCGGAGAATACACAATAAAGGGGTCTATTCTCTTCAAAAAGAAGACCTTAATGAAGGTTGGTCACCGGAATTGGCAAAGGAAGAAAAAGAGCCTGTTATCCGTAAAAAAAACTTTACTCCGGCTTTTTTTCGGGGGATCTTGGTTTCAGGCCTTCTCGGTTTGTTCTTATGGATCTTCCTTGCTCCGAAAAGTGCTGATGTCCCTTTTTTAGAGATAAAGCGCAGGGAAGCTGTCAGGCGGGCGCATCAGGTCCTGGCCGAAGAGAATATTGAACTCTCTTCTGAGTGGAAAGCGTTGACCCGAATGAATGCGGAAAAAGACATTCGGGATAAATTTGTATGGGAAACCGGGGGAAAAGAGCTTTATCACAGACTGATCGGGGATTATCTTTCCGGACCCGAATGGATCGTGCGTTTTGCCCGTTTCACGGGGGATGTCAAAGAGAGAAAAGAAGAGTATCGGGTCCGTGTCAGCGGACAGGGCGATGCCCGGCTTCTTTATCACGCCATCCCCGAGCATTGGGAAGGAGCCGTGCTTGATGAAGATGAAGCAAAAAGAAAAGCCGATGAAATATTGACATCGGCATTGGGCCGGAATCCGGAAGAGATGGTTCTGATAAGGTCGGAGCCTAAAAAAATGCCCGACAGAACAGACTGGGTCATAGAATATAAAGAACCTTTCTCTGATCTGCCGCAAGGAGAATTACGCAATTACATTGCTCTTTCCGGGGATAAACTAAGCCATGCGGCCTCCTACGTTTTTCTTCCCGAGAGTTGGCTGCGTGAAAACCGGAATAAAGAAAACAGCAAAGGGCTGGTTCAGACAGCAGGGATGCTGTCCCTCTTCTTTTTCATCGGGGTCGCTGTCGTCATGGCATTGAAAAAATGGAAAAAGGGAAAGATCCATATCGGGCTGTTCCGGGGTACGGCGCTTTTCTTTTCCCTTCTTATCATAGGAAAAATGATTCTGACAACACCGAAAACATTTTTCAGTTTCAGCACTTCAGCCCCGTTCGAAAGCCAACTTTTCATCGCTTATGCCATGGAAGTGATCTTGCTGATGTTGGGCGCTTTTCTCCTGGGGCTTATTGCCGCTGCTTTCGGCAAAGGGCTTCAGAATGAAGGCAAAAGGGCCTTGGCCAAGGATTTCTTCACAGGTAACGCTTTGGCTTTGACAGGTTGGGGGTTGGCGACCGCCGTTTCTCTTATCGCCGGGCGAACCTCAGCCCTGTGGCCTGATTTGAAAGATCTGAATACGCTTTCCCCTTTTATCTCTACAGCGGTCAATACCCTTATCATGTGGACAGTATGTTATGTCTTCCTCTCTTTTCTTGTTCGTTGGGTAGAAACCATCACACGAAACGGTGAGCGAAGGAAAGGGGTCGCTTTGTTGATATTCCTTTTGGCAGGATTTGCTTTATCGGCCGTGACAGGACGGACGGCACCGCTGGAAGCTGTCGGCACTACTCTTATTGCCGGCCTATTTCTCTATCTTCTTTTTATGCTTGTCTTTGTCCGTAGGACGGCGATGATTCCGTTTTTGACTGCGGGTCTTATTGTCCTCCCGTTGATCGGGCAGATGTTTTATCACAGTTATCCCGGAGCGATAGGGGATCACGTGATGGCTGCTCTCATTGTTTTTGCCGTTTCAGGTTTCGTGCATAAAAAATATGTGAACTCTTTGACGGTATAGCAGAAAGGACCCGGCATTCTTACCGGGCCCTTTTTTAAACGGAATGGATAATATTGATAAGTTCGACTCGGCTTTTAATGCCGAATTTTTGATAAATATTATAGATATGATGTTTGACGGTCTGTTCGGAGAGAGAAAGATCCCAGGCAATCTGCTTATTGCTCATTCCCTCACATACATAACGGATGATCTCTTCCTCCCGTTTTGATATTTTCTTTTCCTCGTAAAGACGGGATATCCGCTCTTCTTTTGCTTCATCCCGAATAATGATACCAAAATAATTATCCGTGAGTCTTTTGATCAAAAAAAGCGGCGGGCCTGTCAGAAGAAGATAGAAAAGGGCGCCGGCAGGGCCGGATTGGCGGAAAAGGACAAAACGGTAGGTCACAAAATGGAAAAGAAAGAGAAGGGTGTAATATCCGGCCAGAAGAAGCACCAGAAAAGTGCGCTGCCTGGATTTGATTTTCCCGAAGGAGAAAAAGAGGCGGATATTGGAAAGGACCATGAAAACAAGAAGGGATCTGATGACAACAACCGTAAAAGAAGTCAGCATAAGAGAACTTTTTGTTATGAAATAAAAGCGGGAAAGATAAAGGAAGAAAAGCCCCGTAAAAGACAAGAGGATGATAAAAATAATCCGAACTGTTTTTTCGTACTCTTCATGAAGAAAGCGCAGAGTCATCAAAATGTAGTTGTGAGCGGCCCCTGCAGTAAAGGCTAATAAGGAAGCCATAAAGATCAGGTTGAAAACGAGAAAGGAATCAAAGGACCCTTCCATCAAGAGATTTGTGGCTGTGTATTTGATCAGGAGTTGAGCGAGAAGCGAGAAAAGACAGAAAAGATAAAAGGAGTAGAAATAATCTAAAAAAGTGTGTTTGTGCCGCATGCGCAATTGATTAATAAAGACTAAAAGTCCGAAACAAAAAAGAATACTGATAAATTTGACCAGAATAATTACATGTTCCATTAAAAAATAATACCCTGAGCGGTATAGAATGTCAAGACAGCTTGCCTGATACCTTCGTTCTATTCCTGAGCTGAAACGAAAGTGTTAGGGATTGACAGGAAAAAGCAAACTAAGGTTTTATTGAACTCTGCATGAGAGGAACGGATAATAAGAGTAACCGCAGGAGGTGATTTATGAAAAAAGGGATTATCTTACTTTTTGTTGTAGTTGCTGTTGTTTTTTCTCTTTCCGCGCAGTCGATCCAACAGCAGTACAGTAAAGCGGAAGAATTGTTTTACAATGGGAATTATATGGAAGCTGCCGCTGCTTTAGAAACGATCAAAGACGAAAAAGCCCTGGGGTCGAAAGCCTACATTCTTTTGGGGCGTATTTCCATGGCTTTGGAAAATTACGACAGGGCTGTGACCTATTACGAGAGAGGAATACAGCTGGCTGACCAGAAAAGTGATACAATGAACATCGCATGGGCCTATAATAATATCGGGGTCATTCACAAGTTAAAGGGAAATTATAAAAAAGCCCTGGATTATTATCAGAAAGCGCTGATCATTGATGAGGCCTTCAACCTCAAGTACGGAATGGCAAGGGAATATAATAATATCGCCAATATTTATTATATTCTCGGAAATAAGAAATATGCCCAGCTTTTTTACAGAAAAGCCTTGTGGGCGAATCAGGAATTGAATGATATTGAAGGTTTGGGTATTTCATACAACAATCTGGCCTCTTACCATTACAATGATGATGATTATAAAAAGGCCATCGAGTATTTGAACTACGCCATCAAGTATGATGCCCAGCTTCCGTACAAGGGAAATCTGGCAGACGATTATCAAAACCTTGGGATCATCTATGAAACCATGGGGAAAAGAGATGAAGCTGAAAAGTATTACATGAAGTCGCTGGAGATCAACTTGAAAATCGGAGTATACAGCAAGATTCTGGATAATTATGAAAATCTTTCTTTTTTGTATGAAAAAGAGAAGGATTATCAGAAGGCCATCGATTACAGAGAAAAAATGGTGGAGATGGACAGAAAAGCCGGCTTGATGAGGATTTACAGAGATCAGGAGCATATCAGGCGTCTCCGCATGAAACTGAACCAGTAACAGACCTTAAAGGCGGGGGCCGGGTTCAGCCGGCCCCTCTAACCACGTTCTCATTTTTTTATAGATGAAAAAAAGGGCTAACGTCAATATGATCCCCTTGAGTAAATTGAAAGGAACGATGCTCCATAAAATAAGGGATTTTTTATCGATTACATAACGGTTCACGGAAGCCGCCATTTTGATAACAGTTGACACGGGGATACCCAAGGCCTTTTCATAGAGGGGAAGGAAGACAAAATAGTTCAAAAAACCGGCAGAAAAGGACATGACACAGGCGGCTGCCGTTCCTGCAGCAAGTGTTTTCAGAGGAGAATATCTTTTCCCGTAAAAAAAAGAAAAGGGAAGAATAAAAGAGATGCCCACAAGGAAGTTGGCCGTTTCCCCGATGAAAGCCGTGTGGCCGGCCAAAAAAGCATGAAGGATGTTTTTGATCAGCTCCACAGCTATACCGCTCAAAGGCCCCATAGAAAGTGCAGCGAAGAGCGCCGGGAGATCGGAGAAATCCATCTTTAAAAATAAAGGAAAAATCGGGACAGGAAATGCAATAAGCATCAACAGGAAAGAGAGAGCGGAAAACAATGTGATACGAAGCCATCGGATTCGTTTTGTCATGGGGGCTCCTTTTTTGTCCATTATAATCACTCGCCAAAGATTTGAAAAGAACGTTTTTTCGACTCAAAATGTGATGCCGTATTCAGAAAAATAGGGTATACTTTTTGAAAAAAGGAGGTACTTGTGTACAAGACAGCGACATTTCTCTGTTTAATATTTTTGATTTCGGTTCCTTTTGCCGTGGCGCAATATATTGAGCCGGGACATACGCACGGTGATGAAGATGTCCTTTTAGACCTTTCCATTATCGATGCTATGGAGATGGACGCTTTATCCGATAATCCGGAAATGGAAGATGTTCCGGATATGCCCGCGGCTGATATATCCGGAGAGATGAAGATCAGTAAATATCAAAGGAATTTCAACATTCCTTTTAGTTACGGGCGTCCGGTGGCCTTCTTCGGGAAAGCTCCTCAATACCTGACGGCTAAGGTGTTTTTCCCCGTTACAAGCCGTTCAGTTAAACTTCTTGACGGGACAAAATTTAAAAAGACAGGTTTAGGTGATCTCACAGTGGGCGCCGATTATATGAGACAGTTCGGGTCGGTTCTGACCGTGACGGGCCTCTATTTCAAACTCCCTACAGGGAAAATGGAGGTAAAAGACGATGAGATCCCCCTGGGAAGCGGCAGTTTTGATGTCGGCCTTCATCTCTGGGCTCGCAAGAAATTGTCTTTCATGACCCTGTCGGGTGATTTGGGCTATACGGTCAGGGGATCCTATGACAGTGAATCCCTGAACAATACGTATGAATACGGGAATGTGTTTCTTTTGAAAGTCAAAGGCTCTAAAAGGCTGGGGGAAAGCCTTTACGGCCATGCGGCCTTGCGCTATGTCTCTTTCGGAGAAACGAAAGTTCAGGATAATGACGGCGGGCTTCCCTATTATTTCGCCGGAGTCAAAGCCTTGGATCTGATTCCCTATGTGACATGGCATTGGAAATATAATATCTCTCTGACCGGCAAGTTGGAGATCCCCCTTTATAGCGGGTGGTCGCTGGATAAAGCTCAAGAGCCCCTTTCCGGAGATTGGCCGTTGGAGCCTGTCGATCCGGAGCGTTACGTGAAGTTTTCCTTTAAAGTGACCTATCCCTTCAGTGTCTGAGTTGTCTTTGCCGGCCGGCCTTTCAGAGGCCGGCCTTTTCTCCCTTTTGATCGTTTCAAAAAAGACGTCAACATCAGGTTCTCTTGCCGTGCTTCCGGGCTGCGAAGGCGTTTTTATTTGTAATTAAAAGTGCATTCATCGGTATGATTGTCTCTTGATTTTTTTCTTCTTTATGTAACAATCTTCTCAAGCAACAATTACTTTTTTTTAACCTTTTCAAAGGAGGCCGATATCATGGACTGGAAAGCCATGTTAGGTGAAGCGGTTAAAGGGTATCAAGATATTCTGATGAACCCCGAAAGAAAAGAAATTATTGAAAAAGCGGTAGAAAAGGGCGAAGCTGTTGCGGCAGCTTCCGGATGTCTGGCAACCTGGACTCCGACGGAATCCACAGGGCGAAGCCCAAAGGATACTGTCATTGTCCGGCGCCCCTCAGTGGAATCCCATATTGACTGGAGTTCCCCCAATAATCTGCCTCTCGATCCCGATGTTTTTGAAATGGTTTTTGACGATGCCTGTGGGATGATGAAAAAAAAGAAGCAGCTGTATGTGACCGATCGGGCCGTCGGCGCCGACAGCCGGTATGCCCTTCCTGTCAGGACAATAACAGATCATGCACTCACAGCCCTTTTTACGGACAATATGTTCCGCCCTGTTCCGGAGGATATTCAAAAAAGTGTTTTTTATGAAAAAGAGTTTACATTGATATCTTTGCCCTATGAAAAGCTTGACGCTCAAAAGTACAAAGGCAAGTTAAGGGAATTGCAGGACGGGTCGACATCGAGGATGATCGTCGCCATGGATTTTGAACTGCGTCTGGGCATCATCATCGGATCGGCTTACATGGGCAGTGTTAAAAAGATGATCTTTACGGTGATGAATTATTATCTTCCTTTGGAAGGGATTTTGCCTCTTCACTGCTCTGCCAATGAAGGGAAGAACCGGGAGACAGCTCTTCTTCTTGGCCTTTCGGGAACAGGAAAGACAACGTTGTCAGCCGATCCTGCGCGGGCTCTTTTAGGAGACGATGAGCATGGGTGGAGCGAACACGGAATCGCAAATTTTGAATACGGCTGTTATGCGAAAATGATCAATATCAGTGCAGATAAGGAGCCGGAGATATACAAGGCTGTCAATCACGAAGATGATTATATAAACCACGGAGTCATTGTAGAGAATGCTATGATCTACCCCGACGGCCGGTTTGATTATGATGATGAGCGCCTGACTCCCAATTCCAGGGCTTCTTATCCTCTAAGATATTTATCCAATATCAAAGAAACTTCTGTGGGAGGCCATCCGTCGACCATCCTTTTTTTGACCGCAGATGCTTACGGTGTCCTGCCTCCCGTTTCACGCCTGAATAAGCAGCAGTCCATGCTTTGGTTTCTCATGGGGTACACCAGTAAATTGGCAGGGACAGAAACGGGAGTCGTGGAGCCGGAAGCGACCTTTTCACGTTTTTTCGGGCAGCCTTTTATGCCGGGGCTTCCCGGGGTGTATGCGGGTATGCTGGGAGAAAAAATGGATAAATATCAGACCTCGGTTTATCTTGTGAATACGGGATGGACAGGAGGAGCTTTCGGCACAGGCAAACGGATCGATTTGAAATGGACCCGGGCCATGGTTGATGCGGCTTTGAGCGGAGCTTTGGAAACAGGTGAATATGAGGAGAATGAACTCTTCCATTTAAGTGTTCCCCTTTCCTGTCCCGGAGTTCCGGAAGAACTTTTAAACCCTCGTAACACCTGGAATGATAAAAAGGCTTATGATGAGACGGCCTCTCTTCTGGCGGGGAAATTCAGCGCTTATTTTGATAAAGCTTACGGTTCTCAGCATATTGACAAGGCCGTTGTCAGCCAATGTCCGGGCAAATAGAGGAGGGTATTATCAAAAGAGTCTTTACAACAGAGAGAATGTCAATAGAGGCGCCGCATGAAAGTGACGCCTCTTTTTTCTGTTCTTTATGGCAAAACCCTGAAGTGATGAAATATGTCGGCTTTCCTGAGGGCCTGTTTTGTGATGAAAAGAGACTGTCCCGGCAGATCGCCCGGGACAATGAGGAGGGAAAAGTCTTCGGCCGGCCGCTTATTGTCCGTTTAAGCTCTGACGCCACCCTCATAGGGGAATGTTTCATGGGTTTTCCCGATGACGAGGGCCTGAGTGAAACAGATGTCAAGATATTACCTCAATATCGGGGAGTGGGATACGGAACAGAAATCAAAAAAGGCTTAGTGGATTATCTTTTTGCCCAGTCATCGGCCCGGGGCATTAAAGCGACACCCCATAAAGATAACCGGGCATCCATACGCATGCAGGAAGCAAACGGGGGGATCCGTTTGGGAGAAGCGATCTGGAAACCGTCCGGGGAGCAAAGAGAAAAAAGCGGAGCTTGTGACGTCCCTTACTGCAGTTATGTCATTTACAGGGACCCGCCTGAGAGAAAAACTCCTTGTTTTGTCTTTGATCTGGACGGGACATTGCTTGATACCCTGGGAGATATCACGGATGCCGTCAACCGTGTCATCGCCCGTTTTGGCGCAGCTCCTTACACAGAAGAAGATGTGCGTCATATGGTCGGACGGGGTATCGAAGTCCTTCTTCAAAAGGCGGCCGGGAAAAAATTGACTCCCGATGAAACAGATGACTTAGTGGATGCGTTTAACAAAGCGTACGGGGAAAACTGGCATTCCCGCTCGCGGCCTTATGAAGGGATAAAAGAGCTTCTGGACGCTCTTCAGAAGCAGGGTGTCTTGTTAGCGGTTTTGTCGAATAAACCGCATGAGTTTACCGTTCAATGTGTGCGGTTCTATTTCCCGGAGATCCGATTTGAAGTCATCCGCGGTGTTCAGGGAGAGGGGTTGGTCAAGCCTGACCCGGCGCTGATCGGCCATGTCCTGCGTCTTTTGGGAACGGACCCGGCAAAAACCCCTTTTGTGGGAGATACGGAGATCGATATCAGGACAGCAAAGGCCGCCGGGCTTCCCTCATGGGCTGTTTTGTGGGGGTTTCGGAATGTGGCGGAGCTGTCAAATGAAAATCCGGACTTTTTGTTTAAGACCCCGAAAGATCTGCAGCTTGCGGCCTCCCCATATCTGAACGGTTTCTCCTGATAGTGGCTTTTTTTTTCTTTTGTGCTACATTAGAGGCTAAGGAGGGGTTATGGAGAAAGGGTTTTTAAAATTGGAAAAAGGGAAACGGGTTACTGTGGAAGCTTTGGTGACACAGCTGTCCGAAAGGGTCGACCGAAACGGGAACTCTTATATCGATCTGACGCTGACCCGCGGAGAAGAAGGATTGTCGGGAAAAATATGGAACAGCTCTTTATGGGCCGGGCGTTTTCCCGCCACATATAAACTTATCATGGAAAAAAAAGGAGTCGTTGTCTCTGCCGATGGGATCGTCGACGAGTTTAACGGGATCGTCCAGCTGCGCATTGGACGAATGGACCCTTTAGAGGACGCCGATTACAGAGATTATCTCCCCCGGTCACCTTACAGCCGGGAGTCCATGGTCAAGGAATTCGATGAGTTTTTGCTCCATATTAAAGATGACGATATTGCCCGTCTGCTTCGGGCCGTTTTTTCAGAAGACATCCGGGAGTGCTTTTTTGATGCCCCTGCGGCAAAGACCTATCATCATAATTATATTTCGGGACTCCTGGAACATTCTCTTTTTATCGCACGGTTAGGGAAAAAAACGTTGGAAGTCTACCCGGAAGGATTGATCAATCCGGACATCCTCATCGGGGGTATTCTTGTCCATGACCTGGGGAAAATATGGGAATATGAGAATGATATGGGTTCTATCGAGATCACCGATGAAGGAAAGCTGAAGGGCCATATCATTATGGGTTCGGAGTATTTGGGACAGATTGCCGAAATGGAGGCAATCCCTTCAGAAAAAGTTTTGCCTTTGCAGCATATCATCCTTTCCCATCACGGGGCCCGGGAATTCGGAGCGGCTGTGCTTCCCATGACAATGGAGGCTTATCTGGTTCATCTGCTGGATAATGTGGACGCCAAGATGAAACGCTACTCTGATCTGGTCAAAGAGTTCCCTGAGTCCCGCTGGACAGCCCGTCAGCGTATGTTCAATGACGTGGAGATCTTTCTGGACCAGTAAATATGGATATTCAGAAGATTTATGAAGATTCACATTTGATCAGCCCCGGCGATTCCCTCCTTGTCGCTCTTTCGGGAGGCAAAGATTCTGTTTTTCTGCTGCATTCGCTTATCGAATGCCGCGCCGAACTCGGAATAAAAAAAATAGGGGTGGCTCATATCAATCATCGCCTGCGCGGAGAAGAAAGTGACGGCGATGAAGCTTTCTGCCGGGAGCTCTGTTCTTTTCTGAAGATCCCCTTTTACGCAGAGCGTGTCAATGTAAAGCAATTAGCGCTCCTTGAAAAATCGTCTTTGGAAGAGACCGGGCGCCGTGTGAGATATTCCGTGCTCAGTCGGTTTGCTTCGCTTTACGGTTACAATAAGATCGCAACAGCCCATACATTAGACGATCAGGCCGAAACCATTATTTTCAGGCTGGCCAAAGGATGCGGCTGGGACGGCATAAAGGGGATACGGGATGTGAGGGGGAATATTATCCGCCCTTTGCTTAGGGTCGATGCGCCCTCTCTTTTAGAATGGCTGAAAAGCCGTGGTATTGATTTCCGCATGGATCAGACCAATAATGTCACGACTTTTGACAGAAACCTGATACGTCATAAGGTCCTTCCTGCGTTGGAACGGATCAACCCCCGGTATCGGGAAGCTTTTTTACGTTTTCGCACTTTGACAGAAGAGTCCAGCGCATTGCTTTCTTCCTTTGTTGAGGATATGGTCAGAGAGCGTTTCAAAGCTGATGATTCAGGGTATGTCCTGAATATCCGGGGCCTTTCTCTTATGCAGGCGAAAGCTGCGGTCAGGGCCGTTATTCGGGATGTTTTTCATTTTACCCTCTCTTTTCACGACATGGGACTTTTAGAGGAGATGCTCCTGCGGGGAAAGTCGGGGAAGCGTCTTACTCTTTCAAAAGATCTTACGGTGCATTTGAATTATCAGTCCCTCTATTTTAATCCTCCGGAAGGGTTTTTTTCAATGGATACCTTTCCTTTGTCCCGGGGGATGAATGACATTCCCGCTTACGGGATCTCTGTGTATGTTGAGGGGGTTGAAGCCTATCCTTTTCAGATCGGGGATAATGAGTATTTGATCCCTGAAAAAGAGTGCGACAAAGCGACCTTATGTGCCCGGACACGGCGAAGAGGTGATCTCTTTGTGCCTTCAGGCGGCAAGAGAAAAAAAATCAAAAAGTATTTGAATGATCTCAAAATCCCCCGTGTTGCCCGGGACAATGTCATTATGATTGCAGATAAAAACCGCATTTGGGCTATTGTCGATGTCCGCGAAGGAGAAGGAGTCAATGAACCGGGTCAGGAGCCCTATATCCGCATTCGCGTTAAGGGCCGCGACGCCACATGAAACAGATGACCGGGCTGCTGTTTGTCATTACCTTTCTCTGGGGAAGCACATTTATCTTTTCCAAGATCCTTTTGCCTCATTTTTCGCCGGCGTTTATTCTTTTTGCCCGTTTTTCTCTTTCGGCACTTCTCTTTTATTTCTTTTACCGCCGTAAATTGGTGTGGAATAAAAAGGCCGTCAAAGCCGGGCTCTTTATCGGCCTGGCTAACGGGTCAGCCATGTTTCTCCAATTGATCGGGCTTCAATACACCACCGCCACTAATTCAGGGTTTATGACCTCCGTCTATATTCTCTTTGTTCCTCTGCTGGAATACCTGGGCTGGAAAAAGAAAATCAACCGCACATTGCCGGTCAGCCTTGTCTTGAGCCTGGCGGGGATCTACCTTCTTTCTACAGGGGGCGTTTTGATTCATCTCAATAAAGGGGATATCATCACCGTGTTTTGCGGGATGATCTTTGCCCTGCAGATATTTTTGATCAGCCATTACGGCCGTTTCCACGATACTTTTACATTGGTCTTCCTTCAGTTTGCCGTGACCTCTGTCATGGGGTTGGGGGCCTTGTTGTTCAGCGGGGGGATTGTCCGGGGAGAGGACTTTCTGCGTTGGGATGTGTTGGGAGCATTGCTTTTTCTCACACTGTTCGGGACATTCATCCCCTTTGCTATGCAGTTTTTTATTCAAAAAAGGATTTCTCCCACTGTTGCAGGGATGATCTATCTTTCTGAGCCGCTTTTCGCGACTTTACTGGCCTTTCTGATTCTGGGCGAGTCTCTTCTTCCCTTTCAATGGGCCGGTATCTTCCTCCTTCTCGGGGGGATCTTTATTTCAGTCAAAAGGTAAACGTTTGACGCGTTTATTCCTGACGGCTCTTTTTTGTTTTCCGGAGTTTTTCAAAAAAGCGGCTCAACAGGGCGGAACAGAACTGCTCCGAGATCCCGGCTTCAAAACCGGGGCGATGATTCAGCCAGGGAAGGTCAAAGGCTCTCATGCACGAAGACAAAGCTCCGGCCTTCGGGTCAGGGGCCCCGAAAAAGACTTTTCTGATCCGTGACAGGGAGATCGCTCCGGCGCACATCAGGCAGGGCTCCAGAGTGACAAAAAGGTCACAAGACTCCAGCCGCCATGTCCCCAGGGTTTGGGCGGCGTCGCGAAGAGCGATGATTTCAGCATGAGTCGTCGGATCCTGGCTTGATTCCCGGAGATTATGACCCCGTCCGATAATATGCCCTTCACAGACAACCACGGCCCCTACGGGGACTTCATCTTTTGAATAGGCTTTGAGGGCTTCTATCAACGCCTCACGCATAAAGGGGTGATGTCTCATACCGGGAGTATAAAAGAAGTGCAGTTTTAAGCAAGGAAAAGAGAAAAAAAGTGGCGCTCTTTTTGTTCTGTGATAGGATAGGGCTATGCAGCGTCCGTATCAGACTTTTACCTGTTATATCAGAGACACTTTCCATACAAAAGCCTTCCGGATCTCTGTGGACGGTTTTTTCGGTTGTGCCGGGAAATGCATTTATTGTGAAAACAGCTATTATAAGCCTCCCGAAGAGAGTATGGAAGAACAGATCATCAGGCTGAGAAATTTTTATGAAAAGCGTCATAAAGCCAGAGATTTTTATCTCTATTTTCAGAAAGGCACCAATACCGGCGCATCGGCCCGGCATCTCAAAGAAGTCTACGACAGAGGGCTTTCCCTTCTGTCCTTTATCGGATTGATTATCGGAACACGGCCCGATGCCGTAAACTCCGAGATCATCGGGCTGATTCAAAGCTACACGGAGAAATATGATGTCTGGCTGGAATACGGATTGCAATCCACTTTCAATGCGACATTAGATACCATTCAAAGAGGCCATACCTATGAAGATTTTCTCCGGGCCTTAGAGCTCTTAAAGGAGACAGACATCAAATGCACGGTGCATATGATTCTGGGGCTTCCGGGGGAAAGCCTTGAGATGATGGTTGAAAATGTGCGGCGTCTCTCCCGTCTTCCCATACAGGGGATCAAGTTTCATCATCTTTATGTTTTGGAAGGGACATTTCTCCACAAACTCTACCTTTCAGGGGATTATCAGCCGCTCTCCTATTCAGAGTACAAAGAAGCATTAATGGCTTCTTTGGAGCATTTGCGTCCGGATATTGTTGTTCACAGAGTCTTAGGCGAAGACCATAGCGGGCATTTAGTGGCTCCTCGCTGGAAGATGACAAAAGACCGCATATTGGATGATATCCGCAAGTCAATGGTTCGTGAAGGGCGTTTTCAGGGACGGCTTTTCTCGTAATCTCTCTTTTTTTCCCTATCGTTTAAGATCAGGGCGATGGCACCGCCGATTATCAAAAAAATAATAAGAACAAGAAGTTCTTTTCTGTCCCCCGAAAAATTTTCACGGATAAGGGAAAAAGGCTTGCGCAGGGCTCCCAGGATAAAACCTGTCAAAAAGGCCATGGTAAGACCCGGCACACGGTGAAGCAGCGTCTTGATCCCTTTGGAGACTGTCAAAAGCCCGAGCGCAATTCCGGAGAAGAGGGCGAGAAGAGAGAAAAAGGGAAGAAGGGGAAAAGTTGTCGTACCGCTCAAAAAGGAAAAGAGTGAGGAAAGCACCTGATCGCTGTACCGGATCACTGGCCCGTAGAGCCCCAGAAGAAGTAAAATGAAAGAGCCGCTGATGCCCGGAAGCATCATGGCCGTAACCGCTAAAAGGCCGGCCGGGAAAAAAAGCAGAGGAGAGGCGGATGCGGATTCCTGAACCGGAAGCCCTGACAGGAAAAAAGCTGCGGCCATCCCGGAGATCAACGTGCCTATACGAAGGAATGAAAAAGGCCTGGATTCTCTTAAAGGCCTGTGAAGGGAGAAAAGGATCAATCCTGTAAAAAGGGAATAGGTCGGCCCGGGATATGCCGTCAAAGCATAATGCATGCCCTTGATCCCGGTCAACAGGGCGACGATGATACCGGCTCCCAGGGTCAGAAGAAAGGGCCTGTGCGGGGAAAAGGATGCCCGGCCGTGAAAGAGGGATGTCAATGCGCTGAGTCCGTCAATAAACGGCGTATAGATCCCGGTAAGAAGGGCCATGGTCCCCCCCGAAATCCCGGGGATAAGATCGGCCAGTCCCATAAGGAAACCCTTGAAGAAGAGCGGGAAAGAGAACTTTGTTCCGGACATGCTCAGAGTATAGGAAAAGAAGATAGAAAGTCAACAAGGGAGTCTGTTCTGAAAAGATTAAGGATTGAAAAAGAAGAGCCGTTCGGTTAAGTTAAACAGAAAGGGGTTTTATGTCCTGTCCGGAAAAGAGAACGGTTATTGAATGTGTTTTAGGCGATATTACGGATCAGCCCGACATGGAGGCCGTTGTCAATGCGGCCAATGCTGATTTGCTTCCGGGAGGCGGGGTGTGCGGGGCGATTCATCGGGCGGCAGGGCCGGAACTGGCTCTTGAATGTCGCAGCTTGAAACGGCTCAAAACGGGAGATGCTGTCATCACACAAGGGTACAGGTTGCCCAATCGCTATGTTATTCATTGTCTGGGCCCGGTATACGGGATCGATGAGCCTTCGCATATTCTGCTGGCCCGATGCCATGAAAAGGCGTTGATGATTGCGGAGAAGCATCGGATCCCTTCCCTCGCTTTTCCTGCCATTTCAACAGGCGTCTTCTCCTATCCCCTGGAGAAAGCGGCTCCCGTTGCCGTGGGAAGTGTTACGGCTCTTATATCCAAGCTGGCCTATGTCAGGCAAATACGTTTTGTCCTCTTCACAGAAGAAGCTTTTAAATGGTATAGAAAGGCTTTGTCTGCATCAGAAGGGCTTTCTTTTAAGAAAAGCGGTGAAAACAGCGGAAATGAGGAGGAGAACTGTTAAAATTGACTTGAATTTTCTCTATGTTGACTTAGAATAAAGTTAGGGAATGCGAATTAAAAGAAAAGGTTGGATTATGAGTATCAGAGATAATATTTTAAGGGTTCGTGAAGATGTGGAACGCATCAAGGCTCAGAAGGGATTGAGCCGTTCTGTGGCTTTATGTGCTGCAACGAAGACACGCTCTCTTGAGGAGATAAAAGAAGTTTTGGCCGGCGGGGTGGATATGGTCGGAGAGAACCGGATCCAGGAAGCCAGGGAAAAATATCCGCATATTCCTGAGGCGGAACGTCATTTTATCGGCCATCTGCAAAAAAATAAGATAAAATACATCTTCGGCCTTTTTTCCTGTATTCAGTCTGTTGACAGCATCGATTTGCTTCGGGCTATTGATTTGGCAGCGGTTAAACGTGGCAGGGAAATGGATCTTTTCTTTGAAATCAATGTTTCGGGAGAAGAGTCGAAGTACGGGTATGACCCTGATAAAGCGGAAGAGCTTTTTGAAGCGGCCCATGAATGTGAAATCGCCCGTGTTACCGGCCTGATGGTGATGCTGCCTTTGACGGAGGACAAGGGGCTCGTACGTAAAAAAGCCGCCCAAGCTTATCGGTTATATGAACGCTTCCGCTCATGGAATGACGGGAAAAATATTTCGATAGAGTGGCTTTCCATGGGAATGAGCCAGGATTATCCCATTGCCGTGGAAGAAGGAAGCAATTTGATCCGTGTCGGCACTGCGCTGTTCGGAGAGAGGGGGGCTTAATGCATATTGTGCGGTTTACCTATTCTCTTAATCTTATTGTGATCCTTCTGAACACCTATATCATGTTCTTTGTGATCAGGCTGTTTGTCCCTTTCCGCAAACAGATTATTTTCAACCGTCTGTATAAAGTGATCTATTACGCCACAGAGCCCGTCTTGCGCCTTTTCGGGCATAAAAAGGTCACTCAGTATAAGCATGACCTCAGGGCGCTGTATGTTACCGTCATATTTTTCAGCCTCTATTCTTTTTTCTGGATCTTTGATAATCCCGAAAAGTCTCTTTTCGGCGGACTGGTCTACATGGCCGCCTCCTTTGTGACTTACTTTTTCTATCTCTTTACCTTTATCTTTATTGCGGATTTTTTTATTCTTATGCGCGGCCCCTACGCTTACGGAGAATTCGCAAGAGTCATTCATTTTGTGAGTGATACTATTATCGCTCCGTGGAGGAAACTCTTTCCCCGGCTATCCGGGAAAAAAAGGGATTATACACCTTTTATAGGCCTTCTTGGAGTGGTCTTGCTGAGCGCTTTTATTATGACACTGCTGAGCGGGCTTCTGGGAGACGCCGTCTCTTTTATGGAAAATCTGGGCCGGGGGCTGGAAGCGCTGGTCAATATGTTTATGCATATCTGGGTGGCTATGATCATTCTCAGAGCTTTATTTTCCTGGTTCGCTGTACCCCGGAACAATTTTTTTATGGAGAACCTGATTTTCCTCACAGAGCCGGTTTTGATTCCCTTACGGCGCCTTTTCCCTCCCTATAAGATCGGGCTGGATTTCACGCCACTTGTGGCTGTTGCATTAATGGTGTTTACCCGGTGGGTCCTGATATTGGTCATTAATTTCATTTTTTGAGCTGTCGGACAGGATTGAAGAAAGGCCATCATGAAAGATTACAACGAAACAGCGCTTTTTTTGAAACACAAAGGTTTTGACAAAGCCGATATCTGTGTAATTCTGGGAACGGGGTTAAGTCATTTGGCTGAGCAGGGGAATACTTTAGCGGAGATCAGCTATCATGATATTCCCGGGTTTCCTGTTTCTACAGTAGGGTCCCATAAGGGTATGCTTTCGCTCAGCCGTATCGGTTCGCAGAATGTGTTGTTCATGCAGGGGCGATTTCATCTCTACGAGGGGTATTCGCCTCAGGAGATCGCTTTTCCCGTTCGGGTGTTCCGTTTATTAGGCTGCTCCCGGTTTATCGTATCCAATGCGGCCGGCGGAGTCGGCAGTCGGCTTGAAGCGGGAGATATCATGCTTATTACCGATCATATCAATTTTACGGGTTTCAACCCTTTACGCGGGCCCAACGATGACACACTGGGAGTACGCTTCCCCGAAATGGGAGAGGCCTACACGAAGGCATTGCAGGACAAGGCCCGTGTCGTCGCTCAAAAATTACAGATCCCCCTTCGTGAGGGTGTCTATCTGGGCCTTCAGGGCCCTTCCATGGAAACCGATGCCGAATACCGCATGATCAAGATTCTGGGCGCTCAGGCTGTGGGAATGTCTACTGTCACGGAAGTCATCGCTGCCGTCCATTGCGGGATGGAGGTCTTAGGGTTTTCTGTCATTGCCAATAAATTCGGAGGTAAAGAGAAGAATAAAGGGGCTTTCGCAGATGTCGTCCGGACAACAGAAAAAAGCGGCGGATCTTTAGCCCGTATCATTGAAGGCGTGATTAAAGAACTTGACACAGGTGTGAAATAAACGTACTATCTGAAACCAAAGGAGGTTGATTTTGAAACTCTTTTCAAAATTTCTGGCTCTTTTCATTGCAATAATCATGATGACCGGGCTGCTGTATGCCGTTGATCCGCTTCCGCATCCCAATCCCTGGCGTTGCGGGGAGAACAATTCAGCCAATGGCGGTATCGACTTCAATGTGAGGACTGATGCCGTAAAGGCCGACTTGAGGATTTATAATTTAAACGGGGATCAGGTCCGGTATATCGAAGTCACAGATGCCGGCCTTCTTGCAACAGGGACAGTGACCTGGAACGGGCATAATGACAACGGATGGATGGTCGCCGGCGGAGTTTATTTTTATGCGCTGGAAGTGGAGTTTCCTTCGGGAACCGGGACAGAGGATAAGACCTATAAGGGCCGCATCATCATAATCAATTAGGAGCTTCTATGAAAAAGTATCTTGCTATTATCCTTGTCACAGCTCTGATCGGTGTCTCGGCCCATGCCTTTGAGACGACAGGGACGGGCCGTACAGGTGCTCAGCTTCTTCGGTTGAATATGTCTGCCCGAAGCCTGGCCTTAGGCGGCGGGGGCATCTCCCTTCTTTCGGGGTTGGAGTCTTTTTCCATGAACCCGGCTGGTATGGCTGATGTGGATCATTATGAGCTTTTCTTTTCACATAATGAACTCTACGGCGATGTGCGCGCAGAATACATCGCCTTTGCCAAAAGGCATTTCGGTATGGTCTTTGCCGTGTCCCTCAAGGGGTTTTATCTTTCTGTGGATGAAATCGATAATACCGGTCTTGCTACAGGAGAGACGATTCATTACTATAATGCTGCAGGGAGTTTTGGAATCGGAGTGCCCGTCAGTGAAAATATGATGATCGGGGCCGGTATCACAGGCATTTATCAGGACGGCGGTTATGACGGGTACACGGCTTTCAATTACGGGTTTAACGGCGGGATCAAAATTTCTCTTATGGATAAACGCATCAAAGTCGCCGCTTCTGTACGGAATGCTTCCACAGACCGCATATCCATGAAGGAGGACAGCGCAGATTTCCCCATGCCCCTGGTCGGAAATGCCGGAATCTCCTATACATTCAGAAATCACGAGCTCCGGGATAAACTGATTCTCACGGCGGATGCCGAGGGGTACTGGGAACAGTCTGTAACTCTTTCAGGGGGCGTGGAATATCTCTGGACGGATTGGCTTTCTCTGAGGGCCGGTTATCGGCATAAAGAAAATTATGAGATCGTGGATTGTATCAGTTTCGGGTTTGGGGTCAGAGAGACAATAAAAAAATTAACAGGGCATCTTGACTATGCCTATACACCTTATGGCGATATGGGGGCCGCTCACCGGATCTCATACGGCCTGAACTGGTAAAAAAACATCGCCCGGAAAGCGGGCTTTTGAGGAGGACGAGAATTTGGACTATAAAGAGACATTGAATCTGCCGAAAACCGGCTTTCCCATGCGTGCGAATTTACCTGTACGGGAAAAGGAGATCCTTTCCCAATGGAGCAGGGATAACGGCCTTTACAGCAGGATGATGAAGCAAAGGGAGAAAAATGCGAAATACATTCTCCATGACGGCCCCCCCTATGCCAACGGCGTCATCCATATGGGGCATGCTTTAAACAAGACTTTAAAAGATTTTATCCTGAAGTATAAAGGGCTGAAAGGGTATCAGACACCGTATATTCCGGGATGGGATTGCCACGGCCTTCCTATTGAGCTGGAAGTCGCGAAGCAGCCGGGAAGCGAAGCCTTGTCTGTTCCCGAATTCAGAAGAAAATGCCGTAATTATGCCTTGAAGTTTGTTGAAAAACAGCGCAAAGATTTTGAGCGCCTGGGGATATTCGGCGAATGGGACCGCCCTTATCTGACATTGAACCGGAGCTACGAAACAGGGATTATCGAGGTCTTTACCCGTATGGTTCTGGACGGATACATATTCAGGCAGAAGAAACCGGTCTATTGGTGCTCTCATTGCAACACGGCTTTGGCTGAAGCGGAGATCGAGTACCGTGATCATGTCTCTCCCTCCATTTATGTGAAATTTGAAGATGAACAAAACGAAGGCCTTTTTTATATTATCTGGACGACGACACCCTGGACATTGCCGGCCAATGTGGCCATTGCGCTTCACCCCGATTTCACTTATGTGGAAGTAGAAGTCAAAGGGGAACGCTGGATACTGGGAGAGCCTCTTTTGGAAAGTATGATGAACGACGTCGGTATTTCTGAATACTCGGTTCAGAAACGGTATTCCGGAAAAGACCTGGAAGGGCGCCGGGCTCGTCATCCCTTTATTGAAGAACGCCTAAGCCGCATCGTTTTAGCCGATTATGTAACAGATGATACCGGGACAGGCTGTGTCCATACGGCTCCCGGCCATGGCCAGGAAGACTATATCACCGGGTTGAAAAATGACCTTCCCATTTTAAACCCCGTCGATGATGACGGACGGTTCACCGATGAGTTTGCGTTGATGAAGGGGATGAGTGTCTTTCAGGCGAATCAGCCTCTTATTGAACTTTTGAAAGAGAAAAAGGCTCTTGTCGCCTCCAAAGAGATCTCCCATTCTTATCCTCATTGCTGGCGGTGTAAAAAGCCGGTCATCTTCCGGGCGACAGAACAATGGTTTGTAAAAATCGACCATAAAGAGCTGCGAAAGAGAATATTAGATGAGATCGGGAAGACGCAATGGGTCCCCGAATGGGGCGAAAACCGTATCAGGGGGATGGTTCAGGACCGTCCCGATTGGTGCATTTCACGTCAACGGATATGGGGCGTCCCGATTACCATGTTTTACTGCCCTCAATGTTCTCAATATGCCACCGATGAGACGATGATGAAAAAAGCTGTTGAGTTTATCTCCCGGGAAGGGTCGGACGGATGGTTTACCCACACTGAGGAGGAGATTCTGGGCGCTTCCAATAGTTGTCCCTCCTGCGGCCATAAGGGGCTGGAAAAAGATATGAATATTCTGGACGTCTGGTTTGAATCCGGTTCCAGTTATAAAAGCGTCGTGGAAAAAGAAGAGTCGCTGAGCTTGCCGGCCGACCTCTATCTTGAAGGATCTGACCAGCATCGCGGCTGGTTCAACAGTGCTATTACTCTGAGCACAGCAGAGCAGGGCAAAGCCCCTTTTAAAACTGTGCTGACTCACGGCTTTATTGTCGACGGCGAAGGGCGGAAAATGTCCAAATCCCAGGGCAACGGAGTAGACCCCCAGGATGTCATCAAAGAGTACGGAGCCGATGTCTTGCGCCTATGGATCGCATCGGAAAATTATAAGAATGATGTTCCCCTTTCCTCCGAGATCATGAAAAGAATGGCGGAGGCCTATCGTCGGATCCGAAACACCATGCGTTTTATGTTAGGTGTCCTTGACGGCTTTGATACGGAAAAAATGCGCATTTCTTATGAAGAGATGCCCGAAATCGACCGTTTTATGATGCAGGAATTAAAGGCATTAGTGAAGACAGTCGATAAAGCCTATGAAGAGTTTGAATTTCACAAAGTCTTTCACACGGTTCATCACTATTGCACTGTCAAACTTTCTTCCTCGTATTTAGACGGAAGCAAATCCAATCTTTATGCCGACGGAAAAGAATGGCTGAGCCGCAGGGCGACCTTAACGGTTATCTGGGATACGTTGCTGGCTCTGTCCAAAATCCTGGCTCCTGTCATTCCTTTTACGGCAGAAGAGATATGGGGTTATCTGAAAGAGACGGCCCCCCTGGAAGAGAGCGTGCATCTCTCCCAATGGCCTGAAATCCGTTGCCCCGAAGAACCCGGCCTCTCTGAAAAATGGGGCAGGCTTACGGCTCTGCGGGATGATATACGCAAAGTGTTGGAAAACAAGAGAAATTCAGGTGAGATCGGCCATTCCTTAGACGCTTATGTCTACCTCCATACAGAGAACGAAGAGGACAACTCTTTCTTGGGCAGCCATCTTGACGATCTGCGCAGAATGAATATTGTCTCTTCGGTTCTCATGGAAAAGAGAGACGGGATGATTCCCGGTGAAGAATGGCCCGGCCTCTATATAGCGGCTGAAAAATCACCTCATGAGAAGTGTTCCCGTTGTTGGGAATATTCCTCTACAGTTGGGAAAAGCGATAAATATCCGGAGCTCTGTGCCCGATGTGTCCGTGTCATGGAAGAAGGCAGGTGAAAACGATATGAAGAAAGATCGTCTTGAACATTATAAAAACGTATTAAGTGATTTGAAAAAGAGTATCTTAAATGATCTGGATTCCATAGAAGATCAGCATATTCATCATTCCAGTGCGAAGGAATACGGGGATTCGGCTTATCCGATTCATCTGGCTGATATTGCAGATTCTCTCACAGAAGCGGAGTTGGGTTTTAAATTAAAAAATTCAGAAGAGATCATTTTGGCCGCTATTGATGCTGCTTTGAAGCGGATAGAGGAGGGGACTTACGGCATCTGTCAGGATTGCGGAGCCCGGATTACCGATGAACGGCTGGATGTCATGCCCTACGCCGTAAGATGTGTGTCCTGTAAAAGTGAATATGAAAAAAATAAGGCAAAATAATTATGTGATCATCGCCGCGGCTTTTTTTGCCGCTCTGGTGATCGATATTGTGAGTAAAGAATGGATTTCAGCCCGCATGGGCCTTCATCAGTCGTTTTCTGTTCTGGGAGAATTTTTCCGCCTGACCTATTTGAAGAATTCAGGGATCGCTTTCGGGATCTTTCAGGGTTTCTCTTCATTGCTGCTTTTTGTTTCTCTCATTGTGGTGGTGACGTTGATCTTTGCATTCAGGGGAATCACCCGGCAAAAACCTGTGGTCTTGGCAGCCTACGGGTTGATTTTAGGCGGGGCCATCGGCAATATTCTGGACAGGATCCGCTTTAACAGTGTCCGGGACTTTTTGGATTTCGGAATCAATGCCAAAACCCGTTGGCCTGTTTTCAACGCCGCGGACTCTTTCATCTTCATCGGGATTTTACTCATTATTCTCTTTTATAAAGAATATAAGGATAAACCGCAGAAAGGGGTAACCTATGGGGATTGATTTTAAAGGAAGATCCTTTATTTCTCTGAGTGACATGAATAAAGAGGAGATTCTTTATCTCATGGAAAAGTCCGGTGAAGTCAAAGCAGGAAAACACAAAGGCCTGTTAAGCGGGAAAACCGTTGCTACCCTTTTCTTCGAACCTTCAACACGGACACGACTCTCTTTTGAATCGGCTGTTCTTCAGCAGGGGGGGCAGATCTTCGGTTTTTCTTCCTCAGCCTCTTCATCCACACAAAAAGGGGAATCATTGACCGACACCATAAAAACCGTAACGGGGTATTGTGACGCCATCGTCATGCGCCATAAGATCGAAGGGGCCGCGCGCAGAGCCTCCCAAGTGGCCGATGTCCCGATTATCAATGCCGGAGACGGAGCGAATCAGCATCCCACACAGACATTTTTAGATATTTTCACGATGATGGAGAAAAAAGGCTCCATAGACGGTAAAACGATCGGCCTGATGGGGGATTTAAAATACGGGCGGACGACACATTCTCTGCTGGTGGCGCTTTCGTTTTTTGATGTACGCCTCGCCTTTATTTCCCCCCAGGAATTGAAAATGCCTGAGCATTATACTGACTTTTTGAAAACGAAAGGAATTGAATTTATGGAATGGGATGTCCTGGATGAGAAAGCCGGGGATCTTGATTTTCTCTATTGTACACGGATTCAGAAAGAGCGTTTTTTTGACCCTATGGAGTATGAGCGGGTGAAGGGTTCCTATATTTTGGATAAGGAGAGTATTCAGCTCTTGGGGGATTCGACTTATATTATGCATCCTCTGCCTCGTGTGGATGAGATCGCAGAAGAAATCGATGAAGATGAGCGGGCCATCTATTTTGAACAGGCCCATAACGGTGTTCCTGTACGCCAGGCTCTTTTGGGGTTGGCTTTAGGGACGATCCGGTAAAGGAGGGGGACATGAGCGGAGATAGAAGTTACCGTGTCTTTAAGATTGAAGAGGGAACTGTTATTGATCATATTCCGTCTCCTTTAGGACTTTTAGTTTTGGACATTTTAGGACAGGTGAGTGAAGGGATCATTTCCATCGGATTGAATTTCGACTCACGCCGGACAGGGAAAAAGGATTTGATCAAATATGAGCATAAAGTCATAAAAAAGGAAGAGACCGACAAGATCGCTTTAGTCGCTCCCCAAGCGACAATCAATATTATCAAAGGGGGAACAGTCGTCGAAAAACGTTCCATCGATGTTCCCGACACCATTGAGGGTTTTTTGACATGTATGAACCCTAATTGCATTACAAACCTGGAAAAAGTCAAAACATCTTTTGATGTTGTGGAAAAGGAAAAAGTCAAAGTCAAATGCCGCTATTGTGAACGCGTATGGGAAGTCAAACCCAATATGATTGAAAAGGACGGCCGCTCATGAGTGAAGAAACCATTTATTCCCAATTGGAGTTGGCGTTCCGTCGTTTTTATATCAAGCTTTTCCGTTACGGACGCGGAGAGCTGGCCAAATTCGGCATTTCGGACTCTCAGTTCAATATCATTGTCACGGTCTATTTTCAGGGTCCTCAAAGCCTGAAGGATTTGTGTGAACGTCTTGTCCTGGCCCCCAGCACTATTTCCGAAATGATCGTCCGCATGGAAGAATCGGGATTAGTCATTAAACGCAAAGATGAACAGGATAAGCGAAAAATTCTCATTGACCTCACACAAGAAAGTGAAAAAATAGTAATCTCGGTTATCAGGGCTCGTGTCCGTTATGTGGAAGAGTTAAGCCGGGGTATTGATAAAAAAGAATTGGAAAAACTCCGGGATACCTTGGGTCTGCTGCTTGAATGTCACGATTAATCACGGATGACCATTCCCTCCTTCCTTTTAAACTTTCCGGAGCTGCCCGGTCAGCAGCCGCGATATACCCGTTCAAAACGACCGAATACTATCTTGGTCTTGTCCGCCATTTAAATATGAGCGACCCTGTTTTTTTACAGCTTGCACCGGACGGACGGGAGATTGAGGACAACCATTCGCCGGACCCATTTTGTGAAGAAGAAAAGACAAAGGCTCCCCGGCTGATTCACCGTTATCCTCAACGGGCTGTGTTTTTGGCTAATAACAGCTGCGCCTCGCATTGTCGTCATTGTATGCGGAAACGCCGCTGGACAGAAGCGCCCTCTGTGGCTTCTGTGGAAGAGGTCAAAGAGGCCGCCCGGTATTGTCAAGAAAAACAAATCGAAGATATTATTATCTCCGGTGGAGATCCTTTTCTGCTCCCGGGAGCGTATTTGGATGAAATTGTGGCTCGTTTCCGTGAGGTCCCGTCTTTGAAAATCATCAGGATCGGGACGCGGCTTCCCGTAGTCGATCCCGAACGCGTAAAGCGGAATATGCTGAATAAACTCAGGAAAAGGGGACCGCTTTATCTGATGCTTCACTACAATCACCCTCAGGAATGGTCCCCCCTGGGAGATGAACTTCTGGATGACATGCGCCGCATGGGATTTCTTCTTATGAATCAAAGTGTCCTTTTAAAAGGGGTGAATGACAGCGAAGAAACGCTCTATCATCTTTTCATGGGGCTTCTGCAAAGAGGTGTCAAACCTTACTATCTGCATCAATGCGACCTGGTCCGCGGTGTGACCCACTTTTGGGTGGAACTGACCCGGAGTGTGGATTTGCTTCGCAATCTCCAAGGCCATATTTCAGGGTTAGCTTTGCCCTATTTGGCAATAGACCTGCCCGGCGGATTAGGGAAAGTCCTCTTGGGCCCCTCCCATCGGCTCCAGAAATCCGGCAGCCGGTATAAACTCCGAACCTTTCGCGGGAAAGACGTGTTCTATGGAAAAGAAGAATGAAAAGTCTTTTTTGCGTCACGATATTTTGATGCGCCGCAGGCAGATGACACCGGAAGAATGGCGGGGAAAAAGCAGCACGATTGTGGAAAAGATCCTGCAGATCAAAAGAATTTTAGAGTTTGAGACCTACCATGTTTATTTTCCTATCAACAACGAAGTGGATATCCGAACACTTATCGAAATTCTTTGGAAGCAAAAGAAAAGAGTAGTCATGCCCCGCACTCTCTTCGAAGAAAAGGCTTTGGCTCATTATCAGGTCAAATCATTTGAAGACCTGGAATCCACATCCTTTCATATGCAAGAGCCGCGGACAGATCTGTCGCTGTATGAGGGCACTGTCGATCTTATTATTGTCCCGGGGGTCGCTTATGACAAAAGGGGAAACCGCATGGGATACGGCGGCGGTTTCTACGACAGGTTTCTTTCTCAAAAGAAAGCATTGACGCTTGCACCGGCTTTTGATTATCAAATGACCGAATCTCTGCCTGTCGAAAAACATGATACGCCGGTCAAAAGCATTATCACCGAAACGGCCGCCTACGGTCTTTTCTCTTGACATTTTAGCCTTTTAAATGTATAACAAAGTTAGATTGAGATAATTTAAAGGATGACCTATGGAATCAAAATGCCTTTATCGTGTGATTTACGGTGATACGGATCAGATGGGCGTGATGTATCATGCCAATTATTTTCGTTTGTTTGAGATCGGGCGCAATGAGTATTTCAGAAAAAGAGGAGTCCTTTACCGGGAGATGGAGGCAAAGGGGATTTTCCTTCCTGTAAATGAAGCCTGTTGCCATTATAAAGAAGGGGCTCGTTATGATGACCTGTTGGAGATCCACTGTCATGTGAAAAAAAGGACACGCTCTTCACTTCTGTTTGAATACCATCTCAAAAGAAATGATGCGCTTCTGGCGGAAGGCTATACCCGGCATGCTTTTGTCAACAGGGAAGGACGTGTGATCCGGCTGGCGCCTGAAGACTATGCTCTTTTTTTCAAGGAAGAAAAATGATCGTGCTTGAGGTGGAAAGCCTCCCTTCGACCAATCAAAGCGCTAAAGAGTGGCTTTTGGAGAATGGAACCGGGCAATTGCCTCTTTTTATCCGCGCTGATGAGCAGACGGCCGGCCGCGGCCGTCGGGGGAGAGTGTGGGCCTCTGAAAAAGGCGGGCTTTATATGACGGCTGCATTCAGCTGTTCTACCCGGCAGGAGGCCTTGCTTTTTCCGTTGAAATGCGCTGTACAGGCTCATCAAAGCCTGATGGCTAAGGGCATCAGAGGGCTGGCTTTAAAATGGCCCAATGATATCTATAAGGAAGAGAAGAAATTAGGCGGTATTCTGAGCCGTTTTATGAGAATCAGTGGAAGCGGAGTTGTCCTTGTGGGAATCGGAGTCAATGTGGATAATGAAAATGTGCCTTCTGAAGCAGTGACGCTGCGGCAGGCAGGCCTGCCTGAGCCCATCGGGGCAGCCTCTTTGTTTCAGGAATGGACTCTTCTTTTTCAAAGCTTTATGAGCCGCCGCGAAGTCGTATCTTCTCTGAATCAATGGCTTTGGCATAAGGGGAAGATGGCGATGATCAAGACCCCCTCGGGAAATGTGAGGGGATTGATAAAAGGTGTCAACGCTGACCTCTCGTTGTCCATAGAAACAGACCGTGGAGAGCCACGGACCCTTCTCTTAGGAGAGATTTTGTAAAGGAGCGTCATGAAACTTTCAAAAAGTATGGAAGACTATCTGGAAGCTGTCTATGTCATTGCCAAAAACAAAAAGGTCGTCCGTGTTAAAGATGTCGGAGCCTTTTTAAAGGTACGCAATCCCTCTGTCATCAAAGCCATGAGGGGGTTGGAAGATAACGGGCTTGTTCGCCATGAGCATTATGGCTATATCGAATTGACTCCGGCAGGCAAAGAATACGCCCAAAGCGTTTATGAGCGCCATGTGTTGATTATGAGTTTTTTTACAAAGATCTTAAAAGTCCCGTTGAATATTGCTGAAGAAGACGCCTGCATTATCGAGCATTACCTTCATAAAGTGACAATGAGCCGTCTGCGTCATTTTATGAAGTATATTGTGGAAGAGACTGATTTTTCTTCAGAGCAATTTGAGCGTTATTACGAGGAAGGGCAGTTCGAATAAAAAAATGCAGAGTGTGTTTTAAAACCTTGCCGAAACGCTGTGGGGAGCGTATATTGTGCTCATGAAGTTTTTTGTTGTGACTATTGACGGCCCTGCCGGAGCCGGGAAAAGCACAGTGGCTCGTCATGTGGCCGAAGCCCTGAAAATCTGTTATCTGGATACCGGAGCCATGTACCGAAGTGTAGGGATATTGGCAGTGTCTCAAAAAAAAGACCCTGTGGATGTGGCCCGGACCATGGATTTCAAGATCATTTATTCCGAAGACGGAGAAAAGCGGATTATGGTCAACGGGCGTGATATGACGGCATTAATACGTACTCCTGAAGCCGACAAAGAAGTCTCCAAGGTCGCTGCGATCAAGGAGGTGCGGAGGCATTTGATTAAAAAACAGCGCTCTTTTGCCCAAGGGCAAAGCTTGGTTCTGGAGGGGCGGGATACAGGGAGCGTCGTCTTTCCGGAAGCTTCTTATAAATTTTATTTAGATGCGTCTGTGGAGGAGCGGGCCCGTCGCCGTTATGAACAGCTGGCTCAAAAGACCACGCCTCCAACCCTGGATGAGATCCAAAAAGATATTATCCGCAGAGACAATGCCGATAAAAAACGTCCCTGGGGAGCCCTCACCATCCCTGAAAATGCCGTCGTGATTGATACGACAAATCTGTCTTTGGAGGAGGTCGTCGCAGAGATTCTCTCTCATATTGAAGAATGATATCGAAACACGTTGTCACTTTTACCCAAAACCTGGCCCGTCTTATTCTCATCCCTTTTTTCTTTATTGTTTTCCGTATGAAACTCGCCTATACCCGCCCCCGGTGGAGACAAGGCCCTGTCATTGTTGCCTCTAATCATAGGACTGTTTATGACCCGCCGATGATCGGGGTCCTCTCCTTTCAGACCTTTTATTATATGGCGAAGAAAGAGCTTTTTAAAAACCCTCTGGCTGCAGCTATCTTAAAAGCTGTGGGGTCTTTCCCGGTGAACAGGGCTGTCTTTGATATGAAAAGCCTTACGGCCATGCAGCAGATACTGAAAAATAAAGGATGCGTCTTTCTCTTCCCAGAGGGGACACGCAGCCGGGACGATGATGTCCGCCCGGGAAAGCCGGGAATCGGATTCCTTCTGGACAGCACAGGATATCCTCCGGTTGTCCCGGTTCGCCTCTGGACAGAAAAGAGAAAAGGCAAACGGAGAAGCTTCAGGATCCTTTATGGGGGTGCCTTTTGCATCAATAAAAACCATTTTCAGAAGTTAGACGAGAAAGAGCGTTATAAAGCTTTGGGCAGGGCCGTCACAGATGTGATAGGGGCAATGACGTGGAAATAAAGGTCTCTCCCTTCGCCGGCTTTTGTTACGGGGTCCAGCGTGCCGTGGACATGGCTTGCAAAGCGGCTTCCCAAGGGCCTCTTTACAGCCTCGGGCCTTTGATCCATAACCCGCTTGTTGTAGCGGAGTTAGAAAAGAAGGGTATCAAAGTTGTCTCCTCTTTGGATGAGATTCCCGATGGAGAGGCTGTTCTTTTCAGGGCACACGGTGTAGAAAAAGAAAAAGAAGAAAAAGCCCGGATGCGGGGGATAAAGGTCATTGACACTACCTGTCCTTTTGTGAAAAATGCTCAGGAAAAAGCGGAGTTGCTCTATAAGGAAGGGTATCAAGTCATTATTTTTGGAGAAAAAGAGCATCCGGAAGTCCGCTCGATTCTCTCTTATACGGATAAAAGTGCGTTTATTATGAGCCATGCGGATGAAATAGGACAAAGCGAACTGCAGAAAGCGGGTGTGGTATCACAGACGACGAGGAACAGAGAAGCTTTTTCATCTTTCTGTGCCGAGATTGTCAGCAGCAGTGTCGAAAGCCGCATCTATAATACCATATGCCTGGCGACCAAAGAGCGCCAGGAAGATGCCCGGCGCTTAGCCGGAGAAACTGATTTCATGATCGTTGTCGGGGGAAGGAACAGCGCCAATACGAGGAAACTTTTTGAGATCGTCAGCGCTGTCAAACCTGCTGTCCTCGTGGAATCAGCTGATGAACTTAGAGTTGACGAACTCACAAACTATGATACAATCGGGATAACTGCGGGAGCTTCAACCCCTGATACTACTATCAGAGAGCTGATTGTCCTGCTAAAAACTTATTTTGGGGGGTAAAACACTATGTTGGAAGAAAACAAAAAACATGAAGAACTTGAGCATGATGAAATGACCATGGAGGAGCTGTACGCGGCTTCCTTCAAAGATCTCAGGCCCGGATCCGTCGTGGACGGCGTCGTCGTTAAGATCATGGGGAATGAGGTCTTGGTGGATATCGGCTATAAAGCCGAAGGCATCATATCCCTGAATGAATTCCACAATTCAGACGAACTTCAGGAAGGGGACAATGTCCGGGTTCTTCTCGAATCGACAGATGATCAGGAAGGCCTGGTCAAATTGTCAAAAATCAAGGCTGATTATATTGAAGCCTGGGGTATTCTGGAAGATAAATATCATAAGGATATGGTTATCTCCGGGGCCATCAAAAAACGTGTCAAAGGCGGATTCATCGTCAATATCGGTGTCCCGGCCTTTCTGCCGGCATCTCAGCTGGATGTCAAACTTGTCAAAGACCTGGATGCTTTCGTGGGCGAGAAGATCGACGTAAAGATCTTAAAGATGAACAAAAAAAGACGTAATATTGTTGTCTCCCGCCGGGTTATCCTGGAAGAGAGCCTGAAAAAGGTCAAAGAGGAGTTGGACAACAAAATCCATGCCGGAGCGATTTTGCCCGGTCGTGTTAAGAATATCACAAATTTCGGCGCCTTTATTGATTTAGGCGGGATTGACGGCCTGCTTCATATGAATGATATTACATGGAAAAAGATCAATCATCCCAGTGATGTCCTGTCTGTAGGCGAAGATGTCAATGTCAAGGTCCTGGACTATGATGAGAAGAACAATCGCATTTCCCTCAGTTTAAAAGATATGGAAAAAAATCCCTGGGATATTCTGGAAGAGAAATTCAAAGACGGCGATGTCGTCGAAGGAACGGTTGTGTCCATCGTGGAATACGGAGCATTTGTCGAGATCGTTCCCGGTGTCGAGGGGCTTGTTCATATTTCAGAGATGTCCTGGGAAAAGAACATCAAGACTCCGGCCCAGATCATTAATGAAGGGGATAAGATCGAAGTCATGATTTTGAAAATGGATGTTGAAAATCATAAAGTCTCATTGGGCATCAAACAGGTAGACGGCGATCCCTGGGAAAAGATCAGAGATGACTTCAATGAAGGGGATATTGTCGAAGGGGAGATCAAAAACATCACCGATTTCGGCGCCTTTATTGAAATTACTCCCGGGATCGAAGGGTTGCTTCACGTTTCCGATATCTCATGGGAGCGTGTTGAAAAACCCCAGGATGTTTTGAATGTCGGGGATACTGTAAAAGTCATGATATTGAAAATCAACGAAGATGAGCGTAAAGTCGCCCTGGGTATCAAGCAGACACTGCCCAATCCCTGGGATGAGATGATGAGCGGCTTTAAAGTCGGCGATGTGGTGACGGTCACTGTTTCCAAGATCACTAAAAATAATGCGATCTGCAAAATGGAGAACGGTGTCGAAGGTTTCCTGGCCATCTCTCAATTGGACACCAAACACGTGGAAAAGATCGAAGATGTCGTGAATATCGGTGATGAGATGGAAGTCAAAATCATTAAGATCCAGAAAAACGAAAGAAAAATCGACTTCAGCATCAAAGCCTTAAAACAGGATACGGAAAAACAGATCCTGGATGAGATCAAAGGCGAATCAGGAAACCATGACAAGGTCAGCTTGAAAGATGTCATTGAGCAGGACGTTGTCGACAACTTGGCTTCTGAACCTGAAGAAAAAGAAAAAAAGAAGACAACAAAAGCCAAAACAACAAAGGCCAAGACAACAAAGAAAAAAGAAGAAAAAGCTGTTGAAGCCTCTGAAGAACCGGACACCGCTGTGGCTGACACAGAAGAACCGGCTGACGAGACCTGATCAGGGGTTTAAAAGAGATGAGCAACAGGGGGAAGACAGTGAACGACTTCCCCCTTTTTTATTTATGAAGAAAACGATCCGCACGGCCCTGCTTGATGAAATTTCAAAGTATTTTGGTGATCCTCATGTTGAACTTTCCTATACAAACGCCTGGCAGCTTTTAGTCGCTGTCATCCTTTCGGCGCAATGTACCGATGAACGGGTCAACTCAACCACACAAAAACTCTTCGCTCTGTATCCTGATATTGACGATTATCTTCATATGTCCTCTGAAACTTTGGAAAGTTTGATTTATTCCACAGGTTTTTATAAGAATAAAGCCAGACACATCATCGGGGCTGCCCGTTATCTCTGTTCACATCATAGATGCCGGGTACCGGATACCATGGAAGAGCTCGTCAAAGTGCCCGGGGTCGGGAGAAAAACGGCAAATGTGATCCTCAGCGCCTGGTTTCAAAAACCTTGCGGCATTGTCGTGGATACTCATGTCAAAAGGGTCTCCTTCCGCTTAAACCTGACGGATTCCGGGAGCCCTGATGTGATTGAAAAAGACTTGATGAAAATATTTCCCCGCGAAGAGTGGACCGTACTCAGTATCGGGATGGTTCTTTTCGGACGTTATCGATGTATGGCAAGGCAGCCCCGATGTGCTGAATGCGGCCTTAAGGAGTATTGCCGTTATGATCAAAAAGTCCTTTAGTTTATTTATTTTTGTTCTGCTTTTCATCCTTCCTTTATCGCTTTTCGGGGATTCTCTTCCCACAAAAGCCCGCGTGACATTTGTGGCGGACGGGGATACGATTCAGCTTGATACGGGACAATTTGTCCGCCTTTTGGGCATTGATACACCTGAAAAACGGCAGGAGTATTATGCCAAAGCCAAAGATTTCTGCCGAAAAAAAGTTTTGGGGAAAACAGTATTTTTGGAATACGGGCCTGAAAAAAAAGACCGTTACGGGCGCCTCTTGGCCTATGTCTTTGTCATGGAGAAGGGCAAAAAACTCTTTGTCAATGAAGCCCTTCTGCATGAAGGGCTGGCCCATACCTATTTTTTTGATAAACAGGAAAGTTATCAGGAAGAGTTTTTGCTTGCTCAGCGTAAAGCCATACTGCTCAGAATAGGGTTATGGCGTCTGAAACTTGTGGAAACCGAAGAGATCTATATCTCGTCCGACAATTCCAACGTCTTTCACCGGCCCCGATGCCCCTGGGCGCAAAATATAAAAACAAAGAATGTTCGCCTCTTTTTTTCAAAAAAAGAAGCTTATATGGAAGGATTGTCTCCATGCCGAAGATGTCAGCCGTAAAAGGAAAATGGGCATTAATCACAGGGGCCTCGCGGGGGCTGGGGCTGGCTTTGGCCCGGGAATGCGCTCTGAAAGGGTATGACCTTGTTTTGATTTCAAGAAACAATGAAACCCTTGAAAAAGCGGCGCGCTCTTTAAAGGAAGAGGGGGGAAGCCGTGTTGAAACACTGTCTGCCGATCTCTCTTCCCAAAAAGCTTCGTTTGAGATCGCGCATTTTTTAAGAGAAAAGAAAATTATGCCGGAAATGTGGATCAATAATGCCGGAGCGGCCTTTTTCGGGCGTTTTCGTGAGGGGACAGAAGAAAAAGATGGAGCCCTTTTGAACCTGAATGTCCATTCGGCAACTCAATTGACGCGCTTGGCTCTGACAGTGATGAAGAGAGGATTTATCCTTAATGTCGCTTCCACTGCAGCTTTTGCTCCGGGCCCCGGAGCGGCTCTTTACTATGCGTCTAAAGGATTTGAGGCGATGCTGACGTTAGCAATCGCAGAAGAAGAAGCAAACGGGCCTCTTTCTGTTTCCCTTCTTTGCCCGGGGCCGTTGAATACGGATATGTTGAAGGAGCGCGGTGAAAAGGGAAAACGGGCCGCATTTTTCGTCATGTCGCCGCAAAAAGCAGCCTGTTACGCTTTGAAAAAAACATTTAAGGGCAAAAAAGTCATCATCCCGGGTCTCATCAACAGGATCATGGTGCTACTAGCCCGGGACCTTCCGTTGATGTGGATTGTGAAAATCATCAGGCGTTCAAATCTCGGCTGATTTCAGCATCTCTTCCAAGAGGTTTTTGACCTTGGAGAGGGCTGTTTCCACGGGAACGTTCACACTCTCCTTTTCTCCGCGTCGTTTGATCTCCACCGCTCCTTTTTCCAGGTTTCTTGGAGAGATGATGACGCGTAAAGGTGCGCCGATAAGGTCGGCATCGCTGAACTGGCTTCCGGGACGCTCGTCTCTGTCATCATAGAGGACATCGATCTTCTCCCGGATAAAAGCGTCATAGAGGCCTTCAGCTGTCTTGCGCACCTTCTCTTCTTTCAAATTCAGCGCATTCAGATGAACGCTAAAGGGAGCCACAGCCGCCGGCCAGATGGGCCCGTAATCGTCATGATTGTCTTCGATGACAGTGGCCATGAGCCGTCCCACGCCGATACCGTAAGAGGCCATGATCAGTTCTCTGGACTCTCCCTTTTCATCCAGGAAAAGAGCCTTCATGGGCGCGGAGTATTTTGTGCCCAGTTGGAAAATATTTCCGATCTCAATGCCCCGGGCCATGGAGAGGGGTTTTGAGCATTCGGGGCAGAGGTCTCCCTCTATTGTCGTGTAGACGGATGCTTTCGTATGCGGGACTTCCTTCATATCCCGTGACGGAGTGAAGTGTTTCATATGGGTGTTTTCTTTATTGGCGCCGCAGACGTAGGAGCCTTCCGTTACAGAGGCATCCAGAACGATTTTAAGCTTGTCATCATCCAGCCCCAGGGGTGAGGCATATCCCGGGACAGCGCCGCAACCGCGGATGGTTTCGTCATCGGCATAACTGAGTTTTTCGATTTGAAGATGGGCTTTCAAGCGTGTTTCATTCACTTCCCGGTCTCCCCGGATCACGACGAGGAGCAAACCCTTTTCAGAGGTATAAAAAACGCATTTCGCTGTTTCTTCGGGAGCGATTTTTAAGTATTCACAGACATCCTGTATCGTTTTTTTGCCGGGGGTGGCGATCTCTTCCGGGGGAAGATCCGAGTGTGACACTTTCCCGGGCAGGCGTCCGTCAGCGATCTCACGGTTGGCGTTATATCCGCATTCACACAAAAAGAGAGTGTCTTCTCCTGCGGAGTTGACGGACATGAACTCATGGGAGATGCCGCCCCCCATAATACCCGAATCGGATTGGACAGAGATAAAGTTTTTCAGTCCGCTGCGTCTGAAGATCCGCATATAGGCTTCATGCATCACGGCATAGTATTTTTCCAGACAAGTTGAATCAAGGTGGAAGGAGTAGGCGTCTTTCATAGTGAACTCCCGTACGCGGATCAGCCCTCCGCGGCTTCGGGCTTCATCCCGGAACTTGGTCTGGATCTGATAGATCATAAAGGGAAGCTGTTTATAAGAGTTGATGTCGTTGCGGATCAAGTGCACTGCAGCTTCCTCATGAGTCATGGCCAGGACATGGTCTTTGCCCGAGCGGTCTTTAAAACGGAGCAGGGATTCGTCGATGGCATCAAAGCGCCCGGTCTCTTTCCAGATCTCCGCCGGATGGACCACAGGCATGACCACTTCCTGGCCGCCCACAGCATTCATCTCCTCGCGGATGATCTCTTCGATCTTCATCTTCACACGGAACCCCAATGGCAGGAACGAGTAGATCCCCGTGGAGAGCTGGCGGATATAGCCCCCGCGGATAAGAAACTTATGACTCACCATCTGGGCGTCTTTGGGATCCTCTTTCAGCTGTTTACCGACAAAATGACTCATTCTCATACCATCACTCCTTCATTTTTGACAAATATACTGGAAAAGCCTCTTCTGTCAAGATAATTGAGTGCAAAGCCGTAAAGGGTATCTTCATCAACCTCAAAGATAAGAAGGGATACTAATTTGTCATAAATATCCCTCTGATTATCCCCTCGCCACTCAATATTTTTCCTTTTCTTGCAACATCATCAAAATAAATACGTATAAATTGTTATAAACCTCTTGCAATCTCATTATTTTAATACTACTATCAGGGGGATTATCTTTTATAGGGGGGCATGAAGGTTCACATTATTGGCTGTTATTGTGTAATTATTTTGGCTTTCACATTGATCTTTTCCGGGTGTGCCCGCACAGCAGTTTCACGCATATATGGGGACAAAAGAGAAATCAGCGAAGATGAATTTTCAGTGCTCAAGGACGTGTTTCGCTTAAGAGTCAATAATATCGTTTTTAATGATGAAAAAGCTTATTGTGCTTTAGATATGACTCCCTCATTTGGAGAAAGAGGCATATTTTATTTGCCACAGAATTTACAGGCGGAAATGAAAGTGTCTGTTCCTGACGGGAGAGGTCCCGGGGAAGCCATGGCGATGAGGCATTTGGTTATTGCTAATGGTTATTTTTACCTGTTCGATTTGGACTTAGTACGGTTTTTAAAGTATGATGAGAGTCTGAACTATTTGGATACGATTAATATGGATCAAGGAATTCGTATCAACACATTTGTCATGTTAAACAATGAACTAACGGCGATCGTAACGGATAATGATTCAATTGCATTTTACACTGTCATATTTAACGAAACAGTTGCTTTAAAAGAGAAGTACCGATTTCCGCTTTCCAATACAGTCAAGGAGCTATCTGATCAATTATTTCGTGTTTTTTTATCATCGGTTCTGTTGAATTCTGATGAGTTGCTCGTTGTATCAGCCTTTGATATTGTTTTATATTTTCAGAAAAAACCTTGTTTAGAAAAAACACATGAACTAAAGCTTGAAATCAAAAAAGGAAAAGACGGGTCAATTCGAGCCCCTTTCTATGTCAGGGTGATGCAGGATGGAAGTTTCATCTATGATTATTTTGAGAAGCGCTATCGGTATGATTACCCTAAAAAACGATTAATAAAAATGAAACAGGATGAAACACTTTTAGAATATGACCTTTATGGTAAAAGTTTCCGGGTTATCAAAGAGGAAGATCGCTATTATATTCAAGAGTGTGTGGGGATAAAATAAGTTTTTGGAATTTTCATATCTCATAGAAAGGAAAAAACAATGAAAAAAGACATCACTCTGTGGTATCAGATCAACAATTGCAATCAGAGATGCAGGCATTGCTATGCCTATGAGCCGGCACCTATCAGGCGGTCGCCTGAAGAGATCAAGGGTTTTCTCAGACAAGCTGCCGGCCTTTTAAAAGATGTGCGGTATGGCCATGTGGAGGTCTTATTTCATCATGAACCGACTATTTACAAAGAGATCAAAGAAGTTTTGGAGTATTGCGAAAAAAATAATCTGTCATTTCTTTTCTCTGGACTAGTGACCAACTGCTCCGGAATTGTCCGCCGAAAAGACGGAAAAGAGATTCTCGTGCAATATAAAAAAATGGGAATAAAAAATGTCGGGATCTCTTTATTTGGGTTAGAAACATATCATGATGCTTTCACCAGCCGAAAGGGATCCTATACTGATATTATCAAGGCTATTGAACTTTTTAAGCAAGAAGGGTTTCAGTATGGAATCAATCTTTTTGTTACGGATGACAATGCTGAAGATGTGAAAATATTAAAGAAAAGATATGGTGCATTAGCTGATTTTGCGGTGGCCTGCGGATGTCAAAAGATGGAAATGAATCAAAAGAAATACTTAACAAGGCCGACGAAGAAAACAGCTGCCTTGTTGAGCATGCTTGATGAAAAAGGGATCTTTACTCTGAAAAGTCAACAGGAATGGGTCACGATGATTCAGAATAAATCAGATATGAGCCATTATTTTCAAAATGACGATGAGCCGTCTCTTCTTGAAAGCGGTGATAAGATGTACTCATCTGTTTATATCAAAAATCATAACTTTGTGGGAGATCTTATCAGGGAAAAATTGAAAGATATCGTAAAAAGAAAAAGTCTCAGTGATTTCATTTGGGGTCAATATTACGATAATAAGAATGATTTTATTCAGCATCTTTGTCATCAATGGGGCGATAAATCTGATGAAACTGTTTATTATCTCTGGGATTTATTAACGATATGGAGCGAAAAAGAGTTCGATCATCATGCCCATGACTATTTAGAGAATCTTGAGATCAATGACTGTGTTTTGTTTCCCGAAGACGATGTTTCATGTCAGTATGACCGCGAGAAATCATCTCTCAAAATGAGTTTGCATCATGAGGAGATTGAAGTCTATGCCAAGGAAGCTGAGCTTGCTGAATTGATTTTTGAAAAAAAACTGACAAACAGGGAACTATTAGAGAGAATCAAAAAGCAAGAGCCTTCCCATGCCTATCAGAAAATAATGATAGGGTATCGAAGACTCCTTAAAGAGTTGTATCATCACGGGATGATTGCTGTTGCCTTTGAATGTCAAAAGCCTTAAAGGAAAGATTGTTTATCTCCTGTCTTCTGCCAAGAAGTCAGTGTTAAAACGACAGGCGGGGAAAAGGAGTTCAAAACGGCCTTTTCCAACTGACCCCGTTCATTAAAATAAAGATCCACCTCTCCTGAATTCCAGAAGACCTCTTTTAAAAAGATATCATCATAGCGATCTTTCAGTCGATTGATGGGAGCGTCAGATGAGAATGTGAGGCGGTAAGATGACCGGGAGAGTGGGGACGCAGTCACTTTCCATAAGGTATTGCAGGAGACAGCGAAAAAATGCGTTGTTTTGAAAGGACGCGTTCGTTCGATTGTTTCCATCAGGGAAAAGAGCGTGTGTAAGGGGGCATCAGGGGCAGGATAGTATCGGCCGTCTCCGAAAAATTCACGTTCTCCCGGAGCAAATAGATTGAGATGATAATCTCCATCCGGGGCCCCTATATATTTTTCCTGTTTGAGAGGGCAAAGCGATTCTTCATCGATTTGTGTGAGGTAACGATTATTAACCGAGCGGATCAAAGAAGCGGGAAAGCCGTTTTTTACATGGACATAATGGAAAAGTATTCCGTTACTTTGTGTTTTTGTAATAGTTGCCCGGGCGAAGGTAATGCCATAGGCGGAGACCCGATATTCGGACACTTCCGCAGAGAAAAGAACCGGGGCGCAAATGAGAATAAAAATAAAAGTAATAAGGATTATTTTCATCTCCTTAAGAATAACAGACTTCTTTTTCCATTCAAGAGGATAAATACTTCTTGAAAAAAAGGACGAAAATGAGTATAGTTGGGTAAAGGGGGATCTATGCTCATACAGATTATGAAATCGAAATTGCATAAAGCCAGAATAACCTATGCTCATTTGGATTATGAAGGCAGTATTACCATAGATGAAGAATTAATGGAAAAAGCAGGGCTCTTACCCGGCGAAAAGGTGCAGGTTGTGAACAAAAACAACGGGGAGCGTTTAGAGACCTATGTGATTGTCGGAGAAAGAGGGAAACGCCAGGTAGGGCTTAATGGCCCTGCAGCTCGAAAAGGAATGGTCGGCGATGAAGTCGTTATCATCTCTTATGCGCTCATGACCCCTGAAGAAGCCCGGACCAATAAACCGAAAATAATTATTTTGGGGGAGAACAATGACGTCACGCAGACCTTATGAAAAGCCTGTTTACTCTTTGTCTCTTGTTCTTTTTTGTGCAACTGTCTCTTCATTCGAATTCTATTGATACTTTTAAAAAGGGGCTCGCTCTTGAGCCAGAAAATGTTGAGCTGAAACGCAGTCTTTTGGAAGCTTATTCTGCTTCCGGTTATTATTTGGATTTGATCGCACTTGCCCGGGAAATGATCTTTTTAGACGTTGATGATGCCAGGACAGTGGAGCTTTTAATTAATGCTTATTTGTCACGTCAGGATTATGAAAAAGCTTCTTTTTATTTTTTTACCTATGATGCTATGACAGACGGGGAATATCCCGAAAATTTATTCGATGTTATTTTTGCGTTGGGTGAAGGGTTATACAGGGGCGGAGATTATGAGAACAGCCAAAAAATCCTGGAAAAGGCTCTAAGTCTTTCTCCCCGGCATCCGGCGGCCTCTTATTATTTAGGAGAGATTTCAGTTAACCGAGGACATGATGACAAAGCGGTTGTTTTTTTCCATTCAGCTTTTCAAGGGGAAGATGATGGGATGAAAAGGTCGGTCGCACGCGCTTTAGTTAAATCCTACAATCGGTTGATTCATTTTGACTATTATCAGGGAGACATTAAAAGCTGTGAAGCATCTCTTGAAAAAGTACGCGAGCCGCTTCAGTATCTGTTAAATAAAGAAAAAGAATCACTCAGTGAGATCGGAGAACTTCTGGCCTTTCAGGCCGGCTATGCAATACAGAAAAAAGAGTGGAACCGGGCTGTTTTGCCGTTGAAGTCGCTTTTGGAATATGAACCTGATTTTCCCGGTATTGAAGAGTTGCTTCAACAGACAGCTCAGGGGCTGACAGAAGAAAATGATCTTTCATCAGCTCTTGAAATTTACGGAACAGTATTGAATACGATGGAGCGGCCTCTTCAGGCGGTTATCCAAATTTCTTTGTATTATGCCGGGCTTAAAGAGTGGGAAGCGGCCTATTATTATTCTAAGACTGCTGCCGAGTGGCAGAGCACACCGGAAAATATCAGCCGGCATCAGGCTATTAAAGAAAGATATATCGAATTACTTCAGAAAGATAAAAGGAAGTTTTCAGAAGAAAATAAGGGCGCTGAAGCCTTTTTGGCGGAACGCAGACAAAGGGCTGCAGAGGGAGTCACAGATGATGTCGTCTCCCCGCCTGCTTCCGGAGAGTCGCATGAATTGGTCCGTCTTTGGACTCATGAAAAAGAAAAAAAAAGGATTCAGGCTGCTGATGTCTACCACCGGCTGGCGGAAGACCATTTTCGCAAAGGACAGCTTGGGGAAGCGTACAGCTATCTGAGAAAAGGGATGAGTCTTTGCCCGGAAAGTAAAAAAAGTATTGGATTGTATATTAAACTTTTGCCCTTGTACCAAGTACGCCAAGAGCGTTTGATTCGTTTTTTGGAAAAGTATATGGATGAGGGAGAGTTCTCACAAGCGGCTCAGCTTCTTCAAAAAGAAGTTTCGTTGCTCTCAGATGAGCGGGCAGAAGAAATGAGAGAAGAGATTGAAAGCAGAGCCGCGACAAAAGAAAAAAGGACAGCTCGTTCGTTGATCAATACCGGACGCTATTACCTGGAAAGGAATAATTTCCGCAGAGCCCGCTTTTATTTTAACAGGGCCAGGGAGTATGCAGATTACAATGACGAAGCTCTGAGGCTGATCCGGACGGCTTATCAAAGAGAAAATGACGTGATCAGGAAGATGAAAGACGCTTATCTTTTGGCTAAAGTCAATGACGATATCAACGCAATGAAAACAGCCATTAATGATATCCTCCTCATTCGCCCCGGGGAAACCTGGGCCAGATCCAGGGCCGCTGAATTAGGTCTTTTAGAAGACAATATTAAGATGGAAAAGGCGGAAAGTTATTATCTGGAAGGAATTCGGTATTACACCGAAGGAAATTTTCGTCAGGCTATTGAAACATGGGAGAAGGCAGAAGAATTGGTGCCCGGTTATAAGAATATTGTCAATTATCTGGATCGGGCTAAAAAGCGGATGGCTTTATGACTCTTTTGCCCCGTATTTCTCTGAAAGCCAAGTTTTTGATTGGATTTCTCCTGGCTTTTCTACCCACCTTCATCTTTTTTAACATTTTGATCTTTCAGGAAGTCGCAGAGAATTTAGAAAAAGAGCGCTTGGAAACAATGGCCACAGTGGCTGAAAATGCAGCTCTTATTGCCGAAGAGTATATGGCGCTGAATCAGTCGGATCTTCTTTCCCTCCAACAGGTTGTCGTGAACATTCAAAAAAATCCTGATGTCCGGAAGGCTTTTATTTTAAATTCTGAAGGAGCGCTTATCGCCCACTCGGATATTGCCCGATTGAAAGAGGGGGGAGAAACTGTTGAAAACATTGAAGGAGAGATCCTTTTACTGCGGGAGAGTTCTGTAACCCGTTATCAAAAAGGACTTTATACTTTAGTGGCTGAAATCCGACGCTGGGATAACGAGCCTAAAGGGGTCATTGCCGTGGAATATTCAAAACAGGCGATAGGGCGTCTGCTTCGCCGTGTTTTGATAAAAACTATTGGCCTGACAGCAGCTGATCTGATCATAGTCGTCTTTTTTGTCTACTTGATCTTTACGATCATCATCAAGCCCCTTCAGCAATTGCATAAAGGTGTCGTCGACCTTGCCCGTGGCAATTATCAGACAACCGTGCGGGTGAGCAGCAATGATGAAATCGGCGATCTGACCCGGGAGTTTAATATTATGGTCGCCAGTCTGCGGGAAAAAGAGATCATAAGAGATATGTTTTCCAAGTATTTAAGCCCTGACATTGCCGAATACATTCTAAATAACAGAGACAAAGTCAGCTTTGGCGGGGAGGTTGCGCGATTATCTGTTATGTTTGCTGATATACGCGGGTTTACCGCTTTCAGCGAAAAGCTCCCGCCTCGGGATATTGTGCGTTTTCTCAACAGTTATCTGACTCAAATGGTGGATGTCGTTTTCCAATATCATGGCACTTTGGATAAATTCCTAGGGGATGGATTGCTGGCGATTTTCGGGGCACCGGTCCCGGACCCGGATCATGCTTTTCATGCTGTCCAATCAGGGTTTGCTATGATCCGGCATATGAATGAATATAATAAAAAAAGGGTCTCCTGGGGAGAAGAACCGATTTATTTGGGAATCGGCATCAATTCAGGGAGTACTTTGGTCGGAAATATCGGCTCCAGCCAACGTACTGAATATACTGTTATCGGCGACACGGTGAATACAGCATCACGCCTGGAGGGATTAGCCAAAGAAAATGAGCTGTTGATCACGGCATCGACATATGAGGAGATCCGTGACAGAGTCCATTGTCACCCCCTGGGCGATTTTGTGGTCAAAAACAGGGTTGAGCCTGTGACCGTGTATAAAGTCATCGGGATAAAGGATGAGCAGTAACAGAGAGATCGGCGCCCATGCCGAAAACAAAGCAGCTGAATATTTGAAACAGAAGGGGTATCATATTCTTGAGCAGAATTTCCGGACGCCTTTGGGAGAAATTGATATTATCGCAAAAAATAAACGGGATATCGTCTTTTGTGAAGTCAAATACCGGAAGGGCGTCAAGGCTCCCTCTTTAGAAATGATAAACAAAGACAAACAGAAAAAGATTATCAAAGCCGCTTATGCTTATATTAAAAAAAATGAGCATAAATGGAAGAAGCCGTATGATTTCCGATTTGATGCCTTAGGATTGTCCGACAGGGAAGTGATTCATATCGAAGGGGCCTTTTATGAATGCTGATATGCGAAAAAAAACCGTTGTTTATCTGGTCGTCCGTATTTTTATTATTAATGCTATTATCGCCTTTTTATATTTTATGAATACATCACCGTCTCTCTCCCGGACTGTCTTTCTTTCGGCATTGATCAGCGTCAATATTCTGTTTTTAATCGCTCTTTTTATCCTTCATCACCTTAATACCTTAAAGGTCTTTCTCTACGCCCATTTTATCTTTGATGTCCTTCTCATCACCGTTTTAAGTTTCTTTGACGGGGGTGTGATGAACAGCGATATGCCGCTTCTCTTTTATCTGATTATATTAGCTGCAGGGATCTTTTTTTATGACCGTGGAAGCATACTCGTAGCCACGTTAATAAGCTTGTGTTATATCAGTTCGTTTATACTTCTTTTAACGGAGAAGATCCCGGCATGGGATGTTGCCGGAGCCCTCATGCCTCCCCCTGAAGCCAGGCAGATGGCCTTTTTGACACTTTTTATTCATCTTGTCCTTTTTTATATCGCCAGTTATGTGATTTCCAACCTGGGCATGGCCTATCTCAAAAAAGGGGAAGAGGTCGAAGTTCAGCGTATTCTTTTGGATGATATATTTGAGAATGTGACATTTGCCCTTTTTGTCTTTGACAATAAAGGGTTGCTTAGCCGCTGGAACACGCTAGGAGTAGATTTTTCGGAAAAAACCTTGAAATTAGGGCTTTCTTATGAAAAGGTTCTTCCTGATGATGTCGGCATTGCCATGAGAAAAATCTATCAGCATCATGTGCGAAATTACAGTGATGATATAAGGAAAGGCGGGCGCTATTTTAATATTCAGATCTCGTCTATACGGAAAGAGGAAAAGGATATGGGATACATGGTCCTTATCCATGACATTACTTCAAAAAAAGAGTTGGAAGAAAAACTTTTGGAGATGGACAAGCTGGCCTATTTGGGGACCTTGGGCGCCGGAATGGCTCATGAATTGCGCAATCCGCTGGCTTCTCTATACGGGAGTATTCAGCTCTTGGATGAGAAGCCGTTCAATGCCAAGGATAAGCATCTCTACGGATTGATCCTCAAAGAAGCGGAACGACTGAATACCATTGTTTCCGACTTTTTAGATTTCGTCAAAGGGGAGCAGGTGGAAAAACGAGCCATTCCTTTGAAAGAATTGATCCGGGAGATCATCTTAATGCTTTCTGTTTTGAATACGAAAGAGATCCGCTTAGAAGGAGAAGAGCTTTCCGTTTTAGGGGACAGAAACCTTCTGATACAGACTTTTAATAACCTTGTCTGGAACGCTGTAGAGGCTTCTGAAAAATCAGAGGATCCTGTTGACATATTTGTTCGCAAAGAAGGGGACCTGGCTGTCATTGAGATCAGTGACAAAGGGGTCGGTATCGCTCCAGGTGAAATACCGCATATTTTCACTCCCTTTTATTCTAAAAAAAAGAACGGCACCGGGCTGGGGCTGGCGATTGTGAAAAAGAACCTCATCAATATGGATGGACGCATCGAGGTGGAATCATGTAAAAATAAGGGGACTGTCATGCGTATTTTCCTTCCCAGGGCCCGGGCAGAGATTTAATAGACACTGCTCTTTTTGTAAAAAACTGTTCAACAAAAAGATTTTGGTATTGTTAAAAGAGCAAACTGAACGGACTATTTCATTGCTGATTAATTATTTAGTTTACATACTGAAAAATGAGGATTTAAAATACACTTCTCTTGACTGGTTGTGGAAAGGAAATTGATTATGAATCCATGGAAAAACGAGAAATTCACATCTGAAAGCCTTGAAGCCATCGATCGTAAATTCCTCCCCGGGACAGGGCAGGAGGTCCAATTCATCATCAATGAACTTGGGGCCGAAATCGGCTCATCGCTCCTTGATATCGGCTGCGGAGCGGGGAGGCATTCCATTGAATTGGCCAAAGCAGGTTTTGTTGTTACCGGTATAGATATCTCTCCAAAGATGCTTTCAGAAGCAAGGAAAAGAGCTGTGGAGCACAAGATCAAACTCACCCTCCTTGAGGGTGACATTCTCAGCTTATCAGAATTGCTGAACAGTAATGTTGAAGGTTTCGATGGAGCGATTTGCATCTGTGAATCCGGATTAGGGACTCTGGGATGGCAAAAGGATCTATCCGTACTCAGGAAGATCCATAGCTCTTTGAATTATGGAGGCAAGTTGATTTTGACTACCTATAACGGTTTAAAGAAATACAGGGGAGACAGGATCAGGGCCAAAAGTTTTGACTACCTTCAGGGGTTGGTTCACTGGCAATTACCCGATGACTGGTATGATGATCACGATCATGGGGAAAAACTTAAAGATATTCAAAGGGTCTATATCCCGGCTGAATTAAAAATGTTGTGTGAAATTGCGGGATTCAATTTTGTTGAAATTCTGGGGTGCAAACCAGGGGAGTTCAAGAGACAGCCTCTTGAACCGGATGATATAGAGATGATGATCATTTGTACCAAAACGAAGAAGTGAAAAATAGACAAATTACAAAAGAGATATCAGTAATGAAATTTCCGAAGTCTTCTGATTGGCAGGTCATGCGTATGGCACTCAGGACAGAACTCCAATAAAAAAGCCCTGCAGAAAACAGGGCTTTAAGCTCCCCCGGCCGGGCTCGAACCAGCAACAAACCGGTTAACAGCCGGTTGCTCTACCGTTGAGCTACGGAGGAGTATGAACGCCTGTTTATCTTATGCAGAATCTGTTTTTTGTCAAGCGAAAATAAAGAAATTATTTTAAATTGTCAGAGTTCTTTCTCTATGTTATAATCATAATACTGTAAAAAGGCGGTGAAAATGACAGAGGCCGGGAAAAAAATAAGAGTGACAGGGCACGTGCAAGGCGTGGGTTTCCGGTATTATTGCCTTCGACATGCCCGTCGCCTGGGGATACGGGGATCCGTGAAGAATCATTCCGACGGCTCAGTGATCGTTGAAGCCTGGGCTTTGCCCGATGACCTGGACGCGTTTATTCCCCTGGTATGCAAGGGGCCGGCTTTTGCTTCAGTGAAAGAGTGTGTTGTTGAAAAACTCACGGGTGACCCCGGCGCACAGTCTTTCGAGGTGAAATACTGATTATAATGGATTGCCAGGGATACATAAAAAAACTACATCATAGCTATAAGAATTATTCTGCTGATGAGATTCCTGACATCATAAACGAATTGGAAGTCCCGCCGGAATGTTTTCAACAGGTTTTTAATGCGGCCTATGTAACAGTGAAAGAGACCCTTAAACCGGCCGGATTAGATGCATTAGAACACTATATGGCCGAAGTCAATCATTACCCCGTTCTTGGTGAACAAGAGGAGAAGACTGTCTTTCGCGAATATCGCGACCGCCCCGGAAAGGAGATGCGAAATCTTCTTATTAAGACCAATTTGCGTTTAGTCATTACTATTGCCCGTAAATATATCAACAGGAATAATAAATCCATGCTTCTTGATCTGATTGAAGAGGGAAATATCGGACTTATGATCGCTATTGAAAAATTCGACCCCGAAAGGGAAAACCGTTTTGCGACGTATGCAGCATACTGGATCAAACATTATATTCAGGAATACCTTTATAAAAATATTTCTGTGTTGAAGTTCTCTGACCGTGTCTTCCATAAATATTTGCGCTATAAAAAGATCATCAATCATAAGAATGTGCAAAATCATAAGGTCAATGAAGAAGAGCTTAAAAAAGAACTCAAAATGGATTCTTATTCGCTCATGGTCTTGTCATCGCTCTTTTATCATCCTTTGCAGCTTGAAGAGGAGGCCGATGACCCCGGCGTTGACACTAAAAATGTCTCTGTGGATGACCGGCTGGATGAAAGGATGGCAAATCATATGATTCATGAGCGGTTGATCCGAGCCGTCATGGATTTAAAAGAGCGAGAAAGAACAATTCTTGATTATCGGTATGGTATTTTCGGCCAGGAAGTCATCTCTTTACGGGAAATCGGGGAAAAGCTGGGTATTTCGAAACAACGCGTTTCTCAAATCGAGAAAAATGCTTTAAAAAAATTAGCGGGAAAATTAAAGAAGGAGTAAAAGATGAAACATATGATCATTACCGGGGCTTCGCGGGGCCTGGGGCAGGCTCTCGTTAAAGCTTTGGCTTATGGGAATTTTGTTCTTCATTGTATCGCCCGGACAGACATGGGCCCGTTGGCTGCTTCTGTGAAAGGACGGGTCGGAGATATCCGGACCCATTCTTACGATCTCACCCGGTGTGAAGAGATTACAGATTTGATGGAAACGATCTTCTCCGAAATAGAAGAACCTGAATTTATCGGCCTGATCAATAATGCAGCGGCCTTGACGCCTGTGGGGCCTTTTGGGAAGATCGACTCAAAGAAGTTGTCAGAAGCTGTCAGCTTGAACCTTTCGGCTCCATTGATCCTTATGAATGAATTTGTCCGTCTTTCTTCTTCTTTTCTTTGCGATAAAAGAATCCTGAATATCTCTTCAGGGGCTGGAAAACATCCTTACTACGGATGGTCCGCCTATTGTTCATCAAAAGCAGGTCTTGATATGGCAACTCGGGTTTTTGCCGAAGAACAAAAGGAAAAGAAAGAGAAAGACCGTGTCAAAATACTAAGCCTCTCTCCGGGAATCGTGGATACGGATATGCAGAAGCTGATCCGGAAACAGCCGCGTGAAAATTTCATCTATGTAGGAAAATTTATTGAATTCCATAAATCGGGAGCTCTTCAGGATCCTGATATGGTTGCTGAAAAGATCAAAGAGATCCTCTTTTTGGATTTTTTCCCTGACGGAGAGATTCTGGATATCCGGGAATTATAGGAGCGGGAAGAAATCGGAATGCCCCTTGCCTTCTGAGACCTTCTTCATTATACTGGCAGACAAAGGGAGGACGGACGTATGAAAAAACCCTATATGCTGCTCATCAGAGACGGTTGGGGCCACAGCCCCGACTCTCGGGGGAATGCTGTTGCAGCGTCAAAACCCCATTATCATGAGCATTATATCCAAACGTATCCTTCAGTTCTTATTCAGGCGTCAGGCCTTTTTGTCGGCCTTCCTGAAGGCTATCAGGGTTCGTCCGAAGTCGGACATCTGAATATGGGAGCCGGGCGGGTCGTTTACCAGAATCTCGTGCGTATCAATAAAGCGGCTCGGGAAGGGAAATTCGATTCTCTACCGGCCCTCGAAGAGCTGGCCACCCATATCCGTAAAAGCGGCGGGCATATTCATCTTTTCGGATTGGTTCAAGACCAGGGTGTTCATGCCCATACAGATCATTTACTTCATTATATGAGGGCGTTGAAGAAAAAGGGTGTCTCTCCCAAAAAAATGGCTGTTCATGTGATTACTGACGGACGGGACACACCTCCTCAATCCGCCCTGGACTATGTCGGCCCTCTTGAAAAACAATTGGCCGCCGATAATCTGGGGTTTATCGCTTCTGTTACAGGCCGGTATTTTGCCATGGACAGGGATAATCGCTGGGAGCGTGTCCGTTTGTTTTATGATCTTCTCACTGAGGGGAAAAGCGCTTCACCGGCTTTTGATTCAGCCGCAGAAACCATCAGGGATGCCTATGAAAACGGGGAGAATGACGAATTCATCAAACCCAGGGTATTAGAAGATTTCATTCCGATACGGCAAGGAGACGGCCTTCTCTTTTTTAATTATCGCTTTGACAGGGCCCGTGAGATCACACGATCCTTTATTGAAGAAGGGTTTGACGGATTTCCTGTTAAGACAATCCCGAACCTGTTTTATTTGGCTGCTACCGAGTTTTATGAGGATATGGAAAAAACAAAGAGAGCCAAAGTGGCTGTAGCCTTTCCCTTAGTCAAATTAAAAAACCTGCTGGGCGAAATTTTGTCCCGGGAGGGAAAGACACAGCTGCGTATCGCCGAAACAGAGAAATATGCCCATGTGACTTTTTTCTTCAACGGGCAGCAGGATATCGTCTTTCCCGGGGAAGAACGGGTTCTTGTGGATTCTCCTCAAGTCGCTACTTATGATATGCAGCCTGAAATGTCCGCTCCGGAAGTCACGGAAAAAGTCTTGGACGCATTAGACCGGGAAGTTTTTGACGTGATCATCTTAAATTATGCTAACCCGGACATGGTCGGACATACGGGGGTCTTTGAAGCCGCGGTCAAAGCATGCCATGTGGTGGATGAGATGGTGGGCCGCGTTATCGATAAGGTTTTGGAAAAGGACGGTGTTGTTCTCCTGACCGCTGATCACGGCAATGCTGAACAGATGCTGGATCCGGAAACAAATGAAGTGCAGACCGCCCATTCCTTAAATCCTGTCTGGCTCAGTATGATCTCAAAAAGAGACGGCCTTCAAAAAGATAAAGTCCAATTAAAAGAAAATGGAAAATTGGCTGATCTGGCTCCCACCTTGCTTTCTCTAATGGGGTTGAAGATTCCGGAAGAGATGGATGGTGATATTTTAATACAAAAGAGGTAAGAGAGGGAGCCCTCTCTTACCCTGATAATGATGTTATAAAGCGAATGATACGCCGAACCAGAGTCCCATGTCAGAACCCCAGCCCATAAAGCGGATTTTTAAATCAGTGAAGAGATGCATATTCGGATTTCCGATGTCATAATCGGCTCCGCCAAGAACGCAGAGCACAAAATCCGTGTCAGAGCCGTCAAGCCCGGGTCCGACATCCCAACTGACTGTACGGAATCCCAAGCCGCCACCGGCATAGGGGCGAATGGTCCCTGACGTGGGGAAATAATATTGTAAAGTGCCGTCAATGGAAAAGACGCTGTAGTCTCCGCCCAGGGAGAACTCTAGCTGGGGGACCAGGTAAAGATCACGGGCTAAAGTTCCCAGATTGAGATCAGCACCGAGGACAAGCTGCTCAAAATCGAAGTTATAACCGATTTTAGCCGATGCTCTTGAAAGGGCCAGGTTGGAAGCGCCATGTGCCAGGCCGAAAGAGCAGATGAGAACCAGAAGAATCAGTAAACCTTTTTTCATAAAAACCTCCTTTTAATAACATGGATTCACTTCAATATATACAGAAACTGTAAAAAATCAAGAGAAAAGGGATTTTCTTTCTTCTTGCCCTGAAGCCACTTTTATGGTAAAAATGCAGAAGGAGGAAAATATTATGCTTGATATAAGAAGAATTGTTACCCAGCGAGAACAAATATTAAAGACCCTGCGTCGCAAAGGCGAAGATCACAGCGAAGATGTGATAAGGCTGATCGAATTGGATCAGTTAAGACGGGATACGATCACGGCAACAGAAGAACTGAAAAAGGAGCGTAATGAAGTTTCCAAAAAAATCGGCCTTTTGAAGCGTGAAGGAAAAAACATCGAAGAGATCATGAACCGGGTCAGCGGCATCGGGGAGACCATCAAGGAGAATGACAGCCGTATTGCCCTTTATGAAGATGAAATACGTTTGCGTCTTCTTTCCCTGCCGAATCTGCCCCATGAAAGTGTCCCTGATGGTACCGGGGAAGAAGAAAATGTCATCGTCCGTCAATGGGGGACACCGCGTTCTTTTTCTTTTCCCGTTCAGGACCATCTCTCCCTCGGGGAACGGAATCGTGGAATCGATACGGAAAGCGGAGTAAAAGTCGCCCGTGGCCGTTTTCATTTCAAAACAGGCGAGGTTGCTCTGCTGGAGCGTGCTTTGATCAGCTTTCTTTTGGATTATCATACACAGAAAAACGGTTATACTGAGATGAGTACGCCTTATCTTGTGAACCGGGAGGCAATGACCGGGACGGGACAGCTTCCCAAATTCGAAGAAGATCTCTACTGCATTGAAGAAGATGATCTCTTTCTCATTCCGACTGCAGAGGTCCCTTTGACGAACTATTTTGCCGGGGAGATTCTTCAAAAAGATGAATTGCCGCTCAAAGTCACAGCCCATACACCTTGTTTTCGCAGGGAGAAGTTTTCTCACGGTAAAGATGTGCGGGGAATATTGCGGCAGCATCAGTTCCATAAAGTCGAGCTTGTGAAACTCGCTTCTCCCGAATACTCCTATGAAGAGCTGGAGGGTTTGGTCGATGATGCTTCGGCGGTTCTGGAAGCTTTGGATATTCCTTACCAGATTCTTTTGCTTTGCACAGGAGACATGAGCTTTTCTTCGGCCAAAACCTATGATATCGAAGCATGGATTCCATCACAAAACAGATACCGGGAAGTCTCTTCGTGCACCAATTTCGAAGATTTTCAGGCCAGAAGGGCCGGAATCAAATATAAAAGTGAAACCGGAAAGAATGAATATCTTCATACTCTCAACGGGTCGGCTTTAGCTGTGGGGCGTCTGCTTATCGCTGTCATGGAAAATTACCAGAAGAAAGACGGAAGCATCGGGATCCCTGCAGTTCTTCAGCCCTATATGCAAGGAAAACGTGTGATATTAGAAGAAAGGATTTCCAAATGATCGTAACGGATAAAAAGATTCAAAAACCAAAAAGGGTATACTTTAATGAGAACCTGAATATTTCATCCTGGAGAGAAGTAGAAAACGTTGCAGAAGAGATGAAGGCCCAAAGAATCGGCTCTCCGGAAGAGCTGATCCGCTTTATTCAAAAATACGGAGAGCTGGAGAACATTGTGAGCGAAGAAGCCGCCCGCCGCTACATCGATATGACTCGTTACGCCGATGATGAAGAAAAGGGGAAGGCTTTTCATACTTTTTATTCTTCTGTTGTCTCCCGATTGAAACCTTATGATTTTGTCATCAAAAAGAAGATCTTTGAACATCCTTCGTTCCGAGAGCTTCCTGAAAAAGAGTACGGACACTTGAAAAAGATATTTGAAAACGATATGGCGCTTTTCCGGGAGGAAAATATTCCCCTTCAGGTCAAGGAAGCGGAACTTTCTACCCGGTACGGATCTGTTAATTCCAAAATCACAGCTGTTTTCGATGGTGAAGAAAAGACTCTTTCTCAATTGGGTGTCTATCAGAAAGATCCGAACCGGGCAAAAAGAGAAAAAGCCTGGCGAGTGAAAATGGAAGCCTTTGGCAAGGCAAAAGAGGAATTAGATTCTCTTTTTGACCAATTAAAAGAGATCCGTATACAACAGGCTCTTAATGCCGGTTTCGATAATTACAGGGACTACAAGCATCAGGAGTTGGGGCGTTTTACCTACACCCCGCAAGAGATATTAGAATTTCACGATGCTGTAGAGCATGAGGTGATTCCCTTTTTAAAGGAACTGAATGAAAAACGAAAAGCCGCTCTGAGCATTTCGTCTGTGCGCCCCTGGGATACGGCCGTTGACCTTGACGGGAAAGCTTTGAGACCGTTCAGCGGCTCTGAAGAGCTGGCCCAAGGTGCCATCCGTATTCTCAATGATGTCAAGGGCGAGTATGCTGCCCGGCTGGAAATGATGAAAAACAGCGGTCTTTTAGATCTGGAAAACAGAAAAGGGAAGGCTCCCGGAGGCTATAACTATCCCCTGGCGGAGACAAAAGCTCCCTTTATCTTTATGAATGCCGTGGGGCTTCACAGAGATGCTGTTACTTTGCTTCATGAGTCAGGGCATGCGATGCACACTTTTGCAACACGTGATATCAAAATTACACCGTACCTTCATACGCCAAGTGAAGTGGCCGAGTTAGCCTCCATGGGAATGGAATTTTTGACTATGGATCATTGGGGACATTTCTATAAAGATGAAAGTGATCTGGCGAAAGCGATGAGAGACCAGCTGGAAGGAGCTTTAACATTTCTGCCATGGTGCATGATCGTCGATGCCTTCCAGCATTGGGTCTATACACATCCAAAACATACTCCCCAAGAACGTGATGCGGCCTTTGCGAGTCTTATGGAACGCTTTAATCCGGGTGTGGATTGGAGCGGGCTGGAAAAAGAAATGGCTTTGCAATGGATGTACCAGCTCCATATTTTTCAAGCTCCATTCTATTACATCGAATACGGGATGGCTCAACTGGGAGCATTGGCTCTCTACAGAAACTATAAAAGTAAAGGAAAAGACCGGACGTTAAAAGAGTATGATGCCTTTCTTTCAAAGGGATATTCTTGTTCGGTCGAAGAATTATATGAGACAGCAGGCCTCCGGTTTCGCTTTACGCGGGATTATTTAAAGGAGATCGTGGAATTTACACGAGAGGCTTTAGAGCAGGTCGGCTCATAAATTAGAGGGGGAGTATGACTCATAAAAAAATATCGGCTCTGTTTCTTCTTGTATTCATTTTAACCACCGGATGTTTGGGAGTAGGGACATTTTCCCTTGTGAATCAGCGCAATCATCCTGAACTGGACTGGAGTGTCTATGAGACGGAAAATTTTCGTATCATATTCAGTAACGGCTTAGAGAAAATCGCAGAAGAAGCCGGCCTCTCTGCGGAGAAGATATACCGGGTGCACAAGATGAACCTGGGCCTTTCTTTCAAAAAGAAGTATTCCGTTTTCATCTCCGATGTCGATGATATCGCAAACGGGGCCACTGTGCCCTTTGGATACTTTTTTGTATGGGTCTCTCCTTCCCGTTACCAGGATTATTTTACCGGGAATCAAAAGTGGCTGGATAAAGTCATTGCCCATGAGATGGTCCATGCGCTGATTTTTGAGGGGACACAATCATGGGTTAATATTTTCGGCCCCTTTACAGATGTTCCCAGAACCATCCATGAAGGGTATGCCCAATTTTTTGCTTTAGAACCCTGGGGGCTTATGCGGGGAGAGCGCTGGTTGGAAAATGCCGCTCTTCACAGTTCATGGAAGACTTTGGGGGTCTATTCCGACGACGGAGCGTTGATGTATGCCAAGGGATTCTCTCAGATCCGCTATCTTTATGCGGAACAACCCGAAAAAGCTCGACAATTCGGACTTCTTTTTAAAGAGCGGAATTTATTAGGGACGTTTATGTTCAAACAAGCTTTTCAGAATACCTTTGATGAGTCATACAAATCTTTCAACAAGCGTTGGGAAAAGGCTATGGAGCGTTATTATGCGCAAAAAAGCGAAAAACTGGAAAGTGTTTTTGAGATATCCCGCCCTGTTTTCATTCCTGACTTTGATGTCATTGAAGATATCCGCCTGATCGACGGAATCTATTATATAAGGGGCATCAGAAAGTCCAAAGAGCCTGTCCCGGCTCTTTTTTCATATGACCCTGAACGAGGAAAATTGAAAATCCTGACAGAAACTTCTTTTTTCGGCCTGACAGACATGGCGGAAGAGGGATATTTCTACGGAAAAACCATCCGCGGCCGGTACGGTTCTCTTCACAGCCGTCTTTTTCATCTCTCAGCTGACGGGAAAAAGGAAAAAGCTTTGAGTTCGGATAAGCGCGCTTTTGATCCTGTGAAAAGAGAAAAAGTGCTTTATTACCTCCGTAATACAGGCGAGGGCATAGAGCTTATTGCCATGGATACAGAGTCCCGCGAGAGACAAATTCTCTTTGCCCCGCTTTCAGGTGAACAGCTTTATGACCTTACAGGAACCGGGCAATCATTATCGGCGGCGTTTTATCATCCGGGGGAAGAGCACTATTATCTTTTCTTATACGACATATCATCAGGAAACGTTGAACTCTTTCCGGTTCCGGGCCGTATTTTCAGGCCGGTTATCTCTCCTGACGGACAGTATATTGTCTATGGAATGGACGAAAAAGAGCGGGCGGCTCTTTTTATTCTGGAGAGAAAAAGCGGCGTCAAAAAAGCGTTAACGCGGCAACGGGGTTATTTGAAACCCACTCAGTGGAGCACGGAAGGACTTCTATGTATTACAGCGCCCAAGCGCGGGGAGATGAGCGCCTGCATTATCGACCCCATGCGGGAAGCGGATTTCTCTGAAAAGATATCCCTGCCGTCATGGGTGTCTGTTACTCCGTCTTATACTCTTGATTCTGACTTTTCATACTTCGATGGCGGGGAGCATATCGGCCCGTATCGTCCGCTCAACAATCTTAAAATCATTACTTTTCTTCCCTTTTATATGGATGATGACTTTTATCCCGGTGTGATGACGATGATCTCCGAACCGATGGGATGGCATAATCTGCAAATCTTTGTGGGCGTTGACTCTGCCAATGATAACAAGATCTATTATGACATGGGATACACAAATAAAAGGACTCTTTTTGATATCAATATTTCTGCGTGGTCTCATGGAGACCGCACTGATGATTATTTAGGTTTAGAACTGAGGCAGCAGCTGAGCGGAGCCAAAGCTTCACTGACTCTGAAGGCGGACTCCTCAAACAGCATGTATGGCGCCCACACTTTGGAAGGAGGCGGGGGATTCCGGAAAGCCGATGTTTTCAACGGCTTCGCTTATGAAACATTCACAACAGAGCTGCCTGAAGATTATACCGATCATTATCTCTATTTATCGTACAAATACAATCACTGGAAGCCTCGCCGTATTTTCCCTTATCACGAAACAGGATTTCATGCCGGAGGGGCGTTTTCCCTTCCCCTGGACGGGGGCGGCTATTCGGCCTATCTTCTTTGTGACGGCTATTGGATAAGAAGATTTTCGCCTTTTGTTGTCTCTTTATACGGGCAACTTCACAGACAATGGGGAAACCCGGCTCCGCAGGATCTTCCCCGTATACGCCCGGAGAACCATTCGATGCTCTCTTCAATTACGGGTTTTCGCTATGATAAAAGGGCCTCTGTGCGGGGATGTGATCAGGATATTCCTGCCCGGCTGATCGGAGCAGCGTCTGCTGAAATCCGATATAATTACAGCCTTCTTGAGGGTGCTCTTTTCTGCGACATGGCTTATTATCAAGAAGGGCGTATTGATGAGGAAGGAACCCTGGCCACAGGAGGGGCTCTTTTACGCACAGAGATGAGAATGATGACCATCGCGGCGGGCTATGCTGTGAACCTGAAGGATTTTGAAACCCCGACGTTTTTCTTCGAAGTTGGGACGGTTGTCCCTTTTTAGGAACCTTGCCCGTTTCTTTTTGTTATGTGAAGTAGGGGAGGCGTCATGATTAACATATTTGACAATTTCAGCGATCGGGCAAAAGAGGCTGTCTATCAGGCCGGCTCTTATGCCCGTCAAAACAATAATAATTTTGTCGGAGCGGAGCATCTTCTTCTGGGTCTGCTGGACCATAAAGGGAAAGTACTGGAAAAGGTTTTTGCAGCCCTGAATGTTGAAGACAGCCGCATCTCACAGGAATTAGAGCGCTTTATTCAGCCCGGCCGTCAACAGACGGGTTCAGATGAAGATAATCTGACTCCCGGTGTGAAAATGATCTTGCGGTTGGCCTTTGAAGAGGCCAATGAGATGGGGCATCAATATGTAGGCCCCGAGCATTTGTTTTTGGGTATTCTCCGAGAATCAGAAAATGTCTCTTTCCGGGTTTTGCGCAGTATGGGCATTGATTTGAATACAGCTCGTCAAAAAGTGCGTGAATATACACGTATGAGTAAGCAGGGTGGTGCTGCCGTCAGCGAGCAGGATGAGTATTTGAACCGCTACGCCATTGATCTTATCAGCCGGGCGAAAAAGAACAAGCTTGATCCGGTTATCGGGAGAGAGCAGGAGATCGAAAGGCTGATTCACATCCTATCACGCCGTATGAAAAATAACCCGGTTCTCATCGGAGATGCCGGTGTAGGGAAAACGGCTATTGTTGAAGGGCTGGCCTTGCGTGTCGTGGAGAATAATGTTCCTGAGATCCTCCGCGAAAAGAGAATTCTTTCTCTGGATATGGCCGCTTTGCTTGCCGGCGCCAAATATATGGGTGAATTTGAAGAACGGTTAAAAAAGGTACTGGAGATCATCAAAGAGAGGGATGAGATCATTCTCTTTATTGATGAGATCCATACGATTATAGGAGCAGGCCGAAGCGGCGGGGCCATGGATGCGGCCAATATTCTGAAACCTGTTCTGGCCCGCGGGGAGATCCAATGTATCGGAGCTACCACTGTGGATGAATACCGCGCCTATATTGAAAAGGATCCTGCGCTGGAGAGGCGTTTCCAGCCTATTATGGTGGAGGAGCCGTCATTAGATGATGCCGTTTTGATTCTTCAGGGCATAAAAGAAAAATATGAGACTTATCATCGTGTAACGATTACAGAACAGGCTGTTAAAGCTGCTGTGCATCTGTCAGCCCGTTATATTTCCGACCGTCATCTTCCGGATAAGGCCGTAGACCTTATCGATGAAGCCGCTGCTATGGTGCGTCTCAATGCCTTCAGGACGCCGGAAGAACTCCATGTTTTGGAGAGAAGGCTTGAGTCCATACGGCGCGAAAAGGAATCAGCTTTTAATGACGCTGATTATGAGAAGGTCGCTCATTTGGGCGTAGAGGAAAAACAACTCGAGAAAAAATTGAAAGAAGCCAAAGAGGAGTGGGAAGACAGAAGGGCCAGGGAACAGAGGGATAATGTGGTGCGTGAAGACGATGTGGCTCTTATTATCTCCCGCTGGTCCGGGATACCGGTAACCCGTTTGACAGCAGAAGAATCTCAGCGTTTTTTGGAGATGGCAAAATGGCTTCATAAAAGAGTCGTGGGACAGAATGAAGCTATTGAAAAAGTCACTGAAGTCGTTCAAACATCACGTGCCGGTCTTTCAGACCCGGATAAGCCGGCCGGAGTGTTTCTCTTTGTCGGCCCGACAGGAGTAGGCAAAACTGAAGTTGCGAAGTCGTTGACAGAGTTCCTTTACGGCGATGAATCGTTGCTGGCTCGAATTGATATGTCAGAATATATGGAAAAACATGCTGTTGCCCGGCTCATCGGATCTCCTCCGGGATATGTGGGACATGATGAAGGGGGACAACTGACCGAATATGTGCGAAGGAAACCTTTTTCGGTTATTTTATTGGATGAAATCGAGAAAGCTCATGCCGACGCAATGAATATTCTCCTTCAGATCTTTGATGAAGGACGGCTGACAGACGGCAAAGGCCGAAGCGTGAACTTTAAGAATACGATTATTATTATGACGTCCAATATCGGAGCCCAACATATTTCTGACAGGTTGACCACAGAGGAAAGCGATGATTTTCATGGAGCTTTACATGATCTGGACGATATTATTCATGGGCTTTTGCGACAGTACTTCAAGCCGGAATTTCTGAATCGCATCGACGCGACCGTTCTCTTTACCCCGTTGTCCAAGGAAGAGATCAAAGAGATCGTCCGGCTGCAGGTTCAGCGGATCGCGCGAAGGCTGGAACAGCAGGAGTTGAGCCTTGATTATTCTGAATCTTTCCTGGATCTCATGGTCCGAAAAGGTTATGACCCTACGCTGGGAGCCCGGCCGCTGAAAAGGCTTTTACAAAATGAAGTGACGGCTCGTCTTTCTAAAGAGATATTGGCCGGAAATTTTCAAAAAGGGGATCATATTCTTCTGACTGAAAAAAAGGGGCTTGTCTCGATTGAGAAAGCCCCTGAAAAGTAAAAAAAGGAAAGGGTGTCATTGAGGCCGGACAGCATGCCGGACAATGTTATAAAGCCCGATGCTGATAAAAACGGAACCGACAGCTTGAATAATATTTCCGGGGATCTCTGCTGCTGCCGCGGCCGGCCCGAACATAAAGTATTCAACCCAGAAATAGCCTGCGACCATCCACAGCATTGCCATCGATGCTCCGAAGATCAGACGGGGAAGGGTGTAGCCTTTCTCTTTTTGAGAGCGGATTAAAAGATAAAAAATAAAGGGTTCGATTCCCTTGATGATAAAAGTGAAAAGGGCAAAATTGGGGTATCCCCCGATGATATCAGCCATGGCAGACCCGAACGACCCGATAATAGCTCCGAAAACACCCCCGAAGAAAAGTGTTCCGAGCAATATCATGGAATCTCCAAGATTGATATATCCTTTGATCTGTGGCATAGGAATGCGGGCAAAAAGGGTCATAATGATCACAAGACTTGTAAAAATGCCTAAAGACGTAAAACGCCGGATCTTATCTTTTGACGTCATCATAGTTATCCTTTCTCTCAGAGGGCAAAGGGATCATCCTCATCGTTGTCGGTTTCTTCCCACAGGTCGAGATCTGAATCATCGGTGACGACATCGGAAAAATCAGCCTCATCCTCTGTTTCCGTATCATCCAAACCTGCAAAGGGGTCTGCATCATCTTCATCCGCAGGGGCAGACTCTTCCCCCTCTTCTGTTATCTCTTCATTTGCTTCTTGTTCTTCTTCGGGGTAATCGTCATCGGAAATGCTTTCTTCCGATATGTCGGAAATGTACCCCGAAAGTTCATTTTCAATATCGGAAGAAGTGTCAAAGCTATCTTTTTCCCCTGATTCCTCCTCTTTTTCTTCATTTTTTTCTTCATTGTCCGATTCTGTGTCAGCAACCTGATCAAAAGCACTTTCTTTGGCGGGAGAAGTCTCATCGGAATAATCGGGGAGGTCATCATCGATGCGGAAGTCCATGGGTTCGGGTGTCCCTTGTGCAGGCGCGATGTCTTCTTCAAAAGCCGGCTCATCGTCTGTTGTCTCTGTCAGCGGCGTTTCTGTAAAGTCATCTTCATCAGGGAGGGACTCATACTCTTCTTCAGTGGCAATATTGTTTCCGGCAGGCGAAGGAGGGGTCATTTGACGGATCTCTTCGTAGGAGAGATTGGATGAAGTCAGCTCGCGGACCAGTTCAAAACTTACAATTTCATGATAGGTTTTGGAGTAAAGATGAAGGGTTTCCAGTAAACCGAAGGCCTTTCTGATATCTCCCGGAGCCATTTGAGCCAGATAACGGGCGACTCCCCTTTCAGATTCCATGTGAAGGGCGGACATTCTTTTTTCCAGAATGTGGGTCAATGTCACCTCGTCCGGCGGGGACATGGTGAGCTGAACAGCGCTCTTCAGCCGGGAGAGGAGATCTTTGCTTATAAAACGGAACTCATCTGATTTAAGAACAGAGGCCATAATAAGAAGTTTTGATTGGCGGGACAAAGAATCCATTAGAAAACGGAATTCATGGGAAGCCGGGGAGGCATCTTCAAGAAGGTGAATATCATCGAAAAGAAGGATGTCACAGGACATGTACCGTTTTCTGAAGACATGAAGCCGTCCTTCTTCCCGCATGTTTTCCAGTTCGACGATGAAAGTGTTCGCGGGGATATAGTTGACAGTCTTAGCTGTCTTGAGACGTATGGTATTGCCGATGGCGTTAAGGATATGTGTCTTGCCCGTGCCATTCGTGCCCTGAATCAGAAGAGGACGGTCATAACTTTCCAGATGATGAACCAGATGACTGACCATATCAACGGTGTCTTTATTATTTCCTTTCACGAAATTGTCAAATTGATAATCGGCCAGGGGAAGAAAAGCATCATGATCCAATTGTTCGGCTTCTGTAAGAAGAGATGAAAAGGCTTCACGGGCTTTGTCGATTTCCATGGGAGATTTCAGAAGAATCAGCACCTGATGGCGGTCTTTCTTCAGTAAGGGGTTTTCAATCATTTCAACAGCCGCTTCCATTTCACGGCAGTCAGACAGATTTTTGGAATAAAGGGCAAACGCTTTCTTCGCATCGTCTAAATTTTTGTCCAAATAACTGTCAAGATAGGATGTGTCGTACCCCAGGCTTTTCCATTCATAGATTTTGTTTTCAAAAAGAGAGCGCAATTTTCCGCGGATAGCGATCATTTTTTCAGGAATCGTTTCATCATCAAAGCTTTGTGTGGGAAGGGCCTCTTCGATCTCTTCATCAGAGATCTCAACAGTCTCGCTTTCTTCAAAGATCTCCCGGCTTTCATTTAAGGGAAAACGGGGGCGGGAAAGGGATGGCGGTGGGCCCTCAGGCGTATCTTCGTCTCTATCGGCGGAAGATTCGTCTGAAATGACTTCTTCGACTTCTTCATGGGCGAACGGGGTGGACAGGACTTCTTCGGGGAGCTCCTCCGGAGCGGTCTCTTCAGGAACAGTAGCGTCTTGAGCGGAAGTCTCGGCAACGGTTTTGATTTTATCGATCATAAACCGGTCTAAGTCACCGAATGTGCGGAAATGTTTGAACTCTTTATCATAATCCAAAGAGTGAAATCGTTCAAAAAGAGTGGGAGGCATGCGGAGAAGATAGATATTGCCATCGGGCCGGGAATTGGTATATTCTTTCAAAATAGCCCAGGCTTCGTCACAGAACGAGGAAGATTTGCTGAAATCAATAACGGTAAAAAGGTAATTAAAGGACTTCATCTTCTTGAGGGCTGCCTCAAAACTTTGAATATTATTGGTTGTCACAGCTCCTTCGAGAGCAAGGAATCCGGTATGTTCAATGGAATCGGATGCCTGTGCTGTGAGATGAATGTCGATTCCGTTAATTTCAAATAGATTTTGCATTCAAACCTCCCTTTTGTCCATTTTAAGAGACACGCGGTTTTTGTCAAGATTCTTTTGACCGCGGCGGGCTTGACCTTTAGAGAAATTCCATTATAATGATTTCAAGTATCAAAAGGAGTTATGTATGGAGATTCATGCTGTTGAAATCATCAAAGAAGATGATGAAAATATCATATTAGGGCAGTCTCACTTCATCAAAACCGTGGAAGACCTTTATGAAGCCGTTATTCAATCTTCTCCGGGCATCCGGTTTGGAATCGCTTTTAATGAAGCCAGCGGACCCTGTTTGGTCCGTCATGAAGGCAATGATGAGGCGCTGAGAAGGAAGGCTGCAGAAAACATCAAAAAGATCGGGGCCGGACATGCTTTTCTTATTCTCATAAAAGACGGGTTTCCCATCAACTGCCTTAATGCCGTCAAGAGTGTCCCCGAAGTCTGCACGATCTTTGCTGCCACAGCGAATCCTCTGACCGTCCTCGTGGCGGACAAGGGTACGGGGCGGGGTATTGTCGGTGTCATTGACGGGGAAAAACCTTCCGGATATGAAACTGAGGATGATCAAAAGAAACGGCATCAATTCCTGCGTCAAATCGGTTATAAAAGGTAATTTTCCGTGCTGAAAAAAAACATTCGCTGGAGCAAAGAAAAGATCTGTGAAAATATCCGGATGCTTAAAAAAGAAGGCATGATCCTGATTCCTTCCGAGGTGAGGACTGTCCATCCAAAATTGTTTAATGCAGCCGTTCAAAAAAAATATTTCGGCTCCTGGCGGGAAGCGCTGAAAAGCTGCGGAATCGATCCGGAACGGGAATATAGGGCCGCAAAGAAGAAAAAAGGCGGCGTTTCCCTTTTGACCAAAGAAGAGATGATTTCAGAGATCAGGGCCATGCCTCCTGAAAAGCTGTCAAAAACATATATTCAAAGAGCTTCCTTTTACTCGGCGGTCAGACAGACGTTCGGCTCTTGGAAGGCCGCGTTAAAGGCCGCGGGGTGCGAGAATGCCGGATTGCGTTGTAAAGAAAAAGAGCTTCTCGCTTCCATCCGTTCCTTTTTAAAGGAATTCGGCACATCTTCCGTATCTCATCATAACCCTTCTCTTTATGCCCGCGCCTATCGTTGGTTCGGGAGCTGGGAAAAGGCAAAAGAAAGGGCTCTTGAGGAGGGCCGCTTATGAATGAAAAAAAATTCTTTCTTATTGACGGCAATGCCTTGGCTTACCAGGCTTATTACGCCTTTCAACGCCAGGAACTGACTAACCCTGCAGGTGAGCCTGTCGGAGCATTTTACGGCTTTCTTCGAAAGCTTTTCAGCCTGATTGAAACCCATCAACCGGATTATCTCTATGTTGTCTTTGATTCTAAGGGGAAAACGGATAATCATGAACTTTTTGAAGAGTATAAAGCCAACCGCAAGCCGATGCCGGGCGAATTACGTTCCCAGATACAAAATATTAAGTCTTTTCTGGACACCGCCCGTATTGCCCGGATGGAAATTCCCGGACATGAGGCTGATGATATTATCGGCTCATTGGCGGAAAAGATAAAAAAAGACCCGTGTTGCCGGGTGACGGTTTACACCCCTGATAAAGATCTTCTTCAGCTGATCGATGACAGGGTTCTGGTTTTGAAAAGCGGCCCCAAAGAGGATAAACCCTATGATAGGAAACGCTTTGAGGAAGAATTCGGTTTTCCATTACAGTATTTTACTGACTATCTGGCCCTTATGGGCGACAGTTCCGATAATATCCCCGGAGTGAAAGGAATCGGCCCGAAGGGGGCTAAAAATCTCATCGCTGCCTTGGGTGATGTGGAATCTATCATAAAACAATCAGAAAAGATAGGGAATCCCCGGGCCAGGGAGCAGATCAAAGAACAGGAACAGATGCTTCTTCTCTCCAAAAAGCTTGTTGTGATCAATCGTCATATCTCTTTTGAGATCGAGGATGAAAAGTCCCGTTTTCCTCAATATGACCCGGAGACGATCCATAGTTTTTTTCAAGAGCAGGGATTTCGGTCTCTTTTGCGTTATATTCAAGAAAAGCCCGGGAAAAGTGCCGAAAAGAAAACGGCACCAGTCCTCTATTCGGACGAGGATCCGTCAGAGAAAGGCAGCGAATTTCTTCTTTTCCAAAAAGACGGAGCGGTAGAGCTGGCAGCGGTGGACGATGAAAAATATTACCGCCTTTCCTCACCGGATCCTCTTCTTAAAAGGCCCGAAATCACATTATGGGTATGGGACGCCCATGAGTTCATCCGCAAATCCGATCCTGCAGCCTCTCTTTTGGACATCAGGTTAATTGATTATTGGGCAAATCACTCTGAAACGTTCAATTCATCGGCGGATTTTTATCGACAGCGCTCGATCGATTCGGTCAAAGAACTAAGAGATTATTTCCTCTCTTCCCGCCGGGAGCTCAAAACACGAAAAGTCTGGGATTATATCATGGCCACAGAGATGGCTCTGCCGAATGTGCTTTCATTTATGGAAGAGCGGGGGGTCAAGATCGATATTCCCCGTTTGGAGTCTCATGAAAAAGAACTGGTGAAAGAGATCGGGAATAAAGAAAAAGAGATCTTCGAAGAATGCGGGGAAGAGTTTAACCTACGCTCTCCGAGACAATTGGGAGAGGTTCTTTTTGAAAAAATGGGCATCAAGACACCTGGACGGATGAAAAAAACAAAAACCGGTTATTCAACGGATGAGTCTGTCCTGCAGAAAGTCGCAGCTGTCCACCCTGTAGGAGAGATGCTTCTTGAATACAGGAAAATGCATAAAATCCTTTCAACGTATATTCTGCCGATTAAAGAAGCCGTAGATGAAAATAAGCGGCTGCACACGACATTTGATTATTGCGGCACAGCTACGGGACGGCTTTCTTCAAAAAACCCCAACGTACAAAATATTCCTATCTACGGAGAGTGGGGAAAAAAGATGCGGCAGCTCTTCATAGCCGATCCGGGTTACTGCCTTGTCTCTGCCGATTATTCGCAAATGGAATTGCGTATAATGGCTCATTACTCCGGTGATGAGAACTTGATCTCGATCTTCAGGGAAAAAGGGGATATTCATAGTGAAACGGCCCGGCGCCTGTTCGGGGAGACAGGCCGTCAGATGCGTCATGAAGCTAAGGCTGTTAACTTTGGGATCATCTACGGGCAATCCGCGTACACCTTGTCGTCGCAGCTGGGAATTTCTCTGAATGAAGCTGAATCATTGATCCAACGCTATTTTGAGCGTTTTGCGGGGGTGCGCTCTTTTATCGATAAGACGGTGAATGAAGCCCGTGAAAACGGGTGGGTCTCTTTGATTTCCGGCAGGAGAAGAAAAGTGGCCGGTATTGACAGCAAAAACAGAATGATGCGTGAAGCTGCTCAGCGGATCGCCGTGAATACACCTATACAGGGTAGTGCAGCTGACATCATCAAAGAAGTGATGGCCCGGACGGGCCGCAAGTGGAGTGACGATGACAACGTGCGGCTTCTTCTTCAGATTCATGATGAACTTCTTTTTGAAGTCAAAGAAGATGTTTTACAGCAAGTCCTTCCGGAGATTCAAGAAATTATGGAAAAATCGCCTTTTGAGCTTTCCGTCCCCCTTTCTGTGGAGATCTCCCACGGGAAGAATTGGGAGGAAGCCCATTAAATGAGAGTCTTTGTCAGCCATGAAGGAATGGATTTCGACTCTCTGGCGGGGATGGTCGCTGCACGGAAACTCTATGGCGGGGGGGAACTCCTCAGTTTGGGGAAAAAACGGGACAATGTAGCTCTTTTCCTCAAGCTTCATTATAAATATTTTTCTATTGAAAAGTTTTCCCGTTTTAAAAATCTGGCTGATATTACTGAAGTCGTGATGGTCGATACACGGCGTAGACAGCGGCTGGGCCGTTTTGCAGATTTTTTGGAAAAAAATCCCGTTAACATTATTATTTACGATCATCATCCCGGCGGGGATATTACAGGAGAAGAAAATTACGTGGAAGCCACGGGGGCGGTGACGACCCTTCTTGTAGAGAAGCTTTTTGAAAAAGAGATCTATATTGACCCTGTAGAAGCTGCGCTTTTTCTCCTCGGGATCTATGAAGATACTGGTTCATTGACATATTCCACGACGACAGCGCGGGATGTGGCCGCTGTCGCCGAATTGATGAAACGGGGAGGGCGGCCCGAAAATATTCATGCTTTTCTGAACAGAGAATTCAATCCTCTTCAACACAAACTGCAGGACATGTTGAAAGAATCGCTTCAAGCCTATTCTGTAAACGGATTGCCTCTGCACATTGCCACAGCGGTTTTGGATGAGATCGTCGGAGGGATCTCTGATATTTTGCAACGGATCCACACTCTGGAGAACCTGCAGACTTCTTTTGCCATTGTTCAGATGGGCAAAAAAGTTCTTGTCGTGGGTAAGACGGCCGGTGATGATGTCAATATGAATGAGATCATGACGGCTTTCGGAGGCGGGGGGCACATCAAATCAGCTTCTGCGACTCTTCTTGATACAACGGCTCCGGATGTCAAAGAGAGGCTTTTATCTCTTCTTAAAACAAAAGCTGTTCCGGGCATTAAGGCAGAAGATATTATGTCACGGCCTGTTTTCACTCTCAATGAGAATGAAAAATTAGGTTCGGTTATCGAGAAGATCATTTACAGTCATTATCGTAGCGCTCCGGTAGAAAATGATCAGGGGCAGATCGTAGGATGGGTCTCAAAAGAGAAGATCATGCAGATGAGAGAGAAAAAGCAGCTTCATGTCCCCGTAAAAGGGATTATGGATAGATTTTTGGTGTTTTTGCCTGCGGATAGTCCTGTGGACAGAGTCAGAGAAACTTTTTTTAAAGAAAACGTGTCTCTTATAATAGTTACAAAAGGGGAAAATATGGCCGGCATAATTACCCCCTCGGATGTGGTTCACTACTTGCACGCCGGAAAAGGAGGACTATCATGAGACGCAGGCTTTTACTTCTTATCGTTATTTTGTCCCTTCTTATCGCTGCGCTTTTCGCCGCCGGTTCTATCCTTGAAAATGCCGATGAAACAGCATCCATGCTTTCAGGCCTTTCTTCCGATGAAACAGTAACAGGCCTTTATCAGGGAGATCTGATCATTCAAGATAGCCGCTGTGTTTTAAAGGCTGTCGTGGAAGGGGACCTTTATATTGTAAAATCCACAGTGACTGTAGGTGAGGGGGGAAGCGTTTCGGGAGATGTCTATTTGGAAGACGCCACATTGTTTACCTCTGAAAACGAGATCACGGCTGAATACGCTCAAGTCCCGGGCAGCGCTGTAGCAAAGACATCCGTTAACGGCCGCTCTGAAAGCGCCCCTTTCCGTACGTCTTCACAAGGGATTCACCGGGCGATTCCGGACCGCATCTTTTTTTATATTATGATCTTTCTTGTCCTTTTTATCATCCATTATCTTCTGGGGGACCGCATTGCTTATTTAAAAGAGGATTTCGGATCGTATGTTATCAAATATTTCTTTGTGGGTTTAGGGTTTTATGTTCTTCTGCCGGTGGCTATACTCCTGCTTATTGTGACCATTATCGGTATACCGGTACTCATCTTTATGTCGATTCTTTTTCTGTTTGCACTTTTTGTAGGCTTTCTTATCACTCTCCACCGCGGCGGGGTTTTGGTTTTTCCGTCAGCCCGGACGCCATGGATTTTCGGATTTTTGCTTTATGCTTTTGTTGACCTCCTTTTGACGCTCCTGGCCTCAGGTTTTTCAGCTCCGGCCTTTGATTTGTTCTATTTGCTCTTTATATCCTGTATTATTCTTTTTTCAACGGGCATTTCGCTCCGGTATTTAAAAAATCTGATGAAAAAGAAAAAATAACATCAAAAGGGGGATCTATGCTTTTACAACTGGATAATGTTGATAAGTATTACGGGTCATTCCACGCCGTCAAAGGACTTTCTATGCGTCTGGAAGAGGGAAAGGTCTACGGATTTTTAGGCCGGAACGGTGCCGGAAAGACCACGACTCTCAGAATGATCATGGACATCTATTACCCCGAAAAAGGAGAGATCAAAAGGTTTTTCAATCCTGACGAAGTCTCTTATCTGCCGGAAGAGAGAGGGCTTTACCCGAAAATGACTGTTACGGAGACATTGGATTTTTTCGGGGAGATCAAGGGGATGAGCCGTAAAAATATCAGAAGTGTTTCGCCGCGTTGGTTGGAGCGTTTTGACCTTGCCGAATGGTCGGACAAAAAAGTCGAAGCTCTTTCCAAAGGAATGCAGCAGAAACTGCAGTTTATCATCACGGCGATGAATAATCCCAAATTTCTGATCCTCGATGAACCCTTTTCAGGGCTGGATCCGCTCAACATTCAGATCTTCAAAGATGAGATCGTCTCTCTCATGCGCCAGGGGACGACAGTCCTTTTTTCCACTCATATTATTGAGCATGCCGAAAACATCTGCAACCATGTGACGATCATTAAGGAGGGGGAAAAGGTCATCGACGGGCCGATTACAGAGATCAAGGAAAAGTACGGGAAAATGAATCTCTTTATCCGCTATAGCGGCGACGGCGCTCAGCTTAAAAACGGAATGGAGCAGAAGATCGATGATTACGGCAGTTATGCCGAAGTGATCCTGAAAGACGGCAAAGCCTATGCGGAATATCTCCGCAGGATCTCTCAACAGCTGGATATCTCTGAATTCCGTGTGGATCTGCCCAGTTTGAAATCTGTTTTTTTGGATGCTGTGAACACCCGGGAGGAAGAGAATGAAAAATAAATGGTTTATCATACTGAAAAAGGAATTCTGGCATCTTATTAAAACGAAGTCGTTTATCCTTGGAACAATTTTAACCCCGTTTTTCCTGATGCTCATTTTTGCCATCCCTATTTATATGCAGAAAAAAAATGCGGAAAAAGTCAGGAAATATCACTATGTGGACCATTCTGAGAACATCGCCGGTGTTTTAAAAGAGCATCTGCCTTCGACGATGGAAATGATCCCCTGGAATTCAGATAAAGAAAAAGCCATAGCCGCGCTCAGGAATAAGGAGATCAAAAATTTTATTTACCTTCCTGAAGACATTTTCGAATCTTACAATTTTGAATACTATTCAGAGACCATCAGTGATTCCCAGAGGATCTCGCTTATTGAAAGTGTGATCTCACGTGTCATTCAGGAAAAGAAGTTTGAAGAGCGCGGGCTTTCCCGCGGAGAGATCAATCAGCTTCTTCTTTCGGCAAAAGCGCGGACCTTTGAAGTGACAAGAGATGAAGGGCCGAAAAAGAAAAGCGCCGATGTCTCCTTCGGTATTGCCTACCTGCTTGTCTTTCTCATCTACATGACTGTTCTCTCCTGGGCTCCGCAGATGCTGCGGTCGACTATTGAAGATAAAAGCAACAGGGTTGCTGAAGTCCTGGTTTCTCATGTGAAACCGTCCCATATTATGGGCGGGAAATTAAGCGGAACGGCCCTGGCGGGTGTCTTTCAATATTTGATTTGGGGACTGATGGCCTTTCTGGGGATTACTCTCCTCAAACAGGCTCTTCCGGCTTCAAGAAGCGTCTTTGATGCGTTGGCAGGGAACATTAATCCGTCTCTCTTTATTTTTTTTGGCCTCTATTTCCTTATGAATTTCCTGTTGTTTGCCCTTATTTTCGGGATTATCGGAGCGATGTTTTCAGATATGAAGGATGCTCAGAATGCCATGACCCCGGCGATCCTCATCTGTATTCTTCCGCTGCTCTTCTTTGCGCCTGTGAGCCAGGATCCCACTTCAGCTTTTTCTGTGGGCATTTCCCTGGTTCCCTTCCTCTCTTCGCTGATGCTTATGCGTATCGGGATCAGTGAAGTACCATCCCTTCAGATAGGCCTCTCCATAGGCCTTCTTTTGTTGACTATCGCCATTGAAGTATGGTTGGCCGGCCGTATTTACCGGATCGGATTGTTGAGTTACGGCAAAAAGCCCACATGGAAGGAGCTCTTCTCCTGGATTAAGAACGGGTAAAAGGGATTTCAATTGACAAAAATATTAACCTCAGTAGTATGAAGAAAACGAATAACAAGGAGGTTTATATGGATAGAAAGAAGCTGTTTATCCCCGGCCCGGTAGATGTGGCGGACGATGTCCTGGCCGCCATGTCCCATCACATGATCTCTCACCGTGTCCCTGAATGCGCTGAATTACAGGGCCGATGTGCCGAGAAGATGCAGAAACTGATGTTCACAAAAAACCCCATTATTTTTTCTACCTCTTCAGGAACGGGGTTAATGGAAAGCTCTATCCGCAGCTGCACAAAAAAGAGAGCTGTGGTCTTTTCTGTGGGAGCTTTCGGCAACAGGTGGTTTGAGATCGCTCAGGGGAATAATGTTCCCGCCGACAAACATGAAGTGGAATGGGGGACTCCCAACACTCCCGAATTAGTCGATCAGTATCTTTCGACCGGGAAATATGATGTCATAGCCCTGACACATAACGAGACATCAACAGGGATAATGAACCCGGTCTATGAGATCGCAGAAGTCATGAAAAAGTATCCTGATGTGGTTTGGCTGGTGGACGCTGTCTCCTCTTTAGGAGGGGCAAAAATCGAAGCCGACAAATTGGGAATTGACATCTTGATCTCTTCCTCACAAAAAGCATTAGGTGTGCCTCCGGGATTGGCCGTCTGCTCTGTTTCGGACAAAGCGATTGAAAGAGCCAGGACCGTTGAGAACAGAGGCTATTACTTCGACCTGGTCCAGCTCTATAAATATGCCGTGGATAAGCCTCATCAGTATCCTTCCACTCCCAGTGTCTCGCATCTTTTCGCTTTGGATGTATCTTTGGACCATATCTTCAAAGAGGGACTGGATAATGTCTTCAAGCGTCATGAAGACAATATGCGTTTTGTGCGTCAATGGGCAGCTAAGCATTTTGAACTTTTCATTAAAGACGAAAAGATCGCTTCCCGTACAGTAACAACCATTAAAAATACAAAAGAAGCTGATCTGGGAGCACTATCCAAAGAGCTGAAAAAACGCGGTTATATTTTCTCCAATGGTTACGGGAAGATGAAAGGCGTTTCCTTCCGTGTAGCACATATGGCGGAAAGGACACAGGCTGACATAAAAGAATACCTGGAGACCATCGAAGATATCCTGGGACTGTAAAAAAAGAAGACCTGTTATTCGGGGGCGCTTTCGGCGCCCCTTTTTTATTGTTTGAGAAAGTCAAAGATAAGATTATCCACGTTGCGTATGGCATTCCGCGTCAGATTTAAGTTTTTCCGGGCATAGGCGTAAGAGGGATCGGCTGTCAACGCGTCTTTAAAAGCGTCCCGAGCTTTAGCCAGTTCCTCCTGTCCGGAAAGAAAATTAAGAATGCCCACTTTATTCAGCAAATTTTTATTCGAGGGGTCATTCTTCAGCATCTCATTGAACGTATCCAAAGTCTCCTTCAGAAGCCCCGGATCCTTTTCCTTTTTATATTTCATAAGAAAAATATGAAAATGATCGATCTCTTTATTGAAATAGGTATTTTTGCATTTTTCAATCAATTCGCGGATAGCTTTATAACCGGGCTCAAATTGTCTGGCGCTGATATGAATATAGGCCTTTTCGAAAAGGGAGCCGTCGATGACATCCCCGGCAAAGTCATATCCCTTTTTCATCCAGTCAAGGATTTTTTCCATAAGCTTAATATCTTCATTATCTTTATAGTCTCCGGAGAGAAGTTTTTTTAAGCTGGTCAGGACATAATACCAGTAGACATAATGATAATCCGGCTGACGTTTATGAAGGCGTTCAAGTTCTTCTTCGACTTTTTTTATATTATCAAGTTCCAGGTACGCATCGATAAGCTTGATTTTTGTTTCGGGAATATCAGGAGCCATCGCGGCCGCCTTCTTGAGATAATCGATCGCCTGAGGGACATTGCCGTTTTTGAGATAAATAGCTCCGAGATAATTGTAGGCCTCGACACAATTGCTATCCCATTTCAGTGCTTTTTTAAAGATTTCCCGGGCTTCATCCAGGAGGCCTTTGGTAAAATAGACAGCGCCGAGGAATAAGATGAATTTAATATTCTGTCGGTTCTCTTCCTCTTCATTTAAGTTATTCAGTATGGAAAGTTCATGAATAAAATCTCTGTGCAATTGTTCGATATAGGGCAGGAGGCTTTTTTCATCTTTGGTGTTCTCCAGCTTCAACGTCTTTTCTGAAAGGGTTTTCCCTTTGTGGATTATTTTTGATTTCATGGTCTGATACCGGTCTATCACTGTCTTGATCTGATACTCTTTACCCGAGATGACAACAGTGTTGACATACTCAGTGTTCTTTTTTGCCATAGCTACCCCCTGCATAGAGAATACCATAGAAAAGGCGCATAATCAATCATTTAAAAACATATTCAGGTCAGGGAGATGCGCTCCAGGTATTCAGCATACCGGATGCGGGAGAGGATCAGAAAGATAATCAAAGCCCAAGCCATCAGAGAGAAAAGTAAAACGGGCCACACTTTAATTGTCTCCTTCTTTTTAAAAGCAGCCCAAACGGCGCCCATGGGAAGAAAAATGACAAGAAGTTGTTGTTTAAGCTCTGTGAAGGCTTCCCCGGCCAAATGGAGTTTCATGGAGAAAAGCCCGATCAGCAGAGGGATGAGAAAAAGAAAGAAGCGTTTCCCGAAAACATCGACCATAAGTGCATCCATAAGAACAGTATAACCGTAAAAAGGGATTCAATCAAGTTCAAGTTGACAATTTGGATGTATGATTTATTATCAAGCTATGCAGGTCACAAAGATCACCGAATTCATTCAAACTGTAGGGCGCTTTTCGCTCTTTACCGGACGCTCTTATCGCTCATTCCTGCCGATTCCGCCTTTTTCTCATATGTTTAAGGATTTTTATGAGATCAGCGTTCGTTCTTTGCCCATTATTGCTCTTGTCTCCGCCTTTATGGGGATTATTATGTCCTATCAGTTGATTTATGAATTAAGGACATTCGGAGCGGAGATGTATGTGGGGGGGATTGTCGCGGTGGCTGTCTGCCGCGAATTAGGCCCGGTCTTTGCGGCCATGATCCTGGCAGGACGGCTCAGCTCGGGTATTGCCGCTGAATTAGGAACCATGAGGATCTCTGAGCAGATCGATGCTTTGGAGATCATGTCTGTGAATCCCCATAACTATTTGGTGGCTCCGCGTCTTGTTGCGGCTCTTTTTATGATTCCTCTGCTGACGGTTTTTGCTGATGCTATCGCTATTGGCGCTTCGTATCTTGTGGCAGGGAAGATTTTGAACATTCATATCCTCAAATATATGGATAATATCAGGTTTTATCTGGATTCCATGGATATTCTTTCCGGGCTGCTGAAGAGCGTGGCCTTTTCTCAGATCATTGTGATCGTCGGAAGTTATTTTGGCTATTATACCCGTGGAGGGGCTGAAGGGGTGGGGAAATCCACGACTAACGCTGTTGTCACAGCCTCTATTATGATTTTAGTGGCCGATTATTTTTTAACGGCCCTCTTTTTCGGGGGATAAGATGATCGAAGTAAAAGGATTATATAAACGTTTTCATGACAAGGAAGTGTTGAACGGAGTCGACCTCTCTATTGAGGAAGGGAAGATCACTACGATTATCGGGCAAAGCGGCTGCGGAAAAAGTGTTCTGTTGAAGCATATTGTCGGACTTCACCGCCCTGATAAAGGAACAGTCACTATTGATGATGTCTCTTTGGCTGATATGGATGACGATGCATTGCGGGCCTGCCGCACACAGTTCAGTTACCTTTTTCAGGGAGGGGCTCTTTTTGATTCCTTAAGTGTTTGGGAAAATGTCGTCTTTCCCCTGGTCTGGGCCGGCGGGCATCATCACCATTATGAAAAGGATATGCTGCAGGAAAAAGCCCGGCAGACTTTGGAACTTGTCGGGATGCATCATGTGGAAAATATGAAACCGTCGGAATTAAGCGGAGGGATGAAAAAACGCGCTGCATTGGCGAGAGCCATTGTCCACAATCCCCGTTACATCCTGTATGATGAACCGACAACAGGGCTTGATCCGGTGATGTCGGCCGTGATCGATGATTTGATCAGGCGTTTGAATACGGAATTGGGATTGACCTCAGTTGTGGTGACTCATGACATGCAGTCGGTCTCTCATGTCTCAGACCAGGTCTGCATGCTTTATGACGGCCGGATTGTATTTAAGGGGTCTGTTCCGGAAATGAATCAGAACTCAAACCCCATACTGAAGCAGTTTATCAAAAGAAAGAATAAAGGCCCGATCCTTTTCGGGCGTTGAGGAAGGAGGCGACATGGCCGGCAAAGAAGTCAAATGGGGCATATTTGTGACCGGCGGCATTATTGTCTTATTTGCGATATTTTTGCTTTTCGGAGAATTTAAGTTCTTCAGCAGAGGTTATCATATTTTTGTCCGATTTAATTTTACCAACGGATTGGAAAAGAATGCGCCTGTGCGGCTGGCCGGAGTCAACATCGGGAATGTGGAGGATGTCCGAATGGTCTATGATCAAAAGGGGAATCTTCATATCCTTGTTAAACTCTGGATCGATGAAAAGATCTCTTTGCGGGAGAATGCCCGTTTTTATATCAATACGCTGGGCCTTCTCGGGGAGAAGTATGTGGAGATCTCTCCGGGAACGGTGGACCAGCCCGTGATCCCGGAAAACAGTACCATTGTGGGAATCGACCCCATGAGTACAGAAGAGCTTTTTGTCAAAGGAAACGAGATCGCCGGGAATCTCGGCCAGATCATGCGGCAGCTGAGCCGGCTGGTCAGTCCGCAAAGCGTGGATGTTTTTATGAACTCTTTGAAAAGCATAACACAAGCCATGGAAACAGCTGATGCTGTTTTAAGAGAGAACAGGGTTTCTATCAGGGAAACGACATCTTCTCTTAAGACCGCTGCTGAATCCCTTCCCCGGATCACAGCTCATCTTGAACAGATGAGTAAAGAGCTGGATACAGGCTTGAGCGGTAAAGGGGAAAAGATCGATACAATCATTACAAATCTGGAGGATTTCAGTCGCAGCCTTGAAGAGCTCTCGGACCTCGTGAATCAGCTTAACGCTGATGTCCAGGCCGGAGAAGGGAATATCGGACGTCTTGTCAAAGATGAAAAGTTATACGAAAATGTCAGTGAAGCCGCTGAAGAGATGAAGCTGCTTTTAGAGGATATTAAGGAAAACCCCAAAAAATACTTTAAGTTTTCGGTGTTTTAATGGCCGCCAAAGAAAAAAGCATATTCATCTGCAGTCAATGCGGAAAATCATCTTCCAAATGGATGGGGCGCTGCCCTGAGTGCGGAGCCTGGGATTCTTTTGAAGAAGAAGTGCAGGTCAAAAGAAAGTCATCTTCTGTAAAAAGGGCGTCTGTTTCGGGTCCTGTCGCCCTTAAAGAACTTTCTCCTGAAGCTGATTCCGAACGCCTTCGCACAGGAATGGGAGAGTTCGACCGGGTGGCGGGGGGCGGATTATTCCGTAAAAGCATCGTGCTCCTTTCCGGGGGGCCGGGTATCGGGAAGTCGACATTGACACTGCAAGTATGCGACCGGCTTCAGGCGCAAGGGCATCAGGTCCTTTATTTCAGTGCCGAAGAGAGTGCCGTCCAGATCAAAGACCGTGCCGGCCGGCTGGGCATTCATCAGGAGATCCTTCTTTCCAATGAGGAACGGCTGGATGAGATACTAGCCCTCATGGAAACACGCGAGACAGGCCTTGTGGTCATTGATTCCATACAGACTGTCTATGACCCTGCCCTTGATACCGTCCCGGGGACGGTGACGCAGATCCGTAATGCTATGTTCAGGCTTCGGGAAGCCGCCCAGCATTCGGGAAAGACTATTTTGGTTATCGGACATGTGACAAAATCAGGTAATGTGGCCGGTCCGATGTTTATGGAGCATATGGTCGATGTCGTTCTTCTTTTGGAAGGGGATGACAAAAACTATTGGCGCATACTGCGGTCGAAAAAAAACCGCTACGGTTCCACTCAGGAGATCGGTGTTTTTACAATGGAAAAAGAAGGGTTGAAAGAGGTTTTGAACCCGTCATCTTTTTTTATGTCTGAAAGCCCCTTTTTATCGGGCAGCGTGATGGGTTCTGTTATGGAAGGAATACGGCCCATTTTTTTAGAGATTCAGGCTCTGACTTCGCGCTCTGTCTATGCTATGCCTCAGAGGGTTGCCAACGGGATAGATACAAGGCTGATGAATATTATTCTTGCAGTCATTGAAAAAAGGCTGAAATTCAGATTAGGAGAACAGGATGTCTTTATCAACATCGTGGGAGGTTTCAGGGCCCAGGAGCCCTCGGTGGGGTTGGCTGTGGCCATGGCTGTCCTTTCCTCATTGAAGAACAAAGACCTTAAACAAAAGGACCTCTTTATCGGCGAATTGGGGCTGTCGGGAGAGCTCAGAAAAGTCCCTTTTACGGAAAAGCGGATAGAGGAGTCCTTGAAACTCGGATTTGAACGCGTCTTTATCCCCGGAACTGAGCATAAGGCCAAACAAAAAGGGGGGCTGGAGATCATTTCCTGTCCGACTTTGGCTGCTGTGGCAGAAAGGGCCTGGAGCGGATGACCGGCGCAAAAAGCGTAGCCGCAGTCGTTGTCGCCGGGGGAAAAGGAACCCGTTTCGGAACCCGGATGCCTAAACAGTATCTTCCTCTTAAAGGGGTGCCTGTCTTGATCAGGTCGCTTCTTCTGTTAAAAAAAACCGGACTTATCGATAACCTTTATGCCGGAGTGCCCCATGAGGATTTTGACCGGGTCCGGGCGCTTTTAAAGCAATGGGCATTAGATAGGGACGTGATGTTGACTCCCGGGGGAGAGAGCCGGCAGGAGACTGTTTTCCATGCATTGCAGGCTGTTTCGCGTAGTGACTATATTCTTATCCATGATGCGGCCCGGCCGCTGGCCGGTGAAGAGCTCATCCGTAAAGGGCTTAAGGCTTTAGCGGAAAACGCGGCTGTGATCCCTGCTCTTCCCCTGACCGATACGGTTAAAGAGATCCGCGGCGATTTCGTTGTCCGGACTTTAGAACGCGAGGCTCTGAGAGCTGTCCAAACGCCCCAGTTTTTCCATTTTACAGATTTGAAAAAGCTGCATGACCTGTTCCGGGGAAAGGACGCCGGAGATGATTCCCTTCTTTTTGAATTGAAAAAGAAGCCTGTTCTGACTATACTGGGGGAGGAGACAAATATTAAGATAACGACTCCTGATGATTTCGTCAGGGCGGAAGAGATTTTGGAAAAAAGGCGGGTATGATCAGAACAGGGATAGGATATGACTCCCATCGTTTTAGCGGCAAGAAGGGGCTTGTCCTTGGCGGCGTTTTCATCCCGGAGGCCCCGGGGTTGGAAGGGCACTCCGATGCCGATGTGGTCATCCATGCCCTGATCGATGCGTTACTGGGCGCAGCAGGAGCAGGAAATATCGGACGCTTATTCCCGGATGACGATCCCCGTTACAAAGGGATAGCAAGCAGCGTTCTTTTGGAGAAAACCATGGAGGTTTTAGCCCCTGCCCGTGTGATTCAAAATATTGATGTCATTATTTTGGCCGAAGAACCGAGGATCGAGCCTTATAGTGCCGCTATGCAGAAGAAATTGGCGGCTCTCTGTGGTATTATGCCGGAGCAGGTGTCGGTGAAGGGAAAGAGCAACGAAGGTATGGGATTTGTAGGACGCCGGGAAGGGATCGCTTCCTTTGTGTCTGTCCTGATACGAGGGGAGGAAATATGAAAGTATTGATCGTCGATGATGAGGCTTTTATAGGGAACCTTTTTCGGGACATTTGTGAAATGGCCGATACACCCTGCGATGTGGCTTTGACACGGGAAGAGGCCCGGAATCTTATGGAAAAAGAGACGTATGATATGGTTTTTGTGGATTATTCGCTTAAAGGGGGAGACGGCATCGCCTTTATGAATGACATGAAGAGCAACGGATGGGAAGGAAGCGCTTTTCTCATTTCGGGATGGCCGCCTTCGCATTTCCCTCCTGAAGACCTTCTTTCTTTTAAGAAAGTCCTTCACAAACCTTTTAACATCAAAGATGTTTTAGATATTCTGCAAAATCATGGATAAACTGAATATTAAACTTGAGGTCTTCGAGGGACCTTTGGATTTGCTTTTGTATCTGATCAAAGAAAACAAAATGGATATCTATGACATTAAAGTCTCGCTGATCACGTCACAGTATATCGAATATCTTAATATGATTGCGGAAATGGATATGGATATTGCCACAGAGTTCATGGTTATGGCTGCCACATTAATGTATATCAAGTCCAAGATGCTTTTACCTGCTGAGACCGTGGACGAAAATGAGATCGATATTGACGATCCCCGCCTTATGCTGATCAATCAATTGGTGGAGTATAAGACTTTTAAAAAAATCGCCGAGTGGCTGGAAGGGAAAGAGGAAAAGATGTCTCTGACGTATCGCAGGGATGTCAGCAAAGAGATGGCCATGTATGTGACCCGGGATATTCTTTTTGACATCTCTTTTTATGAGCTTTTGGAGGCTTTTCAGTCCCTTATGGAAAGGGTGAATGATATCTCTTTTCATGAGATCATCAAGGAAGACTACAAAGTAGAAGACAAGATCAATATGATCAAAGAGTGGGTACAGGGTGATGAGCCTGTGCGCTTCAGCGAACTGATGAAAATATCCCGCAATAAACTGGAAATGGTTGTTTATATTCTGGCTGTGTTAGAGTTGGCGCGTCTTAAAGAGATCAAAATCATGCAAAACGAAATATTTGGAGAGATATGGATTTACAAAATGCAAAATCTGTCATTGAAGCACTGATCTTTTCGGCAAGAGAGCCCCTTACCCCCAAACGGATCCGCGAGATCCTGGGAGAAGGGGAGATCAAAGAAAAAGCTGTTGATGAGATCGTCCGGGCCTTAAATGAAGAGTATGAGCGGGAAAAAAGGGGGTTTCGGATCTTCCATCTTAACGGCGGTTATGAGTTCCGGACATCACCTGAATTCGGCCGCTATATTGAAGAACTTTATAATATGAAGAAGACTTTCCGCCTCTCAAAATCGGTTCTTGAGACATTGGCAATTATCGCTTACAATCAGCCTGTAACACGGGTGGAGATTGAGATGATCAGAAGTGTCAATGTCTCTTATATTTTGAACAAATTGCTGGAGTTGGAGTTGATCAAAGTCATGGGACAGAAAGAGACACCGGGCCGTCCTCTTCTTTACGGGACCACCGGAAAATTTCTGGAATATTTCGGGATAAACTCCTTAGATGAACTTCCTGAGATCAGTGAAGTGAAAAAAATGGTAGAATGATACGATTGTCGAAATATATAGCGGAAAGCGGATATTGCTCACGCCGCCGGGCGGATGCGTTGATCGAGGAGGGAAAAGTGACCGTTGACGGTGCATGTGTCACTCTTCATCCCTGTCTGATCCGCGGAGATGAAGAGATCATCGTTGAAGGCCGTCGCTTGTCGCCTCTGAAAAAAGAATATTACAGATTCTATAAGCCCCCCGGTTATGTCTGCTCTCATAAAGACCGCCATAATACGACGATCTATGACTATTTAGGCCAAAAATACGCTTATCTGCGTTACATCGGACGGTTGGACAAAGCCAGTGAGGGGCTTCTTATCCTGACGAATGACGGCAGCCTGATCCAGCGTTACAGCCATCCCGGATTTGAAGTGAACAGAAGCTATGAAGTTGTCCTGGACCGTGAGCTGACTCCCGGCGAAACGGTACAGATGTGCCGGGGGATTAAAGACGCGGGAGAGACACTTCAATGTGACGCTGTGGAGGTGTCTGGGGAAAAGACCTATATATTTCACCTTCATACCGGACGCAAACGGGAGATCCGCAGGATGGTTTCGTCGCTGGGCGCCCGGGTATTGCTTTTAAAAAGGATTCAATACGGTGCGGTTTCTCTTCAAGGCTTGAAAAAAGGAGAGCTGGTTCCCCTGACTCCTGAAGAGATGAGCCGGTTGATTCCCCCGGAGGCTCAATGAAGATCCAAACATATTATCTGGGCCCTATGCAGACAGGATGTTATCTCATAGAAAAAGAGAATGAATATTTGATTATTGACCCGGGTTTTTACACAGAAGAGTTAAACAGGGTTTTTCTTCAAAAAGGAATGAAAAAAGGCCTTGTGATCAATACTCATGGACATGCCGACCATATCGGCGGGAACGGCCCTATAAAGATAAACCATCACGGGGCGATCTCCATTCACGAACAGGATGCTGAAATGTTGACAGATCCCCAGAAGAACCTCTCTTCTTTTTTGGGAGAATCCTTCATATCGCCCCCGGCAGACAATGTCTTCAAAGAAGGGGAGACAATCGCCTTTCATCATCTTCAGCTTAAAGTACTGCATACTCCCGGGCATACCCCGGGCTCCTGCTGTCTATGGGATGAAGAGGGAGGGGTGCTCTTTACGGGAGACACGCTCTTTGACGGAGGCCGCGGACGGACAGACCTGCCGGGAGGTGATGAGACGAAGCTTCTCTTATCACTTCAAAGGCTGCGTTCTTTCCCCGGAGATATGCGTTGTTATCCGGGTCATGGGCCGTCATTTATATTGAAAGATCAATTTGAGATGCTGGATTTTATCATAGGGAGTTAAAAAAAGGAGGATCCCATGGCAATCAGAGTGGCGATTAACGGTTTCGGGCGTATCGGACGTCTTGTTTTCAGACGGATCATGGAAAAATTCCCTGATGTTGACATTGTGGCCGTCAATGACCTGACCGAGCCGGAGATCCTGGCTCATCTGCTTCAGTATGATTCTGTGCATGGCCGGTATCAGGGAGATGTTTCCGTGAAGGGAGATTCAATTGTCGTTGACAACGAGAAGTTTCAGGTCTTTTCACAAAGGGATGCTTCACTTCTTCCCTGGAAAGAGCTGAAGATCGATACGGTTATTGAGTGCTCCGGTTTTTACCGGGAAAGAGAAAGAGCAGAAATGCATTTGAAGGCCGGTGCCGAAAAAGTCATCATCTCCGCGCCTGCGAAAAACCCTGACCTGACTGTTGTCATGGGAGTCAACCATACCATGCTGAAACCGGAACATAAGATCATCTCCAATGCCTCCTGCACGACGAACTGTCTGGCTCCCGTAGCCAAAGTGCTGAATGATCATTTCGGAATCAAGAAAGGGTTGATGACAACAATTCACGCGTACACATCAGATCAGAAGCTTCAGGATGCTCCCCACAAAGATCTGCGAAGAGCCAGAGCTGCCGCCTTGTCCATGATACCGACGACGACAGGAGCCGCCAAGGCCATCGCCGAAGTCATTCCCCAGCTGAAAGGGAGACTGGACGGCATGGCTATCCGTGTTCCCACTCCCAACGTTTCTCTTGTCGATCTCGTGGTAGAAACACAAAAAACCGCCACGGTTCAGGAGATCAACCAATTAATGAAAGAGGCTTCGGAAAAGAGTTTGAAGGGGATTTTAAGTTATACAGAACAGCCTCTTGTCTCTGTGGATTTTAATCACGCTGATTTCTCCTCTAATTTTGACGCGTTGAATACGACTGTCATCCAGGAGAACATGGTCAAAGTCCTGTCCTGGTATGATAATGAATGGGGGTATTCCTCACGTATTGTCGACCTGTTGCGGTATATGAGCGGGCAGGGGATGGTATGATCAAAAAAATCCTCTCACAGGCCAACAAACTCCATGATTTCGATTATGCCGGAAAAAGAGTTTTTGTCCGTGTGGATTTTAATTGTCCCATGGAGGAAGGAAAAGTAGCGGACGCCACACGTATTGAGTCAACATTGCCGACCCTCCGGTTTATTCTGGAAAAGGGCGGCAAGCTCCTTATCGCCAGCCATTTGGGCCGCCCTGATGGATTCGATCCCGAATTCTCTTTAGCCCCCGTCGCAGAAAAGCTGGGTGAGCTTTTAAAGGAAAAAGTCAGAGTGATGCCGTATCAATTAGATGGAGAAAATCCCCGACAATGGAAAGAGGCCTCAGAAAAAATCATGATGATGGAAAACATCCGTTTTTACGCCGGAGAGACCAAAGGCGATGAGGCATTGGCCCGCTTTCTTTCCCAAACCGCTGATATTTATATTAATGATGCCTTCGGGGCCTCTCACAGGAAACATCTCTCCGTTTATCATCTGCCGAAGCTTTTTGCCGAAAAGGGGATCGGGCTTTTGATCGAAAAGGAGATCAAGGCTTTCTGCAGGGTCTTGAAAGATCCGGAAAAGCCCTTTGTCGTTATTATGGGAGGCTCCAAAGTCAGCGACAAGATCAAAGTCCTGGAAAACCTTCTGGAAGTGGCCGACCAGTTTCTAATCGGAGGAGCCATGGCTTATACCCTGTTAAGGGCCTGCGGTACTGATGTGGGACGCTCATTGGTGGAAGAGGACAGGCTGGAAATAGCGAAAAGAATTATCGACGAAGCAGGGCGGTTGGGGAAAGATTTTATTCTGCCCTGTGATCATTGTCTTGTTAAAACGGTTGACAGGCCGGAGGAAAAAATATATAGTAGCCACATCGAAACGGGATATATGGGCGTAGACATCGGCCCGGAGACGATCCGCCGCTTTTCTGAAAAGATCCGCAAGGCCAGGACCATTGTCTGGAACGGCCCCATGGGTATTTTTGAAATGGGCGCTTTTGCATCCGGGACGACAAAGGTTGCAGAAGAGGTCGCCCGAAGCGGGGCATATACCGTTGTCGGAGGCGGAGATTCCGTAAGAGCCTTACGGAGCCTGGGCGTCGGTGAAGAAATCGGCCATATGTCGACCGGAGGCGGTGCATCGTTGAAATTATTGGAAGGGAACGGATTGCCGGGCATCAATGTCCTGTTGGACAGTCCGTGATGGAGGTGTAAAGAAAATGCTGACCGTTTTAATTGTTTTTCATATCATTGTCGCCATATTGCTCACGTTGATTATTCTTCTTCAAGAAGGAGAAAGCGGCGGTTTGGGAGGAATGCTGGGCGGCGGAGGAGATTCTATGTTTTCCGCCACAGGAGGGCAAAGTTTTCTCACAAGGACGACAGCGATTTTAGCTGTTATCTTTGTTATCACATCGCTTTCCATAGCGAAGATCACATCGACAAAAAAAAGCCGTTCTGTGCTGAAAGAAGATGTGCCGACAGAAGAAGTCCGTACAACTCCTGAAAAGGATCTTCCCGCAGAGACTCCTGCCCCCGAAAGCGGGGAATAGGAGTCCGAAGATTTGGACGAGAGAATACTAAAAGAGACAGAAGTCCTTCTTTCTGTTCCGCTTTGTTCCATTGCCCCTCTGAAAGCTCTTTTAGAAGCTGAAGAGGGGCTTTTTTTTATGCGTGTCAATGAAGAAGATAAAAGAGTCCGCCTTTTGATCCCTTCAGAACTGAAAAGCCGGGCTTTCAAATTTCTGAATGCAGTAAAGCAGACGATCCCCTTTGAAATCCTTTCTCGTAAAGAGTTATCTCCTTGAATTGAACTTCCATCGTTGTTATACTTAGACAATGTGAAGGATAATGTCAAGTCAAAGAAAGACAGGGCGAATGGATTATCAAGGATTGATCGCCGTTGTGGATGACCTTCTGGATAACAGAAGGCTTTTGGCGAATATTATCAGAAAACAGACCTCCTATCAGGTCGTGACAGCCAATGACGGCGTGGCTCTCATCGAGTTATTGAATCAAAAAAAAGCTCTCCGCCCTGATTTGATCCTTTTAGACGTCATGATGCCGGTGATGAACGGTTTTGAGACAGCCCGGCATATCAAAGAGATCGCTCCGGACATTCCGGTAATCTTCCTGACGGCATTGAATGATATTGAAAGCAAGGTCAAAGCCTTTGAAATGGGTGGGGTCGATTATATTTCCAAGCCCTTCAATAAGAACGAACTTCTGTCACGGATAAAAGCTCAAATCGCTTTGAAGAAGATGTCTGACGAATTAAAACTAAAAAATCAGATGCTGGAAGATGAAGAAAAACATCTCCATTACCTGGTGGATCAAAAAACAGATAAACTGGAAAAACTGACACTGGCCATGGTGACGGCTTTAGAAAACATCAATCTTTTTAACGATGTCGATACAGGTAATCATATCCGACGAGTCAGCCGTTATGCTGAATTTTTGGCCCGGGCCACCGGCTGCTCTCATGATTTCATTAAAAGAATAAAGATCTATGCTTCTCTTCATGATATAGGAAAAGTAGGCATTCAACCGGAATTGTTAAAAAAACCCGGTGATTATACAAGCGATGAATTCGAAGAAATCAAAAAACATGTTTTAATCGGGGCAAAAATGCTTGAAGGTGAAGGCATTGACCCGATGGCGCGCAATATCGTCCTTTATCATCATGAACGATGGGACGGATTAGGATATGCAAAAGGATTAAAAGGGGAAGAGATTCCTCTTGAGGCCCGCATTGTGGCTTTGGCTGACGTCTTTGACGCATTAACGACAAAGCGGGTATATAAAGATATTTACGGAGACAATCAAGCTGATGCGATGATTATCTCCCAAAAGGGGAAACAATTCGACCCGAAACTCGTTGATATCTATGTCAAATACAGAGACGGACTGCTGGAGATAAAAAAAGACTCATATGAAAATCAGGAGTCAGGGAAACAAGCCCGAGAGGATGATTCCTTGCAATGAACCCCTTTGCCATACCTTCGCTTCTCTCTTCTCTTGTCGCTCTTTTTCTGGGCGGTTTTGTCTACAGCAAAAATTCTCATGGCCGGGCCAACAGAATCTTTTTAGTCTTTTGCTTGCTGGCGGCTTATGCCGGATTTACGGAATTTATGCTGCGCAATGCAGGAACTCCCGAAGAAGCCATTATCTGGCGCAGATCAGGAGCGTTTTGGCCTTTTGTTATTGCTGTCATCGTCCATTTTGTTCTGGTATCCACAGAGCATGAATCCTGGATAAAAAGAAAAGCCGTCCTCTTTGCCCTTTATGCTCCGGCTTTCTGTTTCAGCTTGATCAACATTCTGGATATCCGGGAAGGAGCCATCCCCATTCGTCGTTATTGGGGATGGACTTACGGGATCACAAACCGTTATCTTTTGATCTGGTCTTTTTTGATGTTGACTTTTACCGCTGTTATCGCTCTTCGTTTTTTTCTTCGTGTGACAGATCGGCGGAAGAAAAAACAGGCCCTTTTTATTTTGATCAGTTTCGCTATTCCGGTTGTCATCGCCTATGTCACAAATGTGATCTACATAACAGGAGGGCGTATACCTGAACTTTTTACGGTCTCTTTTATTCTCGGAAGCGGTTTTATCGCTTACGGCATCTGGAAATATGGTCTCTTTGTCCTGACGCCGCAAACGACCGGAGAAACGATTGTGGATGCCATGACAGACGGGTTGTTTCTCATTCTTCCTGACGGGACTATCGTGAGTGTCAATAAGGCGGGCTCCGGACTTTTAAAGATGAAGGAAGAAAGTATTCTGGGGTCTTCTCTTTTTTCATATCTTGCCGATGAAAGCGGGAAAAACGCTTTTTTTGAATTATGGAAATTAACGCTTCATACACATACACCGATTCAGGATCATGAGATGACATTGCAGGTCCCCGGAGGGACTCTTGCGGCGTCTGTATCGATGTCGGCTATTGTCAAAGCCGGGCAGATCGAAGGGATCGTCTTTATTCTGAGGGATATCTCCGAAAGGGCCAAAGCCCGCATTGACCTGATGAAAGCTCGGGACTCTGCTGAGGCTGCCAACCGCGCAAAAAGTGTTTTTCTGGCGAATATGAGCCATGAAATACGGACTCCCATGAACTCTATTTTAGGATTCACCGGTATTCTGCTGGAGATGGAAGAAAGCCGGGAAAAAAGAGAGATGTTGGAAATCATTAACCGTTCGGGGAAGAACCTTTTAAATTTGATCAATGACATTCTTGATTTTTCAAAAATTGAAGCCGGCAAAGTGGAATTAGAAAAAATCACCTTCTCTTTAGGGCATCTGATGGAAGATATCAGAAGCCTCTTTCTAGTCAGAGCTAATGAGAAAAACCTCTCCTTTCAACTGAATATTGACGAGGCCCTTCCGGAGTATCTTTTCGGAGATGAGCATCGGATCAATCAGATTATTATCAATTTAGTCAGCAATGCCGTCAAATTTACAAAAAAAGGCGGTATCGCCCTTTCTTGCACTTATGAAAGCGGAATTGCCGTGATCCGTGTGAAAGATACCGGTATCGGGATTCCGAAACAAAAGCAGAAAAGCGTCTTTTCAGCCTTTAAACAAGGTGATGTCTCTACGACAAGAGAATTCGGCGGTACAGGTTTGGGGCTGGCGATTACACAAAAACTTGTGGAAAAGATGGGAGGAGAGATTGCCCTGAAAAGCGAGCCGGAAAAGGGGACTGAATTCATCGTCAGGCTCAGCCTGCCTGAAGTCAAAGAGCCTGAAAAGCTGCGGAATGCGGAAACGCATTCTCTCTATCACTATGACCCGGCCCGTACAAAGATCGCATTGATCGACAATGATGAAAACGATATTGCCATAATACGAAACCTTCTGATGAAAAGGGGATTCAGCCCGATTATTATTCCCAATACGCCTGAGGCCGCTCGTCTTGTCTATGAATCGGAAGTCGAGATCGTTTTGCTGGACCTTAAAATGGATGGACTGAACGGATTTCAGGTCAATGATATCTTAAAATCGGATGCCCGGACATCTCATATTCCCGTCGTTGTCTGTTCCATTATGGACGGATTGGAAGAAACCATCAATTATGGTGTCTTCGATTATATTCGGAAACCCGTTGAAGAGCGGACCTTTATGAAACGGATCAAAAGCGCCCTTTATATTAATGGTGATGTCAAAAACATTTTTGTCATTGATGATGACAAGGATCTTCTCTCGTTATACAAAAATTTACTTCATGCACAAAAATATAATGTCTTTCTTTTTGACAATGCCCAGGGAGCCCTGGAAGATATCAAAAAGGGGATCATCCCCGATCTGATTTTATTAGACCTGATGATGCCCGGTATTGACGGATTTGAGTTCCTGGGCCATCTTCGGGATAAATTAAAACGCGAAGAGATTCCCGTAATTATTGTGACAGCTAAAGACCTGACCGGTGATGACCTGCAGCGGCTGAACGAGAAGTGTTTGAATATCTATAAAAAAGAGCCGGATACAGGAAAAAGCCTTGTGGACTTTATCAACAGCTATTTTAAAAGAAAAGAGTATCGTGGGAGTGCAATGGTCAACGCCTGGGTTCAAAATTTTGACCGGGATGAGGCTTTGCAAAAACTTTTGCAGGACGGGATAAGATCTCTTCCCGGCAAGATCCATGAGGTCAATTCTGCCTATGAAAAAGGCGGTGGCTCTGAAGCGTTCCGCCGCATCATTCACGACATGAAAGGATTTACCGGAAATTACGGCATGAAAGAGTTTTATCAGGCCTTTCAGGAGATCGATGCTGTCTTAAAGGAGAAGGAGCCTGTAAAAGAAAAAATTGAAACCTGCCTGAATAGAATTAATACATTAGCAGAAAGCCTGCCCCGGGAGCGGGGCTCCTTTTCTGAAGAAAAAAAACTCTCTCTTTTGGTAGCTGAAGACAACCCGATGAATCAGGAACTCATCAAAACTCTTTTGAGCCGTTCAGGTTACAGCCACACCGTTGTTTCCAACGGGGAAGAAGTCCTCGCTGCTTTGAAGAGGGAGAATTATGATATTCTTCTTCTGGATATTCAGATGCCTGTCATGGATGGAATGGAAACGATTCAACATATACGACAGAACCCTGCGTTCCGCGATCTCTGGGTCATCGCGTTGACCGCCTATGCTGTCAAAGGCGATGAAGAGCGCTTCCTGGAAGCGGGATGTGATGACTATATTTCCAAACCCATTGTTCAGGAAGTCTTCTTCCAAAAAATCAAATACGGAGCCCGCCAGAAAGGGGTTCTTTTGTCCCTTTCAGATGAGGGCAAAGAGAAAGATTCTCTTGAAGGTCATTTGACAGAGGACGAAAAACGGAAGATAACAAGTGTATTTGATCGCCTTGAGACGGAGATCAATGCATTTTATCCTGAAAAGATCCAGGCGCTGGCCGATGAGCTTGTAAGCATCAAGGAATCTCCGCAGACAGCCGCCTTGGCGCAGAAGCTTAAAGACCTCGCAGAGGAGTACAATGATGAAGAGATCCGGCGCATTGTCATCAGGCATAAGGAGAGACTTCATGATCAATGACGAGTTCAAAATCAAGACAACGATTCCCAATCTTGTCTACGGGGTTCTGAAACGTGATATCAGCCTTTTTAATATTCCTCTGAACCGACTGGCCAATGCTGCTTTTTTGGCATTGTATGACAGGAACACTGAGGGGTGGGGGCTTCCCGGGGGAGAAGGCCAGTCCTTACAATTTAAGCTGAACAAAGAAGGGCAAAATCTCTTTACTCTTCTTCAGGAAAACCGCCCCGGGATCTTTTCGAATAAAGCGGGATATTTCAGGAATATCATTATGACCTATTCTAATATGGCATCCTATAAAAGGGAGCGCATCATCTTTGCGGAAAGGGTCTCTCAAATTGAGAAGGCTGTAAAGAAAAAGGTTAAGATGGCATTTAATTATCGCAATGAATTGAGGGTCATAGAACCGTATATTCTAATCACAGATAAAGAGCAGGAATTCAATTATCTTTTCGGATATTGTGAGACACATCATGAATATCGGAACTACCGGCTGTCCAAGATAAATCCTGCCCGCATTCTGAAAGAAAAACAATCCCGCCATGATGAAGAGCAAGTCAAAGCTGTTAAAAAGAATTTCGATCCCTTCCTTTCTTACGGTGAAAGTGTGACCGTCAGGTTTACTGCCGAAGGGCTTTACCTTTTTGACCATGTGATCTTTTTAAACAAACCTCGCGTTTTAAAACGGGAGGGGCAGGTCCTCACTTTAGAATCATCCTTTAAAAAGGCCGTGATTTACCTGGCACCGTTTTTAGATGAAGCCTGTGTTCTTTCGCCCCCGGCTTTAAGAGATTTTTTTAAACAAAAGGCCGAAAATTTGCTGGCTTTATACAGAGGGGAGCAAACAGATGATTGAAGAGACCATTAAAACTATTGTGATGACGGCCTCTACTATTGCCCAGATGTGCGCAGTGTTTACGATTCTGGCGGGGATTGCAAAAGCCTTTATCCTCTATTTCCGGGTTCTTTTAAAAAAATCCCTTCGCATTATCTCCCTGATCGGTCTCGTCCGCATGGAAATGGGCAATTCTTTCTCTTTAGCGTTGAGTTTTCTCATCGGAGCCAGTATTATCAGAACGATTTTGGCTCCGACATGGGATGATATTGGGAAGCTGGCTGCAATCATTCTTCTCAGGACAGTCCTGAACTACTTCCTTATCCGGGATGTAGAGAAGATCCGTCAGTTGGAGCGCTCAGGAGAGAACGAATAGAAAGTTATTTGTCTTCACGGAAATAAGGGCGCCCCAGTTCTGCCGGAGGCGACTTTTCTTTTGAGTCTTTGACGGACGTCATGATCAAAATGATGACAGTGACAATGTAGGGGAGCATATCGAAAAAATACTGGGAAATATGAATATTGAGCCCCTGAAGACGAAATCCGATAATATCCAGCCCCCCGAAGAGAAAGGCACCCCAGAAGATACGGATGGGATTCCATTTACAGAAAATAACCAAAGCCACGGCGATCCATCCGCGTCCTGTTGTTATATTCTCCTGCCAGGTCGGGACATAGACCAGAGAAAGAAAAGCTCCCCCCAATCCGATCAAAGCCCCTCCTGAAAGAATATGGGCGAACTTATATTTCATAATATTGATCCCGGCGGCATCCGCTGCTGCTGTGTTTTCACCTAAGGCGCGGAGGTTCAGTCCAAAGCGGGTTTTGAACAAGTAAACATATGCAGCGATAATGATAATATAGCCGGCATAGACAAAGATGCTGTGATGAAAAAGGGCTTCACCCAAAAACGGAATACGACTGAGAACAGGAAGGGCAACAGGATGGAAAAAGTCTTTGACAGAAGCCGGAACGATATGGCCGGCCAGACCCTGCCCGAGAAAACTGGCGAACCCTGTTCCGAAAATCGTCAGGGCTAATCCGGTAACCACCTGATTAGAGCGCAATGTTACAGTTAAAAAAGAGAAAATGAGTGCCCCTGCAGCTCCTGCAAGAGCGGCCCCGAAAAGCGCCCAAAGAGGATGAGATGTCAGAAGAGCTGTCTTAAACCCTACCACAGCCCCCATGAGCATCATGCCCTCAACGCCTAAGTTCAGTTTTCCCGCACGTTCGGTCAATATTTCACCCAAAATCGCAAAGACCAGAGGTGTACCGGCGATGACGGCGGCATGCAGAAAAGAGGATAACATCAGGTTTCACCTCCTCCACTTTCTCGGGAGCGGTAGACAATGCGGTAACGGATAAAAAATTCACTTCCTAATACAAAAAAGAGAATCAATCCCTGGAGGATTTGAGCGGCAGACTGGGGGATCTGAAAAGCCATTTGAATATAAGAACTGCCCTGAATCATGGCGGCGAAAAGAAAGGAGACCAGAACAATTCGCAGTTCCTTGAGATTGGCCAGCCACGCGGTGATAATGGCTGTGTATCCCACTCCGCCGGTGATTTCCACAGAAAGGGTCTTGTTAATGGCAGAAGCTTCGATCATTCCGGCCAGGCCGCATAAAGCTCCGCTGATAAAAAGAGTGACGAGAATGGTCCTGCTTACATTGATCCCCGCATAACGAGCTGTTTTTTCGCTTTCTCCGATAACCTGTATCTCATAGCCTTTTTTCGTTTTTGTGATAAACAGGGCAGATAAGACGACCAAAATGAAGGCGATGAGCCATCCGATATGAATGCCAAAAAGTTTGGGCAGAACAGCTTGAGGAGAAAAATTAGGTATTTTCGGGAATCCCAATGCTCCCGGGTCCTTCCATGGGCCGTTTTGCAGGTAAGTGATCCATTGCAGGGCGATGTAATTAAGCATCAGCGTAAAGATCGTCTCGTTGGTTTGGAAACGGGCCCGGAAGAAAGCGGGGATAAGGGCCCAGATCCCGCCTCCGGCTAAACCACCTAAGCCCATGAGTGGCAGCAAAACAAATGAAGGGAGATGAGGGTAGGAGAGAGCCACCCATGAAGCCCCGAAAGCCCCCATGATGATCTGCCCCTCTGCACCGATATTCCAGAATTTCATGCGGAAAGCCAAGGAGATGCCCAAAGAAGTAATGATCAGGGGGATAGTCTTGATAAGAGTCTCTGTGAAGCGGTAGGATGTGCCGAAAGCTCCCCGGGCCATGGAGAGATAGACTTTTAAGGGAGGATGACCCATAAAGAGAATGAAAACGGAAGCTGTTAACAAGGCGAGAAAAATGGCTGCCAGATGAATGGCTGCCTTTTTCCTGCTTGAGATCTCTTTGTTTTTAATGATCTGAAGCATGTGCATTCATCCTCTCCACAGATTCTAAAGTCTCCCCGGCCATAAGAAGGCCCAAAAGCTCTTTTGTCGCATTTTGGCTTTCCAGAATACCTGTGGCTTTCCCATCGCATAAAACCATGATTCTGTCGCACAGTTCCAGTAAAACATCCAGGTCTTCTCCGACATAAAGAATGGGTACTCCTTTTTTCTTTTGTTTGTTGATGAAGTCGTAAATCAAAAAAGAAGAAGCAATGTCCAGTCCCCGTGTCGGATAGGCGGTAATGAGGAGGTGGGGTTCGGACATGATCTCCCTTCCTAAAAGAACTTTTTGAATATTGCCCCCGGAGAGAAGTTTTACGGGATGGAAAGGCCCGGGGGTCTGAATGTTGAACTTTTCAATAATTGCCAGAGTCTTTTCAAGTCCCTTTTTCCTGTCGACAAAAGGGCCGGGGCTTCTGTAATAGTCTTTAAGGATGACATTTTCTGTCAGATCCATGGAGGCCACAAGCCCCATGCCCAGCCGGTCTTCCGGGATAAAGCTCATGGAAATCCCCTTGTCCATGATCTGGCGCGAGCTAAGTCCGACAATATCACGTCCTTCATATTTAATAATGCCCGAAGCGACGGGATAAAGGCCTGCCAGGGCTTCGCATAGTTGGCGTTGCCCACTTCCTGAAATCCCTGCTACACCAAGGATCTCACCTGAAAAGAGAGTGAAACTCAGGTCATTGATTTTTTTTATGCGCTCATCATCTTCCAAGACTAAATGACGGACTTCAAGAACGGGATTTTTTTCTTGGATTTCAACATGTTCGATAGAGAGATCCAGAGAGCGTCCGACCATCAGATCGGCGAGCTGCCTGTAGGTCGTTTCCGATGTTTTCACAGAGCCGACATTCTCTCCTTTGCGTAGGACGGTGACCCAATCGCTGATCTCCATGACTTCGTTGAGTTTATGTGTAATGATGATAATTCCGCAGCCTTCGTTTTTCATGCGCCGGAGAATGGAAAAAAGGTTTTGGATCTCCTGCGGCGTCAGAACCGCTGTCGGTTCATCAAGAATAAGAATATCAGCTCCCCGATAGAGGACTTTCATGATCTCGACTGTTTGTTTTTCGCCTACAGACATATCATAGACTTTTTTGTCAGGATTCAAGGGGAGCCCGTAGCGGTCGGCGATGGAAAGAACCTGTTTTTTGATCTCTTTTGTCCGGAGAAAAAAACCATCTTTCCGTCCGATAATAATATTTTCCAGGGCTGTCATGACATCAATAAGCTTAAAGTGCTGATAAATCATTCCGATCCTGTGTTTAATGGAATCTTCAGGTGATTTGAAAAAGACCTTTTCGCCGTGGACAAAGATATGTCCTTCATCGGGGGTATAAACTCCCGACAGCATATTCATAAGGGTGCTCTTCCCGGCGCCGTTTTCGCCGAGAAGAGCATAGATCTCCCCCTTTTTTACCTTGAAGTTAATGGCATTATTCGCCAGCACGTCACCGAAACGCTTGGTCAGGTTCCTGGTCTTGATCAAAGTCTCATGAGGGGCCGGCTTCAGTGTCATTTCCCTGTCTCGATACGTCCTACTACATTGGAGACAAACCAATCGATGCTGAGCATCATTTCATCGGACATCACGTGGCCTTTTTCCAGCCTTATTTTACCGCTTTGATCTTTGAGCGGGCCTTCGAAGACATGGAATTCGCCGCTGATGATCTTTTCGCGCATTTCTTCCACGATCTCTCGCGCTTCAGCCGGAGCATTCGGAGTCAGGGGAGCAAGGTCGACAATTCCGTCTTCCAGTCCGCCCCAATAACTGCCCGATGTCCATGTGCCGTCCATTGCTTTTTTGATCTGATCGATGAAATAGGGCCCCCAATTCCAGATGGGTGCTGTCATATAAGCGCGGGGGGCTATAGAGTACATATCAGAGTTATAGCCGATAGAGAAAGCACCGCGGGCTTCAGCAGCTTGCTGGGGGCCGGCCGTATCCTGATGCTGGGCAATAACATCACATTTTTCGTCCAACAGGGCTTTGGCTGCTTCTGTCTCTTTGCCGGGATCATACCAGGTGTGAGTCCATCGGACATAGACTTTGGCATCAGGATTGACATCGCGCACGCCCAAAGCAAAGGCATTGATTCCGCGGATGACCTCGGGTATCTCAAAAGCCGCAACATAACCGATTTTCCCTGTTTTTGTCTTTAATCCGGCGACTAAACCGGAGAGATATCGAGCCTGATACATGCGGCCGAAATAAGTTCCCATGTTTTCGGTCATTTTATAACCGGAGCAATGAAGAAAGATGATATCAGGGTATTCTTTGGAGACTTCTTCAACATAATCCATATAACCGAAACTTCCGGCAAAAATGATTTTTGCCCCTTGATCGATCATATTTCGGATAACATCTTTGACTTCAGGCCCTTCAGGGACTGATTCTTTGTAAATCGTGCGGACACCTAACTCCTTTTCCACCATAAGACGGCCTTTATCCTGAGCGTATGTCCAGCCGTGATCTCCGGGAGGCCCGATATAGATAAATCCGGCCACCATGTCTTTAGACACACTGTCGGTCCCGCTGCAGCCGGCCAAAAGGGCCAGAAGGAGCAGAGAGAGGGACAATACAAATCCGATTTTTCGCATATATTTCCTCCTTTTTTGGTTAATCACGAAACTGAATAATTCCGTTATTGAGAGATGAAATAACAGCCAACGACTCTAACGGGATCCCGGAGTGTCTTAACATGTCCCCGCCCCCCTGGAATCCTTTTTCCACGGCGATGGCGACACCGGTAACACGCGAGCCGGCTTGGCGGATCAAATCCATGAGAGCGGTGACAGCCCCTCCGCCGGCCAGAAAATCATCGGCGATGAGAACATCTTCTCCCGGGGGGAGAAACTCTTGAGAGACGATCATGCTGTAATGCTTTTTTCGGGTAAAAGAATAGCTTTCGGCGCTGTAGGTCTGTCCTGATAGAGTCGAGGGTTTTGTCTTTTTGGCAAAGACCACGGGGATCCTAAGAAAGTACCCCATCATAAAAGCCAAAGGGATGCCTGAAGATTCAATGGTGAGAATCCGGTTTGCCGGATAGCCGGAGAAACGTCTGACGAGTTCCCGGGCCATGGACGAGATAAGAGCTGTGTCGATTTGATGATTCAGAAAGCTGTCGACTTTCAGGGTATGCTCGTCGACAACAATCCCTTTTTCCAAAATCGCTTTTTTGAGTATTTCCATTCCCTTTCCCGTTTTAGTCCATGTCAAAGACATCTATTTTATGGAAAAAACATCCATCAAACATTCTTAAACCGGCCCAAACCGGGAGTGCCGAAAGGGCAGGGAAATGGAGCTGAGGGGGCTCGAACCCCTGGCCTGTTGATTGCGAACCAACCGCTCTCCCAGCTGAGCTACAGCCCCATGAAGGAGATAATAAATTCTTTTTTTTGAAAAATCAAGAGGCAAGAAGGATTTTCTTTTTCTTTGAATAGCGGAGATTTTCTGATATGATGAGAAAAAAAGGAGGGTTATGAACGACTCTGTTGAAAAGACATTGGAATACTTCCGTAAAATATCTGCGGTCCCCCGCTGTTCAAAAAATGAAAAAGCCATCGGGGATACGATGCTTCATTGGGCGGAGAAAAATTCCTTTTCAGCACATAAAGACACGACCGGAAATGTTTTCATCCTTGTTCCTGCTTCACCGGGATGTGAACAGGCGCCTGTTGTCGTGCTTCAGGGGCATCTGGACATGGTCTGCGAAAAGCGGCCGGATACGGCCCATGATTTTTCAAAGGACCCTGTCATTGTTCTTCAGGAGGGAGACTGGCTCAAAGCACGCGGCACGACTCTGGGAGCTGATAACGGGATAGCCTTGGCATTGGCCATGGATCTTGCAACAGATACCGCTGTCAGACACCCGCCTCTTGAGCTCTTGTTTACTGCTGATGAAGAAACGGGGCTTAACGGCGCACGTTCTCTGGATCGCTCCGCCTTGAAAGGGCGCATTTTGATCAACCTGGATTCTGAAACAGAGGGAGAATTTATTATCGGCTGCGCCGGAGGACGGGATATTCTTCTTAAGATCGCTCAAGACAAAATAAACATTCCGGATACAAATGCCTATGAATTTTATCAGATAAACGTCTCAGGGCTTTCCGGAGGCCATTCAGGCATGGATATCGACAAGGGAAGAGGAAACGCCAACAAGATCCTTGCTTCCCTTGCTGAACCTCTTTTTGAAAATGAAGGCCTTCTTTTGGATATCAGCGGAGGGACAGCCCACAATGCCATACCCCGGGATGCCGGCTGCCTGGCCGCTGTAAAGAAAGAGAAAAGCGAAAAAGTGAAGCATATGCTGGAAAAGCGATGTGATGACGTCAAAAAGGTATGGACTGAAACGGAAAAAAAGATGACATGCTGTGTAAAACAGGTGCCCGGTGCAGGAAAACCGGCGATCATGCAAAGCGACAAGGCCGCCGCTTTCTTCAAAATGATGAATGCTTTGCCCAATGGCGTTTATGCCATGGATAAGCATATGGAGGGGCTTGTGGAGACATCGGACAATGTGGCGGTTCTCTCAACAGAAAATAATGAAGTTCAGGTTTTGATCAGTTTGAGAAGCTCTTCCCCGCAGCAGCTGGATGAGTTGACCGAAAGAATCGTAACGGTGAGCCGGCAATGGGGGGCGTCTCCTGCGGTGGGAGAGGGATATCCTCCCTGGGAGCCGCAGGTCGAATCCGCATTGCTTAACAAATGCGTTTCTCTTTATCAGAAGACATTCGGGAAAACACCAGTGGTCAAATCTATTCACGCCGGTTTGGAGTGCGGAATCATAGGAAGTAAATTTGAAGGTATGGAAATGATCTCCATGGGCCCCGATATCGAGAATCCCCATTCCCCCGATGAGATCATGAGTGTTTCCAGCTTAAAACGTTTAAGAGAATATCTTGCGGTTCTTCTGGGCTCACTTTCCCGGGAGAACGGTTGCTAAGAAAGGAGTCTTATGCAAAAGGACGAAAAATTTGAATTGGCGAAAAAACGGGTGGAGGACCTTAAAGGTTTTTATCAGCATCTCCTCTCATTTGTTATGGTCAATGTTATTCTCTTTGCAATCAACATCGTCACTTCTCCGGGACGTTTATGGTTCTATTGGGTTCTCCTTTTCTGGGGAATAGGGCTTTTCTCCCACGGGATCTCTGTTTTCGGCTTCAACGGTATCCTGGGCCGTGATTGGGAAGAACGGAAGATCAAAGAGTATATGGAAAAAATGGAACGAAAAGAGAAAAACGGCGGTTGACCCTTTTTTTGTTGACATATTTCGCAAACCGTATAATATCCATCGGCTATGATCCCATATCTTTTCAGGAACTATATTGTACCATTTAAGTGGCGTTTTCTTTTGGGATTTGCCCTTCTTGTGGGGAACTCCTATCTGACGTCCATTTTGCCCGTTTATTTGATGAAGGTCGTGGACGGGGGTATTCAAAGCCAGGATGTCTCCCGGTTATGGATAATGATAGGCCTTTATGTTCTCGTTTTTATCGCCTATATCGCCTCTATTTATATTATGAGTGTTGTGTTAGAGGCCCTGGGACAGGATATTCTCATCCGTCTCAAAACGGACTCCTTCATCAAAGTTTTGAATTGGGACTATAAACAATTTACGTCAGTCTCTGCGGGAAAACTGGTGACCCGGGTCGAAGGAGACGCCGAAAAGGTAAGGTTTTTCTTTGTAACCGCAGCGGTTACACTACTTCAAAGCCTCTTCATGCTTATTTTTATGGGTGTGATCATGTTCAGGACCAATGGAACCATGGCTATGCTGATCATCTACCCGATTCCGCTTGTAATCGGGATGATTGTCCTTCTTCAAAAACTGATTTTTCCCCTTTTCAAAAAGGTCAGGCGTCTTATGGCGGAGATCACATCGAAAATCACAGAGTACCTGAATGGCCTGGACATTATCAAAAGTTACGGAAAAGAAGAGCTTTATTTCAAGCGTTTTGACGACGATAACAAAAAAAAGTATTTCTATGAGCGTAATGCCGAATTTGGATGGATCGCATTTTTTAATTTTCTTTTTATGCTTCAGGAGATCATTATTGCTATGATATTGAAATCCGGAGCTTCTTACATCGTCAAGGGGCTTTTGACTTACGGGGCAATGATCATGTTTATAGAGTATGTCAGGATGTTTTTCTTTCCGCTGATCAATATTTCGGAGCAGATCTCTCAGGTCCAGCGCTCCTTTGCCGCGTTTTCCCGTGTCTATGATTTGCATACGACCCCTGTCTCCATTCAAAGCGGAGACAAAGAGCTCAAGACGATGACTCGGGGAATCGATTTTAAAGGGGTCTCCTTCTCCTATAAAGAAGGAGAGCCTGTGCTGAAAAACGTCTCTTTTTCCCTTCCTGTCGGTCAAAAATGGGCATTGGTCGGAGAAACAGGAGGGGGAAAAAGTACGATCGTCAAACTTCTATTGCGTTTTTATGATATTCAGGAAGGGGCGATTACTTTAGACGGCATTGATATCAGAGAAATGAATATTCAATCATTACGTCAGGATATTGCCTTGATCGAACAGGATTTTTACCTTTTCCCTGCTACTGTTTTGGACAACATACGCCTTTTTGATAAAAGCATTTCGCTTGGTGAAGTGCAGGCGACTTGTGTAAAGATCGGGATCGACCGTTTTATTTCCACGCTTCCCCGGGGGTATGAGACGAACCTCCATGAGGAAGGGGGGAATCTTTCTGTAGGAGAGCGGCAGCTTCTTTCTATTGCACGGGCCATGGTGAAAAAGGCCGACCTGGTGCTGATGGATGAAGCGACATCATCTATCGATCCTCATACAGAAAAGATGCTTGAAAAAGCGATGCGTATCCTGATGAAAGGGCGGACATCCCTTGTGGTGGCTCATCGCCTTTCAACTGTGAAAGATGCGGACCGTATTCTGGTCGTTCATCAAGGGGAAATCGCCGAACATGGGAATCATGACGCCTTGATGCGGAAGCGAGGCCTCTATTATCATCTGTGCCAGAATCAATTGGCCGGGCCGACACAGGAAGAGGGGGAAAAATGACTTTTAAAGAGCGGTTGTCCGGCGAATGGGCCCGTCATAAGGGGCGTTTCCGCTTTCTTTTATTTATTACCGTTATATCAGCAGTCCTGCGCACTGTGATTCCCTATTATTATAAGCTGGTTATTGATTCTTTGGAAAACAAAGCTCCCTTGTCGGATATCGGCCTTTTTATTACGGGGATCATCATACTCAGCGTCGGCCGATTTGTCATCTACACCTATTTTCAATCGAACAGAGCGATGATGAACATGCGTTTTCAATGGACCATAAGGAAACGCGCTTTTGAAAATCTGCTAAAAACAGGCAAACTGAACTTTACGCATATGAACACAGGTGAGATTGTGACCCGCCTTTCCGATGATACTGAAAAACTCACATGGTTTCTCTCTTCAGGAGTGTTCAGAGGGCTGGATGCGCTCCTTATCTTCTTTTTTACCGTGGGGATGCTTCTTCTGATGTCACCTCTTTTAACGCTTTATACCGTTCTCAGTTTGTTGAGTATGGCTCTCTTTATGGCTCTTTTGGACAAGACGTTCCACAAAGCCTTCAGCGCTCTCCAGTCTTCCATCTCTGAAACCAATGATTATATCAACTCGACCATGAGCGGTATTTCCATCGTCAAATCGTATAACCGGGAGAAACAGGTGGCGGATTATTTCCGGTCTTTGGTGAAGGACCGAAAAGAAAAAGAGCTTCATGTTGTACGGCTGGACATGGGAATGCGGGCCATTTATATGTCACTTCATACAGTGAGCACCATTATTGTCCTGCTTGTCGGAGGCGTTATGAAGATCAACGGCGTCATTACATTGGGAACACTTGTGGCCTTTCTGGCTTTGATCAAGAACCTGACGCATCCGGTTATGGATATCGGAAACCTTTTTGTCCGGGGTAAAAGCGCCGATGTTTCAAGCCGGCGCATTGCGCTTTTGGAAGAACTTCCTCCGGAGGAGAGCCGGGGAGCCAAGCCGGCCGTGTTCCAAAGGGAGATCGCACTGGACAGGGTATCGTTTTCTCTTGAAGGGAAAAAAATACTTGAGGACATCTCCTTGACGGTTCATAAAGGGGAGAAAATCGCCGTGATGGGGAAATTGGGCAGCGGTAAAAGTTTTCTGAGCCTGATTTTAGCCGGATTGGCGCTGCCCTCAGAAGGGATCATGCGTGTTGACAGCACGGATATCAGGGAATTAAAAAAAGATGAATACAGAAAGCTGACTGGGTATGCTCCCCAGCAGCCGGTGATCTTTACCGATTCGATCATCAATAATATTGTCATGGGGGAAGAGCCGGATCAGGCGAATTTAGATTATGCAATGACGATCTCACAATTGGACAAAGAGATGGCGAAATTCGACCTGGGTCCGCAAACGGTTGTCGGGCCTAAGGGAAAGACCTTGTCCGGCGGGCAAAAGCAGCGACTGGCTTTGGCCCGGGCTCTGTATCATAAACCCCCGGTTTTAATATTGGACGATATTACTTCGGCATTAGATGCAGAGACCGAGATGCAATTATGGCAGGAACTCTTTAAAGGGATTCCGCAGCAGACGTTGATCCTGGTGACACATCGCCCGAAAACAGCCCGGATGACTGACAAGATCTATGTTCTGGATCAGGGACAGCTGGCTGAATCGGGAACGCATACCCAATTGATCCGTCGGGATTCTCTTTACCGTCAAATCTACCATGACACCCTCTGATGTCCTTTAAAGTTGAAAAGGGAGCAGGGATCCGGCGGCCTTCTTTTTTAAATCATCCATCAGGCTGCTCAACCCTTGTTCGGATGAAAGGATGGATTCTCTCTTTTCATTGAACAGGGACTCGTTTCCCAAAAAAGCGCTCAGTTCTGTTTTATTCTCTTCAAGGAGAGGCGAGATCCGGCTTTTCAACTCTTCTTCTAAGCGGGCTTTTTGCTCGGCGATCTCTTCAGAGGCCATGGCTTTGGCCGCGTCTTGAAGGGCTTGCCCCAGAGATGTCTTTAAACCGATATCAGTTTCTCCTCCCGGGAGGAATTTCAGCTGTGCTGTCACCGTGAAGGGAGAAGCTCCGGAGAGAACGTTATAAATCACTTTTTCGGTCTCATCGGCCTCTTCTCCGATGTTCATATCCAGTTGCGTGACAGTAAAGAGAAACTCCCCGCCCAGAGCGCTGTTTTGATCCACAAGAGAGAGGGAGCCGGTAGCTCCGTAACGGATTTTTGCCTCATTTAAAGCCGGCAGAGAAGAAGACGGTTCATCCATACTGAAGCGAAAGCCGTCCCCGTTGAGATTGACGCGGATAAGCGGGGGCGCATTCCGGCGGACATCGACGACCCCGAGAATATCAAAAAAATAATTGCTGCCTTTGTCTGAGTAGGAGAAGTCAATAGGTTCGCGCCACATCGCCGGGTGAGTGGATATATTTTTGATTTCTCCCGTTACACGCCTCTCTTCCTCTTTGATGTCCACAAGGATTTTTTCGGCTAAGACCGACGGATAACGAGAGACGGGGAAAAGGATATCCCAACCCCGTCTTTGGCGCAGAGGAGCGGGAGTGTCTTTCTTCACCGGTTTCTCTTTTGAAGAAGATCTGATCTTGTCCAAAAGAGAAGAAGCTAACGGTGCATATTTGCCCAATTTTTGACGAAGGATCTCTTCTACCGCTTGGTTTACCAGCAGAGAAGGGCCGCCTCTTCCTGTGAGCGCCAGCGCCCGGTCTACGTCTTTTTTGATCGCGTTTCGAATATCAGCTTCCATTGTGCTCAATCTCTCTTTGTCTGTTTGGAAATCCGCAGCGGTTTCCCGGATCAATGTCTTGGCTTTTTGCAGGTTTGCCTTTACTTCTGAAGCTGTATCCAGAAGCTCTTTGGCCTGAGTCACATTTTTGACAGAAGAGAGATCTGTTTTTTGGAGAGTGTAATAATCTTCTTTCAGGGTTTCAGTGGACTCATCAAGTGCAAGGATCCTTTCTTCCCAATTTTTGCGGGCCTCTTTAATGATCTCCTTATATTCTTGAGCCATACGGGGAGAATCAAAATCGGGCATGAGAGCTTCAGTCAGGGCTTTGGTGTCCAGGGCTTTTTCAAGAGTTTTTTTCTGAGGGCTTAAAACCTTTTTATCTTGAGAACGAAGGGCGGCCGATGTCGTCCGCGGTGTCCCCCAGGAGAGAGCTGTGACAGAGGCTTCTTCCAAAACGAATTTTTTTCTCAAAAGCTGTGAAGTCATCATATCAATGCGTACAGAGCCGGTCTCCACCAAATTGTACATGGGAGCGTCCTTATCACCGATAGTCAAAGAGCTGAAGGAGAGGGATCCTTTGATAAGAGAAGAGCGCAGTCCTGTGATTTCTGTTTTTGCCTGAAAGATCATTTCAAGGGAGCGCTCCATAATATGCTCGATCAACCGGTCTTTGAAAAAAAGGCTGAAAAGAAGCAGAAAGCCGAAGATAACAGCGAAAAGGATCAGTTTCCCGCTTTGAAAAATTCCGCGGTTTTTTTTCAAGACACGATGCAGTTGAGATATTTTTTTGATTTCAGCGGAAGAGAGATCATCTTTCAAAGTCATCCGGCCGGACTCGTCTGCTGAGTAAAGGTTTTTGATGAAGTCTTTGTCCCCGGGGAGCGAGATCTTTTTAAGGAGGCGTTTCTCCAAGTCGGCAGCGGTATGAATATTCTTCCAGAGGGAGGGGATTTTAGTTTTCATCGTCTCTCCTAACGGTTGCGGCCCGGAAGATGTGACACAGCGCGGGCCGCTTTTTGAAATTTTACCACAAGGGGAAGCTTCATAAAGGCGCGGTATAGTTTTGTGTTCTGAATCATACGCAGAAACCCTTCACGGTACCGGCGTATAAGAAAACGAAAAAAAACAAAGGAGGGGAGCCAAAGAAGAAGGCCGGCTGCAAAACCCCCTGTGACAAGTGTGTTGTTCAAACGGGTGAAAGCCAAAAGAGGAGCGTTCTGTATCCAGGTGAAAAAAAAGTAAAGGGGCGGAAAGGTCAAAATGGCATACCCGAACAAGTGGAGAAGAGGGTCAACGGCAGGAGCCAGCAGTTTAAAAAAAACAAGAAGTGCCATTTGAACGGCTAAGTTGACTTTCAAAAAAAAGGTCAGAGCAAAGAGAGCGATCCAAAGGAGGTTTCCCCCGGGCAGAAGGCCCAAAAGAAGCGCAAAAGAGGCTCCTGCGGCGATCTCTCCGGGCCGCTGATTGGAATTGAGGGCTTTAAAGATCTTTAAGAGGAACGGCATGGTCTCTCCTTCCGTTTATACTGGAGTATAAGGCCGGCTCTTTTTTCGTCAAGAGCTGTTGTGAAAACAAGTTGAGAAAAATGTGAATCTCCCTTATAATGGGACAAAAAGGAGGCGTATGAAAGTCATTGGGATTAACAGCAGTCCCCGTGAAAAGGGGAACACCTATCTTATGATGAACAGGTTTATGACAAAACTTGAAAAGCAGGGAATAGAGACAGAGATCATCCATATAGGTGGGAAATGGATCCGGGGATGCCAGGGATGCAATGCCTGCCGGCAAATGAAAAATGAGCGATGTGCCATTGATGATGAGTTAAATGCGGTCATTCCGAAACTGAAAGAGGCTCAGGGCCTTATTCTGGGAGCCCCGACATATTACGCCGATGTTCCCGCGGAGATGAAGGCTTTTATCGACAGAGCGGGGCGTGTAACAGGCGCCAACGGAAGGATGCTCGAGAGGAAATTAGGCGCAGCGGTCATCGCTGTCCGTCGCGGAGGGGCGATCCATGCTTTTGATACCATCAATCATTTTTTCCTGATTTCAGGGATGATCGTTCCGGGCTCCTCTTACTGGAATATGGGAATAGGGCGGGATGCCGGGGATGTTTTAGAAGATGATGAAGGATTGGCCACCATGGACCGCCTTGCGGACAATTTTTCATGGCTATTAAAAAAAATCGGCGGGAACTGTGAAGAGAAACCTTTTGCTTCGCGATGAGTTGAAAAGGCTTTTCTCGTCATCGGGTAAGCGTTTTCTGGCAATGAAGGACGGCCTGTTTCTCTTTTCTTCGGAAGAGCGGGGGATAAGCCCCCTTTACTTTTTTTTAAAAACATTCGGTGAACGCTGTGAAGGGACTTATGTGGCTGACACTGTCATCGGACGCGGAGCGGCGCTTTTGCTGATCAAAGCCCGGGTTGCTTATCTTTATGCCCGGATGATCTCGCAAGGGGCGGCGGCTCTTCTTGAACGTGCGGGCCTTCGCTTCGAATACAAAGAGAAAGTTCCCTGTATCCTGAACCGCGCCAAAGAGGGGCCTTGCCCTGTAGAACGATTAACCGAAGGGGTGACGGACCCGCGGAAGGCCTTTGATGCCATTGAAAAGTTTGTCATGAACATGGAAAAAGGGGAAGGAGTGTTATGAAGTACAGAACAATGCCCACGACAAAAGATTCGCTTTCCATTTTGGGATTCGGTTGCATGCGTTTTCCTAAAAAAGAAGACGGATCCATCGATGAGAAGACCGCCGAAAAGATGATGCTTTCGGCGATTCAAAAAGGGGTCAATTACGTCGATACGGCGTGGCCTTATCATCAGGGAGAAAGCGAACCCTTCGTGGGGCGTTTTCTGGAAAAACACAGCCTTCGGGAGAAAGTCTTCTTAGCCACAAAACTGCCGACGTTTTTGATTAAAAAAAAAGATGATTTCGAAGATTACTTCAGCCGGCAATTGGAGCGTCTTTGTACAGATCATATTGATTATTACCTTGTCCATACACTTAATCGGAGATTATGGGAAAATGCAAAAGAAAAAGGGCTCTTTGATTTCCTGGATAAGATCAGGGAAGATGGACGGGTGCGCCATATCGGGTTTTCATTTCATGATCATATTGACGTCTTTAAGGAAATCGTCGACAGCTATCCATGGGAATTCTGTCAGATCCAATATAATTATCTGGATATTGAATATCAGGCGGGGCGTGAAGGGTTGATGTATGCCCGCGGAAAAGGCCTGGGAATCATTGTCATGGAGCCTATAAGAGGGGGGAGCCTGGCCCATAAATTACCCCGGGATGTCCGGGAGGCCTTTGAAGCCGCCCCCGTAAAAAGAACTCCCGCAGAATGGGCACTGAAATGGGTGTGGAATCATCCCCAGGTCGATCTCCTGCTCAGCGGGATGAGTGAGCCGGCCCATGTGGAGGAGAATGTTCGCCTGGCCGGAGAAGCCGAGCCCGGATGTCTCTCCTCTGAAGAACTCAAACTGGTGGAGAAGGCAAGAGAACAGTTTCTCTCAAAAGTACAGGTCCATTGCACCGGCTGCGGGTATTGTCTGCCTTGTCCGCAAGGAGTGGCCATTCCTGCGATTTTTGAGATGTATAATGACGCATGGCTTTTTGAAGACATTCAGGGGGGAAAAGAAAAATATCTCAAATGGATCAAAGAGGAGAACAGGGCTTCCCGATGTGTGGTATGCAGAGCATGTGAAAAGGCCTGCCCCCAGCAGGTCCCTGTCATTGAAAAACTGAAAAGCATTGTCTCCGCTTTTGAATCATAAAGGAGGAAAAATGGATAAAGCATTTGCGTTGAAGAGAACCGGAGTAAGAGCCCTGACATTATCGTCTGTTCTGGCTCTTTCCGTGGCCTTTCCTGTCTTGATCCATGCCTTGGGCTTGTCGGGGCAGCTCTTTCTTCCCATCTTTACTGTTCTTATGGTGGGAAGCTTTTATATCAGCTCCCGGTTTTTGATCCCGGCGGCTCTTGTGATCCCGGCGCTGAACACTCTTCTTACCGGCATGCCGGCCGTCAGTCCTGTCCCGATGTTGCAGTTTCTGACTCTGGAAATGGCGGTTGTTGCTTTAACAGCCCGGGTTCTTCGAAAAAAGGCTCTTGTTTTACGTCTTGTCCTGCCCCTGTGCGCCGGAAGGCTTTTATCCCTTCCTTTTATTGCCCTTTTCCCTGCTCTTTCTGCAGGCTGGTGGGCAGAGCGTTTCTTCGCCGGATGGCCGGGGATTGTCTTGAATATTGCCTTGGCCTGTGGGATCGTGATCCTTTTTCCCCCTGAACCCGGAACAAAAGCATAAAAATCACAGGCAATGGCCGGGATAAGGAGGAGCTGTGAAGGGGCTTTTTATAACATTTGAAGGGGGAGAAGGTGTGGGAAAGACCACACAGATGAAAAAATGCACTTCTCTTCTGGAAAAGGAAGGCCGCGATGTCCTCATGACTCGTGAGCCCGGAGGAACAGAGATCGGGGAAGAGATCAGAAAGATCCTTCTGAATTCGGCCTATCATACGCTTCTTCAGTCCAAGACAGAACTGCTTCTCTATCTCGCGGCGCGGGCCCAGCACTATTATGAAAAGATCGAGCCGGCCTTGAAAAAGGGGAAGATCGTCCTTTGTGACAGGTTTATGGATGCGACGGCTGCTTATCAGGGCTATGCCCGTCAACTCGGCCTTGACTTTACAGAAGAGATGAACCGTTGGGTTTTGAACGGAGCCGCTCCCCATTGCACATTTTTTCTCTACACCGATATCCGCTCCGGGCTGGACCGGGAGTCGGCCCAAAACAGATTAAGCATGGAATCTGAGGATTTCCATGCCTGTGTTCTGCAAGGGTATTTTGAGCTGGCTCGCCGGCACCCTGAACGGATCATGCCCCTGGATATTCGCGGTAAAGGAATAGACGAAGTCAATGCGATGATCATGACTCAGCTAAGGAGATTTTTGTGAATGTTGATTTTACAGCCCTGAAAAACTACGCCCGACAGGGAAGGCTTCCCCAATCGTTTATTCTTTCTGCGCAGAGCCCCCTTCGAAGGGAAGAGGCCGCATTGCATGTTGCTTCTCTGCTTCAGGGCGCTGAAAGAGACAATCCCTCTTCAAAAGGGGTTTTCTTTGTCAGGCCCCGTAGCTCCGGGCTGATCTCTGTGGAGGATATTCAAGAGGGAAGCCGGACATTGTTGACAACGCCCTATGAATCGGGGAAAAACATTCTCATTGTCGAAAGCGCTGAATCAATGACGCCGGAAGCGGCGAATTCATTGCTTAAGCTTCTGGAAGAACCTCCTGTCCATGCCGTTCTGATACTGCTCACTGACGATGAAAATGAACTTTTGCCTACGGTCCGCTCCCGATGTGCCTCCTTCTATTTGCGTCCTGATCCCTTTGAATCCTTTTTGACAATGCTTCGGACATGGAATCCGGAGATCACCTCTGAGGAGGGGATGTTTTTCCATCAGAACCGGGCTCTTGTCCGGCATCCTCTTCCATTGGAAACATTACGCAAAATGGTCGGGTTATGGAAAGGGCTGTTTAACAAAAGAGCTGATCTGGCCGGGATACTGAAAGTCATTGATGATTTTATGTCTGCCGGTATCTCTTCCCGCCATGGAGAAGAATCTCTGAACGCTTTTCGGCTATTCAGAGCATTGACTGCGACATTATGCCGGGATATTCTTCTTTTTCATCAGGGCCGGGGAGCCCTTTTATGGCCATCTCTGGAGGCAGAATATAAAAAGGTTGATTTTACCGGCAGGTTTCTTATACTTCTTGAAGAATTAAGTGAAATCCCTGCAAAGGGGCGCATGAACGCGAATAAAAAATTTGCCGTAACAGAAATAATAATCAAGTTCTGGGAAGAGGAGTAAAAACGATGATTGAAGTGGTGTCGGTTCAATTTCAGGATGCCGGTAAATTATACTATTTTAAACCCTGTGAAGAAACGCTGCTTCCGGGAGACTTTGTCATTGCTGATACAGAAAAAGGAGAGACTGTGGGTAAGGTCATTACTCCGGCTCTGTCCCTTTCTCTGGAAGAGATCGTTCTTCCGCTTAAAAATGTTTTGAGAAAGATGACAGCCGGAGACTGGGGGACAGTCCGGCAGCTCAAAAATGAAGAAAAAGAGGCCTTGCGCATATGCGCTGAGATGGTCAAAGAGCATGGCCTTCCCATGAAGCTGATCGGCTGTCAATATTCTTTTAACAAAAGCTATCTGATGTTTTATTTTTCTTCAGAAGGGCGTGTTGATTTCAGGGCTCTGGTCAAAGACCTGGCCCGTGTCTTCAAAACACGCATTGAACTGCGTCAGATCGGTGTCCGCGATGTGGCCAAAAGACTGGACGGCGTCGGAATCTGCGGACAGCGTCTTTGCTGTTCGGCCTGGCTCAGAGAATTTGACAGCATTTCGATCAAGATGTCAAAAGCTCAGCACCTTTCTTTGAACCCTAATAAGATGTCCGGGGTCTGCGGCCGGCTTATGTGCTGTTTGCGCTATGAAGAAGAGACCTATAAGAAACTTTCGGAAGCTTTTCCCGACATGGATTCCCGTGTCAAGACGCCGAAAGGATGCGGCACGGTGCGAAATATCAATATCTTCACAGGAAAGATCTTTGTACATCTGGATCATGGAGGTGATTGCTCCTGTTCGCTGGAAGAGATCAACCCTGTGAAAGCGGAACCGTTAAAAGACAAGGATATTGTGATCAAAGATCAGGAAATTAATAATGCGGAGGCCGATTCATGAAAAAGAGTTATTATATTACGACACCCCTCTATTATGTTAACAGCAAACCTCATGTAGGAAGCGCTTATACCACTATCGTCGCTGACTGTCTGGCCCGGTACAAACGCATGGCCGGCTACGATGTCTTTTACCTGACGGGTACAGATGAGCATGGGCTGAAAATCTATCAGGCAGCCCGGGAGAAAGGGCGCGACGTCAAAGAATTTGTGGATGAAGTCGCTCAGCAGTTTGTGGATATCTGGAAAAAACTGGATATCAGGTATGATTATTTTATAAGGACAACAGATGCCGATCATGAGCGTTCTGTTCAGGCCTTCTTTCAAAGGCTCATGGATAAAGGTGATATCTATAAAGGTCATTATGAAGGATGGTACTGTGTCCACGATGAAAGATACTTTACGAAAAAGGAGCTTTTGGAGGGGAAGCTCTGTCCCGAATGCAAACGTTCTGTTCAATGGATACGGGAAGAGAACTATTTTTTCAAACTGTCCAAATATCAAAAGGAGCTTGTCCGCTATTATGAAGAGAATCCGGGATTCGTCGCTCCGGATTTCAGAAGAAATGAGATGCTGCAGCGCCTGAAAAGCGAGCCGCTGGAAGACCTGAGCGTCAGCCGGAGTTCTTTCCCTTGGGGTGTGACCATGCCCGGCGATGATAAGCATGTGATCTATGTTTGGTTTGACGCATTGCTGAACTATATTACAGCCCTGGGTTACGGAAAAGAAGATGACAGGGCTTTTCATAAGTATTGGCCCGCCAATGTCCATTTTATCGGAAAAGAGATCAATTGGTTCCATTCTGTCATCTGGCCGGCGATGCTGCTGGCAGCCGATGTCCCTTTGCCTAAAAAAGTCTTTGCCCACGGCTGGCTGACTGTGGACGGAGAGAAGATCTCCAAATCCATGGGTAATGCCATCGATCCGGTGGCCATTGCAGAAGAATATTCTCTTGATGCCTTGAAATACTATATGCTTCGTGATATCAAATTCGGCCGGGACGGGGATTTTTCAAGTGAAAACCTCAAAAAACGCTTTAACTATGATCTGGCAAATGATTTAGGTAATTTAGTGAGCCGCACTGTCCAAATGATCCTTCAATACCGCAACGGGGCGGTCCCCCAACCTTCAGTCCCGTATACTGAAGAGGACAAGGCCCTGCAAGCGATGGCCGGGAATCTTTTTGAGACGGTAAACACCTTTATTGAGGAGTTTGATTTTACCGAAGCCCTTGAATCGGTCTGGAAATTTATCCGCCGTACGAACAAGTACATTGATGAGACTGAACCCTGGAAGCTGGCCAAAGCCGGGGACAAACAGCGACTGGATAATGTTTTATTCCATTTGGCTGAATCCCTGCGCTTTGCAGCATTTCTGATCGCTCCTTTTATGGAGGAGACGGCCCTGAAAATCCTTGGCCAATTGGGGTGGGATTCCCGAACGGAATTGCAAAAAGGTTTTGACGGCCTGAAATGGGGAGAGGCTAAAGGGAATAAAGTCTCCAAAGGCGAGATTCTTTTTCCTCGCAAAGAGAGCGAAGGGAAAAAGGACAAAGCGGTTCCCCGGGCAAATAAAGAAAAACAGATGCCGGAAGGACTCGCTTCGATTGCCTATGATGATTTTGCAAAAGTCTCTCTTCGCATCGGAAGGATCACAGAGGCTGATGAGATAAAAGGAGCCGATAAACTTTATGCTCTGAAGGTCTCTCTGGGTGAGGAGACCCGCACAATTGCCGCAGGGATCAAGGCCTGGTATACCAAAGAAGAACTTGTGGGGAAATACGTGGTTATTGTCGCCAATTTGGAACCCCGGAAACTCCGGGGTATCGAATCTCAGGGTATGCTTTTAGCCGCGTCCACGGAAAAAGGGCTTTCGCTTGTGACATTGGACCGGCCGGAAGAAATATTCAAGGGAGCCGTTGTCCGATGAAGGGATGTGAGTTTTGAGCCTCTATACATTTTTGAAAGCGGGAGGGGTGTGGAGTTACCCTCTTCTGCTTCTTTCAGTTCTTGTTTTTGCAGCGATTTTAGAACGCCTCTTTTTCCATGTCCTTTTGCTGAGAGGCGCGGCGCGTTTTAACGGCAAAGAGGCCGCTTTGTATATGAGAAAACACGGGAACCTTGACGGATATACTCCCAAAGGGCGTATCCTGGATGAGATCCGGGAAAATGCCACAGAACTTTCATTTTTTCATTATGAAACGGCCCGCGAGATCGTGTCCCGGTATCAGGGCCTTTCTCAAAAGCGCATGGGGTTGCTTAGCTTTGCCGTGACCACAGCTCCTCTCTTAGGCATATTAGGGACGATCAGCGGCATCATTTCGTCCTTTTGGGCTTTGGGGGCGTTCACTCTGGAAAAAAAAGAACTGTTGACAGCCGGCATATCGGAGGCTTTGCTGACTACGGCTGCCGGGCTGACCATTGCCATTGTGACACTGGCCTTTACGGCTCTTATCAAGTGGATGCAAAAAGAAATATTTTCTCCTTACGGGACTTTGTTGAGAATGATGCAAGCCCTTGTCTGCGACAAAGCTTCAGGCCCATTCTTCCGGAATGAATAATACCCGCCGGCGTTTTTTAGCTCCTCTCCACGTTGATTGCAATTGAAGGAGAATCCGTTCTCTGTTATACTCAAGCCATGAGTTGCCGGACGACCCTTTATTTGATTCTTATTCTTTATGTTCTTGTCTCATGGCTTATTGTCCGCCTGATTTTTAAAAAAAAGAGGGGGGAGACTCTCTATGAAAAGATCGTCTTTCATATCTTTCAAATGGGATGTGTCTTTTCTTTGGCTTTTTTCATTTTACTGGTGACTCTCAAAGCCATCTATTCCAATCTTCCGCTGATGAATTTTGACTCTATGAAAATCATCATTGTAGGCATGTTGATCGTATCGCTTTCGTTGGTAGCCCTTTCTTATATTAATTACAAGACATTAAAGCAGCTGGGGGCCAAAAAATGAGGCTTTTTGTGGCTATTCCCGCTGAAGATTCTTTTTTAGACAGAATCCGTCCTTTTCTGAAACAGTGGAAAAAAGAATGGAAAGAAGTCAAGTGGGTTCCGGAAACACAGCTACATCTCACACTCAAGTTTTTGGGCGAGACGAAGGACCATGAGCCTGTCTGTGAGGCTTTATCCGCTCTTGCGGTTTCTCCGTTTGAGGCCCGGCTTTCCCCGGAGCCGTTATTCTGGGGGAGGGGAGCCTTCGCTTCGGTTATTGCTCTGGAACTGGAGGATCCGGTTTTGCCGTTTCTTTCTCAAGAGATCCAAAAAGCTCTCTTGCCCTGCGGTTTTGAAACGGAACGTCGCCCCTTCAAACCGCATCTTACTGTGGGGCGGATAAAGTTTCCCGTGACAAAAAAGGAGGCCCGCGAACACCTCAGCAAGCCGCTGCCTCAAGAGAACATTCTTTATCCCTGCCGTTCGATAACACTTTTTGAAAGCCGTTTGACGCCTGAAGGCCCCCGTTATACCAGCCGAAAAGAATTTCCTTTGAAAGGGACTCGCGGATGAACATATTTGACGTCATTGACACTGTGCCCATTCACCAAAGAGAATTAAACATCTGTTTTAAGCAGCCCCTGCCGGGATTTCCCGATCCTGTGCGTAAAGGAAGTGTGTCCACCTATCCTGTTTATCTGGATGCCCGCCTTGTCACTGCCCTCCATCGGCTTGCCGATCATCTCTTTCGCTCTTATCAGGATGAGAAATATCGTTTCAAATTCGAATTCCGGGCGGTCAAAAGAAATGACGGAGACCTTTCTTCTGTACAGGAATATGATTACAGAAGAGAACTTTACAAAGTGATTGAGAATATTTTGCATCATGATGACCGGGGGAAGTATCTGAACCTCTTCTTTACAGCGTTAAGCACTGTTTTTTCGGTGTATGTCAAACGGCAATACGGGAAAGAAGAGGCCATCTGGCTGATGAATAATATCATCTATGATATTCACCGGCAGGTATTGAATAAAGCCTTTAAAGCGTTTGAATTAGAGTACTCCTTTCTTTACAAAAATAATTTTAGAGATATGAACCGGGAATTAATCGAATTTATCATCAGGGATCAATTGGCTTTTTTTGCACCTTCCCCTGCCTGCGGTCCGCAGAATTTCCTTTTTTCCCGGAGCAGTTCACGTGGTAATTCCCGTTTCCTTATCTCTTTAGAAGCTTTTCATCACATACGTGAGACCATGAAAAAGACTATATCCGCCATGGCAAAACAACCCCGCTATGAGACTCTTTTCAACAGAAAAGGGCTGTCAAAAAGCGATATTGAAGCGGGCCATATTGACAATCTGGATGTCTTGAGCTTTATCTTGCGGAATGATACGTTGATGTCCCTTCTTTTAAAGAACAGTTTTCTGAAAAGCGAACAGGAGAAGCTTCAGCTTTCGCTGCAGGAGATCCTCTATTTGTATGAGGATATCATCAAAGCCTCCAAGCGCTTTCTTATTCTGTCTTCTCTCAGGAAAAAGATCTATTTGGTCGACAACAGCCGGGATGTGGAAAAGATGAGTGACGAGTTCCAGAAAGGGGAATTGTTCTGGTTCTCCGAAAATCATAAAGTGCATCTGCAGATCGTTCCTGCGGCGGTCTTTTTTTTGGATATCAGGGATTTTTCGCAGCGCAGCAAATTTTTGCATCCTGATGAGACGATCCGGCAGCTTCATCTCATCTTTGACCCCATTCCCGAGATATTCGGGCGGTTTAACGGCTATGTGGATAAAATCCTCGGAGACGGAGTGATGGGGGTCTTCAAAGAAGGGAATGATCCCCGCGCATACGCCTTGTCGGCTGTCCGCTCCGCCGTTCTCATCTACGAGCATTTTCTTTCAATACGGAAAGAGACTGATTTCGATGATATCGGGATCGGGATTCATTTGGGGGATGTCTCCATGGCGCAGCTGGGACAGCTTACTCCTATCGGGGAGACAGTCAATATGGCCGCCCGGCTTTCCAGCTCTCAAAAAATCACTGAGGAGAAACGCTCGGGAGGCGTCAATGTCGTCCACGGCCCTTCATATATCATTGAGGAAAAAATAGAAAAAGAAACCAAAAGGGAGTTTTTTTTGAACCGGCGTGTGCTCGTGAGTGAAGCGGGAGAATTGTCCAATAAAGGGGTGGCTGTGAGCGGGGATGTCTTTGACTGTCTCAAGGATTACTGTCCTGTTGAAACAGTGGCCGTGGATGATGCGTATTGTTATCTTTATTATGACAGTGTCATTCAACGGAATATCATCTTTTTCATGGCCGGGCGCGCTGAGTTGAAAGGATTTGACAAAAAAAGAGTCTTCGAATTGGTCTGGGACAATGATTCCGTAGCAGCGGTCAAAAAGAAAGGGAAAACAGACCGGACTGGCCCCATGCTGCAGGATTGGATAAAAAAGGGGAAAAGTGGACCTCAAAACGGTTCTCTATGAGAAGGGGATTCTCTCTGTTTTAGATCAAAGGCGTCTTCCTCTGGAAGAAAAACGTGTGGTGCTGAATACGGTTCAGGCTGTCTATGAAGCGATCCGGGCGATGATTGTCCGGGGAGCTCCCCTTATCGGGATCACGGCGGCCTATGGAGCGGCCCTAAGTCTGAAGGAAGACAAAAAAACGTGGGAAAAGGACTTTTACAGAGACTTGGAATATTTGTCACAGGCCCGTCCCACAGCGATCAATCTGAAATGGGCCCTTCAACAGATGGAAAAGGCCTTCGAGACGGCAAAAGGACACGGACGGAAGGCCGCCTTTGAAGAACTGATCCGCGAAGCTTGCGCCCTTCGGGATGAAGATGCCCGGCTTTGCAGGAGAATAGGTGAGCATCTTCAGTCTTATATACGTGACGGGGGCTCTTATCTGACCCATTGTAATGCCGGAGCTTTGGCCACAGCAGCCTACGGAACGGCTTTGTCGGGCTTTTATGTCGCCCGTGAGCAGGGGAAAACTATTTTTGTCTGGGTAGATGAGACACGCCCGTGGCTTCAGGGGCTGCGTTTGACAAGCTGGGAACTCAGCAAGGGGAATATCCCCCATAAGATCATTGCTGATTCCGCGGCAGCCTTCCTGGTCTCTCGTCAAAAGGTCGATGCTGTTTTTGTGGGAGCTGACCGTATTGCCGCCAACGGCGACACAGCCAATAAGATCGGGACATATGGATTGTCGCTTGCCTGCCGGGCCCATCATATTCCTTTTATCGTAGCCGCTCCGAAATCAACATTTGACCCTGATTGCCCCGACGGGGACGCTATCCCCATTGAAAAGAGGCCGGGAGGGGAAATACTGCAAATAAACGGAACGCCCCTGACTTTGTCTGACGAAGAAGGTTATAATCCGGCTTTTGACATCACTCCGTTCGCTCATATCACCGCCGTCATTACAGAGGAGGGGCCATGGATTCCTTAGCCCGTTCAGCCCGTCTCTTTTTCTCCGATGACCTTTCTCAGGGGCAGAGAACTGTTGACATAACCGGAGTCGAGTTCAGCCACCTCCGTGTACTCCGTCCCAAAGCGGGAGACACCGTCGCCTTGACTGACGGACAGGGGAATATGGCCCTCGGCCGGATAAACGCTGTCGGTAAAGAACACGCGGCTGTTGATATCATTGAAAAAGAAACGATTCCTCCTCCGCAGGTCCATACGGCACTTGCTTTTGCCCCTACAAAAAGGGATAAATGGGAATGGTTGGTGGAAAAAGCCACGGAAAACGGTGTTCTCTCCTTTATCCCCCTTTTGACCCGTAGAAATATCGAGTTTGCGCGTGATTTCGAAAGGAAAAGGGAGCGTTTTGAGCGTATTGTCCGGGGTGCGGTCAAACAATCCAAAAGAGCCTGGCTGCCGAAGATCCACGCTCCCGTGTCTTTGAATAAAGAGATTGATTTCTTTGAGAAGTTCGATACCATAGCTCTGATGCACCCTCATGGGCAGCCGCTTGACGCTCTGGCCTTTCACGGGCGTAAAGAGATCGTTATAGCCGTAGGGCCTGAGGGGGGCTGGGATGACAGTGAGATCACGGCTTTCAGAAAACATGATGCCCTGATGTTCCATCTGGGGCCTTATATTTTAAAGACAGAGACAGCGGCGCTTAAAGCGGCGATACTGATCCAGTACTTAAGCGGTGGGGGATGAGAAAATACGCTCTTATCACTTTCGGGTGTAAAGTCAATCAATATGAATCGCAGAAAATCGCAGCTTCGCTGAGCCCGGATGCATTCTGTCCGGTCGATGATTGGCATGAAGCAGATATTATCATCGTCAACTCCTGTGTGGTGACTCAAAAAAGCGAAACAAAAAACAGACGCCTGATACGGAAAATGAAAAGAGAAAATCCCGATGCTTTTCTTGTTGCAGTCGGATGCCTGGCTGAAATGGGGCCTGTGGAAGGGGCGGACAGAGTCGTAGGGAGCCGGGACAAAGTCGAAAAGATCCTTGAACTTTTTCATGCCGGCCCCGTAAGACTTTTGGACTCTTTCGGCGAAAAGACACGCGCTTTTATTAAGATCCAGGACGGCTGCAATCAGTTTTGTTCCTATTGCATTATTCCCTATACCAGAGGACGGGAGTCTTATGTTCCCGTCGAAAAGATCAAAAGGGAAGCGCAATCTATAATACGGAACGGATATCGTGAGATCGTGTTGACCGGCATCCATTTGGGACGGCACCCGGAATTGACGGGGTTAGTGGAAATGATAGCCGAATTGCCGGGGTTGGACCGGCTGCGTCTTTCTTCTATTGAGATCATAGAAATCAAATCCGAACTTTTGACTTTGATGCGGGATCATCCCAAGGTCATGGGGCATCTGCACATACCACTTCAAAGCGGAAGCGGCAGGATTTTAGAAGCCATGAACAGGCCCTATTCAGAAGCGCAGATGTATGCGAAGCTGGATGAGATCAGAGCCTTTTTGCCTTCAGGGGGGCTGACAACGGATATGATCGCAGGTTTCCCCGGAGAGAGGACGGAAGACCGAGAACAATCGGCTCATGTGATCCGGGAGTATGCCTTTCACAGAGTTCATCTCTTCCCGTTCTCGCCACGTCCCGGCACGAAGGCGGCTTTATTAGCCGGGCACCTGATAAGAGAAGAAATGGATGAGGCTTTGGCACTGATCAAAAAGGCGGAAGAAGAAGGTAAAGCGGCTTTTGTCCGAAGATGGTCGGGGAATGACACATCCGTTTTAGTGGAAGAAAAGACAAAAAAGGGACTCTTTGAGGGCTACACACCTGAGTATTTACGTGTTAGAATAGCACAGAACTGCGAGTTGAACACCATTGTCCCCGTAACCCTGTCGGGAGACATGATCCTATAGGATAAGGGAAGGGAGAGATCCATGGAGAAGAGTATTCCGTTAGACGGCAGTAATGAATTTTATTCCACCCGGCTTCGGGCCGGAAGGAGAACTTATTTTTTTAACGTAAAAATGACAAAAAAGGGCGAAAAGTATATGGTCCTCAACGAGATCCGCAAGAAAGACGATGAAACCGTCGAGCGGACGCGTATTATGATCTTTGAAGAAGACATTTACGGGTTTTTCAATAAGTTTAAAGAGACTTTTGATGTGATGACCGGCTCTGAAAAAAAAGGAGAATAGGGATGTCTCTGCAAGAACGCCTGCAAAACGATTTAAAGGAATCGATGAAGCAGAAAGATGAGCTGCGGACTTTGACATTACGGATGATTCTTTCTGAGATCCGTTATGCGCGCATAGAGAAAAAACAAGATTTATCCGACCCTGACGTCCAGGCGTTGATCTCCAAAAGCATTAAAAAACATCAGGATTCCATAGAGATGTACACAAAGGGGAACCGGGAGGATCTGGCCGCCCGTGAAGAAGATGAGAAAAATATCCTTCTCTCTTATCTGCCCGAACAGTTATCTGAGGAGAAGATCGAAGCTTTGGTGAGAGAGACCGTTCAAAAGACCCAGGCTTCCGGACTTCGGGATATGGGGAAGGTCATGCAGGCTTTGATGCCTCTTGTCAAGGGAAAAGCCGACGGGAAATTGGTCAGTACTGTCGTACAAAGACTTTTAGGTGAGTAGGGGGAAACATGCGTGTCGTCTCAGGAGTAAAACCCAGCGGAAAGATGCATGCCGGCAATTATCTCGGCGCTGTTAAGCACTTTATTCAATTTCAGAATAAAGCGGACGATTCTTTTATCTTTGTGGCGAACTATCATGTGTTAAATACCTATCCTGACCCTGAGTCCCTGCGAAAAGGGACTGTGGATATTCTTTTGGATTATCTGGCGCTGGGCCTGGATCCGGAAAAAACGACTCTTTTTCTTCAATCTTCAGTTCCCCAAATCACAGAACTTACTTTCATACTCTCCAACTACACTCCCATGGGATTACTGGAGAGGGCTCACGCTTACAAAGATGCCCTGGCAAAGGATAAAAATGTCAATCATGGCCTTTTTACTTATCCTGTCCTTATGGCGGCCGATATTTTAGCTTACAGGGCCGATGTGGTCCCTGTGGGGAAAGATCAGAAGCAGCACATTGAGATCACCCGTGATATTGCCCTGAGATTCAACAATCGTCACGGAGACATCCTGACCATTCCGGATGCCCGCATCGAAGAGTCCATGGCCGTTATACCGGGGACAGACGGACGGAAAATGAGTAAAAGCTATCAGAACACCATAGAGATCTTTGCTTCACCCAAACAAATGAAAAAGCAGATCATGAATATTGTCACGGATTCCACGCCTATGGAAGAACCTTTGGATCCGGGATGCTGCAATGTCTTTGCTCTCTACCGTTATTTTGCCACACCGGAGGAATGCGCAGAGATGAAAGAGAAGTACGCCTCTCCTGTATTCGGTTACGGCCATGCCAAGCTGGCTCTTTTTGAAAAGATGAATTCTTATTTTGAGCCTTTCAGGGAAAAACGTGAGGCTTTGGCCCGTGATGAAGACCTTCTCCGGGATATCCTTTGCAACGGGGCAGCGAAAGCATGCGAAGAAGCGCAGAAGACATTGGCCGATGTCCGCCGGGCGGCAGGGATTATTGAGATTTAAGTTGTTTATAGGCCGGTAAGCCGGAAAAAATTTTCAAAAACATCTGAAACCGGCATAAACCTTGCATTTTTAGCTAACGCATATATAATAAAAAAAAAGGAGTGTTTTTTGCAAAGTTTGATCCTCTTCCCTTCAGGAAACAGCATAAAGGCCTTAGCCTTTGATAAGGGTTTCCAGTATTTGAGTCAAACTGCTGTTTTTGATTACAACGGCTCAGTGACAGACGGGATGAACAGGCTCATGGATCAGTTTAAAGTCAAAAGTTATAACGATATAGCTTTCATCGCGCCGTTTAATGAAAGTTTTGTCAAGACTCTCGCAGTGAACAAAGTTGAAAAAAAATACCTGCGTCAGATCATCATCAATGAATATGAAGATATTCTCCAGTTGAAAGACGATAATTTTATATGGGATTTTGACGTGGTCGATGATATGGGAGAAGAAAAAGAGCATATTATCGTCTCCGGTGTCAAAAGGAAATTTATCGAACGCTGGATCCCCCAGCTTATTATGAATAAAATGGAGCCGACAGTCATTTTGCCGGAGCAGATCTCGCTTCTCAACGGACATTTTAATTATTCAGGGTACAGTCCTGTGATCTTTGTGGATTTAGGGCGGAAAAACAGCAACATCATCATCTATGACAAGGAAAAAGATTTCTTTCAAATGGATGTCCCTGTGGGAGGCAATGATATGATTCGCAATATCAAGGATATTTGCGGCGTTGAGTGGGATGAAGCGGAATCCATCCTGAAAGGGGAAAAAGAAGTACCTCAAGGCCCGGGCCGCTTTAAGGTCATCGCGCCGGTATTGGATCAGATCATCTATGAGGTCAAACGGGCGTTGATTTTTTATGAGAACAGATTTAAAGCAGCGGTCTTTCATCAGATCAATATTTCAGGCGGGGTCTCTTCTATTCCCGATGTCGCCTGGTACATGAATTATGAATTGGGTATTCGTGTGGTTAAAAATGATTATTTTGCTCTTGTCAAAAAAAGTCCGGATATGTTGAGCAGCTCATTGTTAAAGGATTCCTTCGGGATCTTCTCCTGCATGGTAGGGGGGATGTTTATCTCATGAATTATTTTTCAATCAATCTTTATCCGCAAGGGGCCAAAAACAGACAAAAACGTGTGATTGTCAGACAAATGGATATTATTCATCATGTTCTTCTGATCAGCGCACTGGTTTTGACAGCGGTTTATCTTTATTTCATTGTGAATTCTCTGACGATCAAAAGATCCATCAACAAGGAGCTTCAGACATTACAGGCTAAGGCCGTCGATCATCGCCTGACGGATCAGGAAAAGGATCATATCATTTTTATGCTTGAGAAAGAAAAGCATGAAGTCGTCATGGGGACGTTTTTGCGCGTGGTCAACCGATATATGATACGGGATATGATCGTTGCCGGAGTGCAGTTTAAACGGCTCCCTTATGAGCTTCACTTCTCTCTGGAGCTGAAATCTTCGGGATTGACCCGTTATAAAGTAGAGGATATCGAAGAAATGATCGACAGCATTATTCATGACAAAGTTTATAATTTAAAAATCACGGATGTGACCATTAAAGAGATGAACATTCAAAAAGGGAATCTGCTCAATGTGATCATCGGCGGGAAAGTGAGGATCTTTGAATAAGACTCTGATCGCCCTGATTATAGCCCTTTTCCTCTCTAATATGATGATCCTTTCAAAGATCAGAGATGATATTGGAAATAAAAGGGATGAACTTAAAAAGCTGCGCCAGGAGATCACACAATGGGAATTTGTGCATGAAAACAAGGATCTGCAGACAATATTAAACCAAAACCGGATTATTCCCCTTTATTCTTATACGGAAGCGATAAAAGACACGCTTTCTCTTTTTCAACGCAAAGGGATCAATCTGGGCAACGCCGACGTCAAACGGGCTGCGGGGAATGCCGTGGACATTCGTATTGACATAGGCTGCTCCATGGATTCTTTTGTAAAGCTGATGGATCTGATCAATAACAATGAAAATATGATTGTCGTGGAAGAAGCCGATATGGAAAGCCGCGACGGGCGTTATCAGGCTTGGAGCTTGAAATTGAAAAGGTATTATAATTTATGAGAAGCCGTATTATCGGATTCATTGTTTTTATTGTATTCTTGTTTGTCTTTATGAAGGGGGCGGATATTGCCAAGGATATTATCTTTACCCGCTTTCAGGTAACAAGTGTGAATGAGAATGATACTTTTATTGAAAATGTCAAGGCGGCTTTAAAACAGATTGCGATTATAAAAGAAAAAAGAAAAACCTTCAAAGAAGTGACCCAAAAAGAAGATCCCGTAAACATCAGGGTCTTTTATCTCCTGATTTCTCCCCAAAAGGAAGCCGGGCTGTTTGTAAACGGCCGGGAGACCCTTGCTCATGAGGGAGAGAGTATCGGCAATGGTATGATTCTGCGGGAGATCCGTTCAGACGGCATTGTCGTGACGCAGGGAGAGCGGAACTACTTTGTTTCCAAATAAGGGGAGGGGATTATGAAAAATTCAATCATCGTTCTTTTTGTTTTTATATGGGCTGTTCTGCCTGTACTGGCTCAGGGGGAGGATCCTAAAATCAGTTTTGAGGCCAATAACGCCCCCATCTCATCTGTTTTGAAAAGTATTGTCCGGCAGAATGATTTAAACCTTGTCCTGGGTTCGGGTATTATCGACAAGAGAATCTCCATCTCTTTAAAAGACGTGACTTTGGAAGTCGCTTTGGGGATGATTGCAAAATCCGGCGGTTTCGCTTATGAGCGCATCGGGAATACGATCCTGGTGGATTCCCCGGAACATCTTGAGACCCGCTTCACCTCACGTACCCGAGTCTATCCCCTGAACTACATCGGGGCAAAAGATGCCGCAGCTTCGCTTGCAGGTTTAAAAAATGTCAATATCAATGTCAATAACTCAGCCAATGCCCTTGTCGTATCCACGACTCCTGAGACGCATATGGAAATTGTTTCATTGATCAGCCAGCTGGATCTTGCCCCCAAACAGATTCTGATCCAGGCGCGGCTTATTGAAGTCTCTTTAGACAAGACGAAAGCTGCCGGAATCAATTGGGATAAGCTGACCAGCCAGACTTTTATCTTTGCTGAGAGCGGCGCCGGTTTAAGCTCAGAGCCGGGAGTCATTCCCGATAATATGGGCTATACCGATCTTGATAACATCGGTGATTTTGCCCGGCAGATGAAAGTCTTTCAGGCTACAATAGACATGATTATGAACAAGGGCTACGGAAAGATCCTTTCCAGTACGAAATTAGTGGCCATGAACAATGAGCAAGCCACAATTCATATCGGGGATATCATCCCTTATGTCGTCAAGACAGAAGAAGGGGATAATACAAATTATCAGGTAGAGCGCGAAGAGATCGGAATCAAGCTTACTATTGAACCCCGTATTGCCGAAGAGGGGAGCATTACGGTTCATGTTAAACCTGAGGTCAGCAATATTTATGGCTGGAAGGGCCAGAACGCCGATATTCCCTGGGTCAAGACACGGACAGCGGAGACGAAAGTCACTGTCAAGGACGGCGAGCCTATCATCATCGCAGGCCTCCAGAATGAAAATGAGACGTATGAGCGCAAAGGATTATGGCCTCTTTCAGAGATCCCCGTACTGAAGATTTTCTTTTCCTACCGTAAAAAAGTCGTGCAAAAAACAGATTTGATTATTGAGATCACGCCTTATATCGTCGACGATCCTGCAGGGGACGCTGAAAAGGCGCATAAGGCCATGGAAGAGATCCTTGACAGAGCGCAATGATCAGGGCTGATTTCTTCGATCGCACTCCACGGCGTATTGTGCCGCTATTTCTCATCGGACTGGCCTTAGGGTTTTTAATTTATACTCCTTTTGCAGGGTTTTGGGCCTCTCTGGTTGCCTATGTTCCTTTTTTCCTGATCCTTTCCGGGGAGATGAAGAGGAAAAAAAGGCTTCTGCTCTTATTTGTTTACGGCTTTGCTTTTTACCTTCCGAATATTTATTGGATCTACCGTTTTACCTATCTGGGCATCTTTCTCGTGATTCTTTATCAGATCCTCTTTGTGGCCTTGCTTTGGCCGATAAGGCGTTTTTTGAAAAAAATCCCCGGGGGGCTTTTTCTTCTGCCCGGTGTCTGGGCTCTTATCGAATGGGTCAAAGGATGCGGCCCGATGGGGTATTCCTGGAATGAGCCGGGAAACGCCGCAGCGACGTTTATACCGGCCGCTTTACCGGCGCAATGGGGCGGAGTCCATCTGCTGACGTTGATGATCCTGACGATTAATTATTTGATTTCCGCTTTCTTTCTTAAAAAGAACACGACTTATTTGAAAGGCGCCGCAGCGCTGCTCTTTATCCTTCTGGGTTCTTCTCTTTTTGCTCCTCCTGCATTTCAAACAGAAAAACCTGTCCGCACAGCTATGATTCAGCCCTCCATTGACCTCTATGCTAAATGGGATGAAGCCTTTATCCGGCAAAATATGGGTATTTATAAAGAGTTGGCGTCTCTTGTCTCCCCGGACGCTCATCTGGTGGTTTGGCCCGAGACAGCTTTTTCTTCCGGGATTCTGTGGTATCCGCCGGAAAAAGAAGCCATTGTTGATATTATCAAGGGACAAAAGGGGACGGCCGCCCATCTTGTGGGAAGCAGTCATTATGAGAGGAACAATATTTATAATTCCCTTTTTCTTGTCGATGCGCAGGGCCGGTATTCCCGCTATGACAAGATCTGCCTTCTTCCCATTGCCGAGTTTCTTCCCTTTCCGAAACTGACATCCTTTCTTTTGAAATTATATCCCATCCAGTACACATTGACTCCGGGCCGAAACAGAGAACCTTTTGAGCTTGAAGGGTACCGTTTTCACGGGATCATCTGCTTTGAGTCCATATTCAGTGATTTCGTCAACAGCCTGATGAGGGAAAAGAGCGAATTCCTTGTGATCAGCACGAATGACGGATGGTTCGAAGGAACTATGGCTCCTCTTCATCATCTGTTGCAGGCACGTCTCCGGGCCATCGAGCAGCAAAAATATGTGGCCCAATGCGCGAATAGCGGGATTTCGGCCCTTATCGATAACCGGGGCCGCATTTACCAAAAGACGCCCATGAAGGAGCGCACTGTGCTGGAGGGGACGTTATACGCTCGCGCAGATTCTTCATTTTACTCCCGGCACGGGAATCTGCTCTTTTTTATCGCGCTTTTCCTCCCTTGCCTTATCCCCCTGAAATATCTGATTCTCCGCAAGCCGGACTGAAACATCTGCAAAAAAGACCCTTTTTTTATTGCCCCTTGAGATAATCCCTTGTAAAATGATGTAAAAAAAAAAGAGGGGATGATGGAAATCATTTTACGCGACATTGAAATCATTTATCCCGACAAGCCTTCTGAAAAGGGGGACATTGTCATTCAAAAGGGGTCGCTTTATGATATTTGTGCTCCGGGCAAGGCCCCGAAAGGGAAAAAGGAGATAGACTGCAGAGGCTTGACTGCTTTCCCGGGAGTCATTGATATGCATGCTCATCTCAGAGAGCCCGGGCAGAACCCTGAAAATATTGAAAGCGGAACACGGGCCGCCGTCGCCGGGGGGATTACCACTGTCGTGGCGATGCCCAACACCCGGCCACCCTGTGATTCGGCCGCTGTTTATGAAGCCATCTGTAAAATGGCCGGATCCACAGGCCATTGCCCTGTCATACAGGCCTTTTCGGGTTCCCGCGGCCTCAAGGGAAGAGAACTCTCCGATTTCCCCGGAATAGACGCTCTCAAAGCTGTCTCTGATGACGGCATCAGTGTTGAAGATACAGGCCTTTTAAGGGAGATCCTTCGTTTTTGCCGGGAAAAAGATCTGGTCTATTTGTCCCATCCCGAAGACCTGTCATTGCGCCGGGACGGTGTGATCCATGAGGGGACAACGGCAAAACGCCTGGGGCTTCCCGGGATCCCGGGAGCTGTGGAAGATATCAGAACATACAGGGACGCCGCAGTAGGGGCCCTTGAAAAGGCGCGTTTACATTTCTGCCATGTTTCCACAGAAGAGAGCCTGGAGATCATTAAACATTTTAAAAAGAGATCTCCGTTGATCTCATGTGAAGTCACTCCGCATCATTTTACTCTCTCTGAAGAAGAAATCCCGGGAGATGACGCCCTTTATAAGATGAGTCCGCCACTGCGCGCGAAGACAGACAGAGAGGCTTTGATCAAAGGGCTTGCAGACGGGAGTGTCGATGTCATCGCCACGGACCATGCTCCCCATGCGATGAAAGACAAATCTCTCGGATTTTTGAAAGCTCCTTTCGGAATCACAGGATTTGAGACTCTTATTCCGTTATCCATCGAGATCCTTCATCATCGTTATCAGCTGCCTCTCAGCCGGTTGGCGACTCTTCTTTCCGCCAATCCGGCAAGAATCCTTAAAATGAACGGGCGGGGCAATATCCGCATAGGAGATGAAGCCTGGCTTACCGTCATTGACATTCATGCCAAAAAAAGCCTCACTCCGGACAGTTTAAAGACCAAAGGGAAAAACACTCCCTTTACAGGCCGGGAACTGAGAGGTGTGCCCCGGTTCACTGTTATCAAAGGAGAGGTCTATGACGTTGAAAGGGACCTATGGCTATGAAGGTCAAAGAGATCACAATTAAAGAGAATATGCTTCTTACGGATTCGGTGTGCCTTCTTTCTTTTTCAGACCCTCAATGGGCGGCAGAGACAAGGCCCGGGCAATTTTTCAATATATTGGTAAGCCGGGAAACGGACCCTCTTTTGAGACGCCCGATAAGCATCGGAGACATCAAAGGCGGGACGTTATACTTTTTTTATAAGATCGTCGGAAAGGGGACAGAGATCCTCTCCCGCAAAAGAAAAGGGGAGACACTCAGCGTAATGGGCCCTTTGGGGAAAGGTTTCCCCGCAGACGGAGAAAAAAACTGTCTGATAGGAGGCGGGATAGGTGTTGCCCCGCTTATCTATTTGTTACGTGTTTTGACTGAAAACAAGAAAAAAGCTGTGCTCCATGGAGGATTTCCCTCAGCAGGAGAAGATTATCTGACGCCTTACCAGGATAACGGCCTTTTCCGTTCCAAGGAGAACCTTTTTATCTACACTGAAGACGGAAGCCGCGGAGAAAAGGGATATCCTACAAAAAACATTGAAAAAATGAGCGGAAATCAACGGCTTCTTACCTGCGGCCCCCTTCCCCTGATGAAAGCGGCAGAGCAAGAGGGGCGTAAAAAAGAGTGGGCAAGCTGGCATTCTCTGGAAGAGAGGATGGCCTGTGGAGCCGGGGCGTGCCTGGGATGTGTGGTACAGACTCTGAAAGGGCATCAGTTGGTCTGTAAGGATGGGCCTGTCTTTACGGGGAAGGAATTGCCATGGTAAAATGCGAAGTAAAGATCGGCGATGCTGTTTTTAAAAATTTTGTATTTACTGCATCGGGCACTTTCGGCTATGGCGATGAATATGAAGATATTTTCGATCCTGCTCTTTTGGGCGGGATTTGCAGCAAGGGGCTGACACGGTTTCCCCGTGAAGGGAATCCGCCCCCCCGTCTAACGGAGACCCCTTCAGGACTGTTGAACAGTGTGGGCTTGCAAAATATGGGTGTTGAAGCTTTTCTTGAGAAGAAGATACCCGAACTTGTGAAAAAAAAAGTCACCGTGATCGCCAATATCGCAGGGAACACTCTTGAGGAATTTCAAGAGATGACAGCGCTTTGCGATAAAGCCGGAGGCATCACCGCCGTGGAACTGAATGTGTCCTGCCCTAATGTCAAGGAAGGGGGCATGGCTTTCGGCGTGAACGAAGAGCATATCCGTTCGATTACAGCCGCCTGCAGGGCCGCGACAACAAAAGCACTCATCGTCAAGCTTTCACCCAATGTCACAGATATTACCGCTATGGCCGGGGCTGCTCTGGAAGGAGGGGCTGACGCATTGACTGTGGCGAACACCCTTCTGGGCATGGCTGTCGATGTTGATAAAAGGGCTCCGTCCATTGCCAATGTCTTTGCCGGGCTCTCAGGCCCGGCGATTAAGCCCGTGGCGCTTCGCCTGGTCTATCAGGTGAAAAAGTCTTTTCCTGAAGCGACGATCATGGCCTCGGGGGGTATCGTTTCTCCCCGGGATGCCCTTGAATTCTTTATGGCCGGGGCTTCAGCCGTCCAGATAGGGACAGGGCTTTTCAGAGACCCTGAATTGCCTCTTCATGTCCTCGAGGGGGTAAAAGAATTTTGTGTTGAAAACGGTTTTCCTTCCGTGGGTGCGGTCACGGGATTAGCCATAAGGAGATAAAATGAATTTTTTAGAAAAGTATAACCGGGCGGTAAGAGAGAATGAATCGCTTTTATGTGTGGGGTTGGACAGTGATGCCGGAAAATTGCCTGAGTGCCTGAAAAAAGAAAAAAACCCTGTTCTTGCCTTTAACAGGGAGATCATCGCTGCAACAAAAGACATTGTCTGTGTCTATAAGCCTAATGCAGCCTTTTATGAATCAGCCGGCCGGGAAGGGGCGGAAGCCTGGGAGGCCGTAACGGAAATGGCCGGAGAGATCCCCGTCATTGCTGATGTGAAGCGTGGTGATATCGGTAATACGGCCGCTCATTATGCCAAAGCCCTTTTTGAAAGGAATGCTTTTGACGCAGCAACGCTGAATCCTCTCATGGGGAAAGATACCGTTGAGCCCTTTTTGAAATATGAAGGCGTCTATCTTTTCCTTTTGGGGCTGACCTCTAATGCGTCAGCCGGAGATTTTGAATATACGGGTTCTCTTTATAAAAAAATTGCAAAAAAAACAAAAGCGTGGAATGGAGAATTCGGCCATCGGCTCGGCCTTGTGGCAGGAGCCACAAAACCAAAAGAATTGAAAAAAATACGTGCTATTGCATCCCGGGAGATCCTTCTTATCCCGGGGATCGGTGCACAGGGCGGAAACATCCGCGAAACGGTAAAAGCCGGGTTCAGCGGAAAAGAAGGCAACATGATCATCAATGTCTCCCGGGCCGTTCTTTTTGCCGGCTCAGGGCCTGATTTTGCCGAAAAAGCCCGACAGGAAGCTTTGCGTTACAGGGAGATGATAAATGAAGCAAGGAGGCTCGGATGAAAAAATGCATTCAATGCAATACACTCATGGATGAAAAGGAAACAGTGTGTCCTTCCTGCGGGTGCCAACAGACGCCTGAATACGGGAGCAACGCAGAGAACAGTTTTGATGACAAAAGCCTTACCTGGGGAGAGCGGCTGGTAGGTACCATCCGGGAAGTCATGACAGCTCCCAATGCTTTTTTTGATTCCCTGGGGCCTGACAAAGAGATCGGAGGGGCTTTTCTCTACTATTTTGTCCTTGTTCTGATTTCGACAATTGCTGCACTTTTTTGGCAATCCGTCTTGCCGCAGCCTTTTCCCTTCTTTTCTCAAAATTCCGAATTGGCCGCCGGGGCTATGCCTCTGAGCAGGCTTCCTTTCTTTTTGTCTGTTGCTCTTATTGGCGGGCTGATCGCTCCTTTTATCACAGCAGGATTGTATCATCTGGTTCTTCGGCTTTTCGGCGAAGGGGAACGAGGGTTTAATACGACGCTCAGAGTGATCCTTTTTTCACAGACAGCAGCGATTTTGAATATTATTCCTCTGGCCGGCTCGTTTTTTGCCAATATCTGGTCATTAGCCCTGCAGGCCATGGGGTTGTCCCGGCGCCATCATATCTCTTTGGGAAAAGCCCTGCTTGTCATCTTTGGGACGATTTTCTTTTTGGTCGTCATCATTGTTCTCTTAGTCGTCTTTATCCTGGTGGCACTGAATGTTCCCGTGAAATAAGGAAGTAATCGTAAAGGGAAAAGAAATAAAAAATATAATATTTTTATTGAAAGATAATCAGATGCACCTATAATGGGAGACTCAGGGAGTTGATATATGGTTGAGATTAAAAAAAAATTCAAAGCCCATGGTGTTACGCCCTCGATACAACGGATGCTGATCTATCAGTATATTGAAAAAGAGCGGAATCATCCCAGCGTTGATATGATCTATTCGGCTCTGAAGTCGAAGGCCGCGACCCTCTCCCGCACGACGGTGTATAATAATGTGAGCCTTTTCGTAGAAAAGGGACTGTTGATCCCTCTTTTGACAAAAGAGGCAGAAACACGCTATGATCTGGCAGAGCCGGCTCATTCTCATTTTGTATGCCTGAAATGCGGGCAGATCTATGATATCCCGTCCATGCGTTGCCAGAGCGGTTGTGTCCCCGACGGTTTCCGGGTGCAGAACACACAAGTCTACCTTCAGGGGCTTTGCAGTCGGTGCCGCAATAACGAATAAGAATGATTTGACGGCAGGCACTCTTTGTGTTAAACTGTAATCGTTACAAAAATGATAATGATATAAAGGAGACACATGGAACCTGTCAAAATAAAAGAGGGTGTTTATTGGGTCGGTGCCGTTGATTGGGGTTTGAGGAATTTTCACGGTTATTCCACAAGCCGGGGTTCCACTTATAACGCCTATCTGATCATCGACGAGAAAATCACCCTCATCGACACGGTCAAGGAGCGCTTTTTCGATGAAATGACGGAACGTATCAGTAAGATCATCGATCCCTCGAAAATCGATATTATTGTTTCACAGCATGTGGAAATGGACCATTCGGGAAGTCTTCCCCGTCTTATGGAGCTCTGCCCGGGAGCCGAGATCTATGCCTCGCCCAACGGGGTCCGGGGGCTGAAAGCCCATTACCGCAAAGCCTGGCCTTTTAAAGAGGCCAAAGGCGGCGACACGCTTTCTATGGGAGAACGAAGCCTCAGATTTCTTTTAACACCAATGGTGCATTGGCCTGACAATATGGTTTCTTTTTGTCCTGAAGAAAAGATTCTTTTTTCAAATGATTCTTTCGGACAGCATATTGCTTCTTCGGAGCGTTTTGACGATTCCTATCCTTTTGATACGGTCATGGAGGAAGCGGCCAAATATTATGCCAACATCGTTCTTCCGTATAGCCCGCAGGTGCGCAAAGAGCTGGAAGCTGCATCCGGCCTTGATGTTGCTGTCATTGCACCCAGTCATGGCCTTGTGTTCCGGAGTAAGGTTAAAAATATAATAGGGGCTTATCAGGAATGGGCCGGAAACAAAACAAAGAAAAAAGCAGTTATCGTTTATGATACCATGTGGAAGTCCACAGAAAAAATGGCTGTTTCATTGGCTTCCGCCTTTGAATCCAAAGCGTATGGTTTTAAAATGATGTCTTTGGGAGAAAATCATATTTCTGATATTATGACTGAATTCCTTGATGCCGAGATACTATGCGTCGGGTCCCCCACGCTGAATAACAACATGCTCCCGACAACGGCGTCCTTTTTGACTTACCTTAAAGGGCTTTCTCCGGGCGGGAGAAAGGCCCTGGCCTTTGGCTCCTACGGATGGGGCGGCCAAAGCGTAAGCCTCATGGAGAAAGAACTGGAAGCAGCCGGCCTTTCCCTGATGGAGGGCTTTAAAGTGAATTATGTTCCCGATGAAGCACAGCTTAAGAATATTAAAGAAGATTTGGAAAAAAGGATTTAACCAAGAGGAGGTGTGCCGTGAAAAAATACAGATGTACCATTTGCGGTTATATTTACGATCCCGCCCAGGGAGACCCTGACGGAGGGATAGAGCCCGGGACAGCCTTTGACGCTATTCCCGATGATTGGGTTTGTCCTGTCTGTGGTGTCAGCAAGGATATGTTTGAGGAAGTAGAGGAGTGAAAAGGGCGGGGGGACCCCCCGCCACAATCTTATGAAAATACCTGATATTCAGTCATCTGAAGAATTTTTGGCTCTGGCGGCTCTTATCGAAAGAAGCGGCGCCGAGATGTATAAGACGCTGGCCGGCAAAGCGGGAGCAGGCGAGATGGCGGCTCTTTTTACACAACTGGCCGCTGAAGAAGAAGAACATGAAAAGACTTTTTTAAGCCTCGGCAAAATGTCTCATGAGCCCGGCTTTACGGAAGGAATTTTAAAAAAGAGCGAAGGCAGCGATCTTTTCAGCAGCGAACGTCTGTCAGGTGAGCTGGCCTATGTGGATGATCCCGAAGATAGTTTGAATTTCGCCATCCGACGGGAGTTGGATACCATTCTTTTTTACAAACGGATGCTGCAAAAAGGGTTTGATGCAAAACAGATCATCGAAGACGTGATCAAAATGGAAGAAGAACACTTTTACAGGCTTCATCAGTTAAAAGAAAGCCTTTAAAAAAAGGAGGTCTTATGGCAAAACGAAGCGAGATCTACAAATGTGAAATCTGTGGAAATATTGTGGAAGTCCTGCATGGCGGAGCCGGGGAACTGGTCTGCTGCGGCCAGCCCATGGTTAAAATGGAGGCGCAGACGGCTGATTCTTCAACGGAGAAACATGTCCCCGTCATCGAAAAGTTAGGAGACGGAAAGGTCAAAGTCACTGTCGGAAGCGTTTTACATCCTATGGAGGAGAAACATTATATTGAATGGATCGAACTCCGTTCCGGTGATAAATCCTGCCGTGCTTATCTGGAGCCCGGCCAAAAGCCTGAAGCTCTCTTTCAAATGGACGGCGATCATTTTACAGCCCGTGAATATTGCAATATTCATAAACTTTGGGCTACGGAATAGGAGCTGCTGTGAAGAAAAAGATTCAAGAGGCTCTTAATGATCAGATCAATAAGGAGCTTTATTCAGCTTATCTCTACTTGTCCATGAGCGCTTACCTTGAAGCACAGTCTCTTCCCGGGGCGGCAAAATGGATGAAATTGCAGGCCGAAGAAGAAGTCGAGCACGCCATGAAAATCTTCTCATTTGTCAATGAGAGAGACGGAAGGGTACTGCTTGCTCCTATCGAGGGGCCTAAACAGGAATGGACTTCTCCCCTGGAGGTCTTTCAGCAGGCGTTAAAACATGAGATATTTGTCACGGAATCCATTAATAACATCGTCACATCAGCCTCTGATGAGAAAGATTATGCAACACTAAACTTTCTTCAGTGGTTTGTGGCTGAACAGGTCGAAGAGGAAGCCAATGCCCGGGAGAATGTGGAAATGTTCAAGCGGGTGGAAAATAACCCTCATGGCTTGTTCATGGTGGACCGCGCTTTGGCAGCAAGAGAATAATCCGAGAATAAACGATCAAGGAGGAACAATGGGAAAAAGCGTTAAAGGAACAAGGACAGAACAGAATCTTTTGGCTTCTTTTGCCGGAGAGTCACAGGCCCGCAGCCGATACACGATGTTTGCTAAAATTGCAAAAAAAGAGGGTTATGAGCAGATCGCTGCAATTTTTTCGGAGACCGCCGATAATGAGTTGGAGCATGCGAAAAGATTTTTCCGTTTTTTGGAAGGCGGCATGACGGAGATCACAGCGACATTCCCCGCGGGAATCGAAGGGACGACCATTGAAAATCTGAAGGCGGCCGCCGAAGGGGAGAATGAAGAGCATACCGAGCTTTACCCTCAGGCTGCTGATATTGCTGATGAAGAAGGATTCTCGGAAATCGCCAATCTTTTCAGAAATGTGGCCAAAGTTGAAAAACATCATGAAGAGCGCTATTTGGCTTTGATGAAGCAAGTCAAGGACGGCACTGTCTTTAAGAAAAAAGAAAAGGTCGCATGGAAATGCCGGAACTGCGGTTATATTCATGAAGGCGCAGAACCCCCGGAGAAATGTCCGGCCTGTATTCATCCCAAAGCCTATTTTGAGGTGCTCTGCGAAACCTTTTAAGGACTGTGAGCCCGGGGGAGACCCCGGGCTTTTTTTTTAATTGACGGATGTTCTGATAAAAAAATCTGAAATATTCTGATTGACGGCCAGAGTGAGGTTAAGGTCTCTTTTTTGCCAGGGGGCCAGATAATTCAGTACGACCTGCTTTGTCTCGACGACAGTCCCATAGGCATTTTGAAAATGAAAAGTGATTCCGATGTTTAAAAACTGATAACGGCTTTCATTTTTAACCGTGCAGGAAAAGAGCATGAACTCGTTAAACGGTTTAAGGTCAAAATCAGCAAAGCGGAAAGTATGGATGATGACAGGCTCTTTATCGGAAAAAAGTTTCTCCCGGGCTTTGGCATCCTCTCCGGCAACGGATAATTTTGAACGCAGGGATTGAACAAGTTCATCAAAATATTGTTTCTCAGCCAGGCTCATGGGAATATAATCAAAGTTGTCAATGGCTCCCATGTAGAAATAAAGGGTTTTACTGAATCCCTTTTCAAATTGCACAGAGAGCCCGGTTTCGCCGGTCTGCTTTGTATAAAGAGTATCGCTCAAGGCGGCAAACCCCTCTTCTGTGAGAACCATATCGATGACGGCTTTTGCCTTGTTAAAATCATGCGAGGAGGCGATCTGATAGATGCGCGGGGAAGAAAGGTTGCGCCCGGACGGGTCTATATTAGACTTGCATTGAATGAGTAAAATCGGTAAGATGAAAAAAATGAAATAAAGGCGTTTCATAGCAGCAGTGTAACAAAAAGACGACGCTAATTCAAGGAGAACCTTTAATGGAAAAAATATGTGTTATCGGAGCCGGAATATGGGGGACTGTCATGGCACACAGGCTGGCCTCCCGGAATGCGGATGTCGTTATCTGGGCTCATGAAGGCGAAACTGCGGAGAATATTAACCTAAAACAGGAGAATACCCTATTCGCTCCGAAGATGATTCTTCATCCCGGCTTAAAGGCGACCGATTCATTTTCGGAATGCGAAAAGGCCGATATTCTGATCAATGCCGTTCCTGTCCAATACATGGAAGATGTCTGGTCCCGCTTTTCTGTTCGGCCCGGTATCCCTGTGATCAATCTCTCTAAAGGCATTGAAAACAGGAGCATGGAATTTCCCGCTGAGATCCTGAGACGGGTGACAAACCACAAAAACCCCGTTTATGCCTTATCCGGCCCTTCTTTTGCCAGAGAAGTCTATCAGGAGCTGCATACGGCCGTCGTTTTAGCCGGGAAAGAGGGGGAAGAGGCTCGCCGGCTTCAAGCCCTTCTCAGTGATGAGACATTGCGTGTTTATCGTAATGAAGATCTGACCGGTGTCGAAGTGGCCGGCGCCCTGAAAAACGTTATCGCAGTCGGGGCCGGAATTATTGACGGAATCAGCTCCGGGATGAATACTCAGGCGGCTGTGATCACACGGGGTGTGGCTGAAACCATGAGGCTGGGGCGGAAGATGGGAGCTAAAGAGTCTACTTTCCTGGGATTAGCCGGCTTCGGGGATTTTATACTGACCTGTACTCATGCGATGAGCAGGAATTTTACTTTCGGCCGGATCCTGGCTCAAACGGCATCTGTGGAGCAGGCCTTAGAGAAAGCCGGAGGCATCGTCGAAGGATATTATACATTGAAAAGCGCCGTGGCCATGGGGCAAAGGGAACAAGTGGAATTGCCCATTATGGACGGTTTGTTCCGGATCATTTATCAGAGGGAAAAGATCAGTAGTGTGATCTCAGTCCTGATGAGCCGTGATCTGAAATCAGAGTGGGGAGCCTATTCCTCTTAAGGAAAGGTCATCCGGGAAAGAGAGGCATCAATGAAAGAATGGCTGGAAAAAATGGAGAAAAAAGGAAAAGTCGTCGGATTTTTAAAAAACAACGAAATATTTTCGCTTTTGGAAAAGAGTGAGGCCGGAAACGGAGAGGGGACATCGCCGATTTATCTGGATACCAAAGAAGGCCATGCCATCTATGAAAAGAGCATGGTCCTTCTCTTTGCCGCTGCCGTCAAAGCCCTCTATCCCCATGCAGAGGTCCATGTGGAGCATACTATCGACACGGGGCTTTATTTTACGCTGACAGACCGCTCTTTTCCGCTTCTTAAGATGGAGCATGTGGCAAAGATAAAAGAAAAGATGGACGAGATGATCCGTGAAGGACTGCCTTTTGTCCTGTATAAAGGCCTTCCCCGAAAAGAGATGCTTAAAAAACTGCGCAGAGAAGAGAATGAGGACAAAGTCGAGTTGTATAAACAATTGGAATGCCAATCACTGGTCACTCTGGACGAAAAGGTCTATGATTACGGCTTTTTTAAGACAGTTCCCTCGACCTCTTATCTTCAGGTCTTTGACCTTCTCTATTATCCCCCCGGATTGATCATTCGCATGCCTCTGATCGATGATCATACACAGCTGGCCCCATTCAGAGAGCAAAAAAAACTTTTCCGTATCCATCAGGAGTTTAAACAATGGGCCGAGATCCTTAATATGGAATTCGTCGCGTCATTGAACGATCTTATTGAGCAGGAAAAACACAGAGAGATGATCCTGGTTTCTGAGGCTCTTCAGGAAAAACAGATCATTCAAATCGCCGGAGAAATCGTCAAAATGAGTGAACATAGCCGTTTGATCCTGATCGCCGGGCCTTCTTCTTCGGGAAAGACGACTTTTTCCAAAAAACTGGCGACTTATATCAAAACATGGGGGATTTCTCCTGTGGCTATCGGAATGGATGACTTTTTCCTTCCCTGGGACCGGACACCCAGGACTGAAAAGGGGGAGATGGATTTTGAATGCGTGGAAACGATTGACCTGGACCTTTTTAACGAGCAGTTGATCCTTCTCATGGAAGGGCATGAGGTAACGCTTCCCAAATATGATTTTCTCACAGGGACACGGGGCGAGGGGAAGAAACTGAAACTTTCTCCTTCTCAACCCATTGTCATTGAGGGGATACATGCCTTGAATCCCAAGTTGACCGAAGCGATCCCCGACAATCTTAAATTTAAAGTCTATGTCAGCGCATTGACCCAGCTCAATATGGACTATTACAACCGCATTAAAACCACTGATGTGCGCCTGGTCAGGCGCATGGTCAGAGACGCCCAATTCCGGGGCCATTCCGCACTGGATACATTAAAGATGTGGGGGAAAGTCAGGGCGGGAGAGGATAAGTATATTTTCCCTTATCAGGAAACAGCCGATGTCATGTTTAATTCTTCTCTGCCTTATGAGCTTTGCATATTAAAACCATTTGCATTGAAGCTCCTTAAAGAGGTTCCCCGGGAAGCTCCTGAGTATCTGAAGGTTTGGGAACTGACGATGATTTTGAGCCTCATCCATGAGCTGGACCCTTATTATACGCCGAAGACTTCTATTATAAGGGAATTTGTGGGAAACAGCCTCTACGAGTATTGATAAAATTGACAGAATGAAACTTTTCAGTATAATGGGATGAGAAGCAGAAGGCCGTCAGCCGGGGCGCATCTCCGCTGTGAGTTGTGCAGGATGATCCTTGCAAGGAGATCATCAAAGGACAGGAGATATTATGTCAGAATTTATTGAAGTCCTGGAAGTTACCGACAATTCCGAGAATGAGATCATAAAGCGTATTCCCGAACAGGGCTCTTTGCCCATAAAAATAGGTGCTCAGCTCATTGTTCGGGAACATCAAAGAGCGGTCTTTTACAGAGACGGCAAAGCCCTGGACGCTTTCGGTCCGGGCCGCCATACGGTCACAACGGCCAACCTCCCCATACTGACCAAAGCCCTTTCTCTGCCTTTCGGTTTTAAATCACCTTTTCGCGCGGAAGTGGTCTTTGTCAATTCAAAAGTCTTTCTGAACATGAAATGGGGAACGAAAAACCCCATTGCTTTAAAAGATAAAGAGTTAGGTGTCGTCAATTTGAGGGCTTTCGGTGTCTATTCCATGAGAATCATCCAACCTGTTCTTTTTGTCAATCAGATCGTAGGGGCGCGTGGGGTTTATGATACCAAGCCCCTGGAAGATTTTTTTAGGGACATGATCGCTTCCCGGGTCACCGATCTACTGGGGGAGACAGTAACGACTGTCTTCGATTTGCCGGCCCGCTTTGATGAACTCTCGAAGAATGCTCGTGAGCGTATGACAGAAGATTTTAAACAGTACGGCATCGAATTGAAGGATTTTGCCATCAGCAGTATCAATCCTCCTGAAGAAGTGCAACAGATGATCGATGAGCGCTCCGGTATGGGCCTGTTTTCCGATTCAAAAGACTATCTTCAGTTTAAAGCTGCCCGCGCCATGGGGGATGCCGCTGCCAAGGGAGAAGGAAGCGCTTCGGAAGGTATGGGGCTGGGAATCGGAGCAGGGCTGGGTTTTCTGTTGCCGGGCATGGTCGGAACCGGGCAGGTCAATCCGGGCCAGGAGAAAGTCCCTTGTCCAGCATGCGGAGCAATGAATGAAGTGGGAGCTAAATTCTGCGCTTCCTGCGGCGAAAAGATGATGGTTGTTTCCCGTTCTCAGGAGCCTTGCCCGGCTTGCGGACGCCCGATACCTTTAGGGGCAAAATTCTGTCCCCATTGTGGCGAGGTCGTGCAAAAGAAAAAATGCCCCTCCTGCGGAAATCCCATTTCTGAAGATAATAAATTCTGTCCCCATTGCGGGCATGACTTAAAGAAGGAATAAGATTTGGCCGCCAAGATCACACCCAATGACGTCAAAAAGCTTGAAGTCAAGATGAAGGAGCTGGAAGAGGAGATAAAAGAACTCTATAAAGCTCCTGATCATCGTAAGTCCCATCATATCCGTGTCATCCGGGATATTCAAAACTATATTGAGAAAAAGATAAAAGAATATCAACCTTCCATGACTAATGCTGTCACCGGGGTGAAGTTCCCTTTTGAGAACTTTGTCTATGTCTACCGGGTGAAAGAGGGGTATTTCGAAACACAGATCAACGAAGCTCTTTATAAACCTCCCGGCTCTTTTGTTTACGACGAGAAAACGGGGAAGGTGGAAAAGAAAAAAGAGACCATTGCCGATAAAGTGATCAAAAAAACAAAAAGCGACCCTCTGGATAATCAGCTGGAGACGGCTTTGTCCCGTCTTGTCCCCAATGAGACCAAACGGGCTCTGCTCAAGCAATCGGTAAAAGAGCAGATCGAAGCGGCGAAACAGAAGGCCGGGAAAGATTATAAGGTCACGGTTCAGGTTGGCAAAAACGAATCGGGAAAACCCTCTGTAAAGGTCAAACTCATAAAAAAATGAAAAGAGAACCTGTCCTTGTCAGTGCCTGTCTCTTGGGAATTCCGTGCCGCTATGACGGCACTTCTAAAAATCTCAGAGATTTGAAAAGTGATAAATCCTTTTTCATTCCCCTGTGTCCGGAGCAGTTGGCCGGTTTCTCTACACCCCGCGAGCCTGCGGAAAGAAAAGAAAACGGACGGATCATCCGCCTCTATTCCGGGGAAGATGTCACAAATGCGTTTCAGAAAGGGGCTCAAGCAGTTGCGGATTACTGCCTGAAAGCGGGGATCATGCGGGCTTTGCTGAAATCCAAAAGCCCCTCCTGCGGAGAAGGGGGCGCTACAGCGCTGTTATTGGAAAAGCACGGTGTGAAGATAGAATATATTGATTAAAAAATGGAGGAAAAAGATGAAAAACATTCTTGTTTTGGGAGCTTCGGGACAGATCGGTTCCGAGTTGACAGGAGAACTCCGTAAAATATACGGCAGTGATCATGTGGTGGGAGGCGACATTAATTTAAATGTCTCCTGTGAACTGAAAGAGAGCGGCCCTTATGAATATATTGATATCCGCGACGGAGAAAAAATCGTGGAAGTCATCAAAAAATATAATATTGACACCATTTATAATTTGGTGGCTCTTCTTTCTGCTGTGGGAGAACAAAAGCCTCAATTTTCATGGGAGATCAATATCGGTGGGCTGATGACTGTCCTTGAAATCGCCCGTGAGCATAAATGCGCCGTTTTCACCCCTAGTTCCATCGGAGCCTTCGGGCCGACCACGCCTCCTGACCACACTCCACAAGACACGATCATGCGCCCGACGACCATCTACGGCATCAGTAAAGCCGCAGGAGAATTGTTGAGTGATTATTATTATCTGAAATACGGAGTCGACACGCGAAGTGTCCGCTATCCGGGGCTGATTTCATATAAAACGTTGCCGGGCGGCGGGACGACCGATTATGCCGTTGAGATCTTTTACGAAGCTATTAAAACAAAAAAATATAAATCACCGCTTCCCCAAGGCACCTTTCTGGATATGATGTACATGCCCGATGCCATCCGGGCGGCCATAGACCTGATGGAAGCCGATCCGGCACGGCTTGTCCACCGGAACTCTTTCAATGTGACAGCCATGAGTTTTGACCCTGAAATTTTAGCCGGTGAAATCAAAAAGCATATTCCCGACTTTGTCCTGGGTTATGAGATAAATCCTGTTTTAGTCAAGATCGCCAACTCCTGGCCCAACTCCATGGACGACAGCTGCGCGCGCAGCGAATGGGGCTGGAAACCGCAATACGATCTGTCCGCCATGACAGCGGAGATGCTGGAGAGATTGGGAGAAAAACTGAAATAAAAAAGAGAGGAAACATCTCTCTGTCTCTTTTTAGGAGCCGATGAAATCGAGGAATCCGGATTTAAACGATCCTAATCTTTTACGCCTTTTAGCCGGAATGTCGCTTCCCGCCATTGTGGCGATGACGGTCAATGCGCTTTACAATGTGGTGGACGCTGCATTTGTCGGCCGGGGTGTGGGAACGTTGGGGCTGGCCGGAGTCTCTCTTGTCTTCCCTCTGCAAATGGCCTATTTAGCCCTGTCCCAATTCATCGGAATAGGGGGCGGCGCCCTGATCTCCATTGCTTTGGGAGAGAAAGACCGTGATAAAGCGCGGCGTTTAATGGGCAATGTCTGGTTCTTTTTCGGCCTTCTGGCTCCTTTGCTGACGGCCGCGGGGTTCTATTTCAAAGATGATCTGATCACCCTTTTCGGTGCTACAGGAGAGGTCGTCTCTTATACAGATGATTATCTTTCTGTCATTCTTGTCGGAACAGCTTTTACTGTCTTTTCGATGATCATGAACAATATTTTGCGGGCTCAGGGCTATGCCCGCGAAGCCATGCTGTCCATGCTTATCGGGGTCTTGATGAACATCATACTTGACCCGATTTTTATTTTTGTCTTCCGCATGGGGACAGCCGGAGCAGCCTGGGCGACAGTGATCGCCCGTTTTTGCAGTTCCGCTTTTATCCTTTATCTCTACTTGAACAGGAACTATGAGTTTGTCCGGCCCCGGAGAGCAGATCTTTTTCCGTCATTTCTCTTGCTTTACCGTATTATGGGAGTGGGCCTTTCGTCTCTTTTCCGGCAATCGGCGGCCAGTGTTCTTTTGATCGTCGTCAATAATATTTTGGTGCGGCTGGGAGGGCAGGGTGATGTGGCTGCTTTTGCGGTCATCAACAGGACGATGATGCTGATTTTAATGCCTGTCTTCGGACTGGCCCAGGGACTCCAGCCCATAATCGGATATAATTACGGAGCAGGACGGATGGATAAGGTCCTTCAGTCCGTTTATCTGACCATTGCCGTGGCTACGGCGGTCACAGCTTTAGGGTTTATATTAGGCGAATTCTTTCCGGAAACACTTCTTTCCCTCTTTTCAAACGATAAAGTCTTTGTCTCCGACGCGGTCCTCTATATGAAGCTCTTTACATCGATGTTTCCTCTGATCGGTTTTCAGCTCATCATCTCGACCTTGTATCAGGCCATGGGCCATGTGCGTCCCTCTGTTTTCATCTCCCTTTTTCGCCAGATCATTATTTTGATTCCTCTTTTGATGATCCTTTCCCCCGTTTGTGGCTTGAGCGGAGTATGGGCAGCCTTTCCCCTGGCTGACATTCTCTCTTTCGGGGTGATCTATGCCATGTTCATTTCCTTCCGCCTGAAATTCGAACACGGCAATTCCTCCCCCTGTTAACGGCTTGTTCCGGATCTGCCCCTAACCTCCTGTCACAAAAGAGGATAAACAGGAAAGAACTTGTTAAAAGGGGAGGGATGATGTAATATTCCTGCGGAGAAGGAGTTGAGATGAAAATCTTGCATGTCAAACGAAAATCAGCGGCGTATAAGGCCGGGTTGCGCCCCGGAGACCGTATTGTCACTGTCAACGGGAATAAAGCCGTCGATTTTTTGGATTTTTCCTTTTGCAGCGGAGAGGAAATTGAAGTTTTACTTGAAAAAAAAGGGGAACGCCTCTTTTTTTATACCAACGGGGACCTTTCCTTTCCAGAATTTTCGGTTCGCCGATGCAGTAATAATTGCCTCTTTTGTTTTGTCTCTCAACTTCCGCCGAACCTCAGGCCTTCTCTCTATATTAAGGACGATGATTACCGTCTTTCTTTTCTTCACGGGGCCTATATTACCCTCTCCAATATGAAGGAAAAGGATTTTAAGCGTATTGAACGCCTTCGCCTTTCTCCGCTTTATGTCTCTGTCCAGGCGGTGTCTCCCGACGTGCGCAGGGCCTTGATGCGCTGCCCCGAAGGCTTCGATTTTGAAAAGGCTTTTGACCGCCTGATTCAAGCGGGAATACGTCTTCATACACAGATCGTCCTGGTGCCCGGATATAATGACGGCCCCGAATTGGAGAAAAGCGTGGATTTTCTTCTTAAACGCGCCCAAGGCCTTCTTTCTGTGACCCTTGTCCCTGTGGGGTTGACGGCGCATCGCGAAGGGCTTCCCGGGCTGCGTCCCTTTACCCGGGAAGAGGCCCGTATGACTCTTGACTATTTAGGACAAAAACAAGAAGAGATGAGCAAAAAGGGACGGGACCCTCTGCTCTATGCTACCGATGAATTTTACCTGATTGCGCAAAAACCATTTCCCCTGACCTATCATCCCGAATTGATCGATAACGGTGTGGGACTTTATGCCTCCTTCAAGGAAGAGTTCGACGCTTTGTATCCCTCTCTGAAAGGAAGGGGAAAAGGGAAGCGGGCTTTGCTCACCGGAGTAGACGGCGCCCGGTTGCTTCTGGAATTTCCGCCCCGGCTACGAAAAAAGGGGATCGAAGCGGACCTGGTCCCTGTAGAGAACACCTTCTTCGGGCCTCAGGTGACCGTTACAGGGCTTTTGACAGGCCGGGACATACTCAGAGCCGCCGGAGAAGCGGAAAGGCTTTACAGCCATATTCTCGTCCCTGATATTATTTTCAACGAAGAGGGGCTGACCCTTGACGGATACTCAAAAAAAGCTATTCTTAAAAATGGAAAAAAAATTAAAATCGTCCCTACATCAGCGAAAGGATGGATGAGCCGATGAAAGAAAAAACCACATTATCCTATGTGGCCATTGTAGGCCGGCCTAATGTAGGGAAATCCACGTTGTTCAACCGTATCATAAGGGAGAGAAAGTCGATCATCGACGATCAGCCGGGAGTAACCCGGGACCGCCTTTATGCCCATGCCCGTTGGGAAGAGACATGGTTCGGGCTCATTGATACAGCCGGACTGGTCATGCAGGATGAAGACATGTTTGCCAGACATCTGGCGGAAAATGCCGAAATCGCCATGAATGAAGGGGATGTCATCCTTTTTATGGTGGACGGGAAAACCGGCCTTCTTCCTGACGACTACGCCATTGCCGATATTTTGCGCAAAAAAAAGAAAAAAGTCATTGTAGTCAAAAATAAAAGTGAAAAAAAAGAGGATTTCGCTTACTTTCATGACCTTTACGAACTGGGATTCGAACATGTCATACCTGTATCCGCCGCATACGGTGACGGTTTCTCTTCTCTTATGGACCTGTTGATGGAGATGCTGCCTGTCAAAGCCGAGACCCTGCAGACGGCTGATGATGACATCATCCGCCTGGCCATTGTGGGGCGGCCCAATGTGGGAAAATCCACCATGCTCAACTCTTTTCTGGGAGAAGAGCGCAGCGTGGTCAGTGATGTGGCCGGAACCACCCGGGATTCCATCGATGCGGAGCTCATGCGGAACAAACGCAAGTATTTGCTCATCGATACGGCAGGGATACGGCGCAAGAGCAGAGTAGATGAAAAACTGGAAAGCTATATGATCATGCGGGCTTTGAAAAACATAGACCGGGCCCATGTGATTCTTTTCCTCGTCGACGGACATGAGGGCTTCACCGAGCAGGATGACAAGATCTGCGGCTACGCCCATGAGCGGGGAGTCGGCGTTATTTTGGCCGTGAACAAATGGGATGCCGTTGAAAAAGACGAAAAGACCTATTTGAAAGTCGAATCCGAAATACGGCGCCAGGCGCCTTTCTTGAAATACGCTTCTGTGCTTTTTGTCTCCGGGCTTGAAAAACGCAACCTGTTTAAACTCATCGACATGGCCACGGAGATCTATGAAAGCGCTGCAACAAAGATCTCCACATCGGATTTGAATAAATTCCTGCGGGAAGCAGTGACAAAAAAGGCGCATCCCATGCGCAAACGCCGGAGAGTTTCTTTCAAGTATATCACACAGGTGGGGCAAAGCCCTCTGCGTTTTCTCATCTTCACCAATGCTCCCGAACTTGTCCATTTTTCCTATGAACGCTATTTGAAAAATGAATTGCGCAGCCGCTACGGGTTTAAAGGGTCGGACATTAAGATCGAATTCCGTGCAAACGATTCTAAACGGTAAAGGAGGCCATCTATGCTGTATTTCGTCCTGGCTTTTTCGGCTTATCTCATCGGGTCTGTCCCCTTTGCCTATGTGATCGTGAAAATCGCGTCGGGGAAAGATATCCGGCAGCATGGCAGCGGCAATGTCGGGGCGACCAATGCCTATCGTCTGGTGGGACTGCCTCTGGCAATTTTGACCTTTCTTCTTGATTTTCTTAAAGGATTCGCCGTGGTTTTTTGGCTGGCTCCCGCTTTGATCCCGGAGAAAGCGGCCGCTCTGGTCATCGGAGCTCTTTTTGTCCTTTTAGGCCATATGTTTACGGCTTTTCTGCGTTTTAAAGGGGGAAAGGGCGCTGCCACGGGCCTGGGTGTCGTGACGGCTCTTTCTCCCTTAGGGGCGTTAGCCGCTTTTATTCTTTGGGGCATTGTGGTTAAAGTCGGCCGTATGGTTTCTTTGGCGACGATCATGGCCGCTTCCGCAGCCGCCGCGCTCTCTTTTCTGCTTTATCCGCAGCAGCTGAGCGTCAATATTTTTATTGCAGCCATGGTGCTGCTTGTCATATTCAGGCATTGGAAAAACATTGTCAGGATCTGTCATGGAACGGAAAATAAAGTATAAAAAAAAATATTATAAGATCAGCGAAGTCGCCGCTCTTTTGGGGGTGAGGACTTCCGTCCTGCGTTTTTGGGAATCGGAGTTTCCTCTTTCTCCGGCCAAGACACCGGGAGGGCAGCGGGTCTATACGGTCAATGACATCAAGCTGCTGTTGAAGATCAAGTACTTGCTGTATGAAGAAAAATATACCATCGAAGGGGCCAAAAAAAAGCTGAAAGACAATCAGCGCAAGCTTCCCCTGGAGGAGATGGTTCTCAAAGATGCTTTGCATTATGTGCGAAAGGAACTGGAAAGGCTTCTGAATGACAAAACAGAGTGACATCGATGAATTTTTAGACAAACATATTCTTTCTGTCCAAAAACCCATCCGCTATTTAGGCGGAGAGTACGGGTCGGCGAACAAACCTTTTTATTCTTCACTTGAAGAAGGGCTGAACACGGCCCTTGTGTTCCCGGACACCTATGAGGTGGGGATGTCCCATCTGGGTTTGAAGATATTGTATGCGCTTCTGAACAACAGGGAAGGGATGATGTGCGACCGGGCTTTTGCTCCTTATCCGGACATGAAGGCCTTGATGGAAGAACAGGGCATTCCTTTGTTCGGCGTCGAAAGCCGGAAACCTTTAAGAGGTTTCGACGTTGTGGGTTTTTCCCTTCAGTATGAGTTGAGCTTTCCGACGCTTCTCCAAATGCTCAAACTCAGCGGAATCTCTGTGAAAAGCCGTAAACGAGGTGAAGGCGAACCCTTTATTGTCGCCGGGGGGCCTGTAGCCTCGAACCCCGAACCGCTTGCTGATTATATGGACCTTGTCTTTATCGGCGATGCCGAGGAGTCTTTTCCCGAAGCTCTGGACCTGATCCGCGCAGGGCGCCGGGAAAAAATGAACCGACAGGCGATTATCAGCCGGGTCGCTGAATCCGTTCCCGGTGTTTATGCGCCTTCTCTTTATGAGCCCCTGGACGAAAAAGAAAACAGCCCGCTCATTCCCGTTCTAAAGACTATCCCGAGACAGGTCGAGCGCCGGGTCGTGGATTTGGATCGTTTCCGTGTCCCTTCAGTGATCCCCGTGCCCCACGGGGAGATCATTCATAACAGGGCCAGTTTAGAAATCATGCGGGGGTGCTCACGGGGCTGCCGCTTTTGCCATGCCGGTTTTTTTTACCGTCCCAAACGGGAAAGGCGTCTTGCCGACCTTTGTCAGGGCGGCATCGCTCTTTTGGAAAACACCGGGTTTTCCGAGATCTCCCTCTCGTCTTTAAGCACCTCCGATTATTCGGAGATCCTTTCTTTAGCCCGGCAGCTGAGCCGTTACACACAACCCCGCAAGATAGGGACTGAGCTTCCTTCATCCCGCCTGGATTCTCTGGATATTCAGTTTCTTAAAGAAATCAGTTCCGTAAAAAGAGGCGGATTGACTCTGGCTCCGGAAGCCGGCACTCAACGTCTTCGGGATGTCATCAACAAAAATATAACCGAAGATGATATTCAGAAGGCCCTGTCATTAGCCCGCTCTTTAGGGTGGAAAGCCGTCAAACTCTATTTTATGATCGGGCTTCCCACAGAGACCGATGAGGATTTGGACGGCATTACGGCTCTTGTCAATCGCCTGGCTAAAGAAAAATGGGCTGTGCGTGTCTCTCTTTCCGTTTTTATTCCCAAGCCCCATACCCCTTTTCAATGGGAAAAGCCTTTGCAGGGCGAAGAACTGTCACGCCGTTATTCCTATGTCTATACCCGACTGGACAAACGCGTCAAGATGAGCTGGAGAAGTCCTTTGACAGCCCGTCTGGAAGCGCTTTTCTCTCGGGGAGGGCGTCATCTTTCTGTTCTTCTGGATCAAACCCTGGAGGCGGGGATCTATCTGGACGGATGGGATGAATATTTTCAAAAAGAAAAGTGGAAAACGCTTTTAAATGAGAACCCGCGTTTAGACGATGAACTGAAAGAACTGTGCGAAGACGCTTTTCTTCCCTGGGATATTATTCATATCGGTGTCGACAAGGATTTTTTGATTGAAGAGCGCAAGAAAGCCTACGCAGAGCAGACGACATCGTCCTGCATCCCCGGATGCCGTAAATGCGGCGTGTGCGGAGAGGGGATAGAAGTCATTGAAAGCCGGGGGGATGGAAATGAAAGCCCTGCACTTCGGGATTACCCCGTCGGAAGGGCCGGGGAGCGCCGTAAATACCGGTTCTGGTTCAGCCGCACCCGGGTTATGCGTTTTCTCTCCCAGAAGGATCTCATCCATGTGATCCAATCCTCCCTTATGCGTTCAAACAGCCCCATCCTTTTTTCGGAAGGGTTTAACCCTCATCCCCGTATTTCATTTTGTCAGCCGGCTCCTCTGGGCATTGAAACGGAGCATGATTTTTTTGAATGCTCCATGACAGCGCCTCTTTTGATTTCTCCCCGGGAAATATCACGTTTTTTCCCCGAAGGTATGGATATCAATGCTATCGAAGAGATCACAGACGGCTCGAAGTCAAGCCAATTTGTCTTTGAAACAGCGGCTTTCCCTGTCACTGAAAGCCGAAAATCCCGGTTTGGAAAAGACTCCTGGGTTTATTTTGATGAAAAAAAGGAAAAATATGTTACAATAAAGGGAGTTGTGAAGAAAGAAAACCGCGAGGGGCAGCTTGTTGTTACCTATGATAACCGGGAGGCCTCATTGAAAAAACTTATTCAATATTTATTGGACGGGGAAGAAGAACCCCGTCAGTTGAGCAACATCAGGAGAACAGGATTTCATAAAGGAGAATGTCATGAAGAAATCAATCGTTATTAATGTGGAACTGGGGCAGGAGCGTATTGCCCTTTTGGAAGAGGATAAGCTTGTCGAATTTTTTGTGAATATTAATGTGGACAAAAGCCTGGTCGGGGATATTTATCTGGGATATGTGCAGAATGTGCTGCCGGGGATACAGTCGGCCTTTGTGGATATCGGCCGGCCAAAAAATGCTTTTTTGAATATCAACGATATTGAAAATATCGATATTGACGCCGATGAAGTGGACAGTTTCAATACAGAAGCCCAGATCGGAAAAGTCACACGTAACCGCATAGAAGACCTTCTTAAGCCCAAACAGAAGATCATGATCCAGGTCCTCAAGGAGGCCATGGGGACAAAAGGCCCTAAAGTGACCACCAATGTCTCTATTCCCGGTAATTTCGCCGTTCTGATGCCCCAGTCACCCAGTATCGGCGTTTCCCGTAAGATCAGAAATAAAGATAAGCGTAAAGTGCTTTATGAACTGGCCAAGAAAAATGTGCCTGAAGGCATGGGGTTGATTTTACGCACATCCTGCGAGGACTGGCCTGAAAAAGTCATTATCAATGAGATCCGCATACTTGTGAACATCTGGAAAGATATTCAGGCCAAATATAACAAAGGCAGCAAGCCCGCAATGATCTACAGGGACCTGGAGCCTTCCGAAAAGATCATCCGTGATACTTTGGCGGAAGGGATCGACACCATTGTCGTCGACGATAACAAGCGTTATGCTGATATCAAAAAGATCTTTAAGAATATCAAAAATATCAAGACAAAAATCATTCATTATAAAGAGGAGATCCCGGTTTTTGAATCCTACGGGATCGAAGATGCCCTGGAAAAGGGGATCAGCAAAGTGGTGCACTTAGACGGCGGCGGGACATTGGTCTTTGACGAAGCGGAAGCCTTGGTCGCCATCGATATCAACACCGGACATTTCGTAGGGCGTAAAAGCCAGGAAGACACAGTCTTTCAAACCAACATGAAGGCTGCAGAAGAGATCCCCCGACAGCTCCGTTTGCGCGATATCGGAGGCATTATTATTATTGATTTTATCGATATGGAGAGGGAAGACCATCGTAACAGGGTCTTTGAGACATTGAAAGCCAATCTTAAAAGGGACAAAGCCCAGACCAATATTTATCCCATCTCCAATCTGGGCCTGGTGGAGATGAGCCGGAAACGCGTGCGGCGCAGCCTCAAAAATCAATTGACTCAATCCTGCCCCTACTGCGGGGGGACAGGGATCATTTATTCTCTGTCGACTTTGGCTTTTAATCTTCTGCGCTCTTTGAAGAAAGCTTTCTGGCTGACAAATGAGACAGAGTTTCTGGTCATCCTGAACCAGGAAGTCTTCTACTCCATGCTCAGTGAATACCGTGTCGCTTTGGAAGAGCTTCAGAAGAAATTCAAGCGCAAAGTCTATCTGAGTTATAATGCCGAATTTCATCATCATGATATTAAGATCATGTCTTTGCAGACAAAAGAGGAGATCATTTCGACGCTGAATACCTATGATGACGAAAACGAGGTTCTTTTCTGATGACACGGCGTTTTTTATTTTTCCTTTTTCTTTTCATTTCGGTTTCCTGCGGGCCCCAAAAAAGTGAATTGCGCAAAGAGACGTTTCTCCCCGAAGAAAGCGGAAAAGTATCCGTTCAAAGCATCCTTCATTTAGAAGGGACTGTCGTTGCCGGGCCTTCAGAGATCATCGCCTGCGCAGGAGAAAAAGAGATCACCCTCTACCGCAACATGGAAAAAGAAGTTTTTTTATCTTTCAGAAAACCTGTCGGACGCCTTCAATGGGGGGCTGACGGGGAACATCTCTATTTCATCGAATATGATAATTTCATCGCTCCGTTTCATTGGATGAATGCCGGAACATTGAAGCGCTATTCCCTTTTAACGGAAGAGATCCAGGTCTTGAGCCATGACGGGAATGTGTCCTTTTATACGCTTTCTGATGAGCTTCTCTATATCAGCCTGGGTTCTCTTTACCGATGTAAAGTCAATAAAGGGGGAAGCGATTGTGAAAAGATCGTCAACGGGTTTTGCGTGGCCGCCTACCCCCTGGGAAGCCGATATGCCCTTTACCGGCGCACGGAAAGGGAGATCATCGCAGTCGCCGACAAAAAAGGGAAAATTGTCGCCGAATTGGATAAGGGGCCGGTACGGAACCGCCTCCTTCCCGCCTATGCTCTTTCTGCAGAGGGAGAAGAGATCGTCCTAGATGTCCGGGGACGCAGAGAGCGTTACCGCTTGAGGGGCAAAACTTTGGAGCCTGTATCGGATGGGCTGCCTAACCGCCCGCTCCCTGCACAGATCATCACTGCAGGGTCGATGCGCATTCGCTGGGAATTAGAAGAGGAGCAGATCACACTTTTTGCCGTCACAGGGGAAGAGGATATCTATTTGACTCATGCTCCCGGCAAACGCCCTTTGGATTTTCAGATGTGGGGGGAGTATGTCTTTTTGCGTTGGAGTGACGGAGCTTTGTTGATCCGTTTAGCGTCAGCTCTATGAAAGAAATCTGGGAATTAAGCCGTATTCCGGTGCGTTTTATCCGGGGTGTCGGGCCGAAAAATGCCGAAAAACTCAGTAAACTGGACATTCATTTTATTCATGACCTTTTTTTCCATCTTCCGGTGGGTTATCAAAACCGCAGCAAAATCACGCCCCTCAACCGGATCGAACCCGGGCAGTATCAGTCTTTTATCGTGCGCCTGGGAGAATTGCGCGAATTACGCACAAAAAACGGGAGGAAAGTGGTCAATGCGGAAGCTTATGACGACTACGGCCGGCTGGAGTTGGCCTGGTTCACGTTTCCCCGCTATTTGAAAGCGTTGCTGGAGCCTCATAAAGAGTATCTTATCTTCGGGAAAACCGATTTTTACAGAGGGCGGGTTCAAATGACTCACCCTGAGATAACACCGTATGACCCGGAGACATCGCTTCCTGATCATCTTCTTCCTCTTTATCCCCTCACTGCGGGGATCACCCATGCTTATTTGCGTAAAATCATCAAAACGGTCTTTAACGATTATGAAGAATACTTACGTGAATTCTATCCTCCGGAAATAACCGCAGCACTTTCCTTGCCCGGATTGAAAGAGGCCTTCTACCGTCTTCATTTTCCCAGAGAAGAGAAGGAAGCTCAAGAGGCGCGCAACCGGCTGGCCTTTGATGAGCTTTTCTTTTTCAATTTGATCATGGAGCGCAGAAAAGCGGAAAAAGAACGGATTCGCAAAGCCCCGTATCGAATCACCCCTGAAAACCGTGCCCGTTTTATAAAAGCTCTTCCCTTTACTTTGACAGAGTCCCAAAACAAGGTAATCGGGGAGATCGAAGAGAATCTTTCCGGAGACAGGCTCATGTACAGGCTTCTTCAGGGAGATGTGGGATGCGGGAAGACGGTTGTGGCGGCTTATGCCCTTTACTGCGCCGTGGCCAACGGGCAGCAGGGGGCATATATGGCGCCGACAGGGGTGTTAGCCCGTCAGCATTATGAGACTCTTTCCGCTTATCTGGACCCGTTGGGAATAGACACAGTCCTGATCACGGGAGGAATGAGCCGAAGCGCAAAAGAGGCTGCCCATGAGGAGATCCGGACAGGAAAAGCCCGGGTCATTATCGGGACCCATGCTCTTCTTTACGATAAAGTGGAGTTTGAAAAATTGGATATGGTGATCATCGATGAACAACATAAATTCGGCGTTGCCCAGCGCAAAAGTCTTCAGCTCAAGGGTACGATGCCCCATTATCTCATTATGACGGCGACTCCTATCCCGCGGACCACGCTCATGGCCTGGTTCGGTGATGTGGACGTCTCTTCCATTACAGCGATGCCTGCCGGGCGGGGGGAGATCAAAACGGTTCTGCGGGAAACGAGCGCCCGGGAAAAGATCTATCAATTCGCAGAAAAAGAGCTTCAAGAGGGCAGGCAGGCTTATGCGGTCTATCCTTTAGTGGAGGACTCGGACAAAATGGATCTGCGCTCGGCAGAGACCATGTTTCAGAGAATATCAAAAAGATTCGGCCCTTCACAGGTGGCCCTGCTTCACGGCAAGATGAAAGCGGAAGAGAAGACAGACGTCTTACAGGCGTTTAAAAAGAAAAGGGTGAAGTTTTTGGTCACAACGACTGTCATCGAAGTGGGGATCGATGTCCCCGATGCTACGATCATGATCATTGAGCACCCGGAGCGTTTCGGGTTGGCGCAGCTTCATCAGTTGCGGGGGCGTATCGGACGCGGCCCTTATTCCTCTTATTGCATTCTTCTGACAGAGCCTTCCCTGTCGGAAAGCGCAGCGGAGCGGCTCCAAAAATTCGCGCATACCTTAGACGGCTTTGAGATCGCCGAGATCGACCTTTCTTACCGGGGCGGGGGGGAGATCCTGGGGCTGCGCCAGCACGGCGGGCTGATGATGAAAATAGCCCGTTTCCCCGGAGATAAAGGATTGTACAAAAAATCAAAGGCCCTGATCAAAGATCACAGGCTCTCTGCTGTAGATTTTGAGAAAGGGGCGGACTTTTTTTTCCCTGCCCGTCAAGAAGCTGAATAGAAGCGGTACAAGTGAAAAATCACTTGTACCACTTATCGGTTGCGGAAAAACTGATACCTATGGTAAAGAAGTTCTCCTGATACCCGTATTCTCCCCCTTCGAAATGATCTTCCAGAAGCGTTTCTCGCTGTCCGTAAGAGAGGAAAAGATCCATACGGGCGCTGCTGACGCTTTTAAAGGGGAAAAGAGATAACCCTCCGGTCAGGCCCCATTCTTTCCCTTCCTGATAAAAGCCTGTTTGAGAATAATAACCCAGACGGACGGGGATATCAAAAGTCTTCAGGTTTCCATGCCTTTTATAGGGTATTTTCAGGTCATATTCGGCTCCCACAGAGTACCGGGACATTTTCTCCAGGGGATAATCATGATATTGGGTCACCGACCAGTCAGCCGTGGAAAACTCGCCTGTAAAAGTCCATTCGCCCGGAGTGACGGAGATTCCCGCCGTCCATTGGGCCGGATAGGTGAATTCCGTGTCCGGAGGGATCTTCGCATCGTTAAAAGAGCGGGAGACCGAAATATCAAAAGACGGGTGATAAGAGATCCCCGCGCCGAATAATGAAGAGTGATAAAGCAGCCCGATATGATAACCGACGCCGCTATAGGTGTATTTCCATTTGTTGTACGTCGTGTCATTAACGAACTCTTCATTGACGATGGTATATTCATTGCGTTCATTGCCGAAGGCATAAAGGACACCGGCCCCTGCCGACAGAGAGGGGAGGATGCGCCATGCGGCTCCGAACTCCACAAAATTGATGTTTTTGTAATGGACCTCTTCCACGTAATCGTTTTCGGAAGCGTTATAATGAAGTTCAATACCCGAATTGACCGGGGAATAATAATGGGCCGACAAAGCGACTCCCTTGACGGGAAGGGGAAAGATGATGTTCATATAGGGCATGTCAAAATCAGCTCCCGAAGGTTCGAAATCTGAAAATCGGGCATAATCCATGGAGTACGAAGAAAAGGTCTCGCCGATATTCAGATAGATCCTGTCTTTTGTCGCGGCCAGGGCGGGATTGATCAGAGATGTATTGTATTCATCAGCGAGAGCGACTCCTGTGCCGCCCATGGAAAAGGAACGGATATCTCCCTGAATATTATATTTGCCGAAGCTGTTCAACGCTAAAAAAGAGCCTGCCGAAAGAGACAGGGATAAAGTCAACAGAGCTATGATGAAAAGCAGGATCCGTTTCATTCGTTCACCTCATAATCATATTCTTCAATGTTTTTGCGGTAGACCACATGGATGGCAGGGTTGGTAAGATCCATCAAACGGAGTTGTGCCCGATAGCTTTCGGGGACAATGCCGACAGGCTGATTGTTGCGGAATGCGTAATCCAGGGCTCCGGTAATATCCAGCGTGAACCGGGAGGATGTTTCGTCATAACCCGGAGATTGGCTGTAACGCTTCGAGTAGGAGAACGTTGACGGGTTCTCATCGGCGATCCCATAGCAGGAAAGTTTATTTGTCGTTGATTCGAGGTCATCAATATCAACACCGAAATAATGCTTCATAAGGACAGGATCGGCATTAAAGGAGAGTGTCGCTTCCAAGATATCCCAACGGTATTCCAGCGAAGAGAAGTCCGGTTTTATGACAGGGACATAACCATCTCCCAAAGCAAAGAGGCCGGGATCGTTTTCATATTCGGGTTTATCGGAGGTGTCGGCGATATGAGCGGATACTGTCACATCGACGGATTCTTCTTCTTCACCGTAAGTGATAATGATCGCCGGTTTTTCTTCTGTTACTGTGGTAAAGGGAATCCCGAAAATGAGATGGGCCGGACTCTCTGTAAGCGTCTGGCCGGCCATGATAATGAAGCCGTGATTTTCATTCTCCTCCTGGGCCCAGTAATCAAAAAGCGAAGATATATCGATCAAAACTTCGCTGCCTTCTTCTTCCGTGACCGTGTATGAAACGGCAGCAGTAAGGTCGAAGTCGCCCCCGGGAGTCTCCCAGGGAGTGTCCTCTTCCTTGTTTTCCCATGTGGAATAGGTCCGGCTCCATGAGGTGGTCAACGGGGCAATGGTCAGATCCAATGATGAAAGATCGACTTTTGAAATCAAATAGAGACGCAATGTGTAGACAGCGGACGGATCATCGGCGATTTCCGCCGGAGCGTTACAGATCAGGCGTATCTCGGTATCCTGCGCCCGGCCGACCCAGCCTTCTTTGCTCAGAAAAGGATCGAATTGCGATATATGGGTGTAGGTCGACGTGATGTCAAGGTCGACCTCCTCCGGGGGGTGCAGATGATCATTGGTGTAATCTCCTGAAGCGGGCAGGTCGATAGGACCTTTTTTTCCGCATCCGAAGAGGACAAAAGAAATGAGAATTATCAATAAAAATGGTTTGCGCATGCAGGTTCCTCCTTGGTTGAACGTTACTTTATATGTTAAAAAATGTCAAGAAGCAAATAGTTCCCGTTCTTTGACCAGAGTTGACACTTTTTCACTCATAGGATATAATCAAGGGTATGAAAACACAGGACTTGATTCATGATTTTGATACTCTTTTTGAGCCGGGGCGCTTCCCCGATGTCTCACAGAACGGTCTTCAGATCCAGGGGCGTCAGGAGACAGCGAAGGTCTTGTTTGCCGTGGATGCTTCTCTGGAAGCGGCGCGGAGGGCCGCCCAAGGCGGTTACGACCTTCTTGTGGTCCATCACGGCCTCTTTTGGTCACAGCCGGTGTATGTCCGCGGATATATGAAAGAGCGGCTGAAGACATTTTTGCTCAATGACGTGGGCCTTTATGCCATGCATCTGCCTTTAGACGAGCATCCTGAGCTGGGCAATAATGTCAGCCTGGCCCTGGAAGCCGGAATACGAAAAGAGGGCCCTCTTGTCTATTACAAGGGAATCCCCTTCGGCGTTAAAGGCTCTTTTGACAAACCGCAGCCTCTGGAAGAGATACGCAGAAGGCTGAGCAGCTCCTACACCGGGGGATATGTCATCGACGGGGGCAAGCCTGTCTCCACAGTCGGCGTCATCACCGGCGATGCCGGATCTCTTCTTGAGGATATTCTCCGCTCGGGAATCGATCTTTTCATCAGCGGGGAGATGACCCATGCCATGGTCCATCCCTTCACAGAAAGCGGGCTTTCGGGGCTTTTTTACGGACATTATGCCACAGAGCGCGGCGGTATACTCCGCTTGATGGAGTATGTGCGCAGGATGTATCCCGGTATCGAGTGTGATTTTTTTGAATATGAAACCAATCTCTAAGGAGGCGACATGAAAGTCATCCATTTAAACAATGATAATTTTAAAGAGGCCGTATCGCAAAAAGGAAAGAAAGTCGTTGTCGATTTCTGGGCGGAGTGGTGTAATCCCTGCCGCATGTTCGGCCCTATTTTTGAAAAGACAGCCGAGAATTATCAAGATGAAAATGTGGTTTTTTGCAAGGCGAATGTGGATGAGGCCAAAGACGCCGCTATGGAGTTCGACGTGATGAGTATTCCCACAGTGGCTTTATTTCAAGACGGGAAGGTGATCCGTCAAAAAGTGGGCGTTATGAATGAAAAGGCCCTTCATGATTTTATTCAGGAATAGATCCGGAATCGTCCTTAAAAAGGGGATCTGGGCTCTGGTGGCCGCCCTTGTCCTTTTGCTTGCAGGATTTTTGGCGGGAAAAGCGATCAGAGGAGGAGGATGGAGCAGAGAAGGTTTTTTTGCGCCTGCTTATTCCCCGTCTGCCCAGACGGTCTCCGCTGAAAGGGCCGGGGCATTGGCCGTGGCGGCTCAATCGGTTCTGCCTGCCGTGGTGAGCATCGAAACAGAGTATGAGCCCTTACAGCGGCGCTCCAATGATGCCTTTGAAAATTTTTTCCGCGATTTTTTGGGAGAACGGCGCAGCGATGAATATAACCGTAAACACAGTGTCGGAAGCGGTGTTGTGATCTCGCCTGACGGGCTGGTCCTTACGGCCGAACATGTCGTAGAAGGAGCTTCTTCTATCTTTGCCGCTCTTCCTGACGGGCGTTACTTTCAGCTGAAATTATTGGGAGACGACCCCTTAAACGATGTCGCTCTTTTGAAAATCGACGGGGAGAGCATCCCCTATGTCGCTTTAGGGGATTCTGACATTTTAGTGCAGGGAGAATGGCTGATTGCCGCAGGCAACCCCTTCGGCCTGATGGCGGGAGACCCGCAGCCGACGATCACGGCGGGAATCGTTTCGGCCCTGATGCGGACCATTCAGATCGATGACGGGCAGGGGAAAAAGGCTTATCACGGCCTGATCCAAACCGATGCCAGCATTAACCCCGGAAACAGCGGCGGGCCGCTGGTGAATGCCCGGGGAGAGCTTGTGGGAATCAATAACGCTATCTTTTCAACCAGTGGCGGTTCTCAGGGAATAGGGTTTGCCATTCCCGTGAACACCTGTAAAAGCAGCATTGAATCCATCTTGAAAAACGGCGAAGTCAAGCGCGGATGGCTGGGCGTCGGCGTAACGGATATGGATGAAGGGATGAAACAAAAATATCGTTTGGAAGGCGTGCAGGGAGTCATTGTGACGAAGGTCTTTCCCCAGTCGGCAGCGGAAAAAGCAGGGCTTCTCCCGGGACAGATCATCACGTCTTTTAACGGGATCTCCCTGAAGAACACCCGTTGGTGGAACGGTATTTCCATGCGTGTCACTGCCGGGCAGGAAGTCGTTCTTTCCGTCCGGGAGGGGGGCAAGACACAGGAGCGTTCTTTTCATGCCCCGGCCTTTCTGCTTGATTCAGCCCTGAAGAATATGGGGATTCAGAACATGAAGCCGCTGACGTATGAATTTGCCATACGCCATAATATTCGTCCGGAAAAGGGGCTTGTCCTTCTGGCGCTCAATGAAAAAGGAAATCTCTATCAGGCGGGATTACGGAAAAACGATGTCCTTCGCGTCGTCGGGGGGCGAAAGATTTACGAAGAAGCCGATCTTGAAGTGGTCCTTTCCCGTCTTCTTCCGGGTGAAGAGCTGGAACTCATCGCCGAACGGCGCGGTTACTATTTTAAAACACAGATCAGGTGGTAGATATGACGCCGTTGAAACGTTTTTTTGTTTGTTGTCTGATTTTTTTCTTCACGGCATCTTTTCTTTTTGCCGAAGAAGAGGCTCAGGAGCGTCAAAAGGGGAAATCTCCGCTGACGGCTCTGGCTTTGGGAATCGCCGTTCCCGGCGGGGGGGATTTTTATGCCTCCAAGCCTTTGAAAGGGGCCCTGTTCCTGGCTTTAGGCGGATTTTTCGGATATCAGGCCTATCGGCATTGGAAAGAGAGTGAAGATTATTACGGGCTTTATGAAAAAAGCAGTTCCGAGCGGGATTATGCCCGTTATGAAGAGTCTTACGATAAGGCGCAATCCTATTTTTACTATTATCTCATCAACCTGGCGGTCAGCGTATTAGACGGCTTTGTGGAAGCCTCTTTGTCCGATTGGGCCGTTGAGAATGTCCACATTGAACAGATCCCTGCTGAAGACGGCCGGATGGCACTGACTTTGAAAAAGGAGTTTTGATGAAAACTGTTATGATGTGTTTGTTTCTTTTCTGTTTTACCGTTCTCCCCCTTATGGCCGGAGAAGTGGAGTATGCCCTGGATTTAAAAACAGATCTCACTTTTCATGAATTGACCGTTTCCGGAGCCGGCGAAGCCCTCTATATACGTCATCTGGGAAGCGGAGAAAAGAGCCTCTCCTTCCCCGTGGAAGTGATTGCCGGGGCGCGGCGGATGCAAGTGCGCATCTACCTTATCCCTCTCCTGGGCCAAAAAAGAGAGTTGACGCTGAAAAGCGCAAAAACAGAGATCCCTCTTCAAAACACAGGAGGATTCCGGGCGACTCCCTTTATTCCCGTTAATGAAGCGCCAGAGGAACTGACCTTATCTTTTCAGGGGCCTCATCTGGGGATTCTCTCAAAGATCAGTTTTATCTACAGCGACAGTGATGAGAAAGAAATCGTCCTGAGCGGCGATTATGAAGGGGTGAACCGTCAAAAGGGCATCATTACGGCTTCCGGATTCGGCCGGTACAGCGGAGATTCTTCACCGGGGGCCGCGGCTGAGCGGGCCGCCAAGCTGGACGCTTACAGAAACCTCGGGCATCTGATCCGCGAAATGGCCAAAAAAGAAGGACTGATGATCGATGACAGCCGTTTTGAAGTGACCATAAAAGGGGCCCGTGTCGTCAAGAAAGAATTGACCAAAGAAGGAGTTGTTGTTACAGTAGGACTCTATATTAACGGGACTCCAGGGTTATCGGATATGATAAAGGAGGCATTATGAAAAAAGTCGTTTTGGCTTTGATTTTAATCGTTGCTTTGACGGCCTGTCAAAAGGACAATATCAGAGACAGGCTTACAGGCCAGACCACAGAAGAGGACCGTTCCGGGTATCAGGAAGATGTCCCCGAAGAGACGACCATCGAAGAATTGACGATTACCGACTCTGACGTGGAAAACATCACGGTCAGGGAAGGGGTCGTGGTGGCTTCAGTGTATGAAAACGATGAAGAAGGTGAAGATGCCTCTGTGGATATTATCTTTGATGAAGAGGATGACAGCTTGCCGCCCATAAAAGACGATGCCGAGTCTGTGCCGCGGGGCACCGTGGTCTTAAGGCGCGACAGCGGCTTTCGCATTCAGCTTGTAACGGTGACGCAAAAGTCCGGGGCAGAAGAGTTTGGACGGACTTTTAAAGAGAAATGGGATGAAGCCGCCAAAGATAAAGAGAATGATGATGCCTATCATTACAGAGATGATATCCCCATCTACGTGGAATTTTATGACCCCTATTGGAAATTGCGGGTCGGCAATTATAAAAACCGCTCCGAGGCCGAGTATGTATTGAAATATATCAAAAAACTGGGATACGGAGATGCCTGGATCGTACCGACGACGATCCTGATCAGAGAAGAGTCCTGATCTATGGCTTCAGATCCCACCCGGGCCTTTGGCTTTTTTTCTCTTTCCGTTGATTTTTGCTGCGGCCTTTTTTCGGTAACGGAGCGCTTGAAACGGGCCCTGCCTGATGAAGGAGAGGGTTTTGTCCCTGAACCGGGGCTTCTTTGGCTTTCTCTGAAAGCCCCTCCGCCGGTTCCGGCGACCTTTTTTTGGAAAGAGAAGCCGGTACTCACCTACAGGGGCGGGGGAAAACGCTTTGATATTAATGAAGATGAAGCGGTTGTCCTGGAAAGCCCCATAGATCTTTTCACTTTAAACAATACGCTTGCTGAAAAGGACCATTCTCTTTATGAGGCGGATCCTTTTCTGAATGTCCTGCCTGAAGGCGTCCATTTCCGGGGGAACCGGAAAGATCTTTTGATCCACAAGACAGCCCGTATTCTGCCTCAGATCGCCGTCAGCACGGAAAACGGACCTGTCGTCATCGATCAGGAAGCCGTCATCGCTCCTTTCAGCGTCCTGGAAGGCCCTTTGTATGTGGGGAAAGGGGCTCACATCGACGGAGCCAAATTGACCGGCGGCACTTATATCGGGGAGCAATGCCGTATCGGCGGAGAGGTGGAAGCCTCTGTCTTTCATCCTTTCTCCAATAAGCATCATGAAGGCTTTATCGGTCACAGCGTCATCGGGCGCTGGGTCAATCTGGGGGCCCTCACAACGGGAAGCGACCTCAAAAACAACTATTCACCTGTGCACTTTCCCGATGCTCAGGGAGAACGCAAAGCCACACCCCTCCTCAAGCTGGGGGCTCTTATAGGCGATCACGTGAAAACGGGGATCGGAACGCTTCTCAATACCGGCTCCAGGATCTCCCTGGGAAGCCTTATCGCAGGAGGGGGCATGGCTCCCACTTGGCTTCCGCCCTTTTCCTGGCATGTGGACGGTAAGACCAGACTCTATGAGATACGATCCTTCATCCATACGGAAAAAATCGTCATGGGACGGAGAAATCAAGAGATGAATGAAGACTATGAACAGAAGATGCGCGCTCTTTTTAACGACAGCAAAGGATTTCACGAAAAAGGAGAGGGCAAATGAGCAGCCTTATGGTGAGTGTTTCCGGGATACGCGGCATTGTGGGCGAAAGCCTGACTCCTGATGTCATCATCGACTATGTGCGGGCCTTTGCGTTGAGAAAGCCTGCCGGTACCTTTATCCTGGGCCGGGACAGCCGTGTGAGCGGCCCGATGATCGTCTCTCTGATCAAAGGGGTCCTCTCTTCTCTGGGGAATCATGTCATCGATCTGGGAATCGTCCCGACGCCTACCGTTCTTTTGATGATCGATGAGCTCAAAGCCGACGGAGGCATTATCGTTACCGCTTCGCATAATCCTAAAGAGTGGAATGCTTTGAAGCTGGCTTCCGAAAAAGGGATCTTTTTAAACAGCGACGAAGCGGAAGCCATGCAGAAAAACCTTTCAAAAAAGGATTATCCCCTGATGCCCTGGGATAAACTGGGGCGGCTGCAGGAAGACAAAACGGCTGTAGAACGCCATATTGAGCGGATCTGCGCTTTAGTGGATACAGAACTTATCAAAAATGAGCATTTTACCGTGGCTTTGGACTGTGTTAACGGAGCCGGGGGCGTGATGACGCCTTTGCTTTTAAAACGGTTGGGTTGCACGGTTCATACCATCAACGAAGAGCCCCACGGCCTTTTTCCCCGTGATCCCGAACCTGTGCCGACGCATTTGAAAGAGCTGGAGGCTTTAGTCAAAAAAACAAAAGCCCATATCGGTTTTGCCCATGATCCGGACGTGGACCGGCTGGCTTTGGTCACGGAGAAGGGAAAAGCCCCCGGTGAAGAGTACACTCTGGCTTTGGCTGTAGAGAATGTCCTGGAAAAGTCAAAAGGGGATGTGGTGTGCAATTATTCGACAAGCTCTCTCACCGAAGAGGCCGCCCGGAGAAACGGGTGCTCCCTCTACAGAGCGCCGGTGGGGGAAGCCAATGTAGCCCGGGAGATCATCCGGCGTAACGCCGTGATCGGCGGCGAGGGGAACGGCGGGGTCATCTATCCGGCGCTTCATGTGACCCGGGACGCTCCCATGGGTGTTGCTTTGATACTGGAGCTGATGGCCCGGCGGAAAAAAACGCTTTCTCAGCTGGTGGAGAGTTTTCCACCCTTTGTGATGATCAAAGAGAAAAAAACCTTTTCCACCCTTGAAGAGCGCAAAGAAGCGTTAGAGGCTTTGGAAAAGCATCAGTTTCCGGAAGCGGGCGGCATCGATACAAAAGACGGGCTGCGTCTTTCTTTTGATTCGGGCTGGATCCATATCCGCCCTTCAGGGACGGAACCTGCCATCCGGGTCATCGGAGAAAGCACAGACAGAGCATGGCTTGAAGGGCGTATCAAGGAAATGTGGAGAATATTGGAGGCCTGAAATGTCCGTTGGAATCGATATTATTGAGATCAGCCGCATTAAAAACGCTATTGAGTCCCGTGGGAAACGTTTTTTAAAACGTGTCTATTCCGATAAAGAGATCGCCTATTGCTCCAAAAAAGTCAATCCTTATCCCTCTTATGCTGTGCGTTTTGCCGCAAAAGAGGCCTATATCAAGGCCATGGGCGGGCTTTACGGCTTACAGGTCCGTGATATTGAAGTCTCTAACCTGGAAAGCGGCCGCCCCTTTTTGATCATTAAGGGAAAAGCCGACACGACCCTTCAGCTCTCTCTTTCCCATTGCCATGCCTATGCGGTGGCCATTGTTGCTCCCGGAGGACGGTTATGAAGTGTCTTTCTGTAGAAGAGATGCGCCTGTGTGACGAAAAGGCCCTGAAGACAAAAGGGTTTACCCCGGAACTTCTCATGGAACAGGCCGCCCAGGCCTTTGCGCGTCTTTGTATGAACCGTTTTGACGCCTGTGTTCCTGCCGTGGTCCTCACCGGCAAAGGCAATAACGGCGGAGACGGCTGGGCGGTTGCACGCATTCTCAAGATTCACGGATATGATGTGAAGGTTTTAGAGCTTTTCCCGCCCGGAACACCCGAAGGAAATTTTCATAAACAATTGGCTGAAAAGAACGCTGTTAAAAAATGCCCTTCTTTTTCTGACATTCCCCCAAAAGCCTTTATCGTGGATGCCGTCTTCGGGACAGGCTTTCAAGGGGAATTGCCCGGAGACGTCAAAAAATGTTTCAATGCCGTCATAGAAGCCGGATTAACCGTTGCAGCGCTGGATATTCCGTCGGGAGTCAACGGCAATACGGGCCGGGCTGCTTCAGGGGCTTTACAGGCCACTCTCACCGGAACGTTTGAATATCCGAAATACGCTCATTTCATCAATGAAGGACGCTTTCTTAAAGGGGAGCTTCATGTTCTTCCCATCGGGGTGTCCGCTTCGCCCGAAGAAGAAAAGAACATGTTTTTCGGAAATCTGCCTGAAGCGATGACTGTCGCGCTCCCTGTGCCGGCGGATGATGCTCATAAATATACGCGGGGAGCCGTTCAGATCATCGGGGGAGCGCCGCCTTACGGCGGGGCGCCGCTTCTGGCCGCAAGGGGAGCCTTGCGGGCCGGAGCCGGTTATGTCTGTGTGGATGCTTTGGACGGAAACGTGTTGTCCGGGATGCCTGAGATCGTCCGAGTCCTGCATGCGGATTGGGAAAATGTCTCTGTGAATCCCAAATGCCGGATCGTTTTGGCCGGGCCGGGAATGGGCCGGGACGAAAAGGCGGCCGGGTGCCTTCAAAGGCTTTTTCGGGAAGAGGAAGCGTGCCGTTTGGTTCTGGATGCCGATGCTCTTTTCCTTTTTAATGATTATTTTGTCAAAGGGCGCCATGAGGTCATTATGACCCCGCATTGGGGAGAGTTCTCTGCCATGACGGGGGTTCCTGTGGAGAAGATACAAAGAGAGATGATTTTCCTGGGCCGGGCTTTTGCCCGGGAGAACGGCGTTGTTTTGGTCTTGAAATCCCCCGGGACAGTCGTCTTTTATCCCGACGGGCGTTTTTACTTTAACCCTGTCGGAAACAGCTATCTTTCCACATTGGGAAGCGGGGATGTCTTGGCCGGCATGATCGCTGCGCTGTGGGCAGCCGGGTGGAGTGCGGAAGAGGCGGCGCTCAAAGGGGTGATCCTTCACAGCCGGGCCGGTGACCGATTAGTGAAAAACGGAAAAGTTAACTTTACGGCAACAGAAATTGCCGATATATTATCCACATCAGACAGCGAATAAGAAAAGGGGTTGATAGCATGCTGGACAGGGGGAAAGTTCAAATATTTTCCACGCGGAGTTCGGAAGACTATGCGGTTTCCGTCATCGAAGAATTAAAGAACCTGAATGATTTTACCCGTAAATACAAAGATCTGAAAGGGGACCTTGAGGTCAAGACCTTTTCCGACGGAGAGATCGAAGTGGACATCGGCGAATCCATACGCAAAAAAGACGTTTATCTCTTCCATAACTCCTCCCGGCGCAATAAATACAACCTCTCCGTGGGGGATAATCAGATCGAGCTTTATCATGCTATCGATGCGTTGACCCGCGCCCAGGCCAAAAGCCTTACTGTGTTTGAGCCCTACACATCCTGCTCCCGAAGCGACCGGGCTACCCGCCGTTCGTCAGTGGGCCTTTGGATCCACATTAAGACGATGATGGCTCTGGGGATGACCCATTATATTACATTTCAGCTTCATTCCGATAAATCCAAGACCATCATCGACCCCACAAGAGCCAATATTGACGATATGCCGGCGACATCGCTTTTGAAAAATCATATACTCCGGAATTTCGTTAAAACAAAAAAAGCCTTTGAGACCGATGTCCATGACAATTGGGCGATCTGCTCTGTGGATGCGGGCGGGGAGAAGATGGCCCGCCAATTCGCCGAGACTTTCAACTGTGACTTGGTCATCGCCAATAAAAGACGCAGTGTGACCAAGGCCAATACGGTAGAAAAGATCGATATTTTGAGTGATTCTCCCTTAGATGACAAAACCATCTGGATCGTGGATGATATGATCGATACAGGGGGCTCGGTATACACATTAGTCAAAGAACTGAAAAACCGCGGGGTGAAGCATGTGAATATTGCGATCATCCATCCGGTTCTTTCCGGCCCGGCGGTTCAGCGCCTGATCAAGCTTCACGACGAAAAGTTTTTAGAGAACTTCCTCGTGGTGGATACCATTCATATCCCCGAAGAGATGAGAGAAGAACTGCCCTTTATGACTGTGGTGAAATCAGCTCATTTGGCGGCCGAGATCATTTACCGGATCAATATCGGCTCATCCATTACACAGTTTTTTTGCCCGGAAGATGTTTTTTCGGTCTTGGAAAAAGCAACAGAATAGGGTATCATACGTAAAAGAGTATAAGATGAAAGGAGCTACAATGAAGAAAATAGGATTAGCGTTATTGATTTTTTTTGCTGTTCTTCCGGCAGCGGCCGAATTGCCGGGGGCTATTTTTGTTAATACGGAGATGGGGGCACGCTCCATCGGCATGGGGCGGAGTTATGCCGCTATCGCCGAAGGGGGCGAGTCGTTTATCTACAATATCGGCGGGAGCGCCTTTTTTGATCAAAAAGAGATCTTTTTTAATTATCAGCAGCTTGAATTTTTTGAACAGGATAACAGCGCCCTGAGTTTTTTCCTTCCTGTCCCTGCTCTTCACGGGACTTTAGGGCTGAATATCCTCTATTTTAACGAGGGAAGTGTCGACGCCACAGGTGAAGGCGGGGAAAATCTCAATTCTTTTGATGTCTATCAGATGGTCGTGGGTCTCACTTACGGCGCCAAAATCAGTGAACATTGGGGCGGGGGTATCGCGTTGAAATATATTCAGGACCATCTTCATCCGGATCATACGGGTAATGCTGTGGCCATGGATATCGGAGCTCTTTACCGCAATGAAAAAAAACTGAGTCCTCTTACGACATTCGCCTACGGTTTCGGCGCTTCGGTACAGAATATCGGTACAAAGATCTCTTATCAGGATCAGGAACAGGCCGATCCTCTCCCACGTTACCTTCGTACAGGAGTGCGCGGGACTTTAGGGTATGAGCCATGGAACATGGATGTGACCATGTCTTTAGGGTATGACATGGATCTGGTGGAACTTTTCACAGACAACGGATCTTTTCATTGGGGTTGCGAGCTGGGCTTTTTAGAGATGCTTTTTATTCGCGGCGGGTACTACACAAACAATTACAATGAAGAGTCAGCCTTTAACTGGGGCCTTGGTTTTTCCTATATGAACATCTCATTGGATTTTGCCATGGATAACCTTTATAAATTGGATTCAGCCAACGGTATCTATTCTTTAAGATTCCGTTTCTGACATGAAGAGAGTTGTCTCCTTTCTTCTTATCTTCTTTTCTCTTCTCCCTGCCCTGCAGGGCAGGGAGGGGATCTCACCTTTTAAAGCCTTTTTTTGCTCTTTGGCTCTTCCCGGCTTGGGACAATATATGAACGGAAAACAGCTGAAAGGGGAAGCTTTTCTCCTGGCCGAAGCGGCCGGTATCGGGCTGATGCTCTACTTTTCCTATCGCTCCGACTTAGCTGTCGACCGCTACATCTCCTATGCCGATACCCATTTTTATTATGAAGGGGATGATCCGGAACGGAAAAGTTATACGGAGATGTG
>DSCS01000029.1 GCA_011048995.1 Bacillota bacterium
GTTCTGAACGGCCATGAGGGAATAGTAGCCGGCGATGCCATAATGGTTGGAGTTGCGCACGGCCACCATGCCGATCCCGTAGCGGCGCGCTTTTTCAATGGCCATGGACATGGCTTTGTGGGCGATGACCTGGCCCATGCCGTTGTTGCCGTCAAGGACAGCTGTGGCCGGGGCTTCCCGAACCACGTCGATTTTGGTCACAGGGTTGATCTGTCCCGCTTTGATCCTGTCGATATAGATGGGCTTGAACCGTCCGATCCCGTGGGAATCGATCCCCCGTTTGTCGGAGGTGATGAGGATCTCCGCGCAGATCTCTGCTTCCTGTTCTGGGATACCCATGCAGGTAAAGACCTCGGCCATGAACGTTTCCAGCAGGTCAAAATCGACCCAATATATCCTTTCCATAGGCTACTCCTTTTTTGTGTAGTGTAAAATCAGTTTACATGCCTTTCAAGGATTAAGATGAAAAAGATTTAGTTGAAAGAAAAGGAAATCTGAGTATGGTAGAAGACTCAACAGGGAGGTACAGACGAGATGAAGATATCGACACTCATCGCTGAAGAGCTCAAGCTTCAGGAAAAAAAGATCCAAAGCACCATGGCGCTTCTCGACGAAGGGAACACTGTCCCCTTTATTTCACGATACAGAAAGGAAGCCACGGGGAACCTCACTGAGACAGAGGTGACGGCTGTGGCAGAAAAGTACTCCTTTTTCAAGGAGCTCCTGGCCAGAAAAGAGTATATTCTCCAGACCATTGAAAAACAGGGGAAACTCACAGAAGAGCTTCAACGCAGGATTGACGCCTGTTTCAATAAGAACGAACTGGAAGACCTCTATCTCCCTTATAAACCCAAACGCCGGACAAAGGCTCAGATGGCCCGTGAGATGGGCTTTGAACCTTTAGCTGAGATCATTCTGGCCCAGAAATGTGAAGAGCAGAGCGCCGAAGAGATCATCCTCTCCTTTGCCAATGAAGAAAAAGGGGTCACCGGACGGGATGAAATTCTGGAGCAGGCCCTTTTTATCGTGGCCGAAACCGTGACCCACCATCCTGAAGTCCGGAAAAAACTCCGCGCCTTTTATATTGATTCGGCTCTTATCACTTCTGGTGTCAAAGATGAGGCGGCTGATGAAAAAGGCGTCTATATGGACTATTACGAGTACAATGAGCCTTTGAAAGAGATCAAATCCCACCGTCTTCTTGCCCTGAACAGGGGAGAAAAAGAGGGAATCCTGAAAATAGAGGTGGCCGTGGATGAAGACCTGTGTATGGCGCTTATCCGGAAGGAGATCGTCAGCCGTGAGGAGTCTCCTTTCTTCGCGATACTTCTGGAGGGAATGGAGCTGGCCTACTTCGGATACCTTCATCCCTCCATGGCCACGGAATGCCGTAGCCATTATACGGCATTGGCTGAGGATGTGGCCATTGATGTCTTTGAAAGGAACCTTAATGATCTGCTTTTGGGAAGCCCTGCTTTCGGCCATACTATTATGGGAATCGATCCCGGTCTCAGGACAGGCTCCAAAATCGCTGTCATTGATGAGCGGGGAAAGTATTTAGCACATGAAGTGATCCATACTCTCGGAGAAGGGGCTTTAGAGAGAGCCTATGCTGTTTTGAAGAGGGTCAAGGAGAAATATGATGTGACTCTGGCGGCTGTGGGTAACGGCAAGGGCTCTAAAGAGATTGCCGCTTTGATCCGTCGCCTTATGAAAGAGTATGCCGGCGGGAATAAGACTCTCCACATGGCTATCGTCAATGAAAGCGGGGCGTCTATTTATTCAGCTTCTCCCTTGGCTGTGAAAGAATTCCCCGGCCTTGATGTGACGATACGGGGAGCTGTCAGTATTGCAAGGCGTATCCATGACCCTTTGGCTGAATTTGTCAAAATCAATCCCAAATCATTGGGCGTGGGCCAATATCAGCATGATGTGGATCAAAAAGAGTTGAAGAGCCGTCTGGACCGTGTTGTCTCCCGGGCTGTAAACAGTGTCGGTGTCGATGTCAATTCGGCCTCTGTCCCTCTTCTTTCTTATGTGGCCGGAATCAGTGAAACCAATGCCAAAGAGATCGTCAATCAAAGAGACTTAAAGGGAGGCTTTGTCAGCCGTGATGAACTCACACAGGTGAAGGGAATAGGAGATAAGACCTTTGAACAATGCGCGGGGTTTTTAAGAATACGCAACGGAAAAAATGTGCTGGACAATACGGCTATTCACCCGGAGCGCTATTCGGTGGTAGAAAAGATCTGTGCTGAAGCGGGATTGAATATTGAAGAGCTGTCCAAAAATCCGCAGGAATTAGAGCGTGTCGATAAGGAGCGGTACAAAGATGAAGTGGGGGCTTATACCTTAGAGGATATCCTGGAAGAGCTCAAAAAACCGGGCCGTGATGTCCGGGAGGCTTTTGAGCCAGTACCGTATAATGATATGGTGGAAAGTATTGACGATCTGAGTGAGGGAATGGTTCTCCCGGGGATCATTACGAATATGACTAATTTCGGACTATTCGTAGACCTTGGCATCGGAATCAGCGGTTTATGTCATATTTCACAAGCCGCAGACCGCTTTATTAAAGATCTGAGTGAACATTTTCGTGTAGGGGACAGGCACTCTTTCCAAGTCATTTCTGTGGACAGGGAAAGAGAACGGGTCGGACTGAAACGGATCGGCTAAACAGATGAAAATTTATAATGAGCCCGAAAAACGCAAAGGGTGACAGATATTGACGTGTAGTATATGGAAAAGAACAAATGATGTATTTTGGAGATGAAACGGATGTTCCCTTTCATCACTGAATGCGGGGTATGTGTTAATAATGGTTTTAGTTACAAAAAAAGTCTTGACAGTAATCTTTTCTCTGGGTAAAATCTCTGATGATTATGATTAAAGACGCGGTGGGAAAACTATTTAACAAATATATGACTTTTATTGTCTTGCCCCATGATGAAGTCGGGGCGAAGCAGAAAAGGGTCAGTTATGGCACTTTGGCATTAGTGCTTTTCTTTGTTCTTCTCTTTGTAGGTGTTTCTCTTGTCATTATTGCGGACTATGGGCAGCGCAAAGTCGCTTCCGACACACTCAACCGGCTTGTCTATGAAAATACCATTTTGAAAGAGAAATACAGCTCTTTAAAAAAGAATACAGCCATGGTCAATGAATCCATTGCGGGGATTCTGAATAAAATGGATAATCTTCTGATTATGAACAATCTTCCCCCGACCTCAGAAGTCATGAAGGAAATGGGGATCGGCGGTTCGGAAAGTGCTTCTCCCGAGGAGAACCTCCTTATCATGGACCCCGGATTCAAACGTCAGGTTCAGGAGATCAGCACAATGATCGTCAGTACAGAAAAACGTGTGGAACTGGCAAAACAGCTTCTGGCGCAGATTTCATCCCATAAAGAAATGAATTCTGAGATGTGGGACAATATTCCAACGGTCTGGCCTGTTTACGGATGGATCACATCAGGATTCGGGACACGTATTTCTCCGATGACAGGCAAGCAGGAATTTCATCCCGGTTTGGATATTGCTCAGAATATCGGAGAGGAGATCGTTGCTCCGGGAGACGGGGTTGTCATCTATGCAGGCAGCCGCCCCGGTTGGGGACGCACTGTCCTTATCCGGCATGAATACGGGATTGTAACCCGGTATGCTCATATGGACTCGATTAAAGTGACCCTTTATCAGGAGATTAAAAAGGGGGATATCTTGGGGACAGTGGGTAACACAGGGTACTCCATCGGCCCTCATCTCCATTATGAAGTGCGTGTTCACGGTACTCCGGTGGATCCGATGAATTATATCCTGACACGTAAAGACTGAACTGCCTTTTTTCTTCTTGAACATTCTTTTAAAGAGCCTTATAGTCACTCCGGAACGCATCAGGTTTAATCAAAATCATCATTCAGAGGAGGTCAGATGAGCAACAGAGTCTCAATTTTTTCAGAAATCGGAATATTAGAAAAGGTCATTATCCATTCACCCGGTTTTGAAGTGGAAGAGATGACACCCAAAACAGCGGCCCAGGTGCTTTACAATGATATTCTTCCTCTGCCGGTCATTGCAGAAGACCATCGTGAATTGAAAGAGATTTTAAAATTAGTGACTAAAGTCTATGAAGTCAGAGAACTGCTTCGGGATGTATTGGAAAACAATGCCGTAAAAAATGAGTTTATAGAAACAATCATCCGCTTTTTCCCCATATTAAAAAGAAGACGGGAAGAATTTCATGTGATGACGCCTGAAGAGCTTTCCTATGGCGTTATTGTGGGAATTAAGGAAAAAAAGGATTCATTGACCCGGTTTTTGAGTGAAAATATCTTTTCTTTGCCCCCTTTGCCGAACCTCTATTTTATGCGTGACAGCGCTATTGTCGTCGGGGATAAAGTCATTACAGGGTCTATGGCCAATAAAGTCCGTATTATGGAAGCCATTATTGCCACATTTATCTACCGTTACCATCCTCAATTTAAATCGGAGGGTTTTATCCTGGACGGGACCGAAGAAGGGCAGGAGGCACTTGTCACTGTCGAGGGGGGCGATCTTCTGGTATTAAAAGATAATGTTTTAGCGATCGGGATTTCTGAAAGAACCACGTCGCAGAGCATTGACTTGATCATCAACAATCTTTGCCGGGGGATTACCGAGCCCTTTTATGTCTTTGCTGTCGTTCTTCCCAATGAAAGAGCGACGATTCATCTGGATATGGTCTTTACCATGGTGGACAAAGACCGCTGCGTCATCCATGAACCTTATATTTTGGGGAATGGGCGTCTCCCTGTTGTCCGCATCACATTAGAGCCCAATGGTAAAAAAACCTTTGACTATATGGATAATCTCATTGTCGGGCTGAAGACCGTGGGCCTTGATTTAAAACCGGTCATTTGTGGCGGAGACAACCCCCTCTATCAGGAGAGGGAGCAATGGCTTTCGGGGACAAACTTTTTCGCTTTTGAGCCCGGGAAATTCATCGGATATGACTGTAATGTCAAAACACTGGAATCCCTTGCAAAGGAAGGATATACGGTCAAACATGCCCGGGAGTTTTTGTCCGGGCAATCTAAGATCGAAGAGCATAAAAAGCTCGTCATCGGAATCGACGGAGCCGAGCTGGCCCGGGGCGGCGGCGGGGTGCGCTGCATGACCATGCCTGCAAAAAGAAAGCCGGTTAAATGGTAAAAAGGGGTTTTCTTTTTGTTTTTCTCCTTATGGGGATTTTCACAGGACTCACTGCTCAAGGGGCCTTTACGGCAAAGCCTTATTTTGAGAGTTTAAACCGGCTCTCTCCCCACCCGCCGGGATCAGAAAATCACAAAAAGGTCTGCGAATACATTCAAAAGACACTGATCTCTTTAGGGTGGGAAGTTCAAACACATTCCTTTTCTTATATCAGCCCTTATGACGGGCCTCAGGAGGGAACAAATATTATCGGCCTTCTTCGAGGTACGCAAGAGAGCACTGTGGCTTTCGGCAGTCATTGGGATACCCGTCCCGTAGCTGATCAGGACCCGGACCGAAAAAAGCGCAGAGAGCCTGTTTTCGGGGCCAATGACGGGAATTCTTCCACAGCGGCTCTTCTCTCTCTGGCAGAGATGCTGGCCGGCTCAGGGCCATTGGACCATACGGTTTATCTTTTCTTTTTTGATGCAGAAGACAGCGGCAGTTCTTCTTCGTCTTATTGCATCGGATCAAAAGTTTTTGTAGAAGAATGGGATATCAGCACGGTCAGATTTGGGGTTCTTGTGGATATTATCGGTTCAAAGAGCCTCTCCCTTCCCTATGAAGGCTATTCTGTCCGGGCAGCCCCGAATCTTTCCGAAAACATCTGGGATTATGCCGCAAAAGAGAAACGGATCCCCTTTTTTCGGAAAAATACAGGCCCGCACGTTATTGATGACCATCTGCCCTTTCTGGAAAGGGGAATCCCCTTTGTCTGCCTCATTGATTTTTCTTACCCCTGGTGGCATACCACAGAGGATACCCCGGATAAATGCTCTCTTATGAATATTGACATGATCGTCTCACTTCTCTTTGATATTGCCGTCACTCCCAGCAAGTTTTATCCGTCGTTTTAATGGGAGAGAAGATAGTCGGCAGCGGCTAAAGCAGCCCGAGCTCCCTCTCCGGCAGCAATGACGATCTGCTTAAAAGGGACGTCGGTAACATCCCCGGCGGCGAAGACCCCTTCCACGGATGTCGCTCCATGCTTATCGACGATGATTTCTCCGTATTTGTTGAGATCCACAAACCCCTGAAGGAATTCTGTGTTGGGGATCAGTCCGATCTCTACAAAAAGTCCCTCCAAGGGAAGTTTCTTCTCTTCACCGGTCAGGCGGTTTTGAATGACCGCATGGGTGAGGGTGGTCTCTCCCTCGCAGCGGATCACAGCGGAGTTGAAAAAGATCTCCATTTTATCCCGGAAGGGATCGATTTTTCCGCGCACGGCACGGTCAGCGGTAAAGTCTTCCAGAAATTGGATGACATAGATTTTTTTAGCGATTTTTCCCAGATCTACAATAGCCTCGATGGCTGAGTTTCCCCCGCCGACGACGGCAACAGTTTTATCCCGGTAAAGAGGAGCATCGCATGTGGCGCAATAAGCGACGCCGCGCCCTGTCAATTCTTTTTCCCCGGGGACATCCATGGGCCGCGAACGTTTGCCTGTGGCCAAAATAATCGTTCGCCCCCTAAATGTTTTCCCGTCATCTGAATAAACTTTGAACAGGTCTTTCTCTTTTTCAATTGACTTTACATGGACAAATTCATAGGTCTCCACATCGTATTGAAGCATGTGATTTTTCCAGCTTTCGGCCATGTCGGGACCGAGAATATGCGTCGTTCCGATGTAATTCTCCACTTCGGAAGTGCTTAAGACCTGACCTCCCATGTCAAAAGTGATAAGGCCTGTCTTTAATCCTTTACGGGCCGCATAAAGAGCGGCGTTCATTCCTCCGGGGCCTCCTCCGATGATGATGGTATCGTATAATGTCTTCTCATCCATAGGCTCTGCTGTCTTAGAAGAGGGCAATTTAAAATCAAAAGGCATGATCTTCCTCCTTTGGGGGATTGAGAGTGAAAAGCAGTAAATCCTCAAAGAGCGCGAGTTCTTCCTCCTCATCTTCGTCTTTTGTCTCCATAAGCGATAAAATGGCCAAAAGGTCTTCAATATCAGCCCGGCTCAGATGCAAAACCGCTTTTTTGCCGCGTTCTTCTTTTTTTTTGGAGAAATAGGATCGACTTTCCGTAGAAAAGGCAATAACGTTTTCCCATATCCGTAATTCTTTTTTGTCAATTTCAATCTCTGGCATTCTTTCTCCTCTCTGCCCATATTATAAACCCGGAAGATGTTCATGTCCAGTGTAAATATAATAATATAAGAAAAATCTTATATAGGAAAGATAATATTTTTCTCTTTCCGGGGAAGCATTCCCGCCTAAAACGAATTATATATTGACAATAAGTGACATTGCCTTATACTTTTTTCGTGTTTTCGTTGAATCATCATCAAGGAGGTAATATGAAAAGGCTGCTGGTCATTCTGCTCTTCCTTTCTGTTATTCCCTTTTCTTTGCAAGCGCAGGAGGGGGAAGCTATTTTTATCGCGGAAGATGTGAAATATGATTCCGGCGGGTCTATCAATCTGATATGGACCGTACCGGACCTGGAACAAAATTTGATATTAGAGATCTTCCGAGTATTTGGCGAAACAGAAGGAAAGATCATTCAAACTCCGGACGCGAGCGGACGTTTCACAGACAGAAACCTGGATTATAAAGGAAGTTATTATTATGTCCTGCGAGCTGTCAACCCGGAGGGAGAAATATTTCAGGAATGGACGACAGAGACAATTATTCCCGCTGCGGCCTGGTTTGATTGGAGCAAACTGATCGTCCTTATCGCTCTTGTCATAATCTTTGCATTGATTACTCATTATATTAAAGCCGCCAAGAGGGGTGTCGAGTTTACCATCAGGAAGATCCCTGCGCTGGAATCAGTGGATGAAGCCATCGGACGGGCAACAGAAATGGGAAAACCCATTCTCTTCGTTCCCGGGATCATGGATATCGACGATGTCCAGACTGTCGCCGGGATCATCATCCTGGGGGAAGTGGCCTCCAAGACGGCAGCCTATGATGCAATATTGAATGTCCCGGTCTCTCGTTCAATGGTCATGTCCACGGCCCGTGAGACGGTAAAGGAATCTTATCTGAAAGCCGGGCGTCCCGACGCCTTCAATGAAAATATGATCCATTATCTGACCGATGACCAGTTCGGGTATGTCTCGGGCGTCGACGGGATCATGGCCCGTGAAAAGCCGGCGGCCATTTTTATGTTGGGGACTTTTTATGCCGAAAGCCTGATTTTGGCCGAGACCGGCAACTCCATCGGGGCCATTCAGATCGCCGGGACGGCTATGCCCTCCCAGCTGCCTTTTTTTATTGCCGCCTGCGATTATACTTTGATCGGGGAAGAGCTTTATGCCGCATCAGCTTATCTCAGCCATCAGCCTCATATGTTAGGCGCCCTGAAGGGGCAGGATATGGCGAAACTTTTGATTATGGTTATTCTTATCATCGGAACCATTCTGACGCTTCTTTTTCCTGAACTGGGAATCGTCGAGTTGTTTGCCAATATCGGCTGACAGGAGGAGCTAATATGTTTTGGAAAAGACAATTTCCCATATTGATCACCGCATTCGTGGCTTTTGTCATGATTGCCGCTTTTTTTATCCCGAAACCGAATATTGCCGTTGCCCGGGATAATCTGCAGCAGTGGTTTTTAATCGTCGTGACCTTTACCATGGTTTTGGGGCTGTTGAACCTTTTGCTTGTGAGTTATCAGAAAGCCAGAAGGGGCCGCAAAGAGGACCGTTTCTACCAATGGGTGACCATTGCCGGCCTTTTGGGCACGATTATTGCGGGATTTCTCGGCGGTGGAATCGACGGGCCCGCCTTCGATTTTATCTTTGAACATATTTATAAACCATTGAGCGCCACGATCTTTTCTCTTTTGGCCTTTTATGTAGCATCAGCATCTTTCCGGGCTTTCCGCGCCAAATCGGTCATGGCGACGATTCTTCTCATCACGGCGTTTATTGTGATGTTGGGCCGCGTGCCTTTGGGAGAATGGGTCTCCGGATGGCTTGTGGGGACAAAGTTTGAGTTTCTCTATTTGCCGACTATTACTGACTGGATCATGGAAGTGATGAATATGGCCGGCCAACGGGCTGTCCTGATGGGGGCGGCTCTGGGGCTTATCGCCACAGGCATCAAAATTATCCTGGGTATTGAGCGTTCCTACCTGGGCGGAGAATAGGGGGGTATTATGACATTTCTTGAAAAACTCGATCGATTGGACCGCCGCATCATCTTTTTGATCATCGGCATCGCCGTCTTTACTCCGCTGCTTTTCAAAGTCCCGGTGAAAGTCCCCGGGTCTCCCATTGTTCAAAGCATTTATGAGGGGATCGAAGCCTTGCCGGAAGGAAGCATCATCCTGCTTTCTTTTGACTATGACCCCTCCACATTGGCGGAATTGCAGCCCATGTCGGAAGCGGTGGTCTACCATTGTGTTCAGAAAAAACATAAAATGGTCTTCATGGGCCTCTGGCCCCAGGGACCGAAATTGGCTCAGGGGATTATGGATGACGTGGGTCCCCGGAATAACCTGGAATACGGCGTGGATTATGTCAATCTGGGTTATAAGACCGGGGGGCTTGTCTTGATCAGCAGTATGGGATCGGCGATAACAGATCCTTTTCCCACAGACACCTACGGGGCTTCACTCAGTACCCTTCCCCTTTTTAAGGATTTGAAAACATTGAGGGATTTTGATTATGTGGTCTCCATGTCTGCCGGGGATCCGGGGATCAAGCACTGGGTCATGATCGCACAAGACCGCTTTAAAGTGCCCGTGGGGGGCGGAGTGACGGCTGTCAGCGCTCCGGCCTTTTATGCCTATTACAACTCCGGGCAGCTTCAGGGTCTTATGGGAGGCTTGCGCGGGGCTGCAGAATATGAAACGCTGATCGATGTTTCCGGTTCCGCTTCCTTAGGGATGAGCGCTCAGAATTGGGCTCATTTGATGATTATTCTCTTTATCATTATCGGGAACACGACCATGTTGATTTTGAAACGAAGAAAAGAAAAAAGCAGGGGTAGGTGATGATGATGACATTTGCTGGAGCAATCGGAATTTTTCTGGCAGGAGCACTGACCCTTGCCATTTTTAGTTTTCTTTATAAGGACAATCCGGTCTACAAGTTCGCCGAACATCTCTTTATCGGGACTTCGGCGGGGTATTGGTTTGTCTATAATGTGTACAATGTCTTTTGGCCAAATGTAATTGTGGCTTGGGGGGAAGCGGAAGGTTTCTGGGCCTATTTCAATATTGTCATGCCTGTTTTGCTGGGTGTTTTCATGCTTATGCGTCTGATTCCCTCCATTGCCTGGATCTCACGCTGGGCCATGGCTTTTTCTGTGGGGATGAGTGTAGGGTTCAGTATTATTATGGAGCTTCAGACGAATATTTTACAGCAGATCGGTGCGACCTTGAGCCCCTTTGCCTCTCTTCACTTTAATAACGGAGGTACCGCAGCGGCAGTGAATGCTATTATAATTCTCCTTGCGGTTTTGTCTGCTTTGGTGTATTTTTTCTTTTCCAAGGAGCATACGGGTGCTTACGGGCATGTTGCCAAAGTGGGTATCTGGGTCCTGATGATCACTTTTGGGGCTTCTTTCGGATATACGGTCATGGCCCGTATTTCCCTGCTCATCGGACGCGTGCAGTTTTTACAGGAAGAGTGGTGGGTTGCCATCAAGCATCTCATCGGTCTGGGATCATAAAAAAGTGAGGTGTAATATGAAGAAGATAGCATTCATTTTAACATTTGTCTTAGGCATTGCGGGCCTTTTCATTTTGGCCGGCTGTTCCTCAACACAGGAAGAGGATCCCTTCGGAGCGATCACTGAAAGAGAAGAGACTCCTCTCTATGTCGTGGCATATAACAAAGGTTATAACCAGGCGGCTGCGAGAAACTGGGAAGGGGCTGTTCCTCACTATGAAGAGGCTGAAAAGCATCTTCGTAAACTCTCTGAAGCCGAGTTGAAAGATGAGGCGACAGAAAGAATCTTTCAGAGAACACTTATGGGATTGGCCCTGGCCTACGGGAATATGGACCAATATGATAAATCTTCAGGATATTTTAAAAAGTACATTCAACGCTGGCCTGAAGATATTAACGGCTATTTGAATTATGGAGCTATATTGGAAAAAAGCGGGCAATCCGAGCAGGCCCATGCGCAATATACCAAGGCGATGGGGATAAATCCGGAAAGCGCTGTAGCAGAGTTCGCCCTGGCCAGTATTTACCGCCAAGACGGACGTCTTGATATGGCTATCAAATATTATACATACGGATTAAAAAAGGACCCCAATTTCCGCGACGGAAACGGCTGGTTCCAGTTGGGGAAAACCTATGAAGAAAAAGGCGATTATGAAGGGCAGATCAAGGCTTATGAATCAATGGTCGAAATCCGGCCGGATGACTGGCAAGCCTATTACTATTTGGCTGATGCCTATCTGACCATGGGGATGTCTGTGGGTTCGCGCAAGGCCAGCCTTTCTTCCTCCGACAGGCAATTAAGAATCTCTTACTATGACAAGGCGATTGAAACAGATAAAAAGGGACTCAGCATCAGACCCGATTCAGGTCAGATTATGACTCATTTGGCCAGCTCCTATGTCCGCAAAGCTGAGATGTACAGTAAAGGAACATCACAATATGCTCAGAATGCACAGGAAGCGATCAAAGTGCTGGAGCAGTTTACATCGCTTTATCCTGATAATGAAAAAGGATATGCCCTGTTGGCCGACGCCCAACAGAAACTGAGAAATTTCAACAGTGCGATTGCCAATGCCCGGAAATCTCTGGAGATCTCAGATAATGAATACGCTCATTCTATTCTGGGGGATGTCTTCTTTACTCTGGAACGTTGGGGAGACGCTCAGACCCATTACCGGCGAATTGCAAATAATCCCCAGTACTCTTATGTCCGGGGGCGTCTGGAGATCATTGAAGCCCGATTGCGCGGAGAGTATTAAGCCGGGTCAGCATGATTTCATTTGACTTTTCAAACCTTTTACAGGCCAATATCGGGGAAAAATTCGGGCTCAGCCCGAATTTCCCTGATATGTGGAATGAGATTTCCCGTAAAGGATACTTAAAGGTCGAAAAAGGCCGAGGCGGGTATCCGTATCATTTTATGGAATTGCCCTATGATGATCATGAAGATGTCAAAAAGTGGGGCGATTTACTGGGTAAATACAAGAATTTTGTGGTTGTGGGAATCGGAGGCTCGGCTTTGGGGGCCTATGCCCTGTTTAATGCGCTGAAACATCAATATCATAATCTGATCTCCGACCAAAAAGTCTTTTTTATTGATAACTCGGATCCTGCTACAATTCTCAATGTTTTTGATGTTGTTGACCTGAAGAACACCGTTTTTAATATTATTACAAAGTCGGGGAGCACGGCAGAAACCATGTCCGCTTTTTCCATGATTTTCAACTTGCTTAACGAGGAGGGGCTTCCCCTTCATGAGCATCTGATTGTGACAACCGATCGTGAAAAAGGGGATCTCATCAAAATCGCCGGGGAATATCATCTTCCTACGATGTTTATCCCCGAAGGAGTCGGAGGACGTTACTCCATCTTCACCCCCGTTGGCCTTTTGCCGGCTCTTTTTATGGGAATCGATCTGGACGCGCTTCTGGAAGGGGCAAAAGATATCGACTCATATTGGCGGCGCACCCCTGTGGAAGAAAATCCTGTTGCTCTCAGTGCCTTGGCTAATTATCTCTATCATACGCAGTATGGGCGAAATATTTTTGCGCTGATGTGTTACAAAGACGCCCTGAAGGGATTGGGCTTATGGTATCAGCAGTTATGGGCAGAAAGCCTGGGAAAAAAGTACGATCTGGACAGCAATACCGTAGAGACCGGGACAACACCGGTCGTTCTCAGGGGAGCCACAGATCAGCATTCTTTACTACAGCTTTTTATCGAAGGGCCGAACGACAAACTTTTTGTCTTTTTTGAAGTAAAAAAACCCGACCGGGACAGGTCTTTTCATGTGGGAGAACTTGAAAAGTTTAAGAGTCTGTCTTACTTTGAGGGTAAAAGCTCCCATGACTTGATCACAGCTGAATTGGCCGGCGTCAAATACGCTCTGGCTTTCAACGGAAAACCGAGCTACACGATTTCTATGGATTCTCTGGATGCTTATCACCTGGGTGGGCTGATCTATGCCCTGCAGCTGCAGACAGTCTTTTCTTCTACTCTATACAATATCAACCCCTTTGACCAGCCCGGAGTCGAAGAGGGAAAGAAGGCGACCTATGCCATTATGGGGCGTGACGGCTATGATGAGAAACGCAAGGAAATGGAAGATAACATCAAAGAGGTTTTCATCCGGGAGATCCCGTCAAAAAAATGAGAGAGATATGACGCCTTCAATTCTTCTTTATGAGACGTCTCTCCTGGCAGAAGCGGAGATTTTGCGCAGCTTTCTTGAAGCTAACGGCATAGATGTATCATTTCTTCATGATGATTGCGGGGGAGTCAGCCCCGGGTTGACATTCAGCCAAGGTATCCGGGTATTCGTAGAAAAAAAGGATGAAGGAAGAGCGCGGGTATTGCTTGACGAATTTTTAAGCGGTAAAAGAGAGGAGGAGCAAGATGAAAGTGATTACGGAATGGAAGGGTAATATGCTCTTCAAAGCTCACGGCAAAAATGGATATGCCGTTATGGATGCCTCCGGAGATGTCGGCGGGCAGGAATCGGCCCCGAGTCCTAAAGAGATGATCTTAGCGGGGTTAGCCGGCTGCACAGGGATGGACGTGGTCTCTATTTTAAAAAAAATGAGGGCTTTACCTGAAAAGATGGATATTGTCGTTGAGGCTTCACTTGCTGACGAGTTTCCGAAACCGTTTACCTCCTTTACTGTTCTTTTCCGGTTCTGGGGAGAAGCCCTGGACAGAGAAAAGATCCATAAGGCTGTGACTTTGTCTCATGAAAAATACTGCGGGGTCTCAGCAACATTAAGCCGGGCCGCCGCTATAGATTTCCGTATTGAATTGAATCCCTGATATTGTAATCTTTTTTTTTTGCAGGCTGCATGGTTTTAAAAGATTTAATCTTTTCAACCTGTGAATCCCGATCACATAAAAAAGAAAGCCCCGCATTCTTTTCAGACGTGCCGGGTTTCGGCAGGAGGACAACGGGGCAAGATTTATCATTGAATAGAATCTGTGAAATGCTATAATACCATAGCTCCGGATACATCCCGGTGAGGCGGGCATGATATGAAGGACTCATTAAAGGAGGGAAAGTTGGAAAGGGAAGAATTACTCAGGATCTATGAATCAAAAGGGGCTCTTTTAAAAGGACATTTCCTCTTATCATCGGGCCGGCATTCCGATCAATATTTGCAGAGCGCTCTTGTCCTGCAATACCCTGATGTCGCCGAGCGTTTAGGGCGAAGCCTTGCCGAAAAGTTCCGATCAGAACAGATCGATGCCGTTGTAGGGCCCGCTATGGGGGGGATTATTGTCGCTCATGAAACAGCCCGGGCTTTAGGGGTGAGAGCTCTTTTTACAGAGCGTGTTGACGGGGAAGTGACATTGCAGCGCGGCTTTTCACTTTCTGAGGGAGAGCGTGTCATGATCTGTGAAGATGTCGTGACTACAGGAAAATCCGTCAAAGAAGTCATTGCTCTTTTAGAATCATTGAAGGTCCATATTGTCGGGGTAGGTTTTCTTGTCGACAGAAGTAACGGGGAAACCGTTTTCGGTTATCCGTCCAGGGCTCTTCTTACGTTAAACGTCACCTCATATGACCCTGCGAACTGTCCGCTATGCCGTGACAATGTTCCATACGTTAAACCGGGAAGCCGAAAAGAGGTCAGATGACTCACCGGTCTCTTATCATTGATGCAGGTAATTCAATGGTCAAATTTGCTTTTTTTAACGGCAGTGATATTGAAAATTATCAGACTTATCCCACACGCAGTATTATGACAAGACCTGAAATTGCCACAGAATCTGAATTAAACAAATTTTTTCAAAAGGGCGTCGATTATGCCGCTCTTTCAAGTGTTGTACCCGAAGCTACCGGTGTGATCAAGTGCCTTATCAAGACTTTTGTCCGAAAGAAACTATTCAGTGTACAGGATCTTCATCTCCAAATGGAAATCGATTATCATGGCGTTTTAGGTGAAGACCGCATTATGGGGGGGTATGCAGCCCGTCATTTATACGGTTTCCCTGTTATTGTCGTGGATGTCGGGACAGCCATGACTTTCTCGCTTATTGACGAAAAGGGTGTGTTCCGCGGGGGGATGATTTCTCTTGGCCCGTATTCGTTGTTAAAGACGTTAGCGGAAAAAACATCGCAGATCGATATGATAGATCTGGAAGTCCCCGCCCGAAATGTCGGAAGGAATACTGCAGAGGCCGTCAATGCCGGAGTCTTTTGGACCGTACTGGGGGCATTGGAGTATTGCATTACCCGTATTGAAGAGTTTGTGGGCCGCCCCTGCCGGGTTGCCCTCACAGGCGGATATTCTCTCTTTTTCGCTGATTTTATCAAACACCCCGTTGAGTTAGATCCCTTTTTGGTTTTACGGGGCCTGAATGTCGCTTTAAATGAAAATATCAGATAATGATAAACGGAGGTATTTATGGATCATGAGCGTATGGAAACATTCATCGGAGAGACATGCCGGATCGAAGGCACATTGAACGTCGAACACGGAATAACCATTTCCGGGAAATTTAAGGGTCATATTAAAGCCGGGGGTAAAGTCATCGTCTCTTCGACAGGAGATATCCATGCGGATATCGATGCCGATGAAGTTGTGACCGCCGGGAAGATCAATGGGAACGTGACAGCCAAAAAACGTGCCGTGATTCATGGGACAGGAGCCATTACCGGTAAATTAAAAACAGGAAAACTTCTTCTGGAAGAAGGAGGTATTCTGAACGGTGATGTTAATATGGGGGCATCATCAAGCCAAGCTCAGGAATCCAAAAACCGCCCCCAGGACAATGAAGCCGGAAAAGATCTATAGATTTAAAGCGCTTCTCTTACTTTTTTTGATTCTCTTCCCGGCCTCTCTTTGGGGAGGGGCCGGTTTAAGAGGCTTTTTGCCTTTTTTCTTTCAATCCCACAGATTGTATGTGAATCGGCTCTGCTATCCTTCAGAGAGCCTTCAAGCCGCTATCGGCGGAGAAAAGCTCCTTTCTACAGCAGAGGAGAACTATTTAGTTTTTGAATTGCCTCTTATGGTTCCCCCCGGAAGCGGAATCACCTTGTCAGGATATGGGCCCTCTTTCACTCTTCCTTTGCACGCCGATGATTTAATTTTGGGTTTTGTTTTTTTCCCTGATACTTGTGTGACAGGGAAGCCAGTAAAAATTATTTTGTCGCCTACGATCCCCCTTTCAGAATTAGCTGTGACAATTGATGAAAAACCGGCTCCTCTTCATTGGGGAAAGAATAATCAGCGTATTCTTTATCTTCTTTATCCTGTTCTTTTTTCTCGAAGCAAAAGCCATGTGACCGTAAAAGCTGTATCCCGGGATAATCAGACAGTCACTCAGTCTTTTGACATCAGCGTCCGGCCCGGACCCTATGAAAAAGAGGAGATCTCTTTAGGAGCTGTCTTTACGGGAAACGACGGGCTGGGGGATATACGGTCCTATCTTCTGTCCTATGAGAACAAAAAGGTGTCCCGCCTGCTTCGAAAAGAGAATCCTTTTTCCCGCAGGGGGTATCACGATTTTGAGCTTCCTTTGAAAGGGCGTGTGACCTCTCCTTTTGGCAGGATCCGTTCATATAACGGCGGCCGCTACGCCGTTTACCATAAAGGACTGGATATCGGGGGAAATCCCGCGGGCACAGCGGTATTCGCTCCGGAAAAGGGTGATGTGCTGTGTGCCGAAGATTTTTATGCCCGGGGTATGACGGTGGTTTTGGATCATGGCCTTGGCGTGAAGTCCCTTTTTTATCACATGGATTCTCTGGCCGTAAAACCGGGAGATCGGGTCAAAAAGGGAGATCTGTTGGGATGTGTCGGGACCACAGGATTTTCAACCGGCCCACATCTTCACTGGGAAGTGCGAGTGAATAATATTCCTGCAGACCCGGTTTCTTTCCTTCAGTCCAAAGACTCCGTGCGTCTTTCCGGATTCCTTTTGAGATATGGCGAGGGTCTTCTTTATTGAATTTTTTTTAAAAAAAAGAGCATGATAAAATATCCGCCTACGGTGAGAGAGGCCGATAAGAGAAGGCTTATGAGAAAGGGGATCCTGGCTTTCAGGAAAAAAGGCAGAGTCAAAAAAAAGAGTAGCGAAGGAAGCACAAGCCAAAATATTTGAGAAGAGAGGGACTCGATGGCGTGTGTCTTTTTTGTCTCAATATAGATCCATATGATAGCTAAAAGGGATGTGAGGGGCAGAGAGGCCAGTAAAGCACCGATAAAAGTGTTTCGTTTCGAAATCTCGGAAATGAGGACAATGATCAGGGTCGTCAAAACTATTTTTACTGCATAGAAAAGCATAAAACTCCTTTTAAAATAATGCTTCTGTGACTAAATACCAAAGTGGTATAGTCAAAAGGGAGAAAGCTGTAGACAGGGTGATGACAGAAGCCTGAACTTTTTTATCAAGAGAAATATGTTCTGCAAAAAAAGGAGCCATGGCGGCCGTGGGCATAACGGACTCCATAAGGATGACTTTTTTTGTAATCGGGTCCAGGGAAAAAAAGAGCGAAACGAATGCGCATGTGGCAAGTCCTATGAGATAACCCAAAAAGAGGCGATGAATACAGGACAACAGGATGGTCGGAAGATCGGAACGTTTAAGAATAAAATGAAAAGAGAGCCCGATGGTGAAGAGGATCAAAGGAACGGTCATGGCGGCGAATTGGTTGATCAGCGTATTAAGCAAGGGCGGCGGATGAAAGGTAAAGAGGTTGCAAAGAAGGCCGGCTGCTGCTGAGAGCAGAGGCGGGGCGGAGTTTTTCCCCAAGATCAATAGAAGTCCGCGATGAGAAAAATCTTCTTTTTTGTTTAAAAGATAGATAAGGGCAAACCCGGCCAGGAGGAAGACCGGCCAGAAAAAGAGAGTGAAAAAAACGGCCCGCGTAAAACCGGCATCTCCGTAGAATTGATTCATGACCCCCCAGCCCAGGTAGCCGTAATTCCCCACAAATGTAGAAAAAATAAAGGCGTGGCGGAGATCCTTATGATGCGGAAGAAAACGGCTTGCTCCCAATGCGGTTGCGGAAAAAAGCACCGTCATAAGAATCATGGCAGTGACAGAAGGGAGGATCTGTGTCAGGCTTTCCAAATCTGCCTGAAGAAGATTGCGAAAGACAATGAAGGGGACGGTGACTTTGATAACGAATTTCCGTAGCGCTGTAGATTCTTCCTGAGTAAACCCGAAAAAACGAAAAAGTATACCCAAAGAGATGGGAAGAAGAATAGAGAGGACAACATGAAAAAGCGATATCATAATGGACAGAAGTATAAACGAATGTATGACTTCCGCAAGCTTTTTCCCGGCAAAGGATATCTTGAAATCTATTTGAAGTCCTGTATGATGTAATGCATGAAAGAAAAGAAGGAACAGTATTTACAGGAAAGCACGGTGCGTGTATCCACAACGGCAAAGAAAAAGTTGCTGCATGACGGCTTCTCCGTTGAGGAGCTTCGTCAGCTGAGCTCTGATGAATTGACGGAATTATCACAGGAGATCCGTCAATGCATTATCGAGAAATGTCTGAAAAACGGCGGGCATCTTTCTCCGTCTTTAGGTGTTGTAGAGCTGACGCTGGCCCTTCATTATACGTTTCAAACACCTCAGGATCAGATCATCTGGGATGTCGGACATCAGGCGTATGCCCATAAGATCATCACCGGACGGATCTCAGAGTTTGGGACTCTCAGATGCAGGGGCGGAATTTCCGGATTTCTTCGGAGGGCAGAATCGCCGTTTGATGTTTACGGAGCCGGTCATGCTTCTACGTCTGTAGCGGCTGCTGCAGGTTTTGCCAAAGCCCGGGATCTCAACAATGAAGAGCATAAGGTCATTGCCGTGATCGGAGACGGGGCCATGACAGGCGGGTTAGCCTTCGAAGGCTTAAACCTCATCGGGTCGGAAAAGCTTAATGTCATGGTGATCTTGAACGACAATGATATGTCTATTGACAAAAATGTCGGGGGGTTGTCCAAATATTTTAACCGGGCGATTTCAGCCCGTTTTTATAACCGTATCCGTGAAGATATGCAAAAATTCGTCAAAAGCCTGCCTGCGGGGGCTTCAATCTATGAATGGCTCAGGCGGTTGGAAGAATCCATGAAAAACATGATGATCAAGGGAGCTTTTTACGAAGACCTGGGATTCAACTATATCGGGCCTGTCGACGGCCATAATATCAGAGAGCTGATCTCTTTGCTGAAAAAGGCCAAAGAGATCAAAGGGCCGGTCCTTCTCCATGTGAGGACGAAAAAAGGGAAAGGTTATCTTCCGGCTGAAGAAGATGCGGAGACCTATCATGGCATTTCGGGGCGGAACAGTAAAAAAAAGAAACAGACCTACACGAATATCGTTAAAAGAGAATTGAAAGACTTGGGAGAAAAAGATCCTGATATTATAGCCATAACAGCAGCCATGCCTTCCGGAACGGGGTTATGCGCTTTTAAAGAGTCTTTTCCGGAACGCTATATCGATGTAGGAATAGCCGAAGAAGGGGCGGTGACAATGGCTACAGCCTTAGCCCTGTCAGGGAAAAAACCCTTTGTAGCCATTTATTCCACATTTCTTCAGAGAGCCTATGATCAATTGATCCATGATACGGCTTTGCAAAAAGCTCCGGTTCGTTTTCTTTTGGACCGGGCGGGCCTGGTGGGCGAGGATGGGCCCACTCATCACGGAGCTTTTGATATCGCCTATCTGCGGTCCGTACCGGGGATGACTCTTTTAGCACCGGCTGACAGGGATGAGCTGAAAGCGATGGTCCGGTTTTGTTATGATTTTAAAAAAGGTCCCATTGCCCTGCGTTATCCCCGCGGAGAGTCGATTCCACGGCTTGACAAAAAAAAGATTCCTGTGGAATACGGACGAGGTGTCTTGCTTCGGGAAGGAAAAGACATTCTGATCCTGGCCTTAGGGCGTATGGTCGCCGAAGGGTTGAAAGCTGCTGAAGAGCTGGAGCAGTCGGGACTGTCTGCCGGCGTCTTTAATCTCCGTTTTGCCAAGCCTTTGGACGAATCGGCAATATTGGCTCTTTCCAGCCGGTATCGGGCTGTAGTCACGCTGGAATACGGGACAATATCCGGCGGGATCGGAGAGGCTTTGGGGGGACTTTTATTGTCAAAAGGAAAATATACACAGGGTTTTCTTTCAATCGGTCTTCCCGATGCTTTTGTAGAGCATGGAGCCCAGGATGAGTTGATGACATTATGCGGGTTGAAAGGAGAAGCTTTGGCAAGGAAGGTCGAGGAATGGTTCCGCAGCGAATAGATGCCTACTTGACACAGAAAGGTTATTTTGAAAGCCGTGTTCGGGCTGCCAGGGCCGTGCGGAGTGGTTTTGTCCGGGTTAACGGACGTCTTGTCGGGAAACCTTCTTTATGTGTGTCGGGAGCCGATGAGATCCGTGTCTCCGGAGATCCGGTCCCGTTTGTCAATAAAGCCGCTTTAAAAATGGATTTGTTTTTAGAAGAAACCGGGATATCCGTCAGCGGGTTCACTGTCTGTGACGCCGGAGCTTCAACGGGAGGCTTTACACAGATCATGCTGCAGCATGGAGCGTCTCATGTCTGGGCAGTAGACGTGGGTCGAGGGCAGTTTCACTCATCTTTGCGCGACGAAAGCCGTGTCACCCTGAAAGAACAGTGCGACATACGGGAATTCCTTAGAAAGAGCCCGGCGCATTTTGAACTTATTGTTGCGGATCTCTCCTTTATTTCTCTCAAACGAGTCGTGCCGGTGATGAGTGGAGCGTCCCGTCGTTTTCTTTTCCTCTTTAAACCCCAATTTGAGACTTCTCCCAACGCTAAAAACAAAAAAGGAGTCGTCACAGATCTTTCTCTTCATCAAAGTATTCTGGAAAGCTTCAGAGATTATCTGTTGAAAGAGGGATTGTTTCCTCTTATAATCAGAAGGTCTCGCCTTTTGGGAGGGGAAGGAAACAGGGAGTATTTTATTTTCTGTAAAAAAAAATCCGGAATGGTCATAACCCCAGACGATATTAAAAGGGAAGTGTTTAAAGATGAAGATTTCCTTGATCTCTAATCCGAAAAGAAAAGAAAAATGGGCCGGAAAAACAGAACCTCTTGTACAGTGGTTTTCTCATCATACTGATGTTGTGGAAGACCCTGAAAAGGCGGATTGGATCGTTACTTTGGGAGGTGACGGAACATTATTGTATGCGCTGTCGCATTTCGGAACGAAGAAATCTTATTTTGGAATCAATCTGGGGCATTTGGGTTTTTTGACTTCAGTGGATTTTTCGCAAACCGATACCGTATTGGAGCGTGTTTTTCTTCAAAACCGCTACAAAGTGGAGCATCTCCGTTATTTACGCTATCAAGGTTCTGATTTAAAGGGAAGAGCGGTCAATGATGTCGTTTTGAAAGGGCTTCGTGTTCAGGATATGGTTCGGTATGATGTTTTCCTCAATGGAGACTTTGTCTGTTCTCAAACAGGAGATGGTTTGATCGTATCATCGCCTGTAGGCTCGACGGCTTATAACCTTTCCGTGGGAGGCTCGATCATGCATCCTGAGACAGGCGGTTATATTTTAAATTCCATTGCGACCCATTCCCTGGGGATCCGTCCCTTGATCATGGGAGAAAAACATCTGCTCAAGATCGTTCCGCATCAGCCCATGTCCCTTATCATTGACGGCCGCCTTGAAGGAAAGACCACAGACCCTGTGGAGGTGTTCCCTGCTGAGGACGCTTTTTCTGTTATACGGACCGTGGATTGGGATTTCTATCAGGTGCTGCGGATGAAGCTTCACTGGGGAAAAAGGGGGGATGAAAGATGTTAGAGAGGATTCATATGCAGAACTTTGCTATTGCTGAAAACCTCTCTATGGAATTCAGTCCCGACTTCAATGTGATTACCGGAGAAACCGGAGCGGGAAAGTCCATTATTCTCAATGCCATTGCTATGGCTATGGGGGATCGGGCTGATCAGGAAATGATCCGACTAGGGGCCGACGAAGCTGTGGTCGAGGCGGTTTATACTAAAAGTCCTCTGTTACAGTCCTGGCTGGCAGAGCAAGGGTTTCCTGACGAGGATGTCTGTATTGTCAAAAGGATCATCAAAAGAAACGGAAAGAACAGAGTCTTTATTAACGGCTCTTCTGCGACCCTGAATCAGCTTAAAGAAATCACAGAGCGCTTGCTTGACCTGAATAATCAGAGTGAACATCAGATGCTTATGGATCCGGCCAATCATTTGCGTTTTTTGGATTATTACGGTATGCCGTGGGAGGCTTTGGATGAATATCAAAAACTTTATAAGGAGCTTTACGTCCTTGTGAACCGCTTTGAGAATTTTAAAAAAGAGGAGCGGGACATCCGCCGAAAAATCGACACCTATCGTTTTGAGCTGAGTGAGATCGAAGGGGTGTCTCCCAGACCCGGAGAAGACGAATCTCTCTTAGATGAGGTGAGGTTGCTCGAAAAGTCTCGTTCGATCATGGAACACACGGCTCTCATTCACAGATTATTTAATGAAGATGATGATTTTACCGGTGCTCTTGATGATGTCCTGGGACGATTGGAAAAGCTCCGGGGTATCAGTGAGCCCATGGACGGTTTTGCAGAAAGGCTGACGGGGCATTTGAACGGTATGAGTGAGGAAGCCCGCCAGCTCCAGCGTTATGTGGAAGAGATGGAATTGGATGAAGAACGCCTGGACACTGTCAACGAGCGGCTGGCTTCCATTGAAAAATTAAAAAGAAAATACGGAGACTCGGTTGAAGAGGTGCTCGCCTATGCCGGGCGAATCAAAGGAGAATTGGAATCTTTTGAAGAAATGACTTTTGATGCGGAAAAATTCGCTCAAAAGATCGACGCTTTGGGGCGAAAGCTTGTCGAAAAGGATGCAACGCTTTTTGAGAAGCGCCAAAAGGCAGCTGAATCCTTTACGGCCGCCCTTGAGGAAGAGATGAAGGATATCGCATTGGAAAAGGCCCGTTTTTACGTGGAGTTTCTTCCTGTCGAACAGGGCATGGAAGTCAGTAATCGACAATTTGGCCCGGAGGGAAGCCGCCGGGCAGAATTCTATATTGAGACGAACCCCGGAGAAGGGCGGCATCCTTTGGTGAAAACGGCTTCCGGCGGAGAATTGTCGCGGATTCTTTTTGCCTTAAAATCTGTTATCGGACGGCATTTAGATATCGAGTGTATGATCTTTGATGAGATCGACAGCGGCATCGGCGGGGCCGTGGCCGGAATGGTAGGATCTAAATTGGCCCGTCTTTCACAAAAATACCAACTCATTGTCATTACTCATCAGCCTCAGATCGCGGCGTTAGGGAAAAGGCATTTCCATGTCGAAAAAGTCTATGACGGACGCAGAACAGTGACGCAGGTCAGAGTATTAGAGGGAGAGGGTGTGGTCAAAGAGATCGCCCGAATGATTGCCGGCTCCCCTGAAGACCCTGAGGCCCTGTCAGTAGCCCGGCGCATGAGCCGGCTGCAGGAATCGGAGAACACATGAAAAATCTTTTATCCCTTTCCCTGATGACTCTTTTTATCTTTTTGATTTCACCCGGGACTGAATTACTTGAACCTCTGTATTACGGCGTGGATTACTGGCCGTTAGCAGTCGATATGGATTTTGATTGGGATCTTTGGAAAACATCTACAGAAGAAAGTATGACATATCAAGGATATGAAGTCATGTCGGAAGGGTTAGTCCCCGATATTAAGATTGCAAAAGATTCGACCATCAAAATAACAGGACGCAAAAACATCAGTTTTGAAGTCAGTAAAAAGACCTATCCCAATGTTACCGAGCTGGCTGACCCGCTTTATCAGAATGCCGGGGGAATCGATCCTGAGATCAAGCAACAGCTGCAGGTAAAAGTGGAGGGGATTATTAAAAACAGAATTTTTATTGATGTGGATTATGATGATACTCAACAATATGAGAACCGGGAACGTATTTCTGTGGTCTATAAAGGGACAGAAGATGAAATCGTCCGGGAAGTCGCCCTGGGGGATATAACATTAAGTCTTCCTCATACGGAATTTATATCATTTAACAGGAATCTTTTCGGCGCTAAAGCGACTCTGGTCATGGGGCCGTATTCCTATTACGGCCTGATTACAAAAGAGGAAGGGGTCACACAAAGCAACAGCTGGTCGGCTGTCAACCCGATGATCCAAAAAACGACTTATGATACAAACTTCTCCACATCTCCGGTCCGTCTTTCTCTTCAGCAGGGGATCCCTGGGATTTCTTTGCCTCTTGTGGAAGGCGAGGTCTATCTTTATTACGATGACGGAATCTTCAACGAGGAGGACCAGGGGCGTATTCCCTGCGGGGAGTTTTATTTCGAACCTCTGATCCCTGTAACGGATTATATGGTGGATCATGAAAAAGGGGAGATCATCATCAAAAAGAGCATGGCGACCACAGGCACTGTGGCTATGATCTATACTGATGCCAATGCCGTGACCCACGGAAATCCCGATCCGGAAACATTTGATTACGGGGCACTCATTTATTCAAAAAGAAGCGAAGTCGAGTATCAGGAAATCAGACAATTATTCTTAAAAAGAAATATTTATTTTTTGGGGTCCTCGGACCTTGACGCTTCCGGATTGAGCCTGGAGATCCTCGATTTAGGGGGGAAGTCAGGTGTGACCGTGACAGCTGAGGATTTGAGTCAAAAGACCTACAGCTATATGCATCTATTCGGGATTGACAGAGATAATGACGGTACGGCGGATCTAACATTTTTAGATTTCGACTCAGGAGCTTTGGATTTTTCTTTTTATCAGGGAGGAGATGTAAGTCTTGAATCTCTTCAGCCTTTTAACACGCTTCAGTTTCTCTCAGAGAGCGAGCCATCGGGAATCACCGCTGACCTTCCGCTTTATTTATCGGAAATACGCGCGGAGATCGGAGATGTTCCTTTCATTGAGTTGATGCAAAGCCTGGACAATAGCGGAATCTATGAAGAGGGTTCTACAGCCCTTCGCAAGTATTCTATTTATACGGAATATTACTCATCGACCCCGGTTTTTAATTTAAATCAGTTTAATATCATCAGTGGAAGTGAGCGGGTCGTCGTCAACGGGGAGATTCTTTTCCGCGGAAGAGATTATCGTATTGACTATCTCACGGGGACTGTTGAGATCCTTAATGAGAATGTCATGTCGGCCAATGCTTCCGTGCAGATCACCTATGAATACAGGCCGCTGATGATGTCTAAAAGCAAAACATTAGTGGGGAACCGAGTAGAATACAACCCAAATGAAAACCTGAGTGTCGGGGCGACTTACATGGATGAGTGGATGCCCGAATCCAATGATGTGGATATTCCTCATATGGGTGATGAGACGATGCGTCATCGCGTGTATGGAGCCAATGTCAAATACGATCATATCCGGGATGATTATCATATCAACATTTCCGCTGAAGCAGCCCGCAGCAATGTCGACCCCAATACCTATGGAAGTGTGTTTATTGAAGACATGGAATCAAGCCAACAGGTCAAAAGCTTGCCCATCGCCAAAGGCTCGTGGTTTATTGCTTCTCCTCCGGATGCCGTCGCTTCCGAAAACCGTTTTGTGCCGACTTTTTCTGTCAGCGACGGGTCGGTCTTTGATTCATACAATTATTTTGTTAATGAGTACGTCCCTTTGACAGAGATCAACTCCAATTACGGAACAGGGGATAATATGGTCCTGCGTTTTCGGCAAATGCCGGAAGCCGGTGAATTTTTTTCTTACGGAACGGTTGTTTCACAAAACGGGATGGATCTGACACAATACAGACAGATCGAGATCTGGTATAAAGCAAACAGCGGGGCTTCCGGGACGGTTTATTTGGATCTGGGTTATATCAGCGAAGACGCTGATGCAGACGGATTTTTGGATACAGAGGATTTGAATGGCAACATGGAGCTGAATGCGGGTGAAGATATCGGCTGGGCCTTTGACCTGGCCGGAACCGTTTATCCTATCGGCAAAGATAATAATGTTCTGGATACTGAAGATCTGAATCGGAATGGAGTTCTTAATACCAATGAATCTGTCGTCCGCTATTCTTTTGACCTGGGTGAAGGAGAATCTCATGAGAGCAATGACTGGAGGGTTTTGACCATTCCGCTCAGTGAGGGCACGGATTATGAGACTATTCTCAAAGTCGTCAAACACTTGCGTTTATGGGGAGAAGGATTCAGCAGCGGAACGGAATTTTCTTTAGGGCGTCTGGCTATTGTCGGCACCGTTTGGCAGGAAGACCAGGTCTACCCTGAGGCCGGCTCTCTGGAGATCAGTTCCATCAGTCAGTATGATGACCCCAATTATATTAACCTGCATCATAAAGTCGACAAGGATACCGGCCGGGTTTTGAAAGATGTCTCTCTGGTTATGGACTTTGATATGGTTCCGGGCGTTAATGATGAAAGTTATGCCTTTGCACGCAAGGACCTTGGCTCCGGCCGCGATTTTTCTCTTTATAATAAACTGAGGGTCTACTTTTTCCCCAAGGAGACAAACGGTGATTATTCCTTCACGGTCAGACTGAAAACCAGTCAAGAGGACTATTTTGAAAAGAAACGAACTGTTCTGGCTGAAGACCTGGGGCGTTGGCATTATTTGGAATTTGATATTGCACATATTGACCGGACAGATGCAGAAAGCTCAATTGTGGGAGACCCCAATATTAATGTCATCAACTATATCCATATCGGAGTCACCGGGGAAGACGGCCCTTATAACGGTGTGCTTTATGTTAATGATATCCGGCTTGTCGATTCCAGTATTCAGGAGGGGACAGCTAAAACAGGATCCGTTCAAGCCAGTTATAAGAATATCGCCGGGATGTATTATAAGTATATCGATCGGGACGGGCAGTTTGCCGCTATCGGGCAGTCTCCCGGATATATCAATTCTACCAATCATCTTTTCAGAACGAACGTCGACTTAGCGTCCTGGCTTTTGAGTTCAAGCGGTGTCAATCTTCCGGTTAACTTTAATTATGGACAGACCCTTAGTGAGACGGATTCGGGAGTCCTTTCCGAAGTAAGTTACCGGACTTGGGGACGCACAGAAACAAGGACAATGGGTGTCAGTGCAAAATTTTCAAAGAGACAATGGCCGACTCTTTCTTACTCCTTTGACAGTTATCAACAGGATGTGGGAAATGAGACACGCCCGCTGGACCAACAGCGGCGCAGTCATAATATGGGCCTTTCTTATGTCCCGCCGAAAGCAGAACTTTTAACAGTAAATTGGCTACCTTCGTCTGTTAATGTCAGTTTTAAAAGGGAGAAATCCCATTACCTGAATCTGCTTGAAGAAAATCAGAACAGTGATTATAAAAGGCTGACGGAGAGATGGAATTTTAATATGAATTGGCTTCCTGTTCAAGGGTGGCGCACCAGTTTTTCCTTATATCAAACTGAACAATGGGATGAGTTTGAACATCTTTATACTAAAAATGACAGGCAATCGACTTTGGACAACACTTACAGCAGGACTTTTTGGATCCTTGATCTTTACGGAAAATACAGGGCACAATTTCAGGAGAATTGGAGCTATGAAAAAGCGATCAATGCGGGAAACTATAATCTTCGAACCTTTAATCTGACCAGCCTCTATGAAACTCGCCTGACTATTCATATGATCCGTTATGCCGGATTTTTGCCCTTTTTTCAAAAAAAATTGGATCTGGTGACGTCATATCAATACGATGAACGGGACTATTATGACATGAAAGAAGGGGAGGCCCGCAATGGAGTCTTCCTCGGATTGGCCGGCAGCCTTGACGTTGAAGGGGCTCCCGATCTGGAGACGGACGGAGAGCGGTTTTCTTTGGCAGCTAAAACAGAATTTATCACAGGGATCTCCTTCGATCTGGGCTATGAGAAAAACTTATCGGAGAGCTATAACAAGGGAAACGAAAGCAAGGAAGAATCCGTGACATGGCCTGATGCCGTTCTCACTGTAAGCCGCTTTCAGCCAATTCCTTTGCTGAAACACTTCGACCGTCTGGTGGTTTCTCATACTCTGAAATTTCAGTATAAAGAAAAAGAGACGACGACATACGGTTATTATTCTAAAATTGTAAGTGATGAGACTCTTTTCAGCGAGTGGAGGGTGACCTGGAGCGGGGCATTGTCTACGCGTTGTTATTTTCGCAAAAATGTTCAGAACCAGGCCACAGCCATGTATGAGAGGGTCAATGAGCGGGTGGAAGGTTATGTGGATTTCAACTACCGTATCAGAAATTCAAAACTTTTGAAAGGTTTCCTGCGCAAAAAAGAGAGCACCGTGAATACTCTGCTGACGTTAGGAGGAACCTTCCGTTACATTGATCAGTCTTTTACGACCGGAACGGATTATTACTCGTGGGAATCATCTGTCCGGGGACGGTATGATTTTGGTACGGGAATGTCTTTGGGGGCTCTTTTGGGGTTTAACCTTTACCGCAGTGAAGTTCCGACTAAGGATTATAATGAAATCAAGTTAGGGGGAGATTTTGAAATCCGTTTTTAAAACCGTTATTCTTTTCTCTCTTCTGACTTCTGTTTTTCCGGTTTCAGGACTGGAATTGAAACTGTTTGTCCCTATGCCGCATACTGAGTTGACCTATGAGATCGCCCCCTTAGCCGAAGATGAAGAGGCGCACCCTTACCCGGCGGCCTATTTAGGGTATGAGCGTCAGGTGGTCAGCGGGAACTTTAATGGGAGCGGCGATTTCAGCGGGGTTTTGACTTTCGGATATACCTGTGATGTTCTCTCTTTTCTTTTTCGTGTCGATGATGACGACATATTGGAAGGGGATACTTTTACTCTGATCCTCTCTCTGGAAGGGTATGCCGATAAACAGATCAGCTGGAACAGTACCGGACAGATTGAAAAAAAGACAACAGCCGGGATGAACGTCGAATTGAAACAGAAAACACCACGGGGGCGTATTTACTACATTACACTCCCCTGGGAATCATGGCCTCTTCTTCAGCATAAAGCGTACAAAATGCAATTATGGGTTCAAGATAAGGATCATTGGGGAGAAAAGACACTTGTCCTTCAGGACAGACCGGCACGGTTGCTCCTGAATCCTTTTGTCTCTTGCGAAAATTTTATTTTGGCTGCCGACCGGTTTTATCTGTGCCCCGAAGAGACCCTGACTCTTTACGGAGAATGGGCATCTGAAAAAGACTTGCAGCGGACAGTCACCCTTCGGGTCAACGGGCATATCATATCCGAAACGTTTGCTCTTCATGAAGGCCGGACTCCTTTCGAGTTGGTCCTCGGCCCTGATGACTGGAGAGAAGACAATGTTGTTGAATGGATAACCCCCTCAGGGGGAAAAAGTTTTCTCTTCGAGGTCTCTCATGCGGGGGGAGATTATATCCCCGTGCGGAGCAAAAGAGACAATGAAAAAAACGAATTTTTACACCGGTTTTCTGCACGATTTGAAGGCCCCCTCTTTCGGACGCCCTATGAATTCTTTTTCCTTCCCGGGAGAGATGCGCCTGCCCGCTTGATCGTTACGGATTCCTATGAGAAAGCTTATGAGATTTTAAAGGCCGGGGAATATGCATGTCCCGGGGACCTTTATGTCTATGTGTTTAGGGATAAGGCTCGTCCGCTGTTTGCTCATGACTTTTACTTTTTCTGGGAAGAGAAGTCTATAGGGCTTCTTTTTATTGAAGGGAAAGCAGGGCGGCCCTTCATTGATCTGATCAAGAAAAATCCTCCGGTATTTCGGCCGGCTGTCCATCTTATCCATTTTGATAACCCGGGAGCCCTTATATATGACCCTGAAATCGACACATTGAGGAGTTACATCGTAACACTTTGGAAAAAGAGTACAGAGACAGGATTTTCTCTTCCGGATTTTTTCCGTATAAAAACGCTTCCCGACAATGGGACCCTTCAAACGCTTTTCATGTCTTATGAGGAGTCTTGTGAGCGTTCCGATTCTCTTTTTTTGCGCTCATACTCTTTGGGAAATAACCGGTTGGGCCCCCTGGACGTCTATGAGCTCCTTCACTATAACTTGAATTCTTTCTCTGTGAGTCTCAAAGCGAATAAGCTTTATGCAGAAAATATCCGTTACTTTACTCTGGTGGTGGACACTGATGTGACAGAGTTGTATCTCAATGGAAGGGCGTATCATGTTTTTCCGGGCCGGTTGAACCGTTTTGCCTGGGATGATCATAAGGATGTCTGGAGTGTTTTTGTGGGCGAAGGGTTGGCTTTCCCCTCGGTAAAGGATTTTTTCTCTGCTCCTGTGACAGCATTGGACCAAGAGACGGTTGAAAGGATGAGAAAGGCTATGGGAGCATCTCCTCCTCTGGGCCAGGGGAATCATCTTCTCTATTGGGGAAGGGAACTGCCGATCGAGGCCGTAAAGGATTTTGACATTACCGTCAAAGACGGACACGTTTTATCCATGAACGGAAACCCTGTATCCCTTCAGGAGCCGTTTTTAATGGTTTTTCAGAAAAACGGGAAAATGCTTTTATGGATGACGGCTTCTCCTTCGGGGTTTTACTCCTACCCCTCCAATTACATTGTTCTGGACGATAGTGGCCTGATCCGGAGGTTTGGGGAGGTGCTCCCCCGATGAAGGCTCTGATACAGCGGGTCAGAAGGGCGGATGTCTCGGTCGGGAAGAACTGTGTCGGTAAAATCGACAACGGACTTCTCATCCTCCTGGGAGTAGCTCCCGACGATACGGAAGGTGATAGTGCGTTTTTAGCACAAAAGATCGTGAATCTCCGTATCTTTGATGATGAAAAGGGGAAGATGAACCTCTCTTTAAAACAGAGTGACGGAAGTGTTTTGGTTGTTTCCCAATTTACTCTTTTTGCGGATACTTCAAAAGGCAACAGGCCTTCTTTTACGGGAGCCGCTTTGCCTGAAAAAGCTGAATCCCTGTATAATCTGTTCCTTCAAAAAATAAAAGAACAAGGGATTGTGGTAGAATCAGGGTGTTTCGGAGCCCATATGGAAATTGCCCTTGTGAATGACGGCCCTGTGACACTCATGCTTGAGAGCGTAAAACGATGACCCTTCATTTCATTTTAGGTTCGGCTTCTCCGCGGAGAAAAGAGCTTTTTGAGCGTATGGGACTCTCTTTCTCTGTTTATCCGGTCAATATTGATGAAAGTGTTTCTTTTAACCGTAAGCGTCCGGCTGATGTTGTGAAGGAGCTGGCCCGCAAGAAAATGGATGCTCTGAAAAACGAAAATGAATATGATCAGGATATTTTAGTCACCGCTGATACTCTTGTCTTTTTGAAGGGGCAGGTCTTAGGCAAACCGTCGAACCGGCGCGAAGCGTATGAGATGTTGCGATCTCTTTCGGGGAAGACGCACTCTGTTTACACCGGAGTATGTATTTGTCCGGGAGCCGGGCAGGTCGCTTTTTATGAAAGGACACAGGTGGACTTTATGCCTCTTTCCGGAGAAGTCATTGAGCGGTATTTAGATTTCAACGAATATAAAGGGAAAGCCGGGGCTTATGCGATTCAGGGCCGGGGAGCTTTTTTTATTTCTTCGATCTCAGGAGACTACTACAATGTTGTGGGCTTCCCCGTTAACGCTTTCATTCGAACCCTTTCCCGGGAATGGGGGATCTCTCTTTTATGAAAGAGGAGCGTCTTTTACTGATCCGTCTTTTTTTGAAGTGGGAGAAGTCTCGTTTTCTCAGCCGTCTGATAGAAGGCGAAAACCTTTCTCCCTTTATTCTTTTCCATCTTCGGGGAGTCATTGAGAACCTTCTTTATATAGACTATGCCTTGAAACAGTATTTGAAAAAAAAGCCGGGGAAAGAAACACAGTGGATTCTTCGTCTGGCCTTTCACGAGCTCCTCTTCGGAGAGAAATCTCCTGATTATGCCGTTACACATGAAGCCGTCCGTCTGGCTTCACGCCTTGATCCCGGGAAAAAGGGACTCGTCAACGCAGTAGTAAGGAATTTTATACGGGACGGGAAAGAAGTCACTCTCCCCGTTGATGAAATGCAAGCGTTATCACTCCGGATGTCACTACCCCTTTGGCTGACAGAGCTTTTAGAGAAGCAATACGGCCGCCCTTCTTTGGAAAAGGCCCTGCTCTCTTTAAGGAATCGCCGGGATTATGATATCCATATCAATGTTGAGAAGACTGATCCATTATCTTACAAGGCTCTTTTGGACAAGAGCCGTATTTCTTACGATGAATGGAATGTCGGAAAGGCTGCGGCTTTTCGTGTTCACAGTAGCATCAGGGCTGATGAGCTGCCGGGATATGAAGAGGGGCTCTTTTTTGTTCAGGACCTGGGTGCCCAGATCGCGGCTTCATTGGCTTTGCCGGTTAAAGGCCCTTTTTTGGATGTGGGCAGCGCCCCCGGGGGTAAACTGATGTTTTTGGCTCCCGATTTTCAAGGAGAAACCGTTGAAGCTTTGGATATTTCTTCCCGGCGCCTGGACCGCCTGACACATAATTTTGAGCGTATGGGTTATCCCCTCCCCGGCCTTATTGTGGAGGATTTTTTGAAATATGACCCGCCCGGTGCTTTTGAAAAGATCTTTTTGGATGTGCCTTGTTCAGGTTTAGGTGTCCTGTCAAAAAAATGCGATATTGCCTATCGCCTGACCCCGGAGAATCTGATGTCATTAAAAGAGATACAGCAGTCTTTTTTGGAGAAAGCCTTTTCTCTGCTTAAACCGGGGGGCGAATTGATCTATAGTACCTGTACTTTGAATAGGGATGAAAATGAGGGACAGATAACGGAATTTTTAAGCCGCCATAATTCGGAGGCCTCCCTTGAAGATCTTCAGCTGAGAAAACAATTGAACCATTTGCCCTTTCATGGTATAGTTTTCAGGCAGGGGTTTTATCAGGCTCTGCCCCCTGATTTCCCGGGTGACGGGATGTTCGGGGCTGTAGTCCGGAGGAGGGGCTGAATGATGAATAAAATATCCGCCTCCATTTTGAATGCGGATTTTTCCCGTTTGAAAGATGATATCGACTCTGTTCTTCCTTTTATTGATGAAATTCACTGTGATGTCATGGATGGGCATTTTGTGGACAATATTTCTTTTGGAGCTCCTGTCATAGAACGGATTCGGAGCGCTTTCCCGGAAACGGTTATCGATACCCATCTGATGATTCGAGATCCCGAAAAATTTAGAACGGATTTTATTGCAGCCGGAAGTGATATTCTTGTTTTTCATTTAGAGGCGACACCCCACGCCTATATTACTCTGAAGCGGATCAAAGACGCTGGTATTCAAGCCGGGATCTCCCTGACCCCGGCCACGGATATCTCATTGTTGGAGCCTCTGGCATCCCTTTTGGACAGAATATTGATCATGACTGTTGAACCCGGGTTCGGGGGGCAGTCTTTTATTCCTGAAATGCTGAAAAAAATAAAAAAAGCCCGGACCCTTTTTAAGGATATTGATATTCAAGTCGACGGCGGGATCAACGAAAAGACATTGCCTTATGCCCTGGAGGCCGGGGCTAATGTCTTTGTCGTGGGCTCTTATCTTTTTAGTCATGAAAATAAAAGCGAAAGAGCTGCACAGTTGTGCTCTTTATTAGATTAACCATTAAAGGAGGGGTTATGTTATCCGACATTGAAAGACTTTATTCTATCAACGCTATGAACATGAAACGTTCTGTTATCAGGGATCTGCTGAAATTGACAGCCAAACCGGAGATCATCTCTTTCGCCGGAGGTTTACCGGCTCCTGAGACTTTCCCCGTTGATGATTTAAAACCGATTGTAGCGGAAGTTCTTGAAAAAGAAGGAACCAAAGCTCTCCAATACGGAACCACTGAGGGAGATGATATGCTGAAAGAGCAGATCATTAAATTTATGGCAGCCGATGGAGTGTCAGGACTGACCAAAGAGAATATTCTGGTGGTCAGTGCTTCACAGCAAGCCTTGGATATGGTCTGTAAACTTTTTGTCAACCCTAATGATCCTGTGATTATCGGGCTTCCCTCCTACGTGGGGACCATCAGCGCCATGCGGAGCTACAGTGCCCGTACGGTGGGCATTCCTCTTCAGGATGACGGAATGGATATGGATAAGCTGGAGTCTGAGATAAAACGTCTGGTCAAGGAAAGCGGTCCTCCCAAATTCATATATGTTATCCCCGATTTTCAAAACCCCGCGGGCATTACATTAACGTTAGAAAAAAGAAAGCGTTTGTTAGAGATCGCGTATAAGTATCAGGTATTGATTATAGAGGATTCCCCGTACCGCAGTCTCCGATATAACGGGGAGACAGTTCCTTCGATCTATTCTCTGGACACAGAAGGCCATACGGTGGGACTCTATACCTTTTCTAAGATCTTCTGCCCCGGATTCCGTTTGGGCTGGATCATCGGGCCCGCAGAGATTATTAACAAGTTCGTTGTCTCCAAACAGGCTATGGATCTTTGTACACCGCCCTTTTCACAGAAAATTGCCGCCTATTACATGGAAAAAGGCCTTCTGGAAGAACGGATCAAGAAAAACGTGGAGATCTATAAAGTCAAAAAAGATGCGATGCTGGCCGCTCTGGATAAATATATGCCTCGCAGGGATGACCTGACCTGGACAAAACCTGAGGGTGGAATGTTCCTGTGGCTGAAGATGCCGGAGTTCATCAATATGGATGACCTCTTTTATAAAGCTTTGGAAAATAATGTGGCGTATGTCATCGGAAGCGCCTTTTATGTCAATGACGGAGGAAAAAATACTTGCCGCCTGAACTTTTCCTATCCTTCCCTTGAGGCCATTGACGAGGGGACCAAAAGATTGAGTGAGGTTATTAAAGAGGCGCTTAAAGAGCATGAAGGGAAATAATATATTGACATTGCCTGTTTTTTTCCGTAAAATCTTAGAAAAATACAGAAGGGGGATTGTATGAAAAGATTGTTTTTTCCTTTTATTTTCATATTAATAATGGCTGTTTTAGCCGGCTGTCAATCAGGAGGGAATGTTATCCTGGATAAAGCCGCTATCAGCAAAGCCCAGACGTCTATAAAGGACTTGGCAAAGATCGTTGAATCCTATAAAAGGTTGAACGACGGGAATTTCCCGCCTGAGGATCAGCCTCTTTTTGATTCTCTTGAGGGTTTCATTACTGACGTGAAAAAGGATCAGTTTATACCGACTTTTGAAAACACTTATAACAAGATGATCCTTGAGATGCTGGAGAAAAAAGGCGGCATCAACTTTACACACAATGAGTTGGCAGATCTCTTCGCTCCGGTTGTCTTCTCCAAGGACGATGTCGACATGACTGAGGAAGAGATAAAGGAGTCGTTCATTGCTAATTTGGAGGCTTTGGAGATCCCCGATCCTACTGAAAGTGATATTTATGATTCGCTGAATGCAATTTTCCCTAAAAGGAAAACAGAGATCGTTTCTTACAGCGAGATTACTACGCTTATGGACACAACAAAATTGAAAAAAGGTAAAGAAGAGATCCTGACTCCTGATCAGCTGACTAAATTGAAAAAAGATGCCAGAAGGATTTACGGAAGCTCTCTTCCTCCCTTTAATACGGACCCCGCCAAAGGCGGCTGGTCTCAGCCGAAATGGATTATTATCGAACCTGATGTCGATCTCATCGTAGAACACAGAGCTGAACGTTTTACCGAAAGAAACGGAAGAGCACCCAGAGCCAGAGAGCTGAATACCTGGCGTCGGGAAGCGGAGACCTATGCGTCAAACAGCAGAGTGGGCTACATTGTCTGGGTCGCCAATGACTCCAACAATTCACTTGTTTACGCCAAAGTTAACTGATCTTGAAAAGCAGGGGGAGTGTCTGCTCCCCCTTTTTTATTATGGAGCCTGATAGAATGAATGGCCGGATTGAAGCAGAGGGACGGGCCAAAACCCTCATAGAACTTATTTTTTGTGAATATGAAAAAGACAGAAAACAGGACCGCCTGTCCTACCGTATCTTTTCTTTTTTCAGGCGTCTTTTCAATAAAGAAGAAGAGATCCCGCTGACACATGGCGGGTATTTGGAAGACGAAGAAAGTGTGCGGATTTTGGAGAGCCTTAAATCAAAAGAGATCTCGGCCCCGGATGATAAAGTCCTGATCGTCTCCCGTGAAGGGGTCGTCTATGCTGATATCAAAGGAACTTTTGTCTATATCTCCGGAGAAGTCCATGGTGATATCGCAGCCCGACATGTTTACGTCAAAGGGCTTGCCGAAGGAGATATAAAAGCGGCTCATGTGGAAATATTTACCGGAGGAGAAGTCTCAGGCCATGTGGAGACATCCCGCCTTTTGCTGCATAAAAAGGGTGTTCTGCGAGGCCAATGCGATATAAACTGAATGGAACGGAGGAGATCATATGACAATAGAAATGGATAAAATCAGAAATATAGCTTTAGCAGGTCACAGCGGAACAGGGAAAACTCTCCTGACTGAGGCTGTGATGATGATAACAAAACAGATTAACAGAATGGGGAATACAACAGAAGGAAATACGGTGTCCGATTATTCTCCTGAAGAAATCAAAAGGCAGATTTCCATTAATTCGTCTGTTTTGAGCTTCGATTGGAAAAAAACACATTATACCATAATCGATTTGCCCGGTTATAGTGACTTTATTACAGAGATGATGACCGGTCTCTTTGCGGCGGATCATATTGTCACGACTGTTTCTGCAGCGGCAGGTATCCAGATAGGAACAGAATCGGTGTGGGAAGAGGCCTCCCGTATGGGGAAAAAGGTTTATATTTTTGTAACCAAATTGGACCGGGAAAATACGGATTTTTACTCGACCCTGGAGGAATTGACTGCAAAATTGACACATCCGCGGCCTGTCGCAATGCAGCTGCCGATCGGGAAAGATTTGAATTTCAAGGGACTGGTCGATTTGGTCGGGATGAAAGCTTATGAATACGGGGAAGACGGTGCGGCTAAAGAGGTTGAGATCCCCGGGGGGATGAAGACTCAAGTTGATGAATACCGGGAAAAACTTATGGAAGCCATCGCCGAAGAGGATGAAAGCCTCATGGAAAAAGTTTTGGAAGGGGAAGCTCTTACCGATGAAGAGATGTCCCGGGGGCTTGAAAAAGCTATGGCCGGAGGTAATATTGCCCCGGTTCTTTTAGGCTCAGCCGAAAAATTGATCGGTGTTTCTACTTTTCTGGAATTTTTTGCTGAAAACGTTTCTTCTCCTCTCAATGAAAATAATTATTATGAGATCAAAAAGGATGAGAAAGTTCCCGTCACCCTTGATCCCAATGCTCCTTTCTGTGCGAAAGTGTTTAAAACTCTGGTGGATCCCTATGCCGGCAAGATGAATTTTTTTAAAGTCCTTTCTGGAAAACTCAAAGCCGGAGATAGCGTTCATGTCCAGGAAAGCCGGAAGAGCGAGCGTATTGCGCATGTTTATACAGCCTTAGGAAAAAAGATCAACGATGTAGGTGAAGTGCCCACAGGAATGATCGGCGTCATTTCCAAAGTGGAGAGCATCAAAACCGGTGATACCCTGACAGCCGGTTCCGATGACAAGATCATCGAATTTATTCCGGAGTTGAGGCCGATTTATTCTTTGGCCATTTCTGCTGTTTCTTCTTCCGATCAGGATAAATTGGGAACGGGATTGGCTAAGCTGACTGAAGAAGACCCGTCACTGAAAAGCTGGCGCAATACAGACACCCATGAGTCCATTATCTCGGGAATGGGAGATATTCATTTAGATGTCATGGTCGCCCGTCTAAAGGAGCGCTTCGGCGTCGATGTGACGACAAAGACTCCCAAAGTGGCTTACAAAGAGACCATAACAAAACCGGCTCAGTCCCAGGGAAAATATAAGAAGCAATCAGGAGGCCGCGGCCAATACGGTGATGTCCATGTCAAATTTGAGCCACTGCCCCGGGGGAAAGGTTTCGAGTTTGTGGATGCTGTGGTCGGCGGGGTCGTTCCCGGGAAATATATTCCCGCAGCGGAAAAAGGAATCAGAGAAGCCATGGAAAAAGGCGTTTTAGCCGGATATCAGGTCGTTGACATCAAAGCGACTCTTTATGACGGTTCTTATCATCCTGTTGATTCCTCAGAGATGGCTTTTAAGATCGCTGCCTCCATGGCTTTCAAAAAAGCCTTTGAAACGGCCGGCGGAGCTATCCTGGAGCCTGTCATGAAAGTCCAGGTTACCGTTCCCGAAGAGTCCATGGGTGATGTCATGGGCGGACTCAACAGCAAAAGAGGACGGATCCTGGGGATGAACCCGGCAGGAAAAGGACTGCAGCGTATTGATGCCGAAGTCCCGGAATCAGAGATGCTCAGTTATGCGATAGATTTGCGTTCCGCTACAAGCGGTCGGGGGAAATTTACAACGGAGTTCTCCCATTATGAAGTTGCTCCTCACGAAGTCATGGAAAAAGTCATTGCCGAAGCCAAAGTGGAGGCTGAAGACGAGGAGTAGGATGACAATGTCGATCGTTCCCTTTGGGGGATATAAAAAAGGAGGTCGGGTATGAAACGAATAATGATGATGGCTCTGGTCCTTGTTGTTTCTGTTGTGGCCGCAGCTGCCCTTACTGTGGGTGAGGTCATTGACATGGGAGCTTATGAAAACAAAGGGATATCTGCTGACATGACTCAGAATATCTCTGTGCCGGCTCAGAACATGAAAATGCGGTTTACCGGAAAGATTTACATGAAGGGAGACAACAGCCGCGTAGAAATGATCATTGCTCAGGACAGCTTTAATAATCCTGCTCAGTATCAGCAGGTCAAAATGATGAAAATGGATGAAATGATCATTATCAGTAATGAAAAAGACGGGAAATCCGTTAATATTTTGGCCTATCCCAAACTTAACGGATACGTGGAATCTACAGAAGATGAGATGGCCGGTGCAGGGGCCGAAATGGATAGTATTGCCAAGATGGCCAAAGAACTTGTTGAAAAAGTAGGGACAGAGACTTTTGCAGGTGTTCAGGCTATGAAGTATCGCATTATTCCGGATCCGGAAGACGAAGATGCTGAAGAAAGCTTTTTCTATGTGAATCCTTCCAACAAGCTTATTGTCGGTTTTTCCTTTTCCAGTGAAGAAGGAAGCGTGGGAACCGTTGAATTCACACAGCTGAAAACCGGGGTTGAAGACTCGCTTTTCAATGCGCCGGCGAATATGAAAAAATTTGACAGCGTCCAGCAGCTGGCTATGAGCGGCATGATGTAAGATTTCAGCTTAAACTATTATTTGTTTAAAGGCGGCTTTCGGGCCGCCTTTTTTTTGAAACAGTTCCTTCCTTTTGCCTGTCTCATAGGAAAAAGGAGAATTATGCGTATCCTGATTCTTGGCGGAACACTTTTTTTGGGACGCCACCTGACTGAAGAATGCCTGAAACGGGGTTATCATGTCACATTGTTCCACAGGGGAAAACATCCTGCCCCTTCCGAATGGCCTGTTGAGATCATCCATGGAGACAGAAGAGAAGGGCTTTCCCCTTTGTCGGGACAAAAATGGGACCATGTCATTGATACATCAGGATATCTCCCGGATGATATCCTGCGTGCTGCCGCCTTCTTAAAGGGACAGACAGACCATTATACTTTTATTTCATCAATATCCGTTTACGAAGACTTTTCAAAAACACATTTAACAGAAGAAGCGCACCTTCTGCGTCTTGATAATCCTGAAGAAACAGATATTAACGCCCATTACGGAGCACTGAAAGCTGCATGTGAAACCGTTGTCAGGGAACGTTTCCCTCAAAGCTTGATCGTGCGTCCGGGATTGATTGCAGGTCCTTTTGATTCCAGCGATCGTTTTACCTATTGGCCGGTGAAGCTGTTCACCCGGGAAAAAGTACTGGCTCCGGGAGAACCCGATCAACCGGTACAATTTATCGACGTGAGAGATCTTTCCTGTTGGATTCTGGACAATGCGGTTGTTCAAACATGCGGGACTTACAATTTGACAGGGCCTCGCGAGCCGATGACGATGAGAGAGATGCTGTTGAGATTGGAGAAGATGCCGGAGATAAAGGGCAAGGCCGTTTTTGCTCCTGAAGCGTTTCTTAAAAAAATGAAGGTCAATCCATGGACAGACCTTCCTCTTTGGATCTCAGAAGAAATGGGGATTCCCGGGCATAATACAGTGCATATAGGAAAAGCTCTGGATAAGGGACTGGAAACACGCTCCTTGGAAGAGACCGCCGGCGATATATTGGAATGGTACCACAATAAAGGATGCCCTGGATTGGCTTGGGGCCTTTCTGAAAAGAGGGAAAAGGAGGTCATCGATTTATGGGAAAGACAATAACAATCACATTTATTCTTTTCGCAGTACTGGCAGCTTGTTCGGCTCCGACCGATACTATTGTCATTAATGAGACGGAGTCCCGTAGACTATTTCAGGAGAAGTCTTTGAGCTTTGAAGGGAAATCCCTTTTTTCTTTGTCTGACACAGACGGACAACATCTGGCTTATGTTTACACTGATCAAGTGAATAATCCGGAATCAGGCGTGGTCGAAGTGAGAGATTCTGAATTAGAGCTTGTCTCGTCATTTACATTGAATAGGGGAAAAGGCCCCGGGGAAGTTCTTTTTCCCGCTTTTTTGCTGCTAAGAGGAGATAAGGTCTTTATTTTGGACGGCTCCAAGAAAACGATTGAGATGATGAATACACAGGGGGAATACCGGGACACTTTACTGCTTCAGGGGAATTTTTCGATTTTCAAGTGGATTACACCCCTTGTGAGATACAGGGACACCTGGGCACTCGCTCCTGTTTTGCCCGAGCTGCTTGTCAAAGTGAATGAGAAGGGGGAAATCATCCGATCTGTTCCCAGCTGGCTGAAGGACAATAACGATGGCAGGATGTGGCAGGAGCATGCTTGCCGAATCACCGGAGACCCTCAAGGGAACCTGTATCTTTCTTTTAATGAAGATAAATTTGAAATGCGTAAATATGATCAGGATCTGAATCTCATCTGGGCCAGAAAATATAAAGACAAGACCAAACCCCTTCCGGGAATGACGATGACTGTGCTGGGGGACGCCAAACAGCCGGTGGGGACTTTTGTCCACTCATCTTTTTTCTACAACAGTGGTAAACTTTATATGCTCCGCGGGGTAGGTGGACAGGTCCGTTTTCGCATGAGCGGACGTGAAAAAGAGCGTTACATCACTCCCATTGAAGGAGTGTCGAATGCTTTTATTGACGTCTTCGATGCCCATGACGGCTCTTTTTTAAACCGTTTCGAGGCTCCCTTTGTCAGGACAGATTGCTGGAGTGAAGTGATGAAGATCGGCGAAACTTTTTACTTTGTCATTCTTTCAGCAGGGTTGTCAGAAGGAGAAAACCGTCCCGATAATATTGTCATCAAGGCGGTTTTGAGAACGAAGTGAAAAGACCCTGAGGAGAAGGGGCGGCCTGTGCCCCGCAAGGATCAGTCTTTGCCCGAGTGCTGATATTTGTGGGGGCTTTTAGGCCCCGACTCCTCCATATTATTCTTTACTTTTCCTCTGAATCTGGTATAATATTTGCAGTTGAAAAGCGTTTATAATGTATGTATTCCGTAATAAAACAAGGCAATTTTAAGTTAAAGGCTTTTAAATCTCGTTCATTCGTTATTTTCCATTTAGAACGGGAATAGTTCCTTTAAGGAGGTATGATTTGTCTGATTATAATGCTCAAAGCATCAAAGTGTTAGAGGGGTTGGAGGGCGTCCGGAAACGTCCGGCCATGTATATTGGAAGCACCGGCAGTCTGGGGCTTCATCATCTGGTCTATGAAGTGGTGGATAACAGTATTGACGAAGCTTTGGGTGGTTACTGCAGCAATATTAAAGTCGTTATCGGTGAAGATAACTCCATTGCTGTAACCGATGACGGACGGGGTTTCCCCGTTGATGAGCATCCTGTCTACAAAGGGAAATCAGGACTTGAAATTGCGATGACCATGCTTCATGCCGGAGGGAAATTCGATAAATCCTCATACAAAGTATCAGGCGGGCTGCATGGCGTGGGTGTCTCTTGTGTGAATGCTCTTTCAGAACGCTGTGAAGTGACGGTGCGCCGCAATGGAAAAATCTATAAACAGTCTTATGCCCGGGGCAAGGCGGTTTCAAAACTGGAAGTCATCGGGAAGGCTAAATCGAACGGAACGGAGACATGGTTTAAGCCTGACAGCGAGATTTTCGAAGTATTAGAGTTTAATTTTGATACATTATCCAAGCGGTTGCGGGAATTGGCCTTTCTGAATGCCGGTATCCGTATTACCCTTGAGGATCAAAGAAGCGGGAAAGTCTCAACCTTTAAATATGACGGGGGGTTGAGCGCGTTTGTCAAGTTTTTGAATAAAAATAATGAACTGCTCTTTGTCAAGCCTGTCATGATTCAGGATGTCCGCGATAATGTCTCCGTTGAAATTGCCTTATGTTACAATACGACATATAATGAGACCCTCTATTCCTATGTCAACAATATCAACACAATTGAAGGGGGGACCCATTTGACGGGGTTTCGGACCTCTCTGACCAAAGTCATCAATGATTATGCCGTCAACAATAAAATGTTTAAGGATAAAGCGGCACGTCTTCAGGGAGATGATGTCCGCGAGGGGTTGACTGCCGTCGTGTCGGTCAAAGTCCCTGAGCCTCAGTTTGAGGGACAGACAAAGACAAAATTAGGTAACGGGGAGGTGCGGGGTATTGTTGAGTCTGTCTGCAATGAGCAGATGTCGATCTATTTTGATGAAAACCCTGCAGTGGCAAGGAAGATCGTTCAAAAGGCCGTGAGTGCCAGTGAGGCGCGGAATGCTGCCCGAAAAGCCAAGGAGCTGGCCAGAAGAAAAACAGTTTTGGACTCGACAGCTCTCCCGGGAAAACTGGCTGATTGCAGCGAAAAGGACCCGGAATTGTCAGAACTCTATATTGTGGAGGGCGATTCAGCGGGGGGTTCAGCTAAACAGGGCCGTGATCGTCGTTTTCAGGCGATTCTTCCGCTCAGAGGCAAAGTAATCAACGTTTTTAAAAACGCTGATTTGAAGCTTTTGAAGAATGAGGAAATAAAGACCCTTATTACTGCATTGGGAGTCGGGTATGGAGCCTCTTTTGATATCACAAAACTCCGGTATCATAAAATCGTGATCATGACCGATGCCGATGTGGACGGCGCACATATCCGGACTCTTTTGCTCTCCTTTTTTTATAAGATGTTTCCTCAGCTTATTGAGCAGGGCTATGTCTATATTGCCCAGCCGCCTTTGTACAAAGTCACCCGAGGCAAAGAGCATCGCTACATTCAAAGCCAAAGAGAGCTGGATCGTTTCCTGATCGAGAATGTTATGGATAAAGTCACTGTCGAATCGGAAAAGGTGACCTTTGAGCGGTCCAAATTAGATGTTCTTCTTGAGATGATCAATGAACTTCAGGAGTATATGCTCAAAATGAGCACCAAAGGAATCACATTAAATGATTATTATGAGATGAAGAATATCGGATTTCCCCGCTATAAATGTTTTTTTACCTACAAAGAAGACGAAGAAGTGGCCTATGCCAATGATGAGATAGAGCTCAATGCTATTATTGAAAAGGGGAAACAAGATTATTTAAACGAGCAGAATAAAGAAAAAAGGGACCCCATGCTTCTTGACACCATCGATGATGATGAAGTCGTTGATATCTGGGATATTCATGAACTTTCCAATATCGCTAAAATTGAAGAGGCGTTGAAAGGTTATGGATTCAAGCTGGAAAACTTTGATAGAGAATCCGTAGAGCCTGTGGCTGTCATCATATCTGACAATAACCGTCAGGAAGTTTTCTCGCTTAAGGATCTTTTCGAGGGCGTAAAGGCTTTCGGCGAATCGGGTTATTCTCTGCAGCGTTACAAGGGATTGGGAGAGATGAATCCGGAGCAGCTCTGGGAAACGACGATGGACCCGGAACACCGTGTCTTTTTGAGGGTCGTCATGGAGGATGCTATTGAAGCGGCCGAGACGTTTTCTGTTCTCATGGGGGATGATCCCCGGCCCCGCCGTGAATTTATTCAAAGAAATGCATTGCTTGTCAAGAATTTGGATATTTAAAGGGAAGAGTGTTCCGAGGAGGAATTCATGTATATCGATAAAGAAAAAATACAGAATGTCAATGTCGAAGATGAGATGAAGCAGGCTTACCTGGATTATGCCATGAGTACGATCATGGGGCGGGCTCTGCCCGATGTCAGGGACGGTTTAAAACCCGTACAGCGCCGCATCCTCTACGGGATGCAGGAACTGGGCCTTCGGTACAATAAACCCACAAGAAAGTCGGTAAAAGTCGTCGGTGAAGTCATGGGAAACTATCATCCCCATGGTGATGCAGCGATTTACGATGCCCTGGCACGCCTGACCCAGCCCTTTACGTATAATGTCCCTTTGCTGGACGGACAGGGAAACTTCGGTTCAATCGACGGGGACCGCCCGGCGGCTGCCCGTTATACAGAAGTCCGTTTAGCGCGGATCTCAGAATATATACTTCAGGATCTGGATAAGGAGACTGTCGATTTCCGGCCGAACTTTGACAACTCCACAAAAGAGCCTGTCGTTATGCCGACGTTAGTCCCCAATCTGCTGCTCAACGGCTCTGCCGGCATCGCCGTCGGTATGGCCACAGAAATACCTTCTCATAATCTGAATGAGCTTATCGAAGGGCTGAAACTCCTCATTGATAACCCTGACACTGATACCAAGGCACTGATGGGGGTTATCAACGGACCTGATTTCCCTACATCCGGGGTCATCGTGGGGCGCAAAGGGATCTATGATGTTTATACCACCGGAAGGGGAAAAATCCTTATTCGCGGTAAAATTATAAAAGAGGTCAACTCCAAGGGCAAGGTCTCCCTTGTCATCACAGAAATTCCTTATAAAGAAAACAAGACAAAACTCATTGAATCTATTGTCGAATTGATTAAGAACGGAAAACTGGACGGTGTCAGAGACTTGCGGGATGAGACTGACCGGAACGGCATCCGTATTGTCCTGGAACTGAAAAGTAAAGAGGATCATGATGCAGAGATCATCAGCAATAATCTCTTTAAAAGGACCAGGCTTGAATCCAGTTATTCCATGATCTTTTTGGCTCTGGTCAACGGCATACCCAAGACCATGGGATTGAAGACGATCCTGGGGCATTTTATTGAACACCGTAAAGAAGTTGTGACACGGCGGACGAAATATTTGTTGCGTAAAGCCGAAGAGCGGGCTCACATTCTGGAAGGATTGAAAATCGCATTGGCCAATATTGATGAAGTCGTCGATATCATTAAGAAGGCAGATGATGTCAATGAGGCGCGCTCCAAGCTCATGGAGCGATTCCTGCTCAGCGCCATTCAGGCCCAGGCCATACTAGATATGCGCCTGCAGAAGATCACCAGTCTGGAAGTGCGCAAACTGGAAGAAGAGTATTTGGAGCTGATTAAAAAAATCGCCTATTACAAAAGCGTTTTAAACAGCGAATCCTTAGTTCTGCAGATCATTAAAGAAGAGCTGGATGAATTTGGAAGTAAATTTAACATTCCCAGGAAGACCCAGATCATCGACAAGGTTAAAGAGCTTAATGACCTGGATCTGATTCAGGAAGAGGATATGATTATTACAATAACAAACAGGGGATTTATTAAACGGGTCCCTGAATCGGTTTATAAGACACAGCGGCGCGGGGGCAAAGGCTTGTCGGCCCTTTCGACCATCGATGATGATTTTGTCCGCAAACTGTTTCTGGCCTCCAACCATGACATGCTTTTGATGTTTACCAATAAAGGGCGGGTCTATGCTCTGAATACATTGGATATCCCTGAACGAAGCCGGACAGCCCGAGGATCGTCTGTGGCGAATATTTTGACTTTAGAGAAAGACGAATATTTATGTGACTATATCCCGGTCAAAGGGTTTAATGAGGACGAATTCTTGATCTTTGCGACCCGCCGGGGAGTCATCAAAAAAACAAGGTTAAGTGATTACGCCAATATCAATAAAAGAGGGTTAATTGCTATCAATATTCGTGATGATGATCATCTTGTCAGTGTTATCAATGCCAAAAACGGCCAAAGCGTTATGCTTTACACGAAAAAAGCCCTGGCTATAAGAGTGAATATCGATACCATCAGGGAACAGGGCCGGGCGACCCAGGGTGTGAAGGGCGTGACTCTGGGCAAGGATGATTATGTGATCAGCGCTGAAGGAATCAGCGATCATGACACGATTCTTTTCATCAGTGAAAAAGGGTTCAGCAAGAGGACAAAGGCAGCGGAGTTTAAAATACAGAACAGAGGAGGAAAGGGCCTGATCGCTATGAAGCTGACACCCAAAACCGGACGCCTGGCCGGAGCCCTGGTCGTTTCCGACGGGGATGACCTTTTCGGCATCACCCAGAAAGGGCAAATCGTCAGGGTCAAACTTGAAGAAATCAAGATCCAGGGGCGTTCGACCATGGGGGTTAAGTTTATTTCTCTTCATGATGATGATCTGCTGCGGGATATTTCCCGGTGTATGGAACGCTAAAAGCAGAAAGAACTTGAAGAGTGAGGGACAGCCCTTATAATGGAGAATAGACAAAGGGGGAACTATGTGGCTGGTTAAAGCTTTTTTTTTCCTGTTGCTCTTGTTTGTTATCGTTTTTTTTAGTGTGCAGAATGCCTCAGATATGGTGATGCTGCGCTTCTTCGGTTATGAATCGGCTGAAATGCCTCTTATCGAAGCTCTTCTTTTCGCTTTTTTGGCCGGATTATCCGTTGCCGGGCTTTTTGCATTATGGAAGTATTTCTCATTGCTCAAAAAGTATAAAGCAGCGCTGGAAGAAAATAATAAACTTGTCGATGAAATCGGTGCTTTGCGGAAAATAAGCTTTGATGATTCTGAACAGGGAGATTCCGAAGAGCTTTCCCGCGGCAAATAAGGAGCGTCATAATGAATCTTTTTCTCATTGGTGCCATCATTGTGGTGGGCGTGGTTCTTTTTGTCTTTTACGGGATGAAAAGAGAAGAGGAGAAAAATGAAAAGAGGGTGGCAAAACACAGACTCTCCCGCAACTTGATCAATGATTATTATTTGGATATCATTGAATATGTTACGACTCAGTTTTATGAAAAAGCCGGGGTGACGCTCCGTGAGCTTATAGACAAGAACCCGGATGAATATCCGGCGTATCTCATTCTCAGTTATATTCTGCGTAAACAGGGAAAAGCGGATAAAGCTCTTCAGGTCGATAAAACTATCTTTGCCAATAAGACAGCGCTTTCCCGTCGAGGGCTTAAAGCCATCGAAAAAAGCCTTCTCATCGATTATATGGAAAACGGGATGTACAAGACCGCTTTGAAAACCATTGAAGAGGATGAAAAGGAATTCGCCGGGGATGAGTTTATTTATGCTTTGGGCCGCGATATTGCTTATAAATTAGGCCAGTTTGAAAAAGCCCTTTATTATGCCGATCGGCTTTTGGACATGCGCAAGATCAAAGACAAAAGCGAATTGGGGTATATTGCTGCTGACATGGCCGAAGAAGCTCTCTTTCGTCAAGAGTTTGACGGAGCCGCACGTTTGATCAAAGAGGGGAAAAAGTATAATAAGGGGTGTGAGCGCCTTTATTATTTAGAAGGATACTATTACTACTTGAAGGGAGACAAAGAGAAGGGGCGCCATCTTTTTATTAAAGCCCTGGAGATGAAACCGGGTACAATTTTTCATGTTAAAGATTATTTAAGGGAGGTCTTCGAAGAGGATGACACGGCAATAGAAGCTGCCGTTGCTCCTGTGTTGAAAAAACATGTAGAAAACGCTCCGCTGCATGTCTTTTACAGTATGATCCTGAAAAACCTGGGCCGTTATAACGAAGCTATTGAAGAATTGTTGGAGGCCATTCTTTATCAGCCCGATTCCCGATATATTCTCTTTCTCATGCTGGACCTGTACATCGAGAATGAAAATTGGGGAAAGGTCAAAGAGATCCGGGATGAACTGAAGGGATTGGAGACAAAAAGGAGCTTTTTCTGCACGCAATGCGGCGCAGAAACCGATAAAATGGCATGGCATTGTGATTCCTGTGGAAAATGGGGGGAGATCACGGTTCATCTATGAAGGGAATGAAAGATACACCCCTGAACAGGCAATATGCCGCAGCGAAGAGTCAGTACCCTGATGCTCTCATTTTTTTCCGTGTCGGTGATTTTTATGAACTCTTCTACGATGATGCCAAGACCGTTTCCCGCGAATTGAATCTTGTCCTGACATCCCGTCAGGAGGGGCAGCCCATGGCCGGAGTCCCTTATCATTCTGTAGAGCGCTACTTGAAAAAACTCGTCGAAAAAGGATTCAAGATCGCCATCTGTGAACAGCTGGAGGATCCCAAGACGGCAAAGGGGATTGTAAAACGTGATGTTGTGAAAGTCATTACTCCCGGAACATGGGTCGATGAGGAAAAAGATACTTATCTGGCCGCTTTCTACTGTGATAAAGAAGAAACAGGCTATGCATATGTGGACATTGCTTTAGGAAAGGTCTGTGCGGGACAGGTATCCGACACTGCGGGACTTCTGAATGTGTTTAAAAAGATCGAACCGTCAGAGATCATTATCCCCGAGGGTGATTCTGCAGCTCTCGGTATTATCAAGACACATTTTCGGAATGCCTTTGTGACCACTTATCCGATCTGGGAATATGACCCGGAAATCGCCATCAACAGGATAAAACGTTATTTCAATGTGGTCTCTCTGGTCCCCTTTGGTATTCATCATTCTCTGTCAGTGATCGCCGCTTCATCAATTCTGTTGAAACATGTCGAAGCGACTCAAAAAGGCGTCATGACAAACATCAGTAAAATTGAAAATGAACAGGAAGAGAAATTTGTCGGAATCGATGCCAAGACCTGGCGGAACCTGGAAATCTTTTCTCCCCTGCAGGAAGGCCCTGACACTTCTCTTTTTTTCGTACTCAAGGCGACGGAGACCAAGATGGGGGAGAGGAACCTGAAAAAATGGTTCCGCAGGCCTTTGCGTGACCCGGCTGAAATGGAACGACGCTGGGTGGCGGTGGATTATCTTATTAATCATCGGCGCCAGCGGGAATCGTTGGGGAAATTATTGGCAGATATACCTGATTTTGAAAAAGCGCTGGGAAAGATATCCTATAACCGGGGGCGTGCACGGGACCTTCTCCAGATCAAATCCGGCCTGTGTCACTTAGGGCAGATAAAGGAGCAGCTTTATGAGTCAGATATTGCTCTTTTAGAAGAGATCGCTTCCCATATTGACCCGTTGTTTGCCTTGTATGACTTATTGGAAAAAAGCATCAATGAAGATTTAACGGCATCACCCCAAAACCTCAATTTGATAAAAAAGGGATATGATGAGCGCATTGATGAGCTCAAGGGTTTGAAAAGCCACAGCAAAAAAATACTTTTGAATATTCAAGAAAAAGAAAAAGAGAGAACCGGGATCCCTACGTTGAAGGTTAAATACAATAAAGTGTTCGGTTATTTTATTGAGGTCTCGAAAGCGTATACCGGCAAAGTCCCGGACACTTATGAGCGTCGGCAGACGCTGACCGGGTCTGAACGGTATATTATTCCGGAATTAAAAGAGTGGGAAGAAAAGATCCTTTGTGCCGATGAAGAGATCGCTGCCTTAGAACAGGAAGCCTTTGACCGGATCCGTGAAGAGGTTTTGCGGTTTACAGCCGAACTATTGGAAAATGCCGGAGCTGTTGGAGAGACAGATACCCTTTACTCTTTCGCCGTAAAAAGTTTAGAAAGAGGGTATACGCGCCCACGGGTCACAGATACGGATCTTTTAGAGATTACCGGAGGACGCCATCCTGTAGTGGAAACTGTCCTGAAAGAGGAACCTTTTGTTCCTAACGAGCTTTTTATGGATGAGGAGAAAAGGATATATTTAGTGACCGGACCCAATATGGCAGGAAAATCCACCTATCTCCGTCAGAATGCCCTGCTTCTCCTTATGGCCCAGATGGGCTGTTTTGTCCCCGCGGAATCAATGCGGTTTTCTCCGGTGGACAAGATTTTTTCCCGGGTGGGTGCTTCGGATAATCTGGCCGGCGGAGAAAGCACATTTATGGTGGAGATGCTGGAAACCTCTCATATTCTCCGCAATGCGACAGAAAAGAGTTTTATCATCCTGGACGAGATCGGGCGTGGCACCAGCACTTATGACGGCCTCTCATTGGCCTGGGCCATTACAGAGTACATACATAAGCATATTTATGCCCGGACCCTTTTTGCCACCCATTATCATGAACTGACAGAGCTTCCTGATCTCTATCCGCAAATCCATAATTTGAATATTCAGGTCAAAGAATGGAATGACCGCGTGGTCTTTTTACGAAAGATCGAAGAGGGCCGGGCTGATAAGAGTTATGGGATTCAGGTCGCCCGTTTGGCCGGCATCCCTGATTCAGTCATTGACCGAGCCCGTGAAATTCTTTTTAATTTGGAAAGTGAAAGTTACAAAGAAGGTGTCCCTTCCCTGGTGTATGATAAAGAACGAGCGGCAGGGGTTAATATCCAGGGAGATCTTTTCAGCCGTTCTTTTCATGAGCGCATTGTGAATCAATTGAGATATCTCGATCTGAACACACTTTCTCCCGTAGAACTGATGTTCGAGGTCAAGAAGATCAAAAAAGAGATCGATGAAGCAGATACACGCCCTTGACAAACATACTGTTAATAAGATTGCAGCCGGTGAAGTGGTGGAGCGCCCCCGTTCTGTGGTTAAAGAGTTGGTTGAGAATGCCCTGGACGCCGGCGCTGATACTGTCACTGTGACAATAGGAGCTTCTCCTTCAGACTTTTTAGAGGTGTCTGATAACGGTGACGGGATACCCTTTAAGGATATCCCCCTGGCTTTTCAGCGCCATGCGACCTCTAAAATAATTTCCATCGATGATCTGGAGTCATTGAACAGCCTGGGCTTCCGGGGCGAAGCCCTCCCCAGTATTGCTTCTGTCTCCCGCTGCACCTTGATTACACGCAGCAAAGAGGAGGCGCATGGGGGAAAAGTAGAGATCGTCGGGGGGAAACAGACATTGTTCGAAGCTGCAGGAAGGGGATATGGTACCACAGTCCGTGTTGAAAACCTTTTTTATAATGTCCCGGCCCGGCGAAAATTTCTGAAGACAGCTGCTTATGAGGCTCGCCTCATACGGCAGTTTATGGAATCGACGGCTCTTTTGACTGCAGCCGGTGGAGTGGAATTGATTTTAAAGCAGGAAGAAAAAGAGATCCTGCATGTCAGAAAAGAGGAAGGGTTGCATGAGCGGATTGAAGCTCTCTTCGGGGAAGCAGTAGCCCGCTCGCTGACCCCTGTCCAGCGCCGCAGCGGAGAATCAGCTGTTTCCGGTTTTGTCAGTAATTCGGATGCTGTCAACCGAAATTCGGCCCATATGTATTTTTTTGTGAATGGACGGCCCGTCAAAGATAGAAGCTTGGTCTTTACAGTCAAAAATGCCATGCAGGAATTGCTTCCGCCGGGCTATTACCCTTTTACGTTTCTCTTTGTGCTGCTGCCGCCCGATAAGATAGACGTGAATGTCCATCCTCAGAAAAGCGAGGTCCGTTTTGCCGAAGAGAGGCATGTTTACGGGAATATCCATAAGGCCATCAGAGAAGCCTTCGCCGCTATTGAAGGGATACCCGGAGCGGACGGTGTCGCTGAAGAATTACAGGCCTGGCATGACGATATCCGGGACGAATCCTTTTATAATCGAAGCGGTGAAGCGGGGCAAACCTCTTTCCCGGAAATGGAGGGGAGCGCTTTTTTCTCCGCGTCCCGGGAGATCACCTTGGGAAATTATCTCTTCACTGCAATATTGTTTCGAAGGTATCTTCTTTTTAGTGCGAAAGAATCGCTTCTTCTGATTGATTTTCACGCTTTAAATGAAAGGCTTGTCTATGACAGGCTGAAAGGAGAAGCAGGACAATGCGGCCGTGCGAAAATCATTCCGGAAGCGCTTTCTTTGGGGGCGGCCTATACAGCTCTTATTTCATCCTATCAAAAAGAACTTTTTGAGTTAGGCTTTCTCATACGCCCCTTTGGAGAGGATACTGTCGTCGTGGAGGAAATCCCTGATGCCTTTTCTGCTCCTCCCGATCTTGAGGCTTTGATCCGGGACTTATGCCAGGTTTTGGAGGAAGGTGGAGAGCCGTCTCATTACCGGGATGCTTTAGCCAGACGGGCTTGCAAAGCCTCTCTCCGTACGGGAGACCGGCTGAGTTCAGAGGACATCCGCTTTTTTGCATCGGCTTTGGAAACTGGCGGATTTACCATGACCTGCCCCCATGGTCGTCCTGTTGCACGGATTCTTGCACAGGAAGAAATCGACAGGTATTTCAAAAGATCGTAGCATAGGAATAAGGAGGATGATGGAAAGCCGGGACCTTATGACAAAAGAACGCATTGAAAGAGCCGCTGTTGCGCTCTTTTCACGTTTAGGATATGACGGCGTCGGGATGAGGGCAATTGCGGATGAGGCGAATATCGCTGTCTCTGTCATCTATTATTATTTTAAAAACAAAGAAGTCTTGTATCGGGATGTCGTTCTTTCTTTTTTTGAAAGGGTCATGGAAGAGGCAAAACATTATATTGAAAGCCGTCAGGGAGAGGAATTAAAGGTCCTCGCTTTCGGCCTGCTTGAATCGGCCCTGAATTTATCGGTTGAGCAGAAAAGCCGGCTGAAGATCGCTGTCTATGAGATCATGGGTTTCGGGAAAACGAATCTCTTAAGAGCGGAACTTAACGCTCTCTATAAACAATATGAGATGATATTTTATTCTTTTTTTTGGGAAAAACTGAAAAGGAAAGAAGAGAGTTTCGCATCATCTCGCGTGCTTTTCTCTTATCTATCAGGAAAAGTCGCCGAAACCGTCATCAAAGGAACATTGCCTATGGATACCATTGAAAGCGATCTGTCCGTCTTGTGTTGAGGCCGTTTTTGGTTTTAATATTTGCTTGACACCCTATTCATTGTGTGGTAGTTTCTTTTTGCAGAAGAAACAGGGGGTATGAAGATGTATGCAGTAATCAAAACTGGCGGAAAACAGTATCTTGTCAGGGAGAACGACAAGATTTTTATTGAAAAGATCGATAAAGCCGTTGGTGAATCTGTAGAGTTCACCCCGATTATGGTCAATGACGGTACAAAAATGATTTCAGATTCAAAAGGACTGGAAAACGCTAAGGTAGTCTGTAAAGTCAAAGAGCATTTTCGCGGCAAAAAAGTCAAAGTGTACTATTTCAGACGCAGAAAAGACTCGGACAAGACCATCGGACACAGACAAAATATGGTGACTTTGGTCGTCGAGTCCATTACCAAATAGGGGAGGTGGCATATGGCTCATAAAAAAGGGGTTGGAAGCAGTCGAAACGGCCGTGACAGTGAATCCAAACGCCTTGGAATCAAACGTTACAGCGGGCAGAATGTCTTAGCCGGCAATATTATCGTTCGCCAAAGGGGAACGAAATACAAACCGGGCCTTAATGTCGGCCTGGGGAGAGATTACACCATTTATTCTCTTATTGACGGAGTCGTAAGCTTCTCAACGCAACGCGGAAGAAGCGTCGTTAACGTTGAATCCAAGTAATTTCATCACATGTTCATAGATCGTGCTAAGATTTACGTCCGGGGCGGTTCCGGAGGCCCCGGATGTCTTAGTTTTAGACGGGAAAAGTATATTCCCAAAGGAGGCCCCGACGGCGGGAACGGCGGACGGGGAGGGAATGTCATCTTTACTGTCAGCCCGTCAGTCAAGACTCTTTATGATGTCCGCTTTCATCCGCATATCCGTGCAGGGAACGGGGCTCCCGGTGAGCCTTCTCACCGTTTCGGCCGGGACGGGAAAGATCTGAAGGTCTTAGTCCCTCCCGGAACCATGGTCTATACGGAAGAGGGAGAACTTTTGGCTGATCTCTACGGGGAAAATGATTTTTATATCGCGGCCAAAGGTGGCCGGGGAGGGCGGGGCAATGCCGCCTTTCTTTCTAACTCCAACCGCGCCCCTTATATCAGGGAGTTGGGGGAGCCGGGTGAAGAGCTGACACTTATTCTTGAGTTGAAGCTGATCGCCGATGTCGGCCTTATCGGACTTCCCAATGCCGGGAAATCCACTCTCCTGTCTGTTTTGAGCCGCGCTAATCCGAAAATCGCCGCGTACCCTTTTACAACCATCGAACCCAATTTGGGTGCAGTTGTCTCGGAAAGGGGCTTTAGTTTTGTCGTGGCCGATTTGCCCGGTCTTATTGAAGGAGCCAGCCGCGGGACAGGACTGGGGGACCGTTTTCTCAAGCATGCAGAACGTAACCGGCTGCTTGTACATCTGGTAGACATGGGGGCCGTCGAGGGGCGGGACCCTGTGGATGATTACCGGGTCATTCAAAAGGAACTGTCTCATTATGATGAAACCCTGGCGGAAAAGACTTTTCTTGTCGTTGCCAATAAAATGGATGTGACAGGAGCAGACGAGAATTTAAAAAGGTTCAAAGAGAGTCTCGGAATAGACCCTTTCCCTGTCTCTGCAGCAACGCAAGAAGGAATCAAAGAATTAAAAAATCACATTATCACAGCATTGGAGGCTTTGCCGCCGGTGACTGTAAAAATTCCTGAGAAGATCATTGTGTATGAAGATAAAAGAAAATTTACCCTTTCCAAGGAGGATGATGTCTTCTTTGTTGATGGTGTTTATATCCGGAAAACCATACAGATGACAGATTTTCATTTAGAAGCCAGTGTCCGGCGCTGTACAGATATTATGGAGAAAATAGGTATTTTCCAAGCTCTAAAAGAGGCTGGGGCCCGTGAAGGCGATACTGTGGTGGTTGCCGGCTCCTACGAGTTTTTTTACCGGGCCGATTAAATCATTCTTGAAGATTATCCCCTTATATGCTATATTTCAAAGTGTACTGAGATAATCATCCCTTAAAAGTGACCTTATCGGGAAGCTGAGGAGGAAATATGAAGCCAGTTATCGCTGTTATTGTCTTTTGTGTTCTGTTGAGCAGCTTGGCCGTCGGGGCTGTTCCGCCTCCGTATCCGGGCCCCAGGGGGACGGAGATGGCCGGAGAAAATATTTATGTGGTAGTGAAAGGGGATACCCTTTGGGATATTTGTCAGGCCAAATTGCAAAATCCCTGGCTTTGGGTTCAGGTCTGGGAACAAAACCCGCACATTACCGATCCGAATTGGATTTATCCCGGAGACCGCATTTCTTTAGCTTTAGATGCCCCGGTTCCCGGAACCTATGTCAAACCTGAGAATAAGGACCTTTATGCTGAAGAGGATTCTGCTATCAAAGAGTTTGTCTTTAAGCAAAAAACGCAGGAGGCGGGAACTCAGGAAAAGCCTACGAAATCATCTATTGTCAATGTCGATCCTCTGGAGGGGAAAGACATGGAGGACAAGCTTTTAGGCGGCTTCATCCTTGAGGAAAGCATGAAACCGTTCGGGGCCATCGTCGAACTTGAAAAAAAGAAAGACTTTGGCGTGTACGGCGAAGAGGTCTATATCAACAAGGGCAAAAAAGACGATGTCATGCCCGGGGATGTTTTTATCATCTATACCGTCGAAGAAAAGGTCAGCCATCCTGTAACCTATAAATCTCTTGGTTCTATGGTCAAACCCCGTGGGGTGATGGAAGCCCGTGAAGTCTATGATGACCTGACCAAGGGTGTTATCACCTCTCAGCGGGATGCTATCCGTAAAGGCTATTATGTGGGGTACGAATACCCCCGGATCGTCCTGAATCAAAAGAATATCAAGCCTGATTATAACGGCTATATTGTCTATTTTATGAACGGGACGACCATGGCAGCAAAAGGGAATGTCGTCTATATCGACAGAGGGTTGAAACAGGGCGTCAAGGCCGGAATGCACTTTGCTGTTATGGGGGAGCCCCGTAAAGTGAAGGATCCCCAGGGAGGTATATCACAACTGCCTGCTGCTATGAAAGGGCGTATCCGGGTTCTCAACGCCCGGGAAAACGTTTCGACTTGCCTGGTGGTCTCGAGCATGGGAGATGAAGTCATCAAATTAGGAGACAGAATTGAAATTCTCTGAAAAATGGAGTCCCGTCGCGCCTATTTAACTCTTTCGTTGATCGGGGTTTTTTCTCCCGAAACGGCTCATCGTCTTATAGCGGCTGCAGGAAGTGCAGCCGCTCTTTTAAAGGCCCCGCTGTCTTTTTTTTCTTCTTTTCCGGGCTTACGGAAGTCTACGATTCATTCTTTTATGAACAAGCGCGAACGGATTCATATTGAAAGAGAAGTGAGAACTCTTCAGAAGAAAAAGATCGGATGGGTGACGTTTGCTGACCCGGCTTACCCTTCTCCCCTGAGGCATATTCATTCTCCGCCTTTGGTGATTTACATTAAGGGGCGTCCTTTGAACATTGATTCCCGTTTTTTGGCTGTGGTGGGGACGAGAAAATGCAGTTTTTACGGGCGCAGGGCTGCAGAAGAGATCATCGGCGGGCTTCCGGGCTCTTTCACTGTTGTCAGCGGGCTTGCCGCAGGGATTGACGGATGGGCTCATAAGGTTGCATTAGAGCGCGGACTCTTCACAATAGCTGTGTTGGGGACAGGAGTGGATGTCATCTATCCTGCTGTCAACAGGAGGATTTACTTTGATATTGCGGATAAGGGGGCGTTGATCAGTGAGTTCCCTCCGGGGACAAGACCGCAAAAACACCATTTCCCCTTGAGAAACCGGATTATCAGCGGTTTGTCCCGGGGTGTGCTTGTGGTCGAATCTTCTCTGAAAAGCGGTTCGCTCATCACCGCATCTTTTGCCCTGGAACAGGGAAAAGACCTCTTCGCTGTTCCGGGTTCGCTTTTCAAGAAGAGCTGCCAGGGGACAAATGCATTAATCAAAGAGGGAGCCTTTCCAGTAACGGAAAGTGGTGATATACTTCACCTGTGGGGCATTTCTCCGGAGGAAAAGGAGCAAAAGGACCGTCTTTGCCTTTCCTTGACACAAGAGGAAAAGTGCGTTATAAATCAGCTGAGCCCCGAGGAGCCCCGGAATATGGAAGAGATTTCCGAAGCTTTGAACGGAGAATTATCATTGGGGCGTCTTTCAGCTGCCTTGTTAGGCCTGAAAGTCAAAGGAGCGGTTGCGGAACTTGCCGGCAGACGCTTTGTTCTTACCAAAGAGGGAAAAGAAGGATGAAAAAAAAAGATAACTTGATCGGAAAACTTGTCGAAGCGCTGACCGGAGAGAAGGCGGACCTTTCACGTGAAAGGCTGGTCCGCTATTTAACGGAGCGGGGCATGGACAGGGATTCTGTTAATACTTTAGTCAAACGTGTTCAAGAACGCAGCGGGGATGAGGATATTTATCATACGGCTCATGTTTTGGACGGGGTCCGTCTTTTCAACGCGTTGGAGCGCATGCTTTTCACCGAAGAGGCTCTGGATAAATTGACATTATGCAGATATCTTGGGCTAATTGACGAGAATGATGTGGAAGAGACCCTTGATATTGCCCTGGGTATGGATGCCCTTCCCGTTGATGCCGGGATGATCACTAAAATAATCTCATATATTTCAGGAATCGATCTGGATACGGATGACCTGAACTTTTACCATTAAGTCTTTTTTCTTCCCAATATTTTTTCACCGATCGCAATAAAGCCGTCAATATCATCGGAAGATGTATCATAAGCTGTCATCCAGCGGACTTCACATGCCTCTTCATCCCACACGTAAAAAAATGACTCTTTTTGAAAAGGAACAATAGACTCCCGGGGAAGCCTTACAAAGACCCCGTTGGTCTCAACCGGCTGGAAAAGTTCTACTCCGGAAAGGGAGAGGGCTTTTTGGGCAAGAACCCGAGCCATGGCATTGGCTTTTTCCGCGTTTTCAAGCCATAGGCCGTTACTCAAATAGCCAATAAATTGGGCTGCCAGGTAACGCATCTTCGATCCAAGCTGCATTCCCTGTTTTCTTCGGTATTTGAAAGCAGCCGCATGTTCAGGATTGAAAAAGATGACCGATTCTCCGAACATCATGCCGTTTTTTGTGCCTCCGAAAGAAAGGATATCGACACCGGCGTCTGCGGTCATGGATTTCAGAGAGGCCTTCAGGAAAGCTGCAGCATTGGCCAGACGGGCGCCGTCCATGTGAAGGATAAGTCCGTGATGATGCGCAAAATCTGCTAACTCGCGGATCTCCTCTGTGGTGTAAACCGTGCCAAGTTCTGTCGGCTGGGTTATAGAAATGGCCCGGGGCTGGGCATGATGCTCCACTCCCAGGGCATGAAGGAAGGGGCGGACTTTCTCTGAAGTCAACTTTCCGTCTACAGAAGGAACGGTAATGAGCTTGGCCCCTGTAAGGTTCTCCAAAGCCCCGCATTCATCGACATGAATATGAGCTGTGTCGGGTGCAATGACGCTGTGGTAAGACTCTAAGACAGTGGAGAGGCCCAAGACATTGGCTGCTGTCCCGGTAAAGACAAGAAAGGGCTGAGATCTCTTTCCAAATGTTTTTCTCAAAAGGGTTTCCGCCTGTTCTGTATAGGGGTCGGCTCCGTACGAAACATAATCCCCACAGTTTGCATCTGTCATGGCCTGCATGATGAGAGGATGAACAGGTGTGTTGTTATCACTGGCGAAACTCTTTCCCATACTGAACCTCCTTGTTTATCGACAGCATAGCCAAAAAGTGTCGAGTGGTCAATCGATGAAGAAAAAAAGTGACACAGCCCCCAAGGCAGTCAAAGACCCGACGACAGCTCTGAGTGTTATTTTTTCCTTGTCAACAAAGTGTGCAACGGGAATCAGGATCAAGGGGGAGAGAGAGGTCAAGGTCAATGCAACTCCGACATAGATCGTTTTAACGGCATAGAGGGCCAAAAGGACTCCTAATACAGGCCCGACAAGAGTGCTGGAGGAGACAAACAGGACCGCTCTTTTATCTTGAAAGAATTTAACAAAATCCCGGGAAAAGCGTTTCGTCAAAAGGGTGAACAGAAAAAAGGCTGTCAATCCGAAAAGAGCCCGGACCAGGTTTGACGTAATAACCGGAAGATTCTGCGCCATTCCCATTTTAGAGAGGACCATCCCCAAGGCCTGGCCCAATGCTCCCCCCAAGGCAAATAAGAGTCCCTGAATATTATGCGGTTCTTTCCCGCCGCTGCCATTGTCCTTTTTTTCACTGACGACCCACCCGATAGCCCCTGCAGCAATAATAATGGCAGCGAGTTCAATGAGAGAAGGATGTTCGTGAAGCATAAAACGGGAAAGAAGAGTTCCGATGACAGGCCCCAGGCTCATTATCAGCATTGTCAGCCGTGGTCCCAATTGAACGAAGGCTTCAAACAGGAGAATATCCCCTATAAAAAACCCTATCAACCCGGAAAGACCCAGATATAGCCAGCCGGTTCCTGAAACAGAAGCGAAATTATTGCCGTAAAGGGCAAGGTTCAAAATAACAAGAAGAGGGAAGGCGATCCACATGCGTATGTGTGAGACAGTAAAAGAGCCGATCCGTTTTCCGGCTTTTCCGAAAAAAATGGCATTATATGCCCAACACAATGAGGCTCCCAGTCCTGCTAATTCACCGAACATAATATTATCTCCTCCCTGGGTAAAAGTAACAGAAATTTGAGACTTGTCAATTATTTCCCTTTACGAAATATAATTGCCTTGAAAAAAAGATGACTCTCCGTCATAATGATGAAAATGGGAGGTTTATGTCAAAAGAGAGGGATATTGCGCGTATAGAAGAGCTTCGCATCGAGATAAACTATCATAATCAGCTCTATTACCAAAAAAATGAGGCTGAAATCTCTGATTATGAGTACGATGCTTTAGTGCGTGAGTTGAAGGAATTGGAAGAAAAATACCCTGAAGCGGCTAAGTGTTCCTCCCCTTCAGTAAGAGTGGGAAGCGACCTGACGGGCCGCTTTCCCGAATATCGTCACGGACTTCCGATGCTTTCTATCGACAATACATACAATCAGAATGAGATTCATGAGTTTTACCGGCGTATGGGAAAGATGGCCGGCCGGGAAGAGATCGCATGTGTGTGTGAACATAAAATCGACGGTGTCAGTATGAGTCTGGTTTATGAGGACGGGAATTTGACACATGCCTCAACCAGAGGCGACGGTGAGACAGGAGAAGATGTCCTTCCCAACGTTTTGACGATTCCGTCTGTTCCCCGGCAAATCTCACTTTCAGGGAAAGCAGAGATCCGCGGGGAGGTTTTTATTACGCTCACTGATTTTAAAGAGATCAACGAAAAACGCCGGCTTCAGGGCGAAGAGCCTTTTGCTAATCCCCGGAATCTGGCTGCAGGGACGCTCAAGCTCTTGGATCAGGAGCTGGCGCGTCAGCGGCAGTTGAGTTTTTTCGCGTATGGCAAAGGGGCGTGGGAGGCGGAGAGCCCCGACGGCCAATGGGAGTTTTTATCCCTCTTGGCAGACCTGAATTTTTCTGTCAATCCTCATATACGGCTCTGCATGACAAAAGAAGAGGTTTGGAGTTATTGTGTTCATTGGCAGTCTGAGCGAAACAGTCTGGACTATGTCATCGACGGTATTGTCATAAAAGTCGATTCGTTTGCCCTTCAGGAAAAAGCCGGCCGCACTATGAAGTCGCCCCGCTGGGTCATTGCCTATAAATTCCCCGCCGAGCAGGCCCGCACCCGTATCAAAGATATTGTCGTTCAAGTGGGACGCACAGGAGTTTTGACTCCTGTGGCTGAGATGGATCCAGTCGCGCTGGCCGGGACTAGTGTCCGGAGGGCAACGCTTCATAATGAAGATGAGATAAAGCGCAAAGACATCAGAATCGGGGATACTGTCCTGGTGGAGAAAGGCGGGGACATTATCCCGAAAATCATTTCTGTGGTCGTTGATGAGCGGACAGGGACGGAACAGCCCTTTTCCATGCCGAGCTTTTGCCCGGCCTGCAAGAGCCCTGTGCAGCGGCTCCCCGGAGAAGCGGCTCATCGCTGTGTAAATATGGCCTGTCCGGCCCAGGTCCGGGGGCGATTGGAAAATTTTGTCTCCAAAGGTGCTTTCGATATGGATTTTGTCGGTTCAGGGCTTATCGAGGTATTAGTCGCAAAAGGGATGGTCAAGCATTTTTCAGACCTCTTTCATCTGGATTATACCGCCTTGTCGGAAATGGAGGGTCTGGGAGAGAAATCGGTCCATAATATTAAAAGAAGCATTGAAAAAAGCCGGCGTATTTCTTTAGATTCTTTTCTCTATGCATTGGGGATTCCTTTTGTGGGGAAAAAAGGCGGACGGCTGCTGTCGGCCCGTTATCGCTCATTGGACAGGCTTTTGGAGGCCTCTGAAGAAGAGCTGCAAGAGATAGACGGTATTGGAGAGAAGACGGCGATGAGCTTGGTGTCTTTCTTTGAAAACACCGAAAACCGCGAAGAGATCCGCCGCCTGAGAGACGAGGTCATTATTATTTATGACGAAGAGTCCGGAGAGGGCCCCTTTTCGAACAAAAGTTTCGTCATCACAGGGACATTGAAAACGATGACGCGGCATGAGGCTGAAGAGATCATCCGTAAAGGGGGCGGCGAGTTGAGTTCGGCTGTCAGCAGGAAAACAGCAGCGCTCATTGTCGGAGCTTCTCCCGGGTCGAAATTAGAAAAGGCCGAAAAAATGAATATTCCCCTCTGGTCAGAAGAAGTTTTTTTAAAGGCAGCAGGGGAACTCAAAAAGGGAGAAGCATGACGATTCTGTACATTATTACGAAGCTGGAATTGGGGGGAGCTCAAAAAGTCTGTTTAAACCTGGCTAAAGGGTTAATGGATGCCCATGAAGTCTATGTCATGACAGGACCGGGGGGGATACTGAATGAAGAGGCGCGCTCCTTTTTACACAGCCGGCTGATCATTAACCCCTGGCTTAAGCGGGAGATCAGTCCGCTTAATGACCTGAAGGCTTATAGAGAGATCAAACGGTTTTTAAAAGAACATGCCGTGGATATTGTCCATACACATTCATCAAAAGCGGGGATTTTGGGCCGTTGGGCCGCCTCCCGGGCGCGGATCAGGCGTATTATTCACACAATTCACGGGTTTCCTTTTAACAATTACCGCTCTTTTGCTGCCAACGCAGTTTATTTGATGTTAGAGCGGTTGAGCGCCCGCGTGACGGATAAGCTGGTCTGTGTGACTAAAGAAGATATCGCTTTAGGGAAAGAAAAAAAAGTCGGCCGACCCGGCCAGTATGCTCTTGTCAGGGCAGCAGCGGATTTGGATCGCCTGATGAGTTATGGCTGCGATGACACGATGTTCAGAAAACAATGGGACATCCCCCGGGACGCTTCGGTCATTACACAGATCTCCTGTTTGAAGCCACAAAAAAATCCGGTTGATTTTGTGGAGTTGGCCAGGAAAGTCAATGAGGATCGGGACAAAAAAGCCTATTTTGTTCTCGTGGGTGATGGTGTTCTGCGTCCTGATGTGGAAGAGCGTATTTCTTTATATGGCCTGGAGCCTTTTATCCGTTTAGCAGGGTGGCAGGATGATGTCCGCCCTTTTTTAGCGGCCGCGGATGTCGTGACGTTGACTTCGCTGTGGGAAGGGCTTCCTATCACCATTATTGAAGCATTTGCTATGAAAAAGTGTATGGTGGCCACAGCAATTAATGGTAATAGAGAGGTGATTATTCATGGAGAAAACGGTTATCTCTACGAGCCTCGGGATATAGAATCGGCAAGCCGTTATCTCTGTGCCCTTTTAAATGACCCGCAAAAACGTGAAAAGATGGGAAAAATGGGATATGAGAGGATTTTAGATGAATTTTCCGTAGAAAAAATGATTTCTGATACGAAAATTCTTTATTTTTCGTAAAAGAGGCATCATACTTGTGATATTGACATCATTTCAAATTATGGTATAGTATAAAGTAAAGAAAAGGAGAGTCGCCATGGATTTCAAAAAGGATATCTACCAGGATCCGGATATCAAGAAATATGTCAAAGTCATCTCTCGCGACCCTCGGGCTTTTGCCTCCTTAGCCAATGCCCTTCTCAATAAAGGTTATCTTGAGGAAGCTATCGATATTTGTCAAGAGGGCTTAGAAGCAGATCCTGATTTTATCGCAGGGCGTGCTGTTTTAGGGAAATGTTACGTTAAAGACGGACGTATCGATGAAGCGCGTGAAGAGTTTGAAGCGATTTTAGAACAAAATCATGATAATGTCGTGGCTCTTATCGGATTGGGGGAGATCTATTATTCCAGGGAAGAGTATGATGCTGCAAAAGAGATGTATGATAAACTTCTCTTTATAGATCCGATGAATGAAGAGTTCCAGGAAATGGTTGAAAAGATCAAAGATCTGCAAAGCGGAAGAGTACCCCGTCCTCCCCGGCAAGAGATTCCTGCTTCGGAATCGCCTGTTCAAAAAGAAGAGGGGAGCGGGGATGTTGATTCTGCAGATATCGATTCAGACATTTCTTTGCAGCCTGAAGCAGAGCCTTCCTCCGATGCTGTTTCGCCTCCTGCTCCAGAAGGGGTTTATGTCGCCAAAGAATCGGCTTATCAATTATTGCAGCTTCTTGAAGAGACAGCCGCTCAGGCTCGGGATGTTCTGTCCAGGGGTTTTGATGAAAGCAACCAACCGATCTTCAATATGCTGGCTTCCGGAGTGGATACTTCTCTCATGGAAGAGGCCCGCCGACGTTTCTCCGCCTATTTGAAACAAGAGGCCGGGGAGGGTGAGATCATCCCCATTGAGCGGGGTGTTTCCCCGCATAAATCTGATGATATCGAGATCGACGGTACTGAGAATATCGGTATCGCCAGCAAGCAGGAAGTCAAAATAGATCAAAATGTCGTATCTTATGACAATATCGTCTCTAATGATCAAATTGCCTATCAGGAGTCTGTCCAGGAAGAGGAGGAGGGCGAAAGGCCTGATTCCGGAGAATCCGAAGCACCGCAGACGACATTGAAAGGGCCGGATGACATCGATATGGAGATGAGACAGGAGCCGGAGAACGGGGATGAAGCCGATGAGCTGATTCCCGAGAATGACCTGAATGAGATGATTGAAGAAGAGATGGCTTCAGAAGAAATGCCTATCCCGGCAGAAGAGCCGGAAACCTTAGAGGAAGAGCCGGCGGCTTCGGTGCCCCCCCCCTCCTCCTTTGGCGGAGATCAGGCCCCCGAGGACCAAGTGGAGAACGTGCCTCTTTCTTCGGACGAAGAGATGCTTGAAGACGAAGAGATCCTGGATGAGACATTGGATGATCTTCAGGAGGAAGCTCTGGAAGAGATTCCCGGAGAGGGTTTTGCCGAAGAAGAGAACGAAGATATGTCACAGCTCAAAGAGGAAGAGGGATTCCGGGAAGATTCTTATCCCTCTTTGGAGGAAGACCTGAATAATCCTCAGGACTTAAACAGCCTGATGGCAGAAGCGGAGAAAAGTCTTTCCGGTGATGCTCTGGAAGTAGATGAGGATCTTGATGACGATATTATGAATGAACTGGAGGAGGAATCCAGGGCTTTGCAGGAAGAAAAGAGCAACGAAGCCTTTTCAGGGGAGTCTTTGGTCCGCCTTGATGAGGAGACGCAGGTCGGGGAAGATGAAAAGGACCTTTTTGCGGGACATCGGGAAATCGATGTGAACGCCGGCGAACCTGCCGCCGGGGAGATAAATCCCGATCGCTTCAAAGGACGTGAAGAGTTAGACATGTCCGGTGCCGCTGTTCCTCCCCCTGTGTCGTCTGAGGAAGAGATTTGCCCCGACTCTATCGCGCCTTCGGATTTAGATTTGGGAGAGGAGCCTCTTCCCGGCTCAAATGTTTCACAGGAGGAGATTTCCATTGACGAAGACCTGAAAGGTAACGATAATGCGGATGAGCTGGTCGACGCTGATGAAGAGACCCTGGATGATATCGGAAAATGGCTCAGTGATCTATAATTTGAGGAGTTGGTATGGATTATAAAGTAATGCTTGACGGAACCTTAAAAAAAGTCGAAGGGGCTCTTATCGTGAGTTTTTGCGGCGTAGACGGTCTGGGAATCGCCAGTTCGACTTATCCTGTCCTCCCTCCTAATTTGGAATTGGGAGATGCGCAAGTGGCGACTTTTCTTGTGCATAAACGAGATTCGCTGAAACAGATCGGCATCGAAGGTTTTGTCGAAGATATAACCATTGCCGGACGGTATGTGGTTCTCATCAGAATGGTGAGCGAGGACTATTTTGTGAGTATGACCTGTTCACAGGTCGTTAATGTGAAAAAGGCCCGATACTATCTTTATCTCCTGGCCGAACAGCTCAGACAGGAAATCACATAGAAAAAGGAGGAATCATGGCCGTGATAGGGATCAATGATTTAAGAAACGGAATGGCGCTGGAACGAGACGGTAAATTGTATTGGGTTGTGAAAGCGGAGCATGTCAAACCCGGTAAAGGTAATGCCTTTTGCAGAGCCAAATTAAAAGAGGTAGAAACGGGCAAAAGCATGACGGAGACGTTTAAATCTTCAGACAAACTGAATGAAGTCCGTTTGGAAATGAAAGAATGTCAGTACCTTTACAGCGATGAACATAATTTCTTTTTTATGAATATGGAGACTTTTGAACAATTCGGCCTTTCCAATGATTCTCTGGAGGATGAAAAGAAGTTTTTAAAAGAAGACATGATCGTCTATATTCTGATGTATGGAGACAAGCCTGTGGGCATAAACCTGCCTAATTTTGTTGAACTTCGGATTGTAGAGACTGAACCGGCAATTAAGGGAGACACTGTTTCCGGGGCTACAAAAACGGCTGTTTTAGAGACCGGCCATACGATTCAGGTCCCTCTTTTTGTGAACCAGGATGAAGTGATCCGGATAGATACACGAAGCGGAGAGTATTTGGAAAGGGTCAAATAATGCAGCTCTTTGATATGTTGCAAAAAATGGTAGAAAATGAGGCTTCCGACCTTCATTTTAAAGTCGGAAGCCCTCCCATGATGCGTTTAGACGGTGTTCTGCAGCCTGTCGGTGATTTTAAGTTATCCCCGGAGCAGACGTTAGCCATCGCTAAACAATTCATGAACGAGAATCAATTCACCCGTTTTGAGGAAGAGCATGAGCTTGACTTTTCTGTAGGGATCCGGGGAATGGGGCGTTTCAGAATCAACTGTTTTATTGCCCGGGGGGCTGTTGCCATAGCTTTAAGGCGGATTTCAACACAGATACTTTCGATAGATGACTTGAATCTTCCGGACAAACTGAAAGATATCGCTCTTCTGCCCCGGGGTATGGTCCTTGTCACGGGAACTACCGGAAGCGGGAAGTCCACAACGTTGGCAGGAGTCATCGATTTTATCAATTCCATGGAACGAAAACATATTATAACGGTAGAAGACCCTATTGAGTATCTCTTTTCAGACAAAAAAAGTATTATCAACCAAAGAGAGATCGGGTCAGATACGGAAAGTTTTTCTCAGGCTCTTCGAAGGATTTTAAGGCAGGACCCCGATGTGATCATGATCGGAGAGATGAGAGATCTGGAAACGATACAAACGGCCATTACGGCAGCTGATACAGGACATCTTGTTATGAGTACCCTGCATACCACAAATGCCATGCAGACGATCAACCGGATTATTTCTCATTATCCGCCCCATCAGCACGATCAGATCAGAATCCAGCTGGCTTCGACTCTTCAGGCCATCATTTCTTTGCGCCTGATTCCCAAAGCCACCGGATTCGGGCGTGTTCCGGCTGTGGAGATCCTGGTCAATACACCTTATATCTCGGAGCTGATCACTGACCAGACCCAGACATTCCTTGTTGCGGAAGCCATTGAAAAAGGAGAGCAGTACGGAATGCAGAGCTTTGACCAATCGATTATGAAACTCTACAAAAGCGGACTGATCACATTGGAAGAAGCGTTAAAGCGGTGCAGCAACCCCGATGATTTCAAGCTGAAGATCCAGGGCATAGACTCGTCCAGCGTGTCAGATATGTGGAATATGTAGGGGTGAAAAATGGCTGCGGATCTCGATAAAAAACTTTTACAAGTATCAAAATTTATCCAGAAAGGCCAATTTGAACGGGCTGTAAAAGAGTACAAAAAACTAGCCACCATTCATAAAAAAGACCCTAAGATCCTTAACTCTCTGGGGGATACCTACATCAAGATGAAAGAAGTGGATCTTGCCATGGAGGTCTTTAATGATGTAGCCGACAAATATATCAAAGACGGTTTTTATCCCAACGCTATTGCCATTTTTCGGAAAATGCTTCGGTTCAAACCTGATGAGATCGAAGTCAAATTGCGTCTGGCGGACCTCTATGTCAAAGTGGGTATGTTTTCCGATGCGGAGTTTTACTATAATCAATTTGCAGACCATTATGTTCATCGGGGAGAGATCATTAAAGCGATACCGGCCTTTGAAAAGATCTGCTCTATCAATCCGGAAAATATCGAATTGAGAAAGACTTTGGCCGGACTTTATTTCCGTGTAGAGAATATTGATAAAATGTTCTCCATGTATAAAGAGGTCTTTGATTATCTGATGCAAAAAAAAGACAATGAAGGATTGGCGGATGTCTTTAATACGGTTACCGCGATATCCAATAAAAATAACCTCTTAACGAGTCCGACCTATTTTACGATTTTTGAGCAGTATATTACTTATCTTCATAAAATGAATGAAGGAAGCCTGGCCAAAAAGAGCGCCATGGATATGGCGGCAATTTATATGGGCTTGGGCAATCAAAGATGGGCCCAAGCACTTTACAATAAAGTCTTAGAGCTTGACCCGGGGGAGATGAGCGCGCGGATCAAGCTTATTGAGTTTTACAAAGAGCTGGGTGAATCGAAGCTTCTCGTGGAAGAATACTTAAAAATGGCCCAATACCTAAAAGAGACGGATCCTTCACGGGCCAATGTGATTTATTCGGAAGTGCTACAGTTGGACCCGGACAACGTGGAAGCCCGGACGGCTCTTCATAAGGAAGAAAAAGCGGAGAAGCCGCAAGTCGCTAAGGAAGAAAAGAAAATCAAAGAGCCGGCGGCGAAATCCCCTTCAGCCGAGGAAAGCGAAACGCCGGCGGATCTTGTGGAAACACCTGAAATCGAGACACAGATCTACAATGAGGAAGAAAAGGACACCGGCATCGACCTGTCAGTAGAATCAGTCGAAGCTTCTACGGGAGATGATTTTAAGGAAAAACTTCAATCGGTGGACCTTGCTCCGGAAACCGCTGATGATGAGCCTGAGATCACTGTTGAGATCGAAGAAGAGAAAGAAGAAACACAAGAGGCATCGCCGATTGAAACGGAATCTGTACAGCGTAAAAAAGGCTATTTTGACGATGATGAAGAGATGAATATTGAATTTGAGGTAGAAGTAGGGTCTCAGGGGCAATTGGAGGTTAAAGAGAAGCCGGATCAAAACGAAAGCCTGGAGACAGCCTTATCCGATATCTTTTCACAATACAGCGACAAATTGGGGAATGAAGAGAGCCTTTTGACAAAGATCAACGAGATGGATAGTGAAGAATTCATTCCCTCCGTTGATGAGATCGTCAATACCTTCAAAAAAGGGCTTGAAGAACAATTGGGAGGAGATCCCCAGGCGCATTATGATATGGGGATCGCTTACAAAGAGATGGGGCTTTATGACAGTGCTATCGGAGAATTCAGAAGATTAGCCCTGCTGCCCCAATTCCGTTTTAAAAGCCTCAATCTTTTGGCTCAATGCCTGGTGGAAAAGGGCGACTACCAGGAAGGGGTCGATGAATTTCTGGAAGTACTCGGGGATGAAGAATTATCCGTCGAAGAGCGGGACGGAGTCCTCTATAATATTATGGTCGCTTATTACCGGGCTGAAAAATACGCAGAGTCTTTCGATTATTATCAAAAACTCAGCAGTGTTCAGATTTTCAAAAAAGATGAGTTGTTCAATGAGATCAGGAAAAAACTGATGACCTTATTCAGTGACAGCATGAAAGAAGAGGATAAGGAAACAGCGGATCTGACAATTGAGCATGATGAAAACCCCTTTGGAGAAAGTGAGGCTGAAGAGGTTGTGATTTCCGCGGATGAACCGGACGAAGGAACTCATGACGAAGAGGAGATCTATGAAGAATCTCATGAGGAGTTTCTCCAGGAGAAGCCTGCTCAAGAATCTTTTGAAGCCTCTTCTGTCATAACGCAAAACTTGCTTTCAGAAATCGAAGAGTTGAAAGAATCTGTTGCCACAAACGAGGACTTGATCAAAGATAACTCGGAACTCATTACCTTATTGCTGCAATCCCGCGAAGAGATGCTGCAGTTAAAAGCTGATGTCGAAACTCTGGCCAGACGGCTGGAACGATTCGACGATTATCTCTCCCGTCTGGATGCTTTAGAAGAGAAGGCCGACCACGTCAGCCGCCTTCCCTCTTTGGAGGAGGATGATGCCATTTCTTTAGAAGAAAAACGCCTTTTGATCAGGGATTTGAAAAGTTTGAAAGCAGAGATTGAAAAGCAAGAGTTTACGGAGACTTTAGATTTTATACGCCGTTTGAAAGACGGCGGCGGAGATGATTTTATCCGTAATCTCTCTGTTGGGACAGAAAGGCTGACAAGGGAGCTGGAAGAAGCCCGGCGGACTCTTCAGAACCTTTCTTCGGAGGCGGGCAGAAAAGGATCTGATGAGAAGTCTTCTGCGGAATTATTGTTGACGCCTGAAGAAGAGGCGGCTTCCCCCGCGTTGCCGGCTCTTGAAGAAGAGCCGCTATTACCTGGTCCGGATGATCGTTTAGAGAAAGATGAGGAAAAAGAAGACAAGGATGATGACCAGGATGATAAAATCTCATATTTTTAAAGGATTGACAGAATGAGTTATGAAAGCTTCTACGGCATGAAAGAGACGCCGTTTTTTAACATTCCCGATGAGCGGTACTTTTTTTCCTATCCGCAAAATGAGCGCGCTATTTTTAAGATTATTCATGCTCTCAAACGGAGAATGGGGTTGTCGGTGGTCACTGCGGGGATCGGAACCGGGAAGACAATGCTCAGCCGAAAGATCCTGGAGATGTTGAATAATGAGTTTTTTGAGACTTCACTGATTGTCATGGTCCATAACCAGGTGGATCCGCTGTGGTTTTTACGGAAATTAGTCGTTCAGTTCGGGGGAGATCCCGCTACAACCGATAAAATGAGCCTTCTCAACCTTCTCTATAAACAGCTGATGTCCGTTTCAGCCCGGGGGAAGATTCCGGTGGTCATGGTAGATGAGGCTAATATGATTCAGAATAAGGAGTTCTTTGAAGAGATACGGGGGCTTCTCAATTTTGAGCATAAAACAGGAAAATTGATTAATTTCGTTTTTTTCGGATTACCCGAATTGAGGGAAAATCTGCGGATGGACATGCCTTTGACTCAGCGCATTGCGACAGCCATAGAATTGAGGCCGATGGATGAGAAGACGACAATCCAATATATGCGTCACCGTCTTATTGTGGCCGGAGCGAAGCGGATGATGTTCGATCAGGATTCGATCCTCATGATCTATAAGTATTCCGGCGGAATCCCTCGTCTTATCAATACCATTGCCGATAATGCCCTTTTGGAAGGATTTATCGAGAAGAGCGAAGTCATCACAAACCGGATCATCAACAACACACTGATCGATTTGGGAATGATTACCACCGCCCGGTAAAATGGTCTTTGCAGATTTTCATATTCATACACATTATTCAGATGGCTCTCTTTCTCCGGAGAAGATCCTTCTTCTTTTAGAGGCGCATGATATCGGATATGCTTCCTTGACTGATCATGACACAGTGACAACTCCTCCGGAATCACCCCGAGTGAAATGGGTTCCGGGAATTGAACTTAGCACAGCCAGCGGCAACAGTGAAGTTCACCTTTTAGGATACGGATTTGATCCTCTCCACACACGGCTGGCTCAGGCTCTTGAAGAGATCCGCCGGCAGCGCCGGGAAAGGTTTCAACGTATGATCCGTAAGGCCTTGGCAAGGAAGATCATCACTCAAGAGCCTGTGTTTCCACCGGAAAAGACACAGGCCCCGGGGCGTTATCATATGGCGCAGCTTTTACAGAAGCTGGGGGCGGTCTCCTCAAAGAGAGAAGCCTTCGCCCGGTTTCTGGGAGAGGGCGGCCCGCTTTATGAGCCGGTCGGCCTGCTTTCAGTCACAGAAGGATTGGATCTTCTTAAGGAATGCGGAGCGTTCGTCTCTTTTGCACATCCACAGCGGACAAAAAAAGATGAATTGATCAAAAAACTGGCCGGGCGCGGTTTGGACGCCCTTGAGGCTTATTATCCATATCATGATCCGCACATCACAAAGTACTACTTGAATTTCAGCCGAAAATATCATATGCTGTCCACAGGAGGGAGTGATTTTCATTACGGTTTCTACGGCTTTCATTTATCCGAAACGTCTGTGGCTCCTTTTATTGATACTTTGTACCGGCGTTAGTCTTTTGCCGGGACGGCCTCTTTTCACAGGGCGCGGCGACCTGTTTTATACCTCCTATCGGGGATTGACTAATTACTTTCTGGAGGATATTCCGTTAGAATTGATTTATGCAGGTGCTTCTCCGCTTCTCTTCCAAAATAATATTTTTAATGCAATTTCACAAGATAAAGGTGTTGCATTTTACTTCCCCCTTCAGTCTCATCTCATTGAAAACAGCATAACCGGTGTGGAGATGTGTGACGGGTATGAAAACTATTTTTTTGCACTGAACAAAAAAAGATCAGGATTTCTGGCGGATTATTATACAGGGCTTCCGGTAAAAAGGGGATATTGGAAAGGAAGCCATTATACAGCCCATATCAAAGGGGAGAAAACCCGCCTCATGTTTTTCCTGTCTGACCATGAACTGTTTCACGATGAAGGGATGAGCGAATTTGTCTACAGCCTTCTTCAGTTTGAGACCTCTTTAAGCTCCTGGGCCTTTTCAGGGAAAAGAGAATTTCTCGAAAATACCGACGGCCGGTCTACGGCTCTTTATCAGGGCAGGGTGAAATGGAAAGACGTATCGGTTCAGGGACAGGCTGTTCCCGAACAATCCCGCTTTAGAATCGCTGCAGATTATACTTTGACTTTAGGTAAAAATGAACTGACTCTTTCGCCTTTTGTCTTTGACAAGATCTTTGACATGAATGCTGTGTTAAGGCGGGGTGTGTTCTATGTGGAGAAGAAAAAACGGCACGATTGGGTAGGGCCTTTTGAAGTTTCCTATTATGAGACTGGAATAGCCGATCCTGATTGGGGACAATTCTTTATTCGGTATGCGGATCATATGAGCCATCCTCTTTATGAGTATGAGAATACTGTTATTCCCGGGGCAGCTTTTCAGATTCCGGTCAGGGCCGGGGAGTCTCTTCTGCTTCTTTCAGAGGCGGATCTGCTTTTTACACAAAAACAAAACAGTATGCTGCGCAACTCAGTAGTCGGGACTTTTTCCTTTTTTCAAGGGGACTTGATGTTGACTACATTTCTCCGGAACACTATTCTGACTCCCACAGAAACGTTGGACGGCTCGTTCTATTATGATTTTTTTTTAGCAGTTGCATTAGTGAACACAGAACTCAGCCTGACAGCAGAGAATATATTCAATCAAAAGATCACCGTTTCCGATGAATATGAGATCAGCGAACGCAAGATCACTTTTGATGTGCGCTGGTTTTTCTATAATTGAGTTTTGTCTTGAAAAGGCGTCAAAAAACGGTATGATAATTCAAAAAACGAAGACATTTGCGGCCCCGTGCTGTATGTTTGATTTTTGAGCCTTAGAAAAGGAGTGACAGTAATGAAGAGAGTAGAAAAATGGAAATGGGTTTTGATTATTCTCGTGTTTGTCCTGATGGTGTTGACTTCACTGCCCTCTGCGGGGTTGATCAAAGACGAAAAAGTTGCGAAGTTTTTTCCAGGGGAAGTCAATTTAGGCTTAGATCTCCAGGGAGGGACTCATGTCGTCTTTGAAGCCGATCTTGATGATCTGCGGCAGAAATACGCAGAAAGGAATCAGGAACTTAAAAAAAGCGATATTGAAGATGCCATGGCCCGGGCCATGGAGATATTGACAAACCGCATCGACAAGTTCGGTGTCACCGAGCCTTTGATCCAACGCCAGGGTGATAATCGCATTGTATTGGAATTAGCGGGGGCAAAGGATCCCGAGCACGTGGCTGAAGTCGTCGGCCGCACAGCCTATTTGGAATTCAAACTTGTGTCGGATGTGGACCCTTCGGAATATTTGGATGAAAAGGGAGAGCTTCTTGAGAATAAATCTCTTCCTCAGCATCTTCAGCTGCGCTATGAGCGTGATGAAGAGAATAACAGAAGGATTCCCTATCTTCTGGTAAAAGACCAGGTCGTCCCGGGCTCAACCCTGACGGATGCTTTTGTCTCGACACAAAATGCTCAGTATGTCGTCGGATTTCGGCTGAATGCAGCCGGTGCACGCGATTTTGCTCGGATAACAAGAGAGAACATCAAAGGCCGCCTGGCCATCCTTTTGGATGACACCGTGGTTTCGGCTCCCCGGATCAACAGTGAGATCCCGTCGGGAGAAGGGATTATCGAAGGCGGTTTTACTCCGCAGACTGCCCGGGATCTGGCTTTGATCCTGAAAACGGGTGCGTTGCCGGTAAAATTGGATGTGGCGGAAGAACGTACCGTGGGTGCCTCATTGGGGCGTGATTCTATCCGAGCCGGCATCAAAGCGATTCTGTGGGGATTTATTGCGGTTATTATTTTTATGATGATTTATTACGGGCTGTCCGGAGTCGTGGCTGACATCGCCCTCATTTTTAATCTTATTATTATCCTCGGAGTTTTGGTTCTGTTCAATGCGACCCTGACACTGCCCGGATTGGCCGGCATTATTTTGACAATTGGTATGTCGGTGGATGCCAATGTTTTGATTTTTGAGCGGATCCGGGAGGAATTGAAGAGCAATAAAAGCATCGGGAAGGCCGTGGAATACGGTTTTTCAAAGGCTTTTATCACGATTTTGGATGCCAATATCACAACGATCATTACGGCAGTCGTCCTCTACAATTTTGGAACGGGCCCTATCAAAGGGTTTGCCGTTACCTTGATGATCGGCATATTGGCTAGTATGTTTACAGCGCTCTTTGTCTCAAGAGTTATTTTTCAGACCGTTTTGGCCCGTAAAAATGTGACTCGATTGAGTATATAAGTGGGGAGACGAATATGGAATTTATAAAAAACACAAAGATCAATTTTGTTTCAAAAAGTGTACGCAGAAAAGCCTTTTTCTTTTCCGGGGTTTTGATTGCTGTCGGCTTGATTTCTTTTATTATCGGTGGCGGTTTTAATCTCGGAATTGATTTCGCCGGCGGTTCGATCATTCAGTACCGGTTTGAAGAGAGACCGGATATCAGTGAGATCCGCGATGTTTTAAAAGAGGCGGGATTAGAAAAAAGCATTATTCAGACATTCGGTGACCCGAATGAAATCATGATCAAGCTGAGCGAAGGAAGCGATGTGGATCTGCTGAAACGGATTATCAGTAAAGAATATGGAGAACAGGCTGATTTGCGAAGAGAAGAGACGGTCGGCCCGTCAATCGGACGTGATTTGAAAAGACAGGCCTTTTGGGCCGTGCTCTGGTCTTTGATCGGTATTTTGATCTACATTTCCTGGCGATTTGAATTTAAATATGCCCTTGGTGCTTTGGCAGCTCTTTTTCATGATGTTTTAATTACACTGGGAGCTTTTGCCCTCTTTAAATTTGAGTTCAATACTCCTGTTTTGGCGGCTATTCTGACCATTATCGGGTATTCACTTAATGATACGATTGTTGTCTTTGACCGTATTCGTGAAAATATCCGTATTGAACGGCCCCGGTCGGATGCGCACTATGAAAAAGTAGTGAACGGGTCTATTAATGATTCCCTTTCCCGTACGATCATCACTTCTCTGACAACTCTTTTTGTGGTTTCTATTCTCTATATTTTTGGAGGGGAAGTCTTGAGGAACTTTTCTTTTGCTTTGCTGATCGGAGTTTTGATCGGAACATACTCTTCTGTTTTTGTAGCCAGTCCCATTCTTATTGAAGCGCATTTACGGGTCGGCTCTAAAAAGTAAAAATCGGGGGCCGTCTGATAATGACGGCCCGCTTTCTTATTTATGGAAATAACCGTTGAGATCCTTTTTTTTATTATCGCTTTTGTGTCTATTGCGCTGAATCCTACAGCTGTCCCGGGTAATTTTATCGCAGTGGGCCTTTTGTTGCTGCATCATTTTCTGTTTCCGGGGGGAGTCTCCTGGCTTATGATTATTTCAGGACTCTTTTTCGCTCTTTTGGGGGAAGGAGTCGAATCGCTTATGGGGATGATGGGAGCCAAGAAATACGGAGCGACGCGTTGGGGGATGGCTGCTGCTTTTGTGGGTGGTCTTCTCGGGACAGTGATCGGAACAGCCCTCATTCCTGTGATCGGGACATTAGTCGGTGTTTTTGCCGGGGGGTTTATTATGACCTTTCTGGTGGAAGCTTTTTTTGTGAAAAAAGGTGTCAGAAAAGGCCTGAAAGCCGGAGCAGGAACACTTTTGGGACGCGTGATATCCACGGCATTTAAGTACACCATGGGTTTTTCCCTTCTCCTTCTGCTTGTCCGGGGGTTTTGGAGATGAAATTCATCTGGGAGAATGCACCTTCTTTAAATGAGATTTCTGCAGGGGCTCTTTCTGAATACGGGTTGGACCCTGCGGCAGCGGCATTAATCGTCCGACGTCTCGAGCAAACGGGAATGACAGCAGAAGAGTATCTGAATCCGGATCTTCATCATCTTCATGCTCCGGGGCTTTTTGCCGATATGGACAAGGCTCTGTCTCTTATCCGTTCTGCTGTGAGAGAGGGAGAGATGATCTGTGTTCACGGTGATTATGATGCTGACGGTATTACAGCTACCGCTCTTCTTGTCAATGCATTGAAGCAAGCCGGCGGGGTCGTTACGTGGTATATTCCTCATCGCATGGATGAGGGTTATGGATTAAGCTGCGACACGATAGGAATCCTGGCCTCGCAGGATGTAAAATTGATTATCACTGTCGATTGCGGAATAACCGCTTTCGCCCCTGTGGAAAAAGCCCACGAGATGGGAATCAAAATTATAATTACGGACCATCATGTCCCTGAGAAAGAACTTCCCCTTGCCGATGCTATTCTCAATCCCAAATGCGCGGATTATCCTTTTCCCCATTTGGCGGGAGTGGGAGTGGCTTTTAAATTAGCCCAGGCCCTCACAGAAAGGATCGAGGATGCATTTTTGTCTTTAGCTGCATTCGGTACTGTGGCCGATGTCGTTTCTCTGACCGGCGAGAACCGGACAATTGTTGCACATGGCCTGAAAAAGATGAACACTCCTTTTTTTAAAACCCTGGCTCGTTATGCCGGATTGAAAAACGTGGAAATAACTTCTGCAGATGTCGGATACCGTATGGCCCCGCGGATCAACGCCTTAGGACGTCTACACAGAGCTCAAGATCTGATTCCGCTATTTTTCGAACGTGATGAGGCATGTTTGGAAGAGGAGATCAACTCTTTAGAGCAAGTCAACAAAGAGCGACGTTCTTTAGAAAAAGGCATTGCGGAAGAAGCCCGTTCCCAGGTCGAGAAAGTGCCCCTTCAAGAGAGTTATTTTCTCATTGCTTCCGGAGAGAATTGGCATAAGGGAGTCTTGGGTATTGTGGCGTCACGTATCAGTGATGAATATTATCGCCCTGCATTAGTGATGAGTCTTGAAGGAGAATATGCAAAAGGTTCCGGACGCAGTATTCCGAGAGTCGATTTACTGGAGCTCTTACGTCGGGAGAGTGCGCTTTTTGAGCGGTTAGGAGGGCATAGCCAGGCGGTGGGATTTACCATCAAGAAAGAAAACATCTCCCTTTTAAGGAAAAAGATGAATGAGATATTGGAAGAAAGGGACAATAAAGATTTTATCCCGCGTCAATATCCCGATATTCGTCTTGCCCCTTCACAGGTCACACGACGTTTTATTGAATCATTGGCCCGCATGGAACCTTTCGGTGCTGATAATCCCCGTCCTCTCGTGGTCATTGAAAAAGCGGTTCTTTCGGGCCCGCCTGTCCTGGCCGGACAGGATCATCTTAAATTTTCTTTTCAGGGAGGAGAGGAGCCGGTCAATGTCATCGGGTTTTTCATGGGTTCTGAAATCAGCCGTATTATTTCACCGGTTCATCTGCTGGGGTTTCCTGAAATAGGTGAATTTAACGGCTCTTCCTACCTTCAATTCCGACTTCTTGATTACTCCAATGTTTTGAGAAGTGATGAGGATCTCAGACGAAGCCGCTTTATCCCCCTTTACCGTTTTATTAGCAAACGCAACGGAATGACACGGGATGAAATATTTAACCGTTTCCCCTCTCCACTGACCGGAAATTATCTAAAAGTCCTTGAAGAAATGGGTGTTCTCCGACAATTCGGGGACATGGTCTATTCAGTCTCCCGCAGGGGTGGGGCAAAAGAGTCCTTTGAATCTTCAACGCTCTATTCTTTGTGGAAAGAAGAATTGAAGAGATGACAGATGAAATAAAAAACAAGATCCTGGCACCCGCCGGGACTTTTTTTCAGGGGGCAGCAGCTTTGGAGGCCGGTGCTGATGCCCTTTACGCCGGACTTCCTGGTTTTAATGCCCGCCGCATGGTTCAAACCGGCCTTTCATCTATGGAAGAGTTTTTGGGGCTTTTATCCTATACACATAATAAAGGGAAAGAATTTCATTGCGCTGCAAATATTCTTGTAAAAGACGATGAATTTGGAAAAGTGATGAAAGCGCTCTCTGCTGTCTATGAAGCAGGCGGGCGGATCTTTATTGTACAGGACTACGGGTTGATGTCCCTTATGCTCAAAGAATTTCCCGGGGTCCGCCTTCATGCTTCGACTCAGTTTGCAGCTGAAAGTCAGTATAGCCTTTCATTTCTGCAGGAAAAAGGCATCGGCGGGGTTATTCTGCCCCGGGAACTCTCCCTGGATGCGATCAGTTCCTTGAGGTCTCATTTTCCGGAACTGCATCTTGAAATATTTATTCACGGGGCATTGTGTTACAGCATTTCCGGTCAATGTTATTTCAGCTCTTTTATCGGCGGGCGCTCAGGAAATCGGGGACTTTGCAGTCAGCCCTGTCGGAGGCTCTATAAGCACAATGGAGCGATGAAGCATTATTTTTCCTGTAAAGATTTGAATCTTTCTGCCCTTTTTGGAAGAATCCTTCCTTTGGGTTTGGATTATCTGAAGATCGAAGGAAGGGCCAAAGGGACGGAGTATACAGCAGCCATCGTCAAGATCTATAAAAATCTTATTCAAGGGTTGTCTGACTCAGGGCTTGAAAAAATCGATTATCTTTTTAACCGGGGATATACAGAAGGCCTGGCCGGTCAGGAACGTGACATTATCAATGAAGAATACATCACACACCGCGGGAAGAAATGCGGAGTGGTAAAAGAACCGGGGTATTTTAAGACTTTTGAAGCGCTGAATGCCAGGGATGGGGTGGTGCTGCCTGAGAGCGGCTCCGGGGGCTTTCTCTCCCGGGGAGCCGGAAAAGGAGAGACACTTTCATTGCCCTCCGGGGTCAGAGGCAAACCGGGAGAAGCGGTTTGGAAAAACAGTGATGCCCGGCTGAAAGAAACGGTGCCCGGGAGCAATGCCGCTGTCCCGCGGCTCATTTTTTCTTATCATAAAAAATACAGCTACCGGTTTCCTCAAAAAATAAAACAAGTTAACAGCAGTCTCTATGTGGTCTTTCCTCCAGAGGTCCCGATTGAAGAGAACAGATCCTCTTTTTTACAGCCTGTTGCATCGTTTCAGGCTCAGGAGGGTTCGCATAGGAAGATTCCGGGTTCCTTTTCACCGGGGCAGGATATTCTGCCTCAGGGAGAAGTCTTTTGGGTAGAAAGTTGGGAACATTATGCCTATATCCGCTCTTTAGGGCTGAAAGCGGTTCCCTGGTGGACGATGAATACATTCAATTCTCTTTCTGCCGAAAATTTTGACTGTTATGTTTTCTCTGCGGAAATGAAAGCGGAGGAGATCTTGAAAATCGCGAACAGGGCCTCGGGTGTCGTCTTCTGTGACGGGCCGATTTCTCTTATGCGTACCCGCTATCCTATGCATTCCGGTGTGTATGAATCTGAAAAAGGGCATCTTTTCTTCGCAGATACTCAAGTCAGGCCGGGAATCCTTTTTAATGAACGGCGTCTTCTAGCAGTGGATTATATTCCCCTCTTTTGGGGTAAGACCGGCGGGATCCTCTATGACGGGAGCCGTGATACACCTGAGGAATTTCAAAAGCGCTTGGGCCTCTATGAATCTTTAATTGAAGGCCTCAGCAAAGGGGCTAGTATTGAGAGGTCCAAAGAGGCACTAAAAGCAATAGCTCCTTTTACGCGGGGGCTTTACGGAGAGGGCATTCTTTGATAAGATTCCCAGTTTGCTTCTGCGCGGCCTTTAGAGGGCCTGTTTCAGAAGCGCTAAGGGCATTTATTTGGAGATGACACCCTTCTTTTCGCCGTCAATCATGGGCAGAACCTTGAAAAAGGATTTGACATGAAATATAATGAAAAGAGAGGTAAAAAGTGAAAAAAACATTGACTCTTTTTCTTTTGGCCGCATTTCTTCTCACCGGGTGTTGGGATGATCGGGATGACCATTATCAGGTCTGGGTCGAAGAGTGGTACACTGTCACCGAAGAGATCTCAACGGGCCTTTACCGCGGTTATGTCTGGCTCCATCTGTCCGGAGAGACCGATGCCGCTGCCCTTTCGGTGATGACATATGAAGGGGGGGGAGAAAGGGAGTTTTTTGTCCCTCTTCACGGAAATGAGTTTTCAATCGATTTAGTGATTTATTCTGTTTATGACGCCGATGGGGTTCCTCCCCGGACTTACGCAACAGAATTGTGTTTTTATACGGGGACGGAACGCCGGAGGGAATATCTTCAAAGCCCCTCTCTTTCATTTTCCTCTCCCTGAATAGAGCTCCTTCATTTTTTCTCTTTCCAAAGAGCGATAAAACGTTATAATCCCATATCGTTTTTGTATTTATGTCACGAAAGGAGTGTCGGATATGGATGATGGTAAAAAGGGAATAAAAAATTTTATTGAAATGGCGATAGACGAGGACTTAGCTCGGGGCAAGGTAAAGCAAATCGTCACGCGTTTCCCTCCTGAACCCAATGGCTACCTTCATATCGGACATGCGAAATCAATCTGTCTTAATTTCGGCATAGCAAAAAAATATCAAGGCCGATGTCATCTGCGCTTTGATGATACAAACCCTGAAAAAGAGGAGCAGGAATATATTGAATCCATAGAAAAGGATGTTCACTGGCTGGGATTTGATTGGGGAGAGCATCTTTATTATGCATCCGATTATTATGAACGTTTTTATTTTTATGCTGAAGAATTAATTGAAAAGGGGCTGGCCTATGTCGATGATCTGAACGCTCAGGAGATCCGTGAATACCGGGGGACGTTGACTGCTCCGGGAAAAGTGAGCCCTTTCAGGACAAGGAGCCTTGAGGAAAACCTGGACCTTTTCCGCCGGATGAAGGCAGGAGAGTTCAAAGACGGGGAAAAAGTTCTCCGTGCAAAAATCGACATGGCTTCTCCCAATATGAATATGAGAGATCCGGTGATCTACCGGATAAAAAAAACTGCCCATCCGCGAACCGGGGATAAGTGGTGTATTTATCCCATGTATGATTTTGCCCATTGTATTTCTGATGCTATTGAGGGAATAACGCACTCTATCTGCACTTTGGAATTTGAGGATCATCGCCCGCTCTATGACTGGTTCTTGGACAATATCTCCATTGAGAATCATCCTCGTCAAATCGAGTTCGCCCGCCTGAATTTGACTCAAACTGTAATGAGTAAACGAAGACTCCTTACGTTGGTTTCAGAAGGGTATGTCCGTGGTTGGGATGATCCCCGGATGCCTACCATCGCCGGTCTTCGCAGACGGGGCTATACACCTGAATCCATCCGGGCTTTCGCCGAGGCGGTCGGTGTAGCCAAAGCTTACAGCGTTGTGGATTCTGCTATGCTGGAGCATTTTGTCCGGGATGACTTGAACAAACGGGCCCCTCGCGTTATGGGTGTGTTGCATCCATTGAAAGTCATCATCGATAATTATCCGCAAAACAAAGAAGAGTGGCTGGAGGCGGAAAATAATCCCAATGATGAGGATTCAGGAGTACGTTCTGTTCCTTTTAGTCGCGAAATCTATATTGAAGATGATGATTTTATGGAAATACCGGCCAAAAAGTATTTCAGACTCTCCCCCGGAAGGGAAGTACGTTTGAAACACGCCTATTATATTACCTGCACACATGTCGTGAAAAATGATGACGGGACAATAAAAGAGATCCACTGTGATTATGACCCTGAATCCCGCGGGGGGTGGACTGCAGATGAGCGCAAAGTCAGGGGAACCCTTCATTGGGTGTCGGCCGCTCATTCCGTCAAAGCGGAGATCCGACTCTATGAGCCGTTATTGCGTGAAGGCGAAGGGGATTTTCAAGAACTCCTTAATGAAGGATCTCAAACAGTTATTGATGATGCCCGGTTGGAGCCGGGGTTGGGCAATGTCAAACCCGGATCTCATTTCCAGTTTCTCCGATTGGGGTATTTCATCAGCGACCCTGACTCCTCTGACGGACGGCCTGTGTTCAATCGCATTGTGGGACTGAAAGATACCTGGGCGAAAGTTTCCCGATAGCCCGGAAGGGGGCTTGAACCCCCTTCCGGATTTATTCTCCGATTTTTTTATGCCAAATATTCATGCTCTCAAAGCCTCCCGAGATCTGAGTGCTTTTCAAGAGGCGCCCGCCATATTGATAACCGTTGCGTGCAAAAGCAATATTCATTCCGAAAGATTCAGCCCGGGCGATGGTATAAGCCGTAGTACAGCCGATTGTTTTAACCTCTTTTTCCATGTGATTCAGAAGGACCCCTGCAATTCCTAACCCTCTATATTCGGGATGGGTTGCAAAATCGGTCATTTCACAGCTTTTATTTTCAGAATCGATCTCAGCAGAGGAGACTCCCGCCAGACGTTCTTCTTTCCATGCTCCGAAATAGATACTGCCGTTTTCCATTGTTTTTTTAATATAGGCCGGCTTGTTTACAGGAAAGGGATAGCTTTTAAAGACATGAGAGAGAAGAGATGCAATCGCTTCAGCGTCATCAGGGGTGCATTTGCGAAAATCAAAACCTTCTACCGTGTCAGGTGAAGGGTCCTCGCTCTTTTCCATAGCCGTTTCTAAGATGTTATTCAATTTGCTCATATGGGGCTCCATGGCCCGCTCCGATTTGAGAGAAAGGGTCATAAAGAACAAGTCGTCACCATTAAGGAAAAACTGAGGAATATGAGCCTCTTCGCGGAATTTACGCATAGAAAAATGTTCTTTTGTGCTTTCGGGGGCCTTTACGACGATTTTCCCATAGGACTTCTTCTTCGCCAGGCGTTTAATATCATTGATCAACTCCTGAATCTTATCTTTATTGACTTTAAGAACATAGACACGGTCATTGACCGTCCCGTGTTGTATCACTGATCCGTGTAAGATTTCAATCTTGTCTGCCATCATCCCTCCTTGTGTAACGTTCGTTGGATTGAGGGGTTAAAGAATAGGTCTTGTCATAGTCGGAGAGAAGCATTTCAATCCCGACGGCGTCTACTTCCTGCCCCTCTTCAAGGTTTAGCTGTAAGTCACATTCATCGCAGTTTCTGTCGCAAAAAATCGGCTCATATTTGTCCGGTTCTTTGTAGGTGGTGATTACCCCTTCATAATTACGTAAAATAACTTTGTTTGTAGACCATGTGAGGATATAATTCGGCATGACCGGTATTTTGCCCCCTCCGCCGGGGGCGTCCACAACATAAGTCGGGATGGAGAAACCTGATGTATGGCCGATAAGGCTTTCCAGAATTTCAAGTCCTTTTCCTACAGGTGTCCGGAAATGGTTCAACCCTTCAGACATATCGCATTGATAAAGATAATAGGGGCGGACCCGGTTGGCGACCAGCTTATGGACCAGCCGTTTCATGATTTTTGGGCAGTCATTGACACCAGCCAGAAGAACTGACTGGTTTCCCAGAGGGATTCCCGCATCGGCCAGTTTTGCCAAAGCTGTTTTGGAAGCCGGTGTGATTTCCCTGGGATGATTAAAATGGGTGTTGAACCACAAAGGTTGATGTTTCTTGAGCATGGCCACTGTTTCATCTGTGATACGGTAGGGCAAAACAACAGGAGTACGCGAGCCGATCCGAACCACTTCTACATGTTCAATGGCATCTAATTCCGAAAGGATCCAATCCAGATACTCATTGCTGAGAAGGAGAGGGTCTCCGCCGGAGAGAAGGACATCCCTCACGACAGGTGTTTTCCGGATATAGTCCAGGCCTTTTTCAATCGTTGATTTGTCGGGAATATGATCGGTGTCGCCCACTTTTCTTTTCCTTGTGCAATGCCGGCAATACATAGAGCATTTGTTGCTGACGAGAAAGAGGACACGGTCCGGATAGCGGTGTGTGATCCCTTCTACAGGGCTGTCTTTGTCTTCATGAAGAGGGTCTTTCATATCCCATTTGCTGATGATAAGTTCCCGGGGGTCCGGGACAGCCTGTTTAAAGACCGGATCGTTCCGATAATCCTCTCTGTTAATAAGAGAGAGATAATAAGGAGTCGCAGAGAACGGAAACTTTTCCATGGTTTTTTCCATGGATCGGCGTTCTTCCTCTGAAAAGGTGATATCCAAGACTTTTTGCAAAGTGTCAATATCCCTGACCGAATGCTTTATCTGCCAAGTCCAATCACGCCATTCATTGAGTTCTCCCGTCATATTCAAACGTTTAGCAATATCTTTTTGTTCATTAGTTAAAGGATGCATATTAACCTCCCGGGCTCATCTTGGTCACATTTCCGTATATCAATCAGTGATCTATTGAAAAAATTCAAATATCAGTTCGGAAAGTTTCCGCATGGGTTTATTATAAGATTTTTCGCATGAAATGTCAAGATTTTGTTTTTTCAGTTTTAAAAACCACATAAATAACATTTATTAAAGGAAAAAGACGGTTCTTTTAAGCGAAAAGAAGAAATAGAAGCCAGAGTCATTTTCATATTGAACATCTCTATTGAAAGAGAGTATAATAGAGAGTGAAGGAGGGAGAGTGAGAATTCTTTTTGTCTATGAATCCGTTCATCACGGGAATACAGAAAAACTGGTCCATGCGATGTCCGGAGTCTGCGGCGGTGCTGTCCTGAAGGCGCGTGATTTCCGCCAAACGTATATGGATGGCTTTGATTGTATCGGTTTTGGATCCGGAATATATTTCGGCCGTTTCCATAAAGAGGTCGAGGCCGTTGTGAAAGCACTTCCGGCAGGGGAAGGGAAAGCCGTCTTTCTCTTTTCCACATCGGGACGGGGACTAAAAGGGTATAACAGAAAGCCGGCAAAGACTCTTCTGTCAAGAGGATACCGTTTCTGCGGAGATTTCAGCTGTAAGGGGTATGACACCTATGGCCTGTTGAAAAGAATCGGCGGTATTGCAAAAGGACATCCCGATGAAAATGACATGGAAAAAGCGCGGGAATTTATCCTCGGACTGACAAGAGAATGAGCAGGGTGATCAAAGACTCTGAGAAAAGATGATACCACCGAACGGACTCTTTTGGCCTTTAACGTTCGTGAATTACTTTTGATCGGTTGCGTTTCTGATATTGAGAGAGAAAAAGGCCGGATATTATGACAGCCATCCCTACCAGTTTTCGGTCAGAAAAGCCTTCTCCTAAGAGAAAATAGGCGGATACTGCCGTGATAATGGGGATGATGTTAGTGAAAATATTTGTTTTGCTGATGCCGATCTCTCTGATGGAGATCGTGACGAGGATAAAGGCCAGGGAAGAACCAAAAAGAGCTAACATGATGAGATTGACGATTACGGAGGCAGGTGGTTGTGCAGAGAGTGTCTTATCCCATTCAAAAACGGCCATAAAGGGAAGGAAATAGAGCCCGCCGATAAGATTCTGAATCCGCACAATCGTCAGAGGGCGGTATCGGTGAGAAAGGCGTTTGGCGACAATACTGTATCCTATCCCCGATATAACGGCAAAAAGCAAAAAGAGCAGTCCCCGGGGAGACGCTTCTAATGTCGTTCCCTTCGTTGTGGTAAAAAGGCCTAATCCCAAAAAAGAAATCAATAGCCCCAAAATATTTACGGGTGTCAGCTTTTCCTTATAAAACAGATAGGCAAAGACCGGGGCGATGACAGGAATCAGGGCGATCATTATTGAGGCTAAAGTCGAAGAGACTAAAAGCAGTCCGAAGCTCTCGCCGATAAAGTAACAGAAAGGCTCCAGAAAGGCCAAAAGGAAAAAGAAAGGCCAGTCTTCTTTGGCGATCATTTCTTTTTTCTTTGCAAAACGCGCATAAAGGGTCAGTAAAGCCGAAGAAATAATCAAGCGGAAAAGCAGGGTCGTGAAGGGCCCGTAATAATCAAAAACGATCTTTGTCCATACAAACGAGATCCCCCAAAAGAACATAGCGGCTAATGTCCCCAAATAGACGACAAATTTATGATACCCGTTGCTCATATATTCTCCTTTGAAGAGAGTGTAAAGTGGGTTTGGGCAACGTCAACACAAAAATAGTGTTTTTTATTGAAGAGTTTTTCATTTATGATACATTTGACTATGTTTTTCAAAAGGAGCTCATTATGAATCAAAAGAGAAGATTAATTGTCCCCGGTGAGTTTAAAAGTGCAAGGAAACTGTCTTCGTTTCTTAAAGGGCGTCCTGAGATCGCTTTTGTCTCACTGGTCGGGATAGATTTTTTGGGAAATGATACTGATGAGCGTATCCCCGTTCCCTATTTTTTAAACCATATCAATGAAATCATGGACGGAGGTGTGCAGACGGACGGCTCATCTGTCAATCTTCCGGGTATTGCCACGTTGAATGATGCAAAGATCGATTTTTTTGTGGATCCCCGGGGGGAATGGTTTATCGATGAGAACAGGGAATACCCTTTGGATCAGGGGACATATCTCTCTACTTTGCGGATTCCGGCTTTTTTCAAGCACGGAAGCGATTTTTATTGTTCCCGCTCTCTGCTGAAATCAACATCCTCATTTGTGGAGAAAGCGATCCTGGAACTTGTGAAACAAGACCCTTTCTTTCAGGAGGAGTGGGGCTTTTCGGGAGAACGGATCAATGCTGTCTTTTTGACTTTGGGAACAGAATTAGAATTTTGGGTCAGAACACCTGCAGAGCAGGTCGATCTGGAAGAACTCTCTTTGAGTCAGATGTTAAAAGAAAGTTACTGGAAAAGAACAAAAGGGCAGGTGAGAAATGCATTGGAAGAGGCCCTTCTCTTATTAGAATCCTATGGTTACGGGGTTGAGATGGGGCATAAAGAGGTCGGAGGAGTCAAAGCCAAGCTGGATCCCGACGGCTCTTTTCACGGCATTATGGAACAGTTGGAAATCGATTGGAAATATGATACTCCTTTGGCTGCTGCAGATAAGGAATTATATGCCCGTATTTTAATCAAAGAGACCTTTCGCAGGAACGGTTTGGAAGTCACTTTTGACGCCAAACCGATTAAAAATGTGGCCGGCTCCGGAGAGCATATGCATTTTGGTATTAGAGTTGTGACCTGTGAAGGGGAGTCCGTCAATCTTTTTTCTTCCCGCCAACCCGGAACTTTTATGTCCCGTTTCGGGTATGGGGCGCTCATGGGGTTGTTAAAGCATTGGCCCCTGGTCAACCCTTTTGTCACATCCTCTCTTGATGCATTAAACCGTCTTAAACCGGGATATGAAGCTCCTGTCTCTGTCGTTGCTTCTTTGGGACGTTCTCCGGATTTCCCCGGGCGTAACCGAACGGTTCTGGCCGGGCTAATTCGCTCTGATAATCCCCTTTCAACGCGTTTTGAGCTTCGGGCTCCTCATCCGCACACAAACACCTATCTGGCTGCAGCTGCTGTTTACTTAGTGATGCTGGACGGCATGAAATACGCCGTGACAAAAGAGATCGGGGATCTGCATCGTGAACTTACAAAAAAACACGGCGAAGAAGCGGAGTATCTGGAAACAATGCGTGAATATGTCTCTGAGAAGAATATTTTTACGGCCTTTTCTCATGAAGAAAGAGAGCGCTTTTACGGGAAAACACCGGAAACGGTCTGGGATATTTTTGAAGCCTTTCGGAAAGCGGATCACACCCCATTTGAAGAATCACCCATGAGCGATGAGATCATTGCTTCGGCAATGACGGCTTCCCGGAATAAATGGGTCGTGGAAATACGGGATAAAGTCCTGCCTCACTTCAGAAGGGAGCTTTCATCATTCGAAAGACTCCCCCTAAAAGAAGGCAAACGGGACAAACGATTGTGGGATGACATTCAGAAAAAACGCCGGCTGATGCTTAAAGACAGCCCCGGTTCTTTATCTATGGCGGCTGAGATCGAGGTTTTATTGGAAAGAGAGGAGTTTAACAAGGCGGCTCTTTTGATGGCCTCTTTTTCAGCGCTCTTTGAGGAGGTTGAAGAGACTTACAGGCTTTATTTGAAAAACACCATGATCTGATGTAAAAAGAACCCTTTAAAATGATTTAAGGAAGAGGAAAATCGTTTATCGCAGGATGTTGAAGCAGAACTTGAAATCGTCCGAAAAGTGTGGTACTTTCTATATGATACGTAGAAGAAGAAAAGGAGCAGCGTATGTGTGGTATTGTCGGGTATGTCGGCAAGAAAAATGCCGTACCCATTCTTATTGACGGATTGAAACGGTTAGAATACCGCGGGTATGATTCGGCCGGGCTGGCTCTTTTGGGGGACAAGGATATTATCATTGATAAAGTAGCCGGGAAAGTCGATACTCTTGAAAAAAAAATCGAGAAAAAACATTATTTTTCCAATACAGGAATTGCGCATACCCGTTGGGCGACACACGGGGCGCCCAACGATATCAATGCTCATCCGCACTTGGATTGCCGGGGAAATATCGCTGTTGTCCATAATGGTGTCATTGAAAATTATCGGGCCCTGAAAATCTACTTAGAGAAAAAGGGCCATCAGTTTTATACGGAAACTGATACGGAAGTCCTGGCCCACCTTTTTGAAGAATATCATAAAGGGAATCTTTTCGAGGCCGTGCGGGAAGCTCTTTTGAATGTTCAGGGGACTTTCGGCATTGCGGTGATTGAAAAAAACCGCCCCGGCAGAATCGTCGCTGCACGGTGGGGAAGCCCTCTGGTCATCGCCAAGGGTGAAACCGGAGAGTATTTTGTGGCCAGCGATGTAGCAGCTATAGTCCGTTTTACTAAAGATGTTATTTTTCTGGAAGAAGGGGAGATCGTGGAGGTCGATGTCGAGAACGGGATTAAGCTCTCTGATATTTCCGACAACCGTGAAAAAAAAATAGAGGTCCATAAAATCGATATGGACCTTACAGAAATCGAGAAAAACGGATATCCCCATTTTATGCTTAAAGAGATTCATGAGCAGGGCAGTACAATACTCAACGCCATCCGGGGCCGGCTGGATATTGAGAATGGCGATGCCATTCTTCAGGGCCTGGCCGATTTTAAAGAATTTTTCAGGCATGTCAACAGGATCATCCTTACCGCGTGCGGGACTTCCTGGCATGCTGCCCTTATCGGAGAATACCTGATTGAAAGCATTGCCGGTATTCCCGTAGAAGTGGAATATGCCAGTGAATTCCGATACAGAAATCCGATTATTGAGGATAAGACAGCCCTTTTTGTCCTTTCCCAGTCCGGCGAGACCGCCGATACTCTGGCCGCCTTACGGGAAGCGAAACGGAAAGGGGCTCATGTCTTCGGGATCTGCAATGTCGTCGGGTCGACCATCGCCCGGGAAACAGATGCCGGAGTCTACATTCATGCCGGACCGGAAATCGGAGTGGCTTCCACGAAAGCTTTTACATCACAGGTTATGGTTTTAGTGCTCATCGCACTTTATTTAGGACGGAGGCGGGATTATTCACTGACCCAGGGGAAGAAACTTGTCCGTGAAATCCAGGCTCTTCCCGAGAAGATCAAAGAACTTCTTCAACAGGAAGAAGATGTTAAAAAAATTGCCCGCTATTTTCAAAAGGCTGATAATGCGCTTTTCCTCGGGAGGCATTTAAATTATCCCGTAGCTCTGGAGGGAGCATTGAAATTGAAAGAGATATCATATATTCATGCCGAGGGATACCCGGCGGCCGAAATGAAGCACGGGCCTATCGCCCTTATTGATGAGAATATGCCCTGTGTGGTTCTGGCTAATGACGATGATGTGATGTATGAAAAGGTCATTACCAATATTCAGGAAGTCAAAGCAAGAAACGGGAAAGTAATCGCTTTGGCAACCAAGGGGAATCGTAAGATCGTCGAACTGGTGGATGATGTTCTCTATGTTCCCCTTACCGCTTCAGCCCTGACGCCTATAATTAATACGATCCCCTTACAGCTTTTGGCCTATTATGTTGCCGTCAAAAGAGGTTGTGATGTCGATCAGCCCCGGAATCTGGCAAAAAGCGTGACGGTGGAATAAAATAAGGAGGTAATGCTTTGGGAGTCAATGTCAGCGAAAAAGTATTTGAAAAATTCGGAAGCGAATACATGAAGGGAGACATCGTCTTCTACGAGGGTGAAACAGGGGAGACAATGTATATTATCTTCAAAGGCAAAGTAAAAATCACAAAAAAATCACGGGATGTAGAGACGACCCTTGCGGTTCTCTCTGACGGAGATTTTTTCGGAGAGATGTCCATTATCGATGACTATTCCCGAAGCGCTACGGCTATTGTAGAAGAAGACCATACAAAACTCATTGTTATCAACAGGGAAGTCTTTGAATCTCAAATCCAGTCTAACCCGAAGATCATCATGCAGATCCTCAAAAAAATGAGTGCCCGGATCAGAGATACCGACAAACAGATTGAAAATCTCATGCTTCAGGACATTGTCTCCCGGATCGTGGGAACATTGAAGATGATCATTTCCAAAAAGGCAAAAGATGAAGAAGGGTTCGTTTTTGATTACAGCGAACTCCAGAAGGACATCTCATCCCGCTTGGCATTGCCTATCGGCAAGGTCATGGAAGTGCTTGAGATGCTGATACGCAGCCATATTTCTGTCCTCATCGACGGGAACTATATTGTCCGGGATGCTGAAGATTTGTCTAAATTTATGGAGTACCTTGAGTTAAAGGAACGCTACTCCGGGAACTGATCTATGAAACGCTTGAAACCGGCTTTTCTATCCCTGGCTTTGGCATTTTTTATTATTTTGACCATGTTGGTCGTTCCTGCTTTGTGGGATCGCGTGGAAATCATCTTTCACGATCTCCGGGCCCGGCTCTTTATCCGGGATGGAGGCCTTGAAAAGCTGGAAGGCGTTGATGTCACAGTGGAGAGCATGGATTCTCTGCTTTCCACATTTGTCTTTATCGATATTGATGATTATTCTCTGAAGGAGTATGGCCGCTGGCCCTGGAACAGAGAGATTCTGGCCCGGTTTATTCATAAGATTCAGGAGCTTGATCCTCAGCTGGTTTTTATTGATATTTATTTCCCGGAAAGCTCCCCGGAAGACCCTTTGCTGAATGAGGCGGCTTCCGCTTACGGGAATATCGGGTTTGTCTACAATTTTCTCATGGAGAACTCTTATGAAGAGTATGAAGTCGATGAGAAAACACTCTCCAACATCAGAAGATGGGCCGTTCCCGTAAAGGAGCCGCCCAATATTTCTAAAGTAGGAATGATCCTGCCTACGGTTTCCCCGATTTCGGATCATGTTTTTTTAGGGCATGACTGGATGATGGCCGATGAAGACAATGTCTACAGAAAGATCACCGAATATGTTATTTTAGATGGGTACCTTTATCCCTCTCTTCCCGTTATCCTCTATGCTCGTCATCAGGGGATACCTATAGACGACATCAGCCTGGAGGGCCGGGCTTTAAGAGTCGGATCGAGAGAAATCCCTCTTGACCATGAAGGCCGCCGTTGGGTCGATTACTACAGTTCCTACAGAGGTTATGACCGCTTCAGGCATGTTTCCTTTGCCGATATTATGAGCGGGCATGCTCAAATCGATTTGACCGGTAAAATTGCTTTTGTGGGATTGACAGCCAGGGGTTTGGCTTCAGCGGCCAAGGATATTAAAATGACCCCTGTGGGAGAGATGCCCGGCATGGAGTATTTGGCCAACGCGACGTTGAATATTTTTGAAGGCCGTTTTGTTGAAAGTGTTCCCCAATGGATCAATATCGTTGTGATATTTGCTGTTGCCCTGCTTCTTTCTCTTTTTTCGCAGGTCAGCCGGGGATGGTTGAACATCTTTTTGGCAGGCGCTCTTCTTGCAGCCTTGATCACAGCCGGTTTTGTTTTATATAAAAGCTCTGTTTATATTCGAATGGCAGAACCGGTGGGGGCGTTCTTTTTCATCTTCCTGGGGGTGACCTTTTCACGCTATCTTCGCGAAGAATTACAAAAGAAGATGATCCGGGAGATGTTCTCTTCCTATCTTTCGGCAAATATCGTCCATGAACTCATAAAAAACCCGGCGTTGGCGACTCTTCACGGACAAAAAAGAGAAATGACCGTCCTTTTTTCCGATGTCAAAGGGTTTACTACTTTTACGGAAGAGCATCCTGCCGAAGAGGTCGTCCAGCGCCTTAATGAGTATCTCAATGAGATGACTGAGATCATCATGGCTCATGAGGGAACTCTGGATAAATTTGTCGGGGATGAGATCATGGCCTTATTCGGAGCTCCATTAGCATACGGTTATCATGCTGATGCGGCTGTAAAGACAGCTTTGGCCATGCGGAGAAGGATTAGGAAGCTTCATGCCCTTTGGAAAACCCAAGGCAAAGATATTCTTGATATGGGTATCGGAATAAACAGCGGTGAAATGTTGGTCGGAAATATCGGAGCCGAGGGGAAAAAAATGGATTATACCGTCATTGGCGATAATGTCAATTTGGGGGCACGTATTGAGGGGCTGACCCGCTTTTACGGAGTCGATGTTCTTATTACAGAAGAAACATTCAAGGAATTGAAATTAAAAGAGACCCGTTCCCGTTGCAGAGAAGTCGATCTGGTCAAAGTGAAGGGGAAGAATGAGCCGACTCGGATTTATGAAGTCATGGAGGAGGATTATCCCGATATATTCCTCATTAAATATTCTGAAGCGTTGGAAGCCTACCGAAAACGCGAATGGGATCAGGCTGAAGCCCTTTTTACATCAGCGTTGGATGTTGTCTCTGATGACGGCCCGGGACATCTGCTTTTAGAAAGGGTGCGTGCTTTTCGCCGCAATTCTCCGCCTGAAGGCTGGGACGGCTCTTTTGTCATGACAGAAAAATAGGGAGGATGATATGGAAATCAGGATTTTGGGATGTTATGGGAATCAGCTTCCCGGTTATAAGACCACCGGCTTTGTTATTAACAAAGCTATCGCCCTTGATGCCGGCTCCCTGACTTCATCACTGGAATTAGACGAACAGCTGATGCTGGATGCAGTTCTGCTGACTCATTCTCATATCGATCATATCAAGGACCTGGGGTTTCTTGGGGATAATATTATCGGAAGAAAGCGTAACCCGGTTTCTCTTTTCGGAGGGAAAAAGACACTACACGCCATCGCTGACCACTATTTTAATAATAGCCTGTGGCCCGATTTCACTCAGATCCCTACAAAAGAGAATCCGGTGTATGTTTATCGGGAAATAGAGAATAAAAAGGAATTCGATCTTTTCGGGCTGACCGTTTTGCCCGTTCAAGTTCCTCATCCTGTCTTCACTTTTTCCTATTTTATCAGGGATCATAAAAGCACAGTCCTTCATGTGAGTGATACCGGTGAGACAGAAGAAGTCTGGGCCCTGGCAGATCAGGAACCTCATTTAAAGGCCATATTTTTAGAGACATCTTTTCCCAATGAAATGAAGGGCTTAGCTCAGGCATCCAAGCATTTGACACCGGAGATGATGGGAGAAGAACTGAAAAAATTAAAAAAGAGGAAAAATCTTGTCGATGTCTATATTTATCATTTAAAACCCCTTTATATTGACAAATTGAAAGAAGAACTCGCGAAAGTAGAGGTGGAGGGATTCCGGATCCGGCTGATGGAACAGGATTCTGTGATCAGGTATGTATGATCCTGTTGAGATTATTAGGAAAAAAAGAGACGGCGGATTACTGACCCGGCAGGAACTGCACTATTTTGTGCGGGATTATGTCAAGGGAGAAATCCGGGATGAGCAGATGTCGGCTCTTCTTATGGCCGGCTTCATCCGGGGTTTCTCTGTAAAAGAGACAGTTTCACTCACTGAGATTATGACAGAATCGGGGGAACAGATCGATCTGGGGGGGATCCCGCGCCCGAAAATCGACAAGCACAGCACGGGAGGCGTGGGAGACAAGGTCTCCCTTCTTTTGGCCCCTCTTCTGGCCGAATTAGGATATTGCAACCCGATGATGGCCGGGAGGGGATTAGGACATACAGGGGGGACGATTGATAAACTGGAATCTATCCGGGGATATCAAAGCGAAATCCCCATACGGGATCTGAAAAACCGTTTGCAGGCTACCGGCGCAGTGATCTTCTCTCAATCTGATGAGATCGCTCCGGCTGACAAAAAGATGTATGCCCTTCGGGATGTCACCGGGACAGTGGAATCGATTCCGTTGATTACCGCCAGCATTGTCTCCAAGAAGAAAGCTGAGGGTATCGAGGCTATTGTCTATGACGTTAAATGCGGTAACGGCGCCTTTATGAAAACAGAAAAAGAAGCCTTGGCTTTGGCCGAATCTTTGGTTCGTGTCTCTCAGAAGACGGGCTTGAAAGCACGGGCATTGATTACTGATATGAATCAGCCTTTGGGCTATGCCGTGGGGAATGCCCTGGAAGTCATGGAGGCTCTCCTTTTTATGAGCGGGGAGCGGGTTGACAGCAGGCTTAAAGAGATTACATACGCTTTGGCTTATGAACTTCATTCGCTCTATGCGGATGAAGAGAGAGAAGAGTTTTATGAGAAATGTGAAGCTCTTTTCCGTTCGGGACAAGTGTATGAGCGTTTCGCGGCGATGATGGCCGATGCCGGGGGAGACCGGCATTCTTTAGAGACGATCTGTAAAGGTGAATTTATCGAAAAGATGATACAGATCCGAAGCAAGCAGGATGGCCGGGTCAAGGAAATTGACACCTTCGCCGTGGGGAAAGCGTTGATCTACCTCGGCGGGGGAAGGCTCAGAAAAGGGGATGTGATCGATTATTCTGTGGGATTCACGTTTCATGTGGGATGCGGTGATGCCGTAAAAATCGGCGATCCCCTGATCACCGTTTATTATGCAGATGAAAATAAAAAAGGGATGGTCATGACCCTTTTGGAAAAATCGATACTTATCAGTGAATCGGATTATGAAGAAAAACCGCTTGTTTATCGTTCTGTCTGCTAGCTTTCTCCTTCTTCTCGGGGCGGGCCTCATCTATCAACAGATTATCACTTCTCCTCCCCTTGCAGAATATCGTTTTTTTGCTATGGATACGCTCTGTCTGTTGAAAGTCGATAAAAATCATGCGGATATTTTACCTCAGATGGAAAATGAGATTCGCCGGATGGAGAAAAAGTATTCCCGGTATCGGGATGATTCCCTGATCAGGGAATTGAATATGAGTGGCTCTGTGGAGGATGAAACGCTGGCAATGCTTTTGCGGAGCTATTTTAAGGAGAGCGAAATCATACGCCGTTATTTTCGCCCGGAAATGGGCGTCCTTATGGATCTCTGGGATTTTCCCGGAGGGGGAAAGATTCCTAAACGGCAGACCTTGCGGCAAGCTTTGGATGTTTTGTCCCGGGAACACGTTCAAGTCCGGGGAAATACAGTTTCTCTCGCGCAGGGTCTTTCTCTTGACTTAGGAGGTTTGTTTAAAGGCTGGATGCTGGACCGCCTTATGGAGATGGCCTTCAAAAGAGGAGTGCGTTATGCCGTTATCAATCTGGGTGGAGATGTGGCCCTTTTTTCAAAACGCCCCCGCTTGTGGAAAATAGGGGTACGGAACCCTCGCGGGGACGGGGTATCGACCTGGATTGAAAAAAAAGACTCTCTGCTTTTTGTGGTGACATCCGGTGATTATGAGCGTTTTTTCATGAAAGAGAATACGCGCTATCATCATATACTAAGTCCCCTGACCGGATATCCTGCCCGTGATGTTCAAAGTGTAACCGTTATCGATTCCTCCGGCCTTCGCGCGGACATTCTTTCTACGGCCTATTTTGCCGGGGCCCAGGAAAAGGAAGCTTTTTTCGAAGCTGAAGATCCCCGGACGTCTATTCTTATGATCTATCAGGACGGGCAGAGAACAATGTGGAATCTAGAAGAGGAGAAAAATGAAAGAGGCTTTATTTTTTACAGCTCTTCCCCATGATGAAGTGCAATGCCGCCTTTGCCCGCATGAATGCCGGCTAAAACCGGGACAGCGGGGCTTATGCCGGGTCCGTGTGAATAGAGGCGGATGTTTAGTCACTGAAAATTACGGCCTTTTAGCGGCTTTTTCAGAAGACCCTATCGAAAAAAAACCTCTTTATCATTATTTTCCCGGCTCAATGATTTTATCTGCAGCTTCATTTGGCTGCAATCTCCATTGTCCCTGGTGTCAGAATTGGAGCTTATCTCAGGGAGATCTTCAGGGAGAATATTTTTCACCGGAGCAACTGGTCCGTCTGATGAAAAGCAAAGGGGAGCGGCGGATCGCCTTCACCTATTCGGAGCCTCTCATGTGGTACGAATTTATCCTTGATTTTGCATCTTCTTCTTTGTGGGAAGAAGACCGTCCCGAAATCGTTTTGGTGACCAACGGTTATATTAACCACGAACCCCTGAAAAGGGTGATGCCTTATATCAAAGCTGTTAATCTGGATGTAAAGGCCTTTAATGAAAAGATTCACAGGGCTGTGACCGGGGGAGGGTTAAAACCGGTTTTGGATAATGCTGTTTTCCTTTACCAGCAAGGTGTTCACTTAGAGTTGACATACCTGATCGTTCCCGGGTTCAATGATGAAAGAGAGCAGATCAGCTCCTTTATTCAATGGATCAAAGAATCTCTTTCCGCTCAAATCCCTGTTCATTTTTCACGCTATTTCCCTTCCTGGAAATGGAAAGCACCACCGACAAGGCCTGAAGTGCTGGATGAGGCTCTGGAAATGGCCCGTCGTTCATTACATTATGTTTACGGAGGCAATATCGATACTCCCGGAGTTACTTTTTGTCCTGTCTGCCGAAAGGCGGTTATTCATCGTCAGGGGTATACGGTCAAGAATTATCTTATTCAAGACGGGAAATGTCCCTTCTGCGGGGAAAGAATTGCAGGCTGCTTTATTACGGGAGCAGTTTAAATGAAGAGCAAGACTAAAAATGATGTTATTTTTTTTGCCTGCTTGATCATCATCTTGTTCTTTTCGGCACTATTGGGGTTTGAAAGCCGTCCCGGTAAAAGCACCCCGGGAAGTGCTTATTTAGTAATACAGCGTCCGGGAGAAAGTAAACGCTTTTCCCTTAATGAGAACCACCGTTTTTCCATCGGGACACATACTGTGGAGATCCGCGAGGGAGCTGTACGTGTCTCAGAGGCCCGATGTCCATTGAAAATATGTGAAAAACAAGGTTGGGTCAAAGAGGGTGTGATCATCTGCGCCCCCTTCAAGACAGCCTTCATCGTGGGAGCAGGAGGAGCCGAGGCATATGATGTCATCAGCTACTAAGGGAAAAACTCTGAGAAGAGGAATATTTCTAGCTCTCCTTACAGCGATGGCTCTTCTTCTCAATTCTTTTGATATGGCCCTGACTCTTCCTTTCCCCGCTTTTCGCATCGGCCTCAGCCATATTCTGACGGTTACGGCTTTATTTACTTTGGGAAGGGAAGAGGCCCTGTTTGTCGTTTTTTTCAAGGTCATTTTGACCGCGCTTTTCTGGGGGAAAATTGCTTCGCCTTCTTTCGTTATCGCTGTAGCCGGAAATGGCGCTGCAATTATTTTTTTAACGGCCGGATTCAAACGCCTCAGTTTGATCCCGCTCAGTATAGGGGGGGCTTTTTTCAATAATCTGGGGCAGATCCTTGTGGTCTATTGTTTCTTTATTCCGCGGAAAGAACTGTTATGGTATTTCTTTCTTATGCTTTCGGGCGGTGTTTTGACGGGGGTGGCCATCGGTGTGTTGGCCGGAATTATCATCAGGAGGATCAAGCATGCCGCTTTGGACCTTTAAGGTTTTTTTAGCCATGAATCTAATGGGATTGGCTTATGGCGGGATCCTTTTTTTGTTTGGAAAAGGGGCATGGCATCCGATTTTTGAAAAAGACAAGGTGATACGCCGTGAGATCTCACGGCGTATGGGCCTGACTTTTTTTCTTCTCTTTGTCATTTTCACGGGGATATCGGCCGGTGTTTGTCTGCAAGGATGGAAAGCCACTCATATCCGGGCCCTGTTACTTTTAGAAATGGGTCTGTGCTGGATTGTTCAAAAGTATTATGCGTATCAGGCCGCTCGGATATGGGAGAAGCGCCGGGGTTTTTACCATAATGCTGCCCGGCAGAAGTTGACTTCTGCTCATCTTGTCCACCTTGTTTTGCTTCTCTTTCTTTTAACCTTTGTTTTCTTGATTCTCTCTTGCCCTTTATGCCTGTTTTCAGCCGGAGCGATGCTTCTTTTTTTTCTCTTTTTCGGCTGTAAGCTTGAAAGAGGCTCTTTTTTTTTATTTCTAAAAATCTTTACGCTTGCGTTTGTCTTTATTCTTTTAGCTGCAGGAGCAGAAGCCCCTTCGGCCTTTGCTCTTCTGCCGTTAGCTCTTTTGCTTTATTTATTTTAAAAAAAAGCCCGGGAAATATTTTCCCGGGCTAAAATTGAATAAGCTGTCAGTCTTAGAAGTTATACTGTAACTTAGCAGAGATCTCATGAGCCGTATCGTCGTCCAGCTCAAAGAAGTCCCCGGGCATGAACATAGCATAAACGGCACAAAGTTCTAATCCTTCAGCAACATCGAGTTTGACCCCGAGGTCCAGTTCTGTTCCGAAAGATTTTGTGTAATTCCGGTAATCAGAAGGCCAGTCATAGGAGGCAAATGTTACATAGCCGGCATTGAGGTAGAACATATCATAGATGATATTAGCGGCGATGACCTGCTGTCCCATGATATACCATTCTCCGTCCAGGTCATAACCGGGACTTACAAACACGGGGTTATCATCCATAACAGGGCCCTTGAAGAGGTATTCCAGACCATAAGGGTTGAAATAGGGTGCGATCCCCATGAAAGAGATATAATCGCCATTGTCGTTTGTCTTCCCTGGCGAAGTCCCGTAATGGAGCTTCATATTCAATTTGTCGTTGAAGGCGTAAGAAGCATATCCGTAGATAAATGAGCCATGATCATTATAATCGTCTTCATCAGCAGGCAGCCATGTATTGTCATTATAGACATAGAGGGCTCCGACCTTCAACTGATCATTGATTGCGTAATCGGCTGTGAGTCCGTAATAGAGGGATGAGAGTTCTTGGTCTGTGTCTTTGTTGAAAAGAACCGCTGTCCTGGCTGTGAGGTCTCCGAATGTTTTTCCGGCATCCAGGGTAAAGAAGCGTCTGGATTCTCCATTATAAGCTTCTTCGTCATGGAATACGAAATAACCGGCTTTCAAATCAATGAACTCCAGCTCAGGAGTGATGGTGAGTCCCACAGCGTCTTCGTCAAAGATGGCGCCCTGATAGATGTCTTTGTAGGGCTGAAGGCCTACTCGGAAGTTGAGCATCTGAACCAAATCAGGTGTAAAATCCAGATAGAGATGTTTAGTCTTGACATTGATCTCATCCCTGTTTTGCTCTTCATTACCCCAGATTCCCTTGACTTCCACACCCCATACGAGGTTCAGAGCATCACTGAAAGTCGCTTCTGTGAAAAAGCGCATCATATAATCGGAATAGGTGATGATATCATGAGGTACTTCATCCATATTATTGTCAAGTATGACAGTCTGCTGTGTCGTCCTGGCGCGCACCATTCCGTGATAAGAAAAGTCTACACCGAACATCAGAACAGGCAGACAAAGGAAAAAAAGCATAAAAGCTATCTTTTTCATAAATCCCCCTTATTAAAAGTTATACTGCAGTTTGGCAGAGATCTCATGGGCTGTTTTCGGATCCGTGTCTGTTCCCCACCAGGTTTCATCCTCAAAGAAACTGCCCGGCATAAAGAGAGCATAAACGGCACAGAAATCCAGGCCGTCTGTGAGTTGTGTTTTTATGCCAAGATCGATCTCTGTTCCGATATTTTTCTCGAAATCGGGGATTGGGATCGGGGAGTTTTCTATATCAAAGACCATGTTGACGAAACCGGCATTGAGATAGAAAATATCATAAGTGATATTGGCTGAGAAGACCATGAGGCCGTTATAGAAATCGAAAGTGTTTCCGGCTGTATTGAAAACAGAGCCGTTTCCCACCGGGAAATCCATGACAGATCCCACGAAGAGATATTCCAATCCGTAGGGGTTGAAATAGGGAGAGATTCCCTCAAAAGTAGTAATCGACAGAGATCCGTTGTCAAAGTCAAGATTTCCGGGTGTGTAGCCGAAGTTGAGTTTCACGTTGAGTTTTTCTGTCACATCCATTTTCCCGTAAAGATAGGCAAAATAGCCGCTCATATCAGGATTGCCGTCTTCTTCGTCAAAAGAGGTGGTGCTGTAGACGAAATGTCCACCGAAGTCCATTGTTTCCATAGCATAATCTGCAGCAGCACCGATATAAAGGCGGGAATAGTTGTCCAATGCTCCGGCTTCATAAACTTTGTTCATGAGAGCGGCCGCTTTCAGTGTCAGAGCATTCATGCTTTTGGAGACATCTAATGTCCAAAAGCGATTAGACAGTCCGGCGATCTCTTCATCATGGAAAACATAATAACCCAACGAGACATCGGCTGTCTCCCATTCGGGCATAAGAGAAACACCCACAGCATCATCATCAAAAATAGAACTGGTAAAAATATCACGATAGGGCTGAAGTCCCAAACGGATATGCATCCAGTCAGCCATCTCCGGTGCAAAATCCATGTAGAGATGTTTGGTCATGACTGTGATCTCGTCGCGATTCTGATCTTCATTACCCCAGATACCGTTGACTTCTACACCCCATACCATGCTCAGGTTGTCATTGATGGCCGCTGTGGTGAAGAGGTGAAGCTGATAATCTGTCCAGGAGATAATATCTTCATATCCATGGGCAAGATTATCCAAATAGGGGTCAGTTAACTGAGATCCGCGAGTCCGGAAATGGCCGGAATAGGAAAAATCCACGGCAAAAACCATCACCGGAATCAGCATCAATAAGAGAACAATAAGTGTTTTCTTCATTTCATTCCTCCGTTTTCATTAAAATTGATATTCCAACTTGAAAGCTAATTCATGGGCGGTCTCTTTGTGGCCGTAGCGTTCTTCCATGAATTTTCCGGGCATAAAGAGGGCATAGACCCCGGACAGGGTCAGACCGTCTGTGACAGGATAGTTGAAGCCGAAATCGATCTCTTTACCGAATTCTTTCTCATCGGTAGAGGAGTAATTATCAAAGTTGGCTTTGATCATGCCGGCATTCATGTAAAGAAAATCGTAGTTGATGTTAAGGGCCAAAACAGTTTGCCCAAAATAGTCTCCGTATGTATTGAGCATGGTGGCATGGTCAAAGACCGGGCCGTAGAAGAAATACTCCAGTCCGTAGAGATTGGCCTGGGGCTTGATGGCTGTAAAGAATGTCAGATCATCGGAGTCATAATCCATCCCGGGTGTGTAACCGAAATGAAGTTTGACATTCATTTTTTCACTTATATTGTATTTTCCGTAAAGGTAAGCAAAAAAACCTGATGAATCGACATCGATCGGGAAATCAATATTTTCGGTGAATGTCGATGAATTGTAGACAAAATGGCCTCCGGCTTCCAGAGCGTCTGTATGATATTTCCCGTGAATACCTAACCACATATTATTATATTCCAAAGGCCAGATCATGATCATTGGGCTCATAGCATGATCCAGGATATGGGGATCTCTGAAGCCCATATCATAGAGAAAAGCCGCTCCCAGAGAGAAAGAATCGAAATCCTTGCTTCCTTCGAGCACGAAGAGGTTGTCGTCTCGGTCTTCTGAAATATCCTGGTTGTGGAATTGCAGCCATCCGGCTTTCAGATTGAAAGACTCAAATTTGGGAAAAAAGAAGATCCCCACGGCATCTTCATCAAAAATAGCGCTGCCGAAAGGGTCCTTATAGGGCTGGAGCCCCACGCGGACGCTGAGCATGTCCAGAAAATCGGGAGCGAAATCCATGTAAAGATGTTTTGTCTTCACATTGATCTCGTCACGGTTTTGTTCTTCGTTTCCCCAAACGCCGTCGACTTCAACTCCCCACACAGCCTTTAGGCTGTCGCTGAAGACGGCATTGGTGAAAAGGCGCATTCTGTAATCTGTCAAGGTGTTGACATCAGGGTTTTCAACGCCGACATTATACCAATGGTGTTCGGTAAAATCGGCTGTGCGTGTCCGAAACATGCCATTCCATGAAAAATCTACGGCACTAACGGACAAAGGTAATAACAGTAACGCAATCAACAATAATCGTTTCATCACAAACCTCCTTAAGTGATTTTTGCTAAATATAGCATAAAAAAGCAAAATAGCAAAAAAAAAAGCGAGAATTTCCCCGCTTTTTTTAAATGAAAATGATTTGAAAAGGGTCAGAATTTGAATTTGAGCTGAGCAGCCAGCTCATGGGCGGTCTTATCGTCTTCGCCGAACGCTTTTCCCGGCATGAAGAGGGCATAGACACCCGTAAAATCGACCTTTTCCGTAAGGCGTGTTTTAAAACCGAGATCGACTTCGGTCCCTATGGCTTTATCCTCAATGTCACTGTGTGTGGCCCGGATCAAGCCTGCATTGGCGAAGAGAAAATCATATGCGACATTCAATGCTAAAACCATCTGCCCTGTTTCTCCCCCGTAAGTTGACAAAAGGGATTGTCCGTCATAAACAGACCCTTTATATGCGTATTCAAGTCCGTAAAGGTCGGAATACTCTTCAATGCCTTCATAAGAGCTGTTCTCTCCTGCAGGAGAATAGCCCAGTTGTGCTTTCGCGGTGAACTTATCTTTTGATAATTGCGCATAAAGATGAGCAAACATGCCGGAGACCGTTTCAAGGGCATCATCGTCGTAGTTACGGCTCATATAGATGAGTTGTCCCCCAAATCCAAAGGAATCAAAAGTGAGATCTCCTCCTCCGGCCAGATAAATCGTCGCGGCTTCGTTGCGGTTCAGATCATAATATACGGCTCCTTTTACAGTAGAAGAGCCGCCTTTGAAGGAAGAGTCGACGAACGCTAATGTTCTGGAGTCTTCTGTGTTTTCTTTTGCATCGTCATCGGAAAGAATGAAAATTCCCGATCGTATTTGCATATTGTTCATTTTCGGGAAGACAACGATTCCCGGTGCATCTTCATCAAAGATTGCTTGTCCGAAAAGGTCTTTATACCCCTGAAGGCCGATTCGCCATTTCATCTGTTTAGCGAAATCAGGGTTCAGATCCATATAAGCGTGCTTGACTTCAATGATCTTTTCATCTTTGTTATGGCCTTTCCGGCCCCAATCAAAATCACCGACCTCGATTCCTAATGTGAAAGCGACAGCATCACTGTAGGTTGCTTTGGTGTAAAGACGGATGCGGGAATCGATTTTGCTGATCTCATCGGCCGCTTCAAGGCCGATCTCTTCTGTGTTCGTGTAGGCTGACATGCGTGTTCTCATCTCTCCTTTAAAGGAAAAATCAGTAGCCCCGACGAGTACGGGAAGCAGGGCCAAAAGAAGAAAAACTCCAACTTTTTTCATACATAACCTCCTTAAATTATTTCCCTGATTTTAAGGGGGATATGTGAAATCGAAGTGTTCTGAGTGTTAAAAAAAAGTGAATTACCAGATTTCCACTTCAGGGTCCAGGGTAATACCTCTTTTCGCTTGAACTTGGCGGCGGATGAGTTCTAAAAGAGCCAGAATGTCTTCGGCGCTGGCGGACTCTTTATTGATAATAAAATTTCCGTGCTTTGAAAAGATCTCGGCTCCGCCCCTGCGTTTACCTTTAAGAGCAAGTTCCTCCACGAGCTTGCCTGCCGGAATGCCGGCCTGATAGGGATTTTTGAAAACAGAGCCGCAGGAGGGGTAGTCATAATGGCCTTTTTCCCGGCGTCCTGATATGGATCTGTCCATATTTTGGGTAATGCGCTCTTTTTTCCCTTGGCGAAGACGGAAAAGAAGGGCCAAAATAATCCACGGGCGATGCTGAAAGACAGAATCTTTATATTGAAAAGCCATTTCGTTTTTTTTGATCCAAAAGATGCGCCCTTTCTCATCCATGGCCTTAGCAGAGATGATGATATCAGAGATCGACCGGTCATAAGCTCTGGCATTCATATATAAGGCTCCGCCCAGGTCTCCGGGAAGGCCATATAAAAATTCAAGGCCGGTTAGAGAGTAGTATCGGGCCTGTAAGGCGGCAAGAGATGTTCCCATCCCGCTCCCGGCCAGCAGATAATCCCTTCTGATGGAGATGAAACAAGGCCCCATATGGATAATAAGGCCCGGGATAATCCGGCGGCTTAAAAGGATGTTGGAGCCGCCCCCCAGAACCCGGACAGGTATTTCCTTCTGACCGGCCCAAATAAGGACATCCCGGAGTTCATCTTCTGAATAGTAATGGTAATAATATTCCGCCTTTGCAGAAAGGCCATAGCTGTTATAGCATTGAAGGGAAACATCTCTTTCAATCATAGGAGGGAGCCGTTTCATCTATGAGAGATTTGATTTTGCTTTGAAAGGAAAGAAAGAGGGGGTGGTTGTAACGCTTAATGAAATCCGTCGCTTCGGACAACGATTTTAATCTGTCTTTATCCAGTTCGGGATAAGGGATCGCCGGATGGGGTAAGTCAGGAAAGAGAGCCGCATAGAGAAGAACCGGCTCCTCTTGTTCGGCTCGGTTCATTGCCTTTTTGCAGGCCAGATATTGTTCGATCAGCCCGGGTTGATGCATGCCTTCTTTAATAAGCCGGAAACATGAATAGTCAGGAGAAAAACCTGTGCTCTGAGAAAGGGAATAGCGTTTGCCTCTGAACCGGCCTTCGGAATCTTTCCAGAAGGCATAAAGGCGCTTTTCAGTTGCAGCGACATAGACTTTAGGCTCTCTGTCGGTTGAAGGATTCCCCTTGAGGGGTTGTGACGGAAAAAGCGGGATAAAGACAAGTTCTTCTGCATAACCGCTATCACGGGAAATGGCATGAATCACAGAGTCAGGAATGACCCAGAGCGGCTGAGCTGTTTCAATAAGAAGAATAAAAAAAAAGATGAAAGACATAAGAAAATCATACTTCAGTAATCAAAAAAAGTCAAGAGACGGGCACCGTGTTCCGATTGACGCAGATTGTCCGAGATGATAGAATAAAGCAAAGGAGGTTCAAATGAAAAAAGAAGGAATACAGTTAAAAGAGGAAGCTTATCAGGCAGCGGAAAAGGGAGACTTGCATACAGCCGTGGAACTTTATGAAAAAGCATCTCTTCTTTGTTCTGAGGATGCCGACATTTTTTATTACCTCGGGGTAGCCTACGGAGAGTTGGCTTTGCGGGATATTTCACGCGAGGAGTTGTGGGAAGACAAAACTGATGAAGAGGACTATTTTGAAAACGCTGTCAAAAACCTTCTTAAAGCAGCAGAGATGGCCCCGAAAAATTATCATGCATGGAATAATCTGGGCCTTCTTTATAAAGCCCTGGACTGGGATGATAAAGCAGCGGAGGCTTTCGAGCGGTCTCTTAAGATCGAGCCCGGGCAAGAAGATATTATGGAGATGCTGAACGATTTAAAATGAATCTTCCCTCCCCGGGCCGCGGGTTTCATGTGACCTCTCCTTTTCGCCCAATGGGCGATCAAGGAGAGGCCATAGAAAGCCTTGTCACCCGTTTTCAGCAAGGCCAAAAAACACAGACACTGTTGGGTGTGACAGGATCCGGGAAGACATTTACTTTTTCCAAAGTCATTGAGCGTATGGGTGTGCCGACGTTGATTATGACACATAATAAGACTCTGGCCGGCCAGATCTATACGGAGCTTACGGGTTTTTTTCCGGAAAACAAAGTCTGCTATTATGTAAGTTATTATGACTATTATCAGCCTGAAGCCTATATTCCTCAAAGTGATACTTATATTGAAAAAGACGCCTCTATCAATGAAGACATCGACCGCATGCGCCTGGAGGCCATTACGTCATTGCTGACACGCAGAGATGTGATCGTTGTGGCCAGCGTCTCTGCGATCTACGGGGTGGGTTCTCCCCAAGATTACAAAGCCTCTTCTTTGCGGATCCGCAAAGGGGTTTCCTATGACAAGATGGATCTTCTGCGAGACCTTATCGGAATTTTCTATCAACGGAACGATATCGGCTTTTATAAGGGGGAAGTCCGCACAAAAGGGGATATTATCGATATTTATCCTCCCTATGAAAACAATCCGGTTCGCGTGGCCCTTTGGGGTGATGAGGTAGATGATCTCTATTATTTTGATAATCTTACCGGCTCCCCTCTTGCGGCCTTAGATGAGGTGGAGATCTTCCCGGCAAAATATTTCGTCACATCAGAAGAGAATTTAAAGCGGTCTCTCAGCTTGATCCGCCAAGAGATGGAAGAGCGTGTCAGCCTCTTTCGGGAAGAGGGGAAACTGCTGGAAGCGCAACGGTTGGAAATGCGGACGAAATATGATTTGGAGATGCTGGAGAATATGGGCTATTGCTCCGGAATCGAAAATTATTCACGCTATTTGACCGGAAGGGCAGAAGGGGAGCGCCCCTACGTTCTATTGGATTATTTCCCCGGTGAATTTTTAATGATCATTGATGAAAGCCATATTTCTCTCCCCCAGATCAGGGGGATGTATAACGGGGACAGAGCCCGAAAGCAGAAACTGGTTGATTTCGGATTCCGTCTTCCTTCAGCGTTGGATAATCGTCCGCTCTATTTCGAAGAGTTTGAGTCTATGCTGGATAAGGCTCTTTTTGTGTCAGCCACTCCGGGTGATTATGAGAAAGAGAAGAGTACATCTGTCGTCGAGCAGATCATTCGCCCCACGGGGCTATTGGATCCTGTCATAGAAGTCCGTCCCACAGAAGGCCAGGTCTATGACTTGATGACGGAAGCCCGTGAGATCATAAACAGGGGAGATAAGATCTTGGTGACGACCCTGACTAAAAAAATGGCTGAGGACTTGACGGCGTTTCTTAAGGAGAAGGGTTTTAAAGCCGATTATCTTCATTCAGAGATCCATACCTTTGAGCGTATTGAGACATTAAACAGTCTGCGGCTGGGGGAGTTTGATGTTCTGGTCGGGATCAATCTTCTCCGGGAAGGGCTGGACCTGCCGGAAGTGTCCACTGTCTTTATTTTAGATGCGGACAAGGAGGGGTTTTTGCGCTCCTTCCGTTCTCTGATACAGATCTCAGGCCGTGTGGCCCGAAATTCCAATGGTCATGTCATTATGTATGCCGACAGGATAACCGATAGCATGAAAGCCGCTATCGATGAGACAAGCCGAAGGCGTTCTGTTCAGGAGGATTTCAACCGAAAACACGGTATTACTCCCCAAACCATTAGAAAGGCCGTCAGTTTTTCCACTTTGCTTCAGGAAAAACGAAGAGACAAAAAGGATAAAGGTTTTGTTCTTGACACAGAAAAAGTTCCGCCTGAAAGTATCCCCGAAGCGATAGAAACCCTTACGGAATTAATGAAAATCAAAAGTGAGCAGCTTCTTTTTGAGGAGGCTGCCAAAGTGCGGGACGCTATTTTTGATTTGAGAAAAAAATTTGAGGAGAGGATGAAAATATGAAAAATTCAATTTATAATAATCCTTTAGTAAGGGATCTGGTCCGATTGGCTCTTTTGGAAGACCTGGGCCCTGACGGGGAAGATATTACTTCGGATCTTCTTTTTGACCGGAGAAAAAAAGGAGAAGCGGAGATCCGGGCTAAAGAGCCTCTGATCTTTTGCGGATATCCCGTGATAGAAGAAGTCTTTCGTCAGGTAGATCCGGCGGTCAGTCTTCAAGCAATGGTCACTGAAGGAGCTGAATTGACCGGCCCGAGAACGGTCGTGAGGCTCGAAGGGCCAGCTGTCTCTCTTTTGAGAGGAGAGCGTGTTGCTCTTAATTTCGCTCAGCGGATGAGTGGTGTCGCCACGATGACACATCGCTATACTGCTGCTTTAAAGGATTCTCCTGTTCAGCTTTTGGACACGAGGAAAACCCTTCCGGGACATCGCATCACAGACAAATATGCGGTTAAATGCGGAGGAGGGGACAATCATCGGATGGGCCTGTATGACATGATGATGATCAAAGATAATCATAAAAGGGCCGCCGGGGGGTTGACGGCGGCTATTGCCAGGGCTCAGGCTCTCCGACGGAAAGGAATCATTTTGGAAGTGGAAGTGGAGACCATCGAAGAAGCCCGTGAAGCCGCAATGGCCGGGTGTGATATCATCATGCTGGATAATATGGATAATCATTCCATTGCTTCGTGCTCAACGATGATCCGCTCGCTTACTCCTCATACCAAGATTGAAGTCTCCGGAGGGATCATCCTTGAACGTCTTCCCGACCTGGGGAAGCTGGACATTGACTTTATCTCCACAGGGGTTGTCACCCATTCGGCTGTAGCTGTCGATTTAAGCATGGAAATGGATTTTTGAAAGTCATAAAGGACCTTTGAGGGGGGATAAGAAGAAAAAAAAGGGGGAAACGCATTTTTTTCATCATTTCGAGAAACTTTTTGTCTTTTTTTGCATCTATACATACGTGAAGGAAAATAATCCCGTTGATCAGATTATAGAAAAAATCAGTTTGGTTGATTTTATCAACCGTTATATTCCTGTGAAGAAAACCGGGAAAAATTACATGGCGGTATGCCCGTTTCATGATGACAAGGGGCCCTCTTTGTCCATAAGTGATGAAAAGGGGCTTTTTCATTGTTTCGGTTGCGGTAAATCAGGAAATATTTTGACCTTTTTGATGGAGTATGAAAATATCTCTTTTAAAGAGGCTTTGAGCCAATTAGCTCGCGAAGCGGGAGTCCCTCTCAAGGAAAAACCACAGGATAAGGCAAGAGAGAAGCTTTTTACCCTTAATGAAGAAGCTGCCCGGTTTTATTATGACAAACTGATGAGTTCTGATGAGGCCCGGGGGGCCCGGCGTTATTTAAAGGAGCGGAAAGTCTCAAAAAGTGTAGCAGAAGCATTTCGTCTGGGATACGCTCCGCCGGGGGGAAAGCTTCTTTTTGAGCAGCTGGCTGCAAAAGGCGCAAATATTGAAGAGATGTCCCGCCTTTTTTTGGCCCGGAAGGGGGAAAACGGGGCCTATGATATTTTTCGGAGCCGTTTGATGTTTCCGATCTGTGATGCGACAGGAAATGTCATCGCCTTCGGGGGGCGGGCGTTGAAAGAAGGACAGGAGCCCAAGTATTTGAATTCCGGGGAAACGCCTCTTTTCAAGAAATCTCATACGCTGTATGGTTTTCATCTGACCAGAAAGGAGATCTTCAGCAGCCGCTCGGCAGTCGTTGTTGAAGGTTATATGGATCTTCTGGCGCTTTATCAGCATGGCATTCAGAATGTCGTCGCTGTTTTGGGGACGGCCTTTACCGAAGCCCATGCCGCTCTTTTGGATAAAAGGGTCAGTGATGTCACTCTTTTCTTTGACAGTGACGAAGCGGGGCAGCGGGCCGCTATCCGCTCGTTGGGGTATTTGTTCAATACGGGGATCAATACATGGGTCATCGTGAACGCTCCCGATAAGGATCCGGATGATACCGTAAAGGCAAGAGGACGCGCTTTTGTCAAGAAACTTGTTGAAAATGCCCGTTCCGGTTTTGATTTTTATGTGGATTACTATACGGCAGGACTTGATATTGATAATCCTGAACAAAAGGCCAATGTCTATAAAAAACTGAAGGATGATTTTAACAGTTTAGGAGATAAAGAGCGGCGCACCTTTTTTCTTCAGGCCTTAGCCCGGCGTTTCGGCATGGGGGGGGGAGCTGTTCAGGGAAAAAGGGGTAATGTCCGCCGCCAGAGAAGTAAAGGAAGCTTTCGCAAGGATGAGCTGCTATTTCTTCTTTATTTTTTGGAGAAAGAGGAATATACAAAGCAGCTGGCTGAAATATATGGAGACTGGAGTTATTTTCTCTCTGATGAACGGATTATCCGTGCTTTAAAAAAAGCCTATGAAGCCTATCAGACAGGAGAAAAAGTCCAGGGCCGGGGAAATTATGAGTATTTTGTTCATGATCCTCAGCTGCTGCAGGAAATGACGGCTTTGGTTTTCCGGGAAGTTTTTTCTCCCGGAGAGGAAATGTTTGAAAAGTTTTTTTTTAATATTACCGAGACGGTCAAATTGGAAAAGATGAAGGAGGAGTTGTTTGAAAAAGAATTGGAATGAAGGTGAACTGATCGATCAGATTGTCAGGGAAGCGGAAAAGAAAAACGGGATCAGCTATGAAGAGCTTAATGATTTGATCCCTGATGAAGTCGTTTCCCCTGAGTTTTTTGAAAAGATCATTGCCGAATTGCAAAAGAACGGTCTTTTGGTGGAAGATAAAGAAGAGGGAGGGCGGGAACTCGATTCTGATATTTTGGAGGATGCCCTGAACGAGAATACGTTAGATGACCCTGTCCGGCTTTATTTGCGCGAAATGGGGAAAGTCCCTTTGCTGGATAAAGACGGAGAGATCGAAGTGGCTAAAAGGATTGAAGAAGGGTATGACACCATAAAAAAACATGTCTTTAAGTTAGATTTTGTCGTTCCGGAATTGGCTCAGCGCATTAAGCGTTGTGATGAGCGTCATTGTGAAGACGTCATCAATATGGAATATAATGACATCAATAACTCTGAAAAACAGGAAGAGTATAAAGAAAAGGTGTTTCTTCAATTCTCTAAGATCCAAGGTATTTATGATGAGATACAGGAAGCGCAAAAATCTTTTGAAACAGCCAAAAAGAAAAGTGATAAAGAGAAATTGGCCGTGTTGTTGGACGGGAAACGGGAGCGTTTGAGGGTGGCCGTCGATGAGCTGGATCTCAATTATCCCCAGATCGACTCGTTGGCGACGAGGTTTAAGATCCTGGTCAAAAGCCTGGAAAAGACAGAAGGCGACCTGGAGAAATTGATCAATTCCAAAAAAGCGAAAAAATTCGAGATCAAGGGGTTGGAGGAATATATCAAGTCAACCGAAGATGTTTTGGGGGAAAACCGCAATCAACTGAAACTCTATCTCCTGGAAGTGAACAAAGGGCTTCGTATTGTTGAACGGGCAAAGAAACATTTGATCAGCGCTAACGTGCGGTTGGTCATATCTATAGCGAAAAAATATACAAACAGAGGACTTCAGTTTCTGGATCTTATCCAGGAAGGGAATATCGGTCTGATGCGGGCCGTGGAGAAGTTTGACTACAAAAAAGGTTATAAATTTTCGACCTATGCCACCTGGTGGATACGGCAGGCCATAACAAGGGCTATTGCCGACCAAGCCAGGACGATCCGGATACCTGTTCATATGATTGAGAATATCAACAAGATAAATAAGACCATGCGTATCTTCAAACAGGAAAACGGAAGGGAGCCTACCAACAAAGAATTGGCGGGGATCATTGAAATGCCTGAATCCAAGATCAACCAGATTAAAAAGATCGCTATCGATCCCGTCTCTTTAGAGACTCCCGTGGGAGATCAGGGGGACAGCCAATTAGGAGATTTTCTGGAGGATACCCGCATTGAATCCCCTGAGCGCGTTGTCCAGTTGAAATTGTTGAGGGAAAAACTGAACGACCTTTTACTGACTTTAGAGGATAGGGAGCAGAAGATCCTCCGTCTGCGCTATTCCTGGATCGAAGGGAAATCTTACACTCTGGAAGAAGTGGGGGAGAAATTCGGGATTACCCGGGAGCGTGTCCGGCAGATCGAACAGAAGGCATTAAAGAAACTGAAGCACCCCAGCCGCAAAAGGCTTTTGGAAGAGTATGTCAGAATAATGGATGAGCTTTCTTCGAGGTATTAGAGATGATAAAGATCGACGGGAAAAATGAATCTATAAAAAAACGTAAGGTTGCCGTAATCGGATATGGGAATCAGGGGCGTCCACAGGCGTTGAATCTGAAGGACGGCGGAATCGACGCCACTGTTATTCTGCGGAAGGGGTCGCCCTCGGCTTCTTTAGCTGTCAAAGAGGGGCTCCGTGTTTTGAACCCGGAAGAAGGAATGAAAAAATGCGATTTTTTCATTGTCCTCATTCCCGATGAAGTACAGACTGATTTTTTTAAAGAGCATGTTTATCATCGCATCCGGGAAGAGCAGTCCTTTGTCTTTGCTCATGGTTTTTCCTACGTATTCGGAGGACTGGAGCTAAAAAAATATCCTGTTGATATCGGCCTCCTCTCTCCCAAAGGCCCCGGAAAGGCTTTAAGAGAGCGTTTTTTGTCTGGGGAAGGGCTTCCCGGCGTTATGGCAGTGGAAAAAGACTTTACGGGATTATTAAGGGAGAACTTGATCAGCTATGCATTTTATGTCGGGTTGCTCCAAAAGGGGCTGTTTGAAACGACTTTCCGCGAAGAGACTGTCTGCGATCTTTTTGGAGAGCAGATCTCCCTATGCGGCCTTACTGTGGATGTGATGAAGCGCTCTTTTTCAGCTCTTGTCCGTAGGGGGTATTCAGCTGAAATGGCTTATTTTGAAACTGTTTTTGAAATGAAAGCCATTGTGGATTTAATTTACAAAGACGGGCTGGAAGGGATGAGAAAAGCGATTTCCGACACAGCGGAGTTTGGAGCCTATCTTGCCGTGGAGGAGCTGACTGACAAAAAGATGGATCGCCGCCTGGATCAATGGCTTGATGGGATCGAGTCCGGGGATTTTGCCCGCCGTTGGATAGAGGAGTACGGCAAAGGAAAAGAAAAACTTTATTTTGAACGAAAAAGTGAAAAAGAGAGTCTTATCGGCCGAACAGAGCGGGCGATGAAAGAAAAAGGTTATCTATAAGGAGAACAGATGTATAAGATCGTCTATTACGGAGATAAACGTTTGACAACAGAGAATGAAAAGATCAAGCATATTGATGATACTGTTCGCAAACAGGTAAAAAAGATGATACGGACCATGTTCAACAAAAAAGGCATCGGATTGGCTGCCCCGCAAGTGGGGATCAACAAAAGAATCGTGGTCATTGACACTTCATTCGGAGAAGATAAGGAGCATATCCTTGTGCTATTCAATCCGGAAGTCGTCACAAAAAGCACCGAAACAAATGTGATGGAAGAGGGGTGCCTCAGCTTTCCGGAATTGTATATCCCTGTTGAACGGGCCCAAAGCATAACCGTCCGGGCGCTGACCCTTGACGGGAAAGATGTGGAGTTTGAAGCTCATGATTTCTTTGCCCGGGTCATTCAGCACGAAACCGATCATATTAACGGGGTGCTGATGGTCGACCGGGTTTCCCCCGATAAACGGCTGGAAGTCTCCGGCGAATTAGCTGAAATCAAAAAAATGGCGGAGATCGTTTGATGCGTCTCATATTTATGGGAACAAGCGAATTCGCCCTGCCCTCCCTTGAAAGGCTGGCCGGAGAGCATGAGGTCGCCGCTGTCTTTACCAAGGCGGACAAGCCGGCCCACCGGGGTATGAAAGTCAAAAAAGGGGTTGTAAAGGCCTGGGCTACGGAGCATGGTATCCCCGTTTTCACGCCTTCCCGACTGAAAGCCTTTGAGGCTGCCCGCTGCAGAGAGATCGCCCCGGACTGTATCGTCGTTGTCTCTTACGGGTTGAAGATCCCCCTGGAGATCCTCGATATCCCCCCTCTGGGAGCTGTCAATGCCCATGCCTCTATTTTGCCTAAATATAGGGGCTCTTCGCCTGTGAACGCAGCGGTTCTCAATGGAGAAAAGAAGAGTGGGGTCACCGTCTTCAGGCTGAATGAAGAGTGGGATGCCGGGGATATTCTCCTCACAAAAGAGATCACACTGGACGAGCGGGAGACAGCTTCTTCGCTTTGGGATAAACTGCGCCGCCTTTCAGCCGAAGCTCTTTCAGAAACACTGAATTCCATGGATGAGATCACCCCTCTCCCACAGGAAGAGGGAAAAGCGACCTTTGCCATGAAGATCTCAAAAGAGGATGCGCGTATTTCCTGGGAAAGCGATGCCCCTGGGGTCGACCGCTATGTGCGGGGATATTTTTCATGGCCCGGAGCTTTTACGACTCTGGAAGGGAAGACGGTAAAGATCCTTGGCGGGTGTCCTGCGGATGAAGAACACAATGTTGCCCCGGGGACGATCCTGGAGGTGGATCCCGATAAGGGGATCAAAGTCGCCTGCGGGAAGGGGGTCTTTTATATCACCGAACTGCAGATGGAATGTAAAAGAGCCATGTCATTCAAGGATTTTCTCAACGGATGCCCTTTATGTGCAGGAGAGCGGTTTCTCTGAAGGGTTTATCTTTTAACGGATTTCCCGGGAAAAATTGAATAAAAAGCAAAATCCCCCCTTGACATCAGGGGAAGTGTCCCTATAATCCAAAAAGGAAACTAATTATACGCAATAAGTGTGAAACGTGAAAGTGAGGGGATATGAACCGTCAGCTAAGGACAAAAGAAAAGATCAGAGCTGCCGCCGCAGATCTCTTTATACGGCATACTGTCAGCCGGGTGACAGCAGACGAGATAGCTTCTTATGCCGGGATGAGCAAGAAGACTCTGTACAACCACTTTTCTTCAAAAGAAGAGCTTGAAAGCGAGGTCTTTCTTCATTTCATCCACGATATCCGTCTTCAGATAGGACGGTTGGCTGAAGAAGATACGGACTTTCTCCATAAGCTTCAAAACCTTATGCGGATCATCACTCATGTCACGGGGATACTCAGTGACAGGCTGATCGAGGACCTGCAGCAAAACAAAAGGGAATTGTGGAGAATGATCGATGAGGAGAGGCATATAAGTTTTGTCGAAGGGGTCACTCCGATTTTCCGCCAGGGACAGCAGCAGGGGTTCATCAGAAATAACATCGATATTCCCTTTGTTATGGAGATGCTCTATCAGAATATCCGTATCATAAGCGATTCTGAATTTATCCGTTCCAGCAGCCGCTCTCTTTCCGAGCTGGCTCCGCTGATGCTTGACATCTTCATGAATGGGATCATGGAAAAAGGGAAATAGAGAAGGAGGAAGCATGAAGGCCACAGGTATTTTACTCTTTACAGCGCTCCTGTTCCTGATATCAGGATGTGCGGGGTCTGGGAATGCTGTCTTTTCGGGGACATTTGAGGCTGAAGAGGTGGATGTCAGCGCTTTGGGAACCGGAAGGATCGTCGAAATAATGGTAGAAGAGGGAACACAAGTCAAAAAAGGAGAAGACCTTCTGGCTGTGGATCATGAACTTCTCTCTCTTCAACGGGACCAGGCGCGGTTTGCTCTGGCATCACTTGGAGAAAAGATCAAAGGGCTTGAAAAGAACCTGGAAACGGCCGAGGTGAATTTTGAACGGGTCAGTCGTCTCTATCAGGAGGGAACTCTGTCTAAAGCCAGGTACGATGAAGCAGAGAACGCCTATGTGGGAGCAAAAAGCGCTTTTCAGGGAGCCCTGATGGATGCAGAGAGGCTCAAAAAAGAGGCCGCTGTCCTAGAAAAACAGATCAGAGACAGCATTGTCAAAGCTCCCCGGGAAGGGACGGTCACGGAGATCCTCTATAAAGAAGGAGAATATGTCAGGGCAGGAAGTATCGTCCTGAGCCTTGCTGACCTGCGTACCCTGGATATCAGGTTTTATGTACCGGAAAAGGACCTGGAGATGATACGCGTCGGAGCTCCGGTGGAGATCATCCCTGACGCCATGCCGGATGCGGTTTATCGGGGGAGGATCACGACAGTTGCCCGGGAATCGGAATTTACCCCAAAGAATGTCCAATCAAAAGACGAGAGGGTCCTCCTTGTCTATAAGGTGGAGGCTGAAGTAGAGAACAGCGACGGGAAATTGAAAAAGGGGATGAATGGTGACATCATTATCCCCGTTAAGGCGGAGGATGATGAAAGCAGTCATTGACATAAAAGGCCTCAGATTCAGTTACGGAGAGGTACAGGCTCTTGACGGCGTCTCCTTTGATGTAGGCGAAGGAGAGATGTTCGGTTTGATCGGCCCGGATGGAGCAGGGAAATCCACGCTGATTAAAATCCTTTGCGGGATCCTCAAAGGATATGAAGGAGAGGCCGCTGAACTGGGAGAGGATTTAAAAACAGGGGGAGAGTCCATTAAATCCCGTCTTGGATACCTTTCTCAGGAATTCAGCCTTTACAGCGATCTCACTGTGGAAGAAAATATGTCCTTTTTCGCTGAGATCCATCAGATCAGGGATTTTCCCCGTCGCCGCCGGGAGCTGCTGGATTTTACACGGATGGCCCCTTTTCGTAACCGTAAAGCCGGGGCCCTTTCAGGCGGGATGAAAAAGAAGCTGGCCCTGGCCTGTACCCTGATCCACTCTCCCTCCATCGTCTATCTGGATGAACCCACAAACGGGGTGGACCCTGTCTCGCGCAGAGAGTTCTGGGAGATCCTATCCGAACTTCTCAAGACGGGGGTGACGGTATTTATGACGACGCCCTACATGGATGAAGCTGAACGCTGTTCTCGTGTGGCTTTTCTGAACGAAGGGAAACTCCTCACGGTGGATCATCCCTCTCTTATGAGGAGCCGGTTCCCCTATGAGGTCTTTGAGTTGATTCCGTCACCTTCGAAGGATGCCGGAGAAATACTCGAAAAATGGCCCGGGATCCGGGATGTCCAGAGCTTTGGGGAGAGGCTTCATCTCTATTTTCTGAAGGATAAAGCTCCTGATGCCCGCAGCCTCATCTCGCAGTTTAAGGAAAAGAAGGTCTACAGCCGCGGGGGCCGCTATATCTCTCCGTCATTGGAAGATGTCTTTATCAACTATCTCGATAAGGGAGGAGAACAATGAAACGGTTTATCACTTGTCTTGCAGTCTTCATCTTCTCTGTCTTTATGATCTCGGCGGAGCCGATAGAACTGACAATACGTCAGGCCCTTGAAAGGGCCTTTGACCGGGATCTGGGCTACCAAGCAGCGAAAAAGGATGTCCTGATCAGTGAAGCCCGGGCCGGGCAGGCTGCTGGAGATCTCTGGCCGTCGATCACAGTCGAGTCTTCCCTCTTTCTTACCGATGAAAAAGAGGCGTACACCCTTTCTCTGCCCCTTTCCTCAGAAGAGGTAGTCATTGCACCCGAGACGGATCGATTGCAGAAAAACAGTATTACCCTTGTCCAGCCTCTTTTTGCCGGAGGGACACTTGTCAGCAAAAAGGCTTTCTTCCGTACAGGAATTAAAATATCAGAAAGCCGGCTCAAGGAGACGGCAGGTGATCTTGCCTTGAGGGTCCATGAGCTCTATTGGTCCATGGCAAAACTGGACAACGGGGAAAAGGCCCTTGAAAAAACACGTGAACTTGTCCTTGCACATATGAAGGATGTGGAGACTTTTTACAACGAAGGGCTGGCTACCAAAGTGGATCTGTTGAGAGTGAAAGAACGTCTTTCCCGAATCGACCTGGAGATCATAGAAAACAAAAACCGGCTTGAAAAGACGGCCCTTCAGCTTAAGAATATCCTGGGCCTGGACGGGGGAGAGAGGATCATAACAGTCTCTTCTGTAGAAGAGATAGCCGGGAACCTTCCTTCGGAGAGTCTATGCGTGGAAACAGCTGGGAAAAGCAATGATTCTCTCAGGGAGGCGCGTTTTGCCGTAGAGGCTGCCCGTTATCAGAAAAGGATGGTTCGCGGAGATCTTTCTCCCAAGGTTGCCTTTGTCGCTGCGTATCATTACGATAAGCCAAATTCTTCTCAGCAGCCTCTCCTGGATACTTATCAGGAAAGCTGGGAAGCGGGGCTCTCTCTCTCTTTTGATCTCTTCTCCGGAGGGAAGAGGTTCGCGCGGGTTACAGAAGCTTCGTTGTCCGAAGAACGCAGCATCCTGATATACGAAAAATTGCGGCGGAACCTGGAAAGCTATGTCAGGGCTCATTACCGGGATTATGAAGCACAGGGGCTGACACTTGAAGCAGCCCGGCGGAATTTTGAAGAAGCAGAAGAGAATTTCAGAATGACAAGGTCTCTTTATCTGGAAGGAATGGCTGTCAATACTGATGTCCTGGATGCTGAAGCGGCCTATACCGAGGCTCAGATCCGTGTCTTGAATGCAGCTGTGGACAAAGAACTGGCCCGGCTCAGGCTTTTGAATATCATGGGAGTCCTGGAAAGATGAGAAGTGAATCAGCTGTCACCGTCAAAGGGCTTTGTAAAAGGTTCGGTTCCTTTACAGCCGTAGACCATATCGATTTTACGGTACGAAAAGGAGAGATCTTTGGTTTTCTGGGAGCCAACGGTGCCGGCAAGACGACTACGATCCGGATGTTATGCGGCCTTCTTCGCCCTTCTGAGGGGGTCGGAAAGGTAGCAGGATTTGATATCATGACAGACACAGAGATGATCAAGACCAGGATCGGCTATATGTCCCAGAAGTTTTCTCTATATGATGATCTCACTATCATGGAGAATATCTCTTTTTTCGGCGGATTGTACGGATTATCAGCCAGGGAATTGGGAAAAAGGGGGAGGGAGGTCATAGAGTGGGCCGGCCTGGCGGGGATGGAGCGGCGCATCACCTCTACCCTGGCGGGAGGGTGGAAACAAAGGCTGGCCCTGGGGACAGCCCTTCTTCATGAACCGGAGATCATCTTCCTCGATGAACCCACAGCCGGTGTCGATCCCGTCTCCAGAAGAAATTTCTGGAAAATTATTCAGGAGATCGCACATCGGGGTGTGACAGTCTTTGTGACGACCCATTACCTGGATGAAGCGGAATATTGTCATTCGATCAGGCTGATGGATAGAGGGCGGATCATAGCCGCCGGAGCTCCCGAAGAGCTCAAAAAAGAGGTCATTACCGAAAAAATGTATCAGATGGAGACAGATCAGCCTGCAAGGGCCGTGCATATTCTGAAAACCCTTCAGGATATTTCCGGAGCTTCTCTCCTTGGGATCAAGATAAACATTCTAACGGATCTCCCGGAGCAGGAGTTGAAACAGATGGTCTTAGAGAAGATGAGCGCTGAAGAGATCCGTGTGGAATCTCTGGAGCCTGTGGACCCTACCCTGGAAGATGTCTTTATCAGGCTCATCAAATAAGGAGAATATCATGGGAAGAATCAGAGCGGTGGTAAAAAAGGAGATGAAGCATATCGTCAGAGACCGGCGTTCCTTCAGCCTTCTTGTCATTATCCCTCTCTTTATGCTGGTCCTTTTCGGCTTCGCCCTCAACTTCAATGTCACAGAGGTGCCCATGGATGTGATAGACCGGTCACAGAGCTCCGAAAGCAGGCTTCTGATCGATAAATTCGTACAATCGGGCTATTTTAAGGTACGACGCTTCTTGCCGGACGAGAAAGAGGCTCTTGATGCCATGTCCCGGGGGGAAAGTGTGCTTATCCTCGATATTCCCGGAGACTTCAGTCACAACCTTCGAAAAGGCATTGAGAGTGATGTCGGCCTTTTTTTTGACGGAGTGGATACCAATACCGCTACAGCAGTCATGAGCTATGCGGAGAATATCATATCGCTTTTTAACCGTGAGAGGGCCGGAACGGCTCCGGATTCAGCAGGGATCGACTTCAGACCTCGAGTCTGGTATAATCCCGAGCTCAGCTCCCGGGTCTTTCTGATTCCCGGACTCATCGTCTATATTCTCATGATCATCACAGTGGTCTCCACATCGCTGACCATTGTCCGGGAAAGAGAGGAAAGGACCATCGAGCAACTCATCGTCTCCCCCCTGGGGTCTATGGAGCTTATTCTGGGGAAAGTGGTCCCCTATATGATTCTGACCTTGGGAAGTGCCCTTGCCATCATGGCTTTTGGATATCTGATTTTCGGAGTCGGCGTCAAGGGTAGCCTGCTTCTTCTCTTTTTAAGTATGGCAATCTTTCTCACTGTGGGTGTCGCCACGGGGATCCTTATCTCGGCGATAGCCGATACACGACAATTCGCTTTTCTTCTGGCTGTTCTTTTTACCGTCCTCCCCACCTTGCTGCTTTCCGGTTTTGTCTTCCCGATCCGCAATATGGCTCCATTTATACAGGGAATCACCTATCTGGTCCCTGCCCGTTATTTCACTGAGATCATCCGGAATATCTATATCAAAGGCGTGGGTTTCGAGACATTCTGGGGCGAGTTTTCCGTGATGACCCTGATGGCCGCAGGCCTTCTTTTTATCAGTATCCGGAAGCTCAGATCACGTTTATCATAGGAGGGAAAATGACGCGTCTTTTTGCTTTTATCAGAAAAGAATTCCTGCAGTTTAAACGAGACCCGAAGATGCTGGCTATGAGCATCCTCTCTCCTCTTCTTCAACTGATCCTCCTGGGGTATGCCGCAAGCTTCGATATCTCGCATATTCCCACAGCTGTCTGGGACCGGGACGGAAGCGCGATGAGCCGTTCTTATATCGATGCTTTTCAGGCGAGTGATGCTTTCAAAGTGCTTAGCCCTCTTCAGAGCCGTGAAGAACTTGTGCGGCGCCTTGACACGGGGGAAGCCGCCCTGGCTCTTATCATCGAAGAAGGTTTTCAATCTCATATTCTGGCGGGAGAGTCACCAAAAGTGGCCGCTCTGGTGGACGGAACAGACACCAATACGGCGACCTCAGGACTCTTCTACTCAGGGGAGGTCACTAAAAGCTTTGTACAAAGATCGAGAAAACCCCCACTTACTTCTCTCATGACTCATAAGGCGGGGCAGGTTGTGCCCCGGATGCGTGTGACGTTCAACCAAAGTCTTGAAAGCCGGTACTTTCTGGTTCCGGGGATCCTCGGGCTTGTCCTCATGATCATCACCATGACCCTGACATCGTTGGCTATTGTGAAAGAGAAAGAGAAGGGGACTTTGGAACAGGTGATGGTGACCCCTGTAAAAGGCTGGGAAGTCATCCTCGGGAAGCTGATACCCTTTGCAGTCATCGGAATGATCGATGTTCTGCTGGTCATCGGCGCAGCGGTATTTCTTTTCGGGATACCCTTGAAAGGAAGCCTGGCCCTTCTACTGGCGCTCTCCTTCCTCTATCTCTTAAGTATGCTGGGATTGGGGCTTTTTATCTCAACGATCTCCCGGACCCAGCAACAAGCTATGCTTACCGCTGTCTTCTTTATCATAACACCCATGGTCTTTCTCTCGGGGTTTATTTTTCCGGTCCGCAATATGCCGGAGGGGATTCAACTTGTGACACCCCTCCTGCCTCTTAAACACTATCTGGAGATCATCAGGGGTATTTTTTTAAGAGGAGCGGGGATCCGGCAGCTTTGGGCTCCGGTGTCGGCTCTTGCTGTTCTCAGCCTGGGTATCTTTTCAGTGAGCCTTCTTCGGTTCAGAAAATCATCGGAATGAACATACGAATTTTCTGACAAGCCCCCGAGTCTTTCAGGATACTCTTCCATTCATTTTTCCCACACCTTCTCCATACTGTTTGACATCATTACAATCCCCTGATAAAATAGAGGAAACTTCATTCTTTTAAGGGGGACAGGATGGCAGAAGGAAAAAAGATCATCCAGAAGCAGAAGCCTATGCGGACTGTGCTTACGGGACTGACCCCCGCGGTGGCCGCTTCTGTCTATTATTTCGGATGGAGAAGCCTGGTGCTTCTCTTTGTCGTCACTTTTTTCGGATTTTTAACAGAGTATATCTTTGACAGGTTTTATAATAAGCCTGTCACTGAGGCGGTCTTTGTCACCTGTGTCCTCTTTGCTCTTTCCCTTCCGCCTACACTGCCTTACTGGATGGCCGCTCTGGGGATCATCTTCGGCCTGGTCTTCGGGAAACTGGCCTTCGGCGGGTTCGGACGCAATGTCTTCAACCCCGCTCTGGTGGGTCGTATTTTCCTCTATATCAATTTCGGTAACGCGATGACAGGGAAAGGGGCCTGGCTTGACCCCGACGGGACTTTCCCCGCCGGCCTGGTACGGTTTACTCTGGACAGTATCAGCGAAGCCACTCCTCTCAGAGCTCTTGCTTCGGGTGGCTCTGTTGCGGTGAAGGATCTTTTTTTAGGGAACACAGGAGGATGCCTGGGAGATACGGCGGCTTTTCTTCTTATTATGGGAGGGATCTATATCCTCTGGAAAAAAGCCGCCAATTACCGTATTGTCACCGGGGTCCTGCTGGGTTTTCTGGCGATGAACGGTAGCTTGTGGCTGGCAGGCCTGACTTTTGATCCCCTGCGGGGGCTGTTGGCCGGAGGTTTTTTGCTGGGAGCTTTCTTCATGGCCACCGACCCTGTCTCAGCAGCCCAGACGAACAGGGGACGGTGGATATACGGGATCCTTATCGGGGTCTTGTCCGTTCTCATCCGGGTATTCTCCAATTGGCCGGAAGGGATCATGTTTGCTATTCTCCTGGGAAATATGTTCGCTCCTATCATCGATTATGCCCTTTCTGCCCGAAAGAGAAAGGGGGAAGGCCATGCCTGAAAGAAAAACAGTCTGGCTGAAAAGCCTTTATACAATCGTGTTTATGACAGGATTGACCGCCCTTTTTATTACAGTTCTTTCGGCTCTCTTTTTAAAGACCCGGCCTCTCATCGAGATCAATGAAGCCTATGATGTCAAGTTGGCTGTTCTCCGTGCTGCGGGGATTTCTCCTGAATCAACGGAGGCTTCTGATGTCATCTCTCTTTATGACCTTCTGGTGGAAGAGAAGGAATTTCCCGCTGAAAAATGGAATTACTATCAGGTGGGTGCAGAGGAGGGGCTTCATGCCTTTGTCTTCCCTTTCAGGGGGGCGGGGTTATGGGGAGAGATCGAAGGGGTGTTAGGATATGATGCGTCGTTGGAGCATATCACAGGGATGGACATTCTCAAACAGAATGAGACCCCCGGTTTAGGAGGGCGTATCGGCGAAGATTGGTTTAAAGATCAGTTTATCGGAAAACAGGGCCCTTTTACGGAGTTGACACAAAACGGCGGAGAAGAGAAGCTTCTTTATTCTTTTCAAGCCATTACCGGGGCAACATCCACATCGGCCGCTTTTCAATCGATCATCAATGAATTGATTGAAAAGCATGTCAAGGCTTTACGCCGTCACCTTGAGGAGGAGCGATGAAAGGCGATACACATAAACTGTTTCGTGACGGATTATTTAAGAACAATCCCGTCTTTATACAGATTCTGGGTATTTGTTCCACTCTGGCGGTGACCAATACCGTAAAAAATACAGCGGTCATGGTGGCCGGCCTGCTTTTCGTGGTTGCGTTTTCAAATTTGACTATTTCGTTTTTGCGAAAAGCCATTCCATCCAGAGTAAGAATGATGGCTGAAGGACTGATTATTGCCTCTTTTGTCATCATCGTCGATATCGTTCTCAAAGCCTATCTGTGGGATATATCAAAACAGCTGGGACCCTATGTGGGCCTGATCATCACTAATTGTATCATTATGGGGCGTGCTGAAGCCTTTGCTATTTCGAATCCTCCCTGGCCTTCATTCCTTGATGGGGTGGCTTCGGGCCTGGGATATGCCTATGTTCTTCTTTCCATAGCTATTGTCAGGGAGCTTTTAGGATACGGGACACTTTGGGGCATTCGGATCATGGGAGAGGGGTGGGTCAATTGGACAATGATGGTTATGGCTTCCGGAGCTTTTTTTATGCTGGCCCTCTTTATTTGGATTATGAAGGGTGTTGTCTTTCGGGAAAGAGGTGAAGCATGACATTTTTAGGAGCTTTTGCTATCTTTTTTGCCGCGATTTTCACCAATAATATTCTTTTGACGAATTATCTCGGAATGTGTTCCTTTATCTCAGTGTCCCGCGAAATAAAGACTTCTGTGGGCCTGGGAGCGGCGGTGACGTTTGTGATGGCTTTGACCAGCGCTATCAACTGGGCCGTGTATCACTATCTTCTTGTTCCCCATTTAGTCTATTTGCGGTTTATCGTTTTTATTGTCGTTATCGCCGCTTTTGTCCAGATTGTCGAAATGATCATTGAACGGGTGTCCGATGTCCTTTATGCGGCCTTGGGTATTTTTCTGCCCCTGATCACCGTCAATTGCGCCATCCTCGGCGTCAGTCTTTTTATGGTGATCCGTGACTATACCTTTATTCAGTCCTTTGCATTTGGGCTGGGAAGCGGCTTGGGCTGGATGCTGGCTATTATCGCCATGGCTGGAATCCGCCAAAAAATAAATAAAAGCCCCATTCCCAAAGGATTGGAGGGGGCCGGTATTACTCTGATCATCGCAGGGATCATGGCTATGGCGTTTGTGGGTTTTTCCGGAATGATTGCTATCGGATAGAGGGGAGACTATGTTAACAGAACTATTATCGGCTGTAGGTATACTGTCTGCTGTTTCAGCGGTTCTTTCCCTGCTTATGGTCATTGCCGACAGGACTATTGCCAATTATGGAGAAGTCACTTTGATTGTCAACGATGAGAAAAAGTTCACTTTTCAGGGTGGGAGGTCTCTCCTGAGCGCTTTGACGGAGCAGGAGATTTTTATTCCCTCGGCCTGCGGAGGAAGGGGATCCTGCGGATTTTGCAAAGTGAAAGTCCTTGATGGAGCCGGAGACTATCTCCCCACAGAGCTTCCCCACATTTCAGCAGAAGAAAGAAACGAGAATATTCGTTTGTCCTGCCAGCTGAAAGTCAAAAAAAATATGCGTGTGGAGATCCCTGCCGATCTTTTCAATGTCAAACAATTCAGGGGCGTCGTGACTTCAATAAAAGACTTGACTTATGATATAAAAGAAATTGTAATCAGGCTCGTCGATCCCAAAGAGATCTCCTTTAAAGCAGGACAATACATACAATTACAGACACCGGCATATGATTTGGCTGACGAAGCTGTTTATCGGGCTTATTCGGCCTCTTCTCCCCCTTCACAGAAGGATACCGTTGAGTTAGAGATCCGCCGGGTTCCCAACGGGATCTGTACGACATGGGTGCATGATTATCTGAAAGAGGGAGATGAAGTCCTGATGAACGGCCCTTACGGTGAATTTTATCTCCGGGAGACAAACCGTAATATCGTCTTCATTGCCGGGGGGTCAGGGAATGCACCTATAAAATCTATTCTCATGGATATGGCAGAGAAGAATATCAAAAGAAAGACGGTGTATTTTTTTGGCGCCCGGACATCGAAAGACCTTTTTCTTCAGGAAGAAATGCGAGTCTTTGAAGAAAAACTGGCTGATTTTACTTATATTCCTGCTTTATCAGACCCTGTCGATGAAGACAAATGGGAAGGGGAGACAGGGCTCATCACCGATGTTATCGACCGACGCCTGGACATGGGTGAAGAGACCGAAGCTTACCTGTGCGGCAGCCCCGGAATGATCGCTGCCTGTATAAAAGTGCTTACGGCCAAAGGTATTCCGGAAGAACTTATCTATTATGATAAATTTGCGTGAGAGGAGCCCCCTATGAAACAAACGGTTCAAATGGATAAGATTCAGGCCAATATGCGAAAAGGCGTTTTAACATTGGAAGGGTTTTTGGGGACAGACACCCGAAAGCTTGTGGATATTCTGGTTGACGACGATGCTGAAGTGCGGCGCTTGGGAGTCACCCATGCCGAAATTGCCCGTCGGATGACAGAGCTGAAAGAAGCCGGAGAAAAGGGTTTAGGGGAATTCATTAATGCGGGGAAGAATATTGAAGTCAAAGTGGATTCGGTTAGAGGCAGGCTGCCGTGCCCCTTCGGGGATCCCGGGATTTTCGGCAAAGTGAATACAACTGTTCGAGACAAACTCACCGGCAAAGAGATAACATTTACGGACTTGCATATTCACATGATTAAAACTCATGGCTTTTATGAAGGAAAAGGATCTCGATTTCGCCTGGAGCCGACACAACTTGTTGAATTACTGCAAGTTAAGCCTCAATCGTAGCCAAGTATTTTTCTTTTCTTTTTTTTTAAAAAGTGCTTGACACTCCCCGGTGAGTTCACTATACTCCCTTTCGTTGGCGCTGAGCTCACGGTAGCGAAGCGGCGGCATTTTTTTTTTGGAGAGGGCCGCTAGCTCAGCTGGTAGAGCAACGCCCTTTTAAGGCGTGGGTCGTTGGTTCGAATCCAACGCGGCTCATGGCAGACGAGTCCCGTTCGTCTAGAGGCCTAGGACACCGGGTTTTCATCCCGGCAACAGGGGTTCGATTCCCCTACGGGACGTAGGCTTGTAAAAGCCTGTTGAAGCACATAGTAAAGAGAGAAAATGTCGGGCTCAAAGACATTTTGAGTTTTATGAGTGGACGAACTAAATTGAATACATTCAATGAGAGTTTGATCCTGGCTCAGAGCGAACATTGGCGGCGCGTTTAACACATGCAAGTCGAGCGAGAAAGTTTCTTCGGAAACGAGTAGAGCGGCGAACGGGTGAGTAACACGTGAGTGA
>DSCS01000026.1 GCA_011048995.1 Bacillota bacterium
AGCTTCTCCGCCGATGAGGGCGACCCAGTAAAAAAGAAAAACAGCGATACTGATCACATAGGAGTATCCTTTTTGACGTTTTCTCGTTATGATTCCCAGAGGAAATGCGATAAACGCAAAGATAACCGGAGCTACAGCCAGAGCATATTTTTTATGATATTCCACTAAAAGCCTGTTGATCTTCTGGTATTGATAAGAGAGGTTTTTTTTGGCATTGTCATAGACTTTTTCCAGACGATCGATGTCATCTGTGCTCAGTCCTTTTTTTTCAAGTTCACTGCGATAGTTTTCGGTCTGATTCAGCAAAGGGGTCAGCATCTGTTCGATCGATTGAATATTCTTGCGGATCTCCGGGCCGGTTAATTCCCGGTCACCTTTCGTAATCCAATCCTTTTGAGGCCGCGTATCATACGCCATTGTGATCTCATGGTCATTGAAATCAATTTTAAAAAGTTTGGAACGGTCTTTCGCTTCTGTTTCATAGATTGCTCCGTTTTCAAGGAAAAAAGTCAGTGTGCCTTCGAGGGGGTGGGAAGTAAGGCGTCCCCGCTCTGCGGTAATCGTTCTGACCGACTCATCATCTTTTTCATCATAGATCAGGATATTCTGTAATGTGCCTTTTTTAAAATCCACACGTTCAATATAGATCCGGTATCCTTTGATCTCTTCAATAAAGGTGTTTTCAATGATCTGTGCTGCGGGCCGCTTTATTTTGATGTCAAAAAGAAGTTTTTTTGCTTCAAAATTGGCCCGGGGAATAACGGATGTATTGAAATAGAGCAGAAAGAGAGAAAGAAAAAGCGCCATGAACAGAGGCCCCTTAAAAAGACGAAAAGGATGGATCCCGCTGCTGTAAAAAGCGATGATCTCCTGTCCGGCAGCAAGTTCCCCATAGACCATAAGATAGGTGACGATCACCGACATGGGAATCGTCAATGTCAGAATAGAAGGGATGATGAAAGCCAAGAGTTCTGTCACCATGATAAAGGGAATCCCTTTGGCGATGATGAGGTCTGCGATTTCAAAGATCTTGTCTAAAATAAGAAGAAAGGTCAAAAGGGCCAAATTAATAAAATAGACCGGGATGATCTTTTTCAGGATATAACAGTTCAATGTGGAGAATCTTTTGCACAGCATGGGAAAAGTATAACGGATGTTCGCTAAAAGGCAAGATTTTTGCCGGGGGGAAAGAAAAAGCCTAATTGTCCAAGAGGGGGATCTTTTCAGTGATTCTCTTTAAAATGAGTTGATTCGTATAATCGAAGAAATCATAGAAGTCATTCCAAACATCACCATCGCGCCAACCGGCCATAGAGTAGACGATCCGTGTCTTCTGTGAAGAAATGGGGATAAGCTGAAGAAAGACAATAAGACGTTTTGCGATTTCGGGATGAGGAAAGCCCAGAGGAGTATTAAGGATGCGCATAACGATGATTTCTCCCGGCAGATAGCCGGTTATTTCAAAAAGAAGATGATCCGGTGAATCCACAGGGGTTTTTTCAGACAGAGGGCCCTGAATTCCACTGAGAGGATATTGAATATCAGCTAAGGGAGAAAGAAACGGCTTAAAACCTCCTGAAGGAGAAGCAAAGAGTTTCCATGCCCTTCCCGCCGAAAGGCGAAGATCCACCGCATGGCGCAAGATCCTTTCTTCTCCGCGGGTTGGGGCGCGATAAGCTGTGAATGGAACGGGCGGCTCTTTTTTTCGATGGAATATGAGGACAACGAGGATAATCAGAAGCAGAACATTTGAAATAATCAGAAAAAGATACGTCATTCTCTCACCTTCACCATTATAAACGCTATTATAAATAAATCAAGTTAAATATTGTATTTACAAAAAAAATGAGAATTGAAAAAAGAGAAGAGAAGGCGTATGATAGACAGGGTGATATGATGAAAAGACAAAAAAACGGAAAAAATGCCTCTGCCTCTTTAAATACCGGGGCCTGTCGGGTCTTGCAAGCCCAGGGTACTGTCTCTGCCGGGTTTCCTTCTCCGGCCGAAGATTACACGGAAGGGCCGCTGGACTTGAACGCCTATTTGATACGGCATCCCGCGGCGACTTTTTTTGTACGGGTTCAGGGGGACTCTATGATAAAGGCCGGTATCCATTCAGGAGACCTCTTGATTGTGGACCGCTCTCTGGAAGCCTCACACAATAATATTATTCTGGCTGTCCTTAACGGTGAGTTTACCGTCAAACGGCTGATTAAGTCAAAGGGACGCCTTTTCCTTGCCCCTGAAAACCCGGAATATTCTTCCCTTGAGATCACAGAAGAGAGTCATTTTGAGGCCTGGGGAGTCGTGACCGCGGTTATTCATGAGGTATTGTGATGTGCGGCCGCTTTGCCCGGACAGTTCCTGTAGAAAAAATAGCCTGCGAGTTCGGGGTTACTGCCGGATGCACAATACCGCCTTCCCGGAATTGTGCCCCCGGAACAGATATCGCCCTGATAACGGGAGGAGATGACTATTTCATCAGGGCATCTTTTTGGGGGCTGATGCCTGATTGGGGCAAGAATTTTTTGAAAGCCCCTCTTATCAATATCCGTCAAGAGACATTGACGGAGAAAAAAACCTTTTCCCCTCTTTTAGAGAGGGGGCGATGCCTGGTCCCGGCCGACGGGTTTTACGAATGGAAAAAGTGCGCAGCGGGGAGGCACCCTTACTTTATCTGTCTCCCCCGGAAGCAGCTTTTCTATATGGCGGCTTTAAAAAACGAGCAGGGGTGTGCCGTGATCACTTGTCCTGCAGAACCGTCTATAGCAGGTATTCATCATCGGATGCCGCTTATCTTTTCACGGGAAGAGGGATATCATTGGTTCTCCGATACTTTCGACAGTCTTTTGAGAGCAGGTCCCAAGCGTTTTGCTCTTAGAGCTGAACCGGTGTCCCCCTCTCTCAATGACCCGGAAAATGAAGGGCCTTTATATGTTGAAAAGGATGGGGACTAGATGCGTTCCTTCGCCTTGGTGGATTGTAACAACTTTTATGCTTCCTGCGAGAAAGCCTTCGCTCCCCGGTGGGAGGGGCGGCCGTTGGTGATCCTTTCCAATAATGACGGATGTGTGGTGTCATTGACGCAGGAGGCCAAAGTTTTGGGCATTACCCGTGGAGCGCCCTATTTCAAGATCCGCAATATTCTGGAGAGGGCCGGCGGAAGAGCTTTTTCCTCAAATTATGCCCTGTACGGGGACATGTCCCGCCGCGTCATGTCCCTTTTGGGGGAATTAGCCCCGGCTGTTGAGACCTATTCCATTGATGAATGCTTTTTGGATCTGACCGGGATCGGCGGAGAAGTCGAAGACTTTGCACGACGCGTTAAAAAAAACATCTGGCAGGGGACACGCATTCCCGTGTCGGTGGGGGTCGCTCCGACCAGGACATTGGCCAAGGCTGCCAACAGATGCGCTAAAACAGAGCGAAAAGGAGTCTGTGTCCTCTCTACAGAGGCTCAAAGAGAAGAAATCCTCCGGGCGATGGACCCGCAGGAGATCTGGGGGATCGGGCCCCGGCTTTCTGCACGGCTGATGCGCCGGGGAGTTACAGACGCGTATACATTGAGCCGCCTTCCTGATGAATGGGTGAAAGAACATCTCGGGGGGGTGTACGGGCTGCGTCTTGTGCGGGAGTTACGGGGAGAATGCTGTTTGGAGATGGAAAACATCGCTTCGAAAAAAGAGATCGTTTCTTCTCGCTCCTTCGGGACACCGGTGACAAAAAAAAAGGAATTGGATGAAGCCGTATCCTCTTTTGCCGCCCGGGCCGCGGAGAAGCTACGCAGGCAGAAGTCCCTGGCATCACTGATGACTCTCTTTTATTATACAGACCGCTTTAAAAAAGGGGAGCCCCAATACGGCAATACAGCCTCATTTTCTTTTGATCCCCCGACAGCGGCGACAGCTGTCATTATCAAGGCTGCATTGGAGCTGTCGCGGCGGATATACCGCGGCGGGTTTTCTTACAAAAAATGCGGAGTGCTGCTTTCGGGGATCTTCCCGGCCTCTGATATCTCCCGCTCCCTTTTTTCTTCTTCCGAAAACGAAAAAGAAGGAAATATCTCGCAGGTTTTAGATGCCGTTAATGAAAAATGGGGGCGGGATACGTTGGCTTATGCCGCCCAGGGAGCCCGGGATGAGCCCTGGCATATGCGGCGGCAGATGCTTTCCCCGCGCTGGACTACTGTTTGGGACGAAATCCCCGTAATACGCCTATAGGAGAGCTCCTCATTTCAAGGATTAATTCTTGACAGCTTTTGAGGGCTGTGCTATATTTTGACCCGTTGATTGGGGAGTCGTCTAATGGCAGGACAGCGGACTCTGACTCCGCCGGTGATGGTTCGAATCCTTCCTCCCCAGTTTACTTTGGTCCCATCGTCTAGCGGCCTAGGACATCGCCCTCTCACGGCGAAGACAGGGGTTCGATTCCCCTTGGGACTGTTTCTCTTTTTTTTCTTTTTCCTCTTTTTTTGAAAAATATTGACTTTCTCCTGAAGGGCCATACAATGGGGAAAAGAATATTTTTTACCGTTTGACCTATAGATAGAAGGAGGAGTTTATGAAAAAAACAACCTTAAACGAGATTCACAAGAAATCAGGCGGAAAGATGGTGGACTTTCTGGGATGGGAATTGCCTGTGCAGTATGGCAAAGGGACGATTGCCGAGCATATGGCCGTGAGAAAAAACGTGGGATTATTCGACGTTTCTCATATGGGGCAATTCGAATTTAAGGGAAATGATGCCGTCGCTCTTATTCAAAAACTGATTACAAACAACGCTGCCAAACTGGAGACCCGGCAAGTGCTTTACAGCCCCATGTGCTATGAAAACGGAACTATTGTGGACGATGTTCTCTGTTACCGCTTAGGAGAAGACCATTTTTATATGGTCGTCAATGCTTCGAACATCGAAAAAGACTGGGACTGGGTGAAAAAAAACGCTCAGGGGGCGGATCTGGATATTATAAAGAATTTTTCTGATGAAGTCTCCCTTTTGGCGCTACAAGGCCCGTACGCCGAAAAGACGTTGCAAAAACTTCTCAAAGAGGATCTTTCTCAATTAGGCTTTTTCTACCTGCTGCCGCAGACTCAGGTCGATGATGTGGATGTGCTCATGATATCGCGAACAGGATACACCGGAGAAGACGGCTTTGAGATCATGACAGTGAATACCCATGCGCCGGCTTTGTGGGAAACGATCATGAAGGCCGGAGAAGAGTTCGGGATCGAGCCCTGCGGTTTGGGGGCCCGGGATACCTTGCGCTTTGAAGCAAAACTTCCTCTTTACGGAAATGATATTGATGACACGACAACTCCCGTAGAAGCGGTTTTGAAATTTTTTATTGATACTGAAAAACCTTTTTTTAACGGTAAAGAGACGATCCTCGACCAGATCAATAACGGCACAGAGCGGCTGATCCGTGGTTTTGAGATGATAGACAAGGGGATTCCCCGCCATGGCATGGAGATCTATTCGGCTGAAGGGGAAAGAATAGGGTATGTGACCAGTGGAACCTATGCTCCTTTCCTGGAGAAAAACCTGGGCCTGGGATATATTGATAAACCGCATCATAAACCCGGGCAGGAGATCTTTATCGATGTCAGGGGAAAAAGGAAAAAAGCGGTGATCGTCAAAACACCTTTTTATAAGAAATCCTATAAATCATAATTCTTTGGGGGAGTGGCGTCTCCCCCATTATTTTTTCGGCATTCTATAAAAATTTCTCTTGCAATGAAAATAAAGTTGTGCTATAAAATATTAGCACTCACCTTAAGTGAGTGCTAATAGGATAAGCAAGACCTGTTATGGTGTAACGAAAGGAGATGGTTATGAAAGTCATGCCTTTGGAAGAACGTGTTCTGGTGAAGGTGGAATTGACCCAGGAAAAAACGAAAAGCGGAATTTATCTGCCCGACACCGCCAAAGAAAAAACGCAGCAGGGTGAAATAGTCGAGGTGGGGACTTCCGAGGATTTTAATAAGATGGGCATTAAAAAGGGTGTTAAGGTCATTTTCGCCAAGTATGCCGGGACAGAGATTAAAATCGACAATGAGGATTATCTGATTTTGAACAAGACAGATGTCCTTGCCAAAGTCGAGCAGTAATAAAGGAGGTTATCTATGGCTAAGCAAGTTATTTATAATGAAGAAGCCCGCCAGGCGCTTTTGCGCGGCGTTGACAAATTGGCCGAGACAGTCAAGGTGACATTGGGTCCTAAAGGACGTAATGTAGTGATCGAGAAGAAATTCGGTTCTCCCTTAGTGACTAATGACGGGGTGACCATTGCCAAAGAGATCGACCTGGAAGACCCCATTGAAAATATCGGGGCCCAAATGGTTAAAGAAGTGGCCACGAAGACTCATGATGTAGCCGGGGACGGCACGACATCCGGAACTGTCTTAGCCCAGGCCATGATCCGTGAAGGGCTGAAGAATGTGACTTCAGGCGCCAATCCCATGTTTATTAAAAAAGGAATCTCCAAAGCCGTGGACGAAGCGGTAAAAGCCATTAAAGGGATCAGCAAAGAAGTCTCCTCAAAAGGAAACATCGCTCAGGTAGCGACGATTTCAGCCAACAATGACCCTGAAATCGGAGACCTCATCGCCGAGGCTATGGATAAAGTGGGAAAAGACGGTGTTATTACTGTAGAAGATGCCAAGGGAATGGACACTCATCTGACCGTTGTCGAAGGAATGCAGTTTGACAGAGGGTATATTTCTCCCTATTTTATAACCGACAGTGAAAAGATGACCGCCGAATTAGAAGAGCCTTTTATCCTGATCCATGATAAAAAGATCTCTGCCATGAAGGATCTTCTTCCTGTTTTGGAAAAAGTCGTTCAGACAGGAAAGCCGCTGCTTATTATTTCTGAAGACATCGAAGGAGAAGCGTTGGCGACTCTTGTCGTGAATAAACTTCGCGGCACTTTGAATGTCTCCGCTGTGAAAGCGCCCGGTTTCGGGGATAGAAGAAAAGCTATGCTGGAAGACCTTGCTGTCTTGACAGGCGGGCGTGTCATCACCGAAGATATCGGACTGAAATTGGAGCATGCGACGATGGAAGATCTTGGACGGGCCAAGAAAATCAAAATTGATAAAGAAAACACAACGATCGTGGACGGGTATGGTGCTGAAGAGGCCGTAAAATCCCGTGTTAAACAGATCGAAGCCCAATATGAAGAATCCACATCGGATTATGACAAAGAAAAGCTCATGGAAAGAAAAGCGAAGTTGGCGGGCGGCGTCGCCGTCATCAATGTCGGAGCTGCTACCGAAGTGGAGATGAAAGAGAAAAAGGCCCGCGTGGAGGATGCCCTGGCTGCTACGAAAGCAGCTGTGGATGAAGGGGTCGTCCCGGGCGGCGGAACGACACTTCTGAAATGTGTCCCCAGCTTAGAGGCTTTGGCTAAGAAAGAAGAAGGCGACGTGCGTACAGGTGTTGAGATCGTATTGAAAGCCATCGAAGCGCCGGCTCGCCAGATCGTAGCTAATGCCGGTTTGGAGGGTGCCGTTATTGTCGAGCAGCTCAAAAAGTCTAAAGGCTCCAACGGATTTAATGCTGCTACCGGAGTATTTGAAGACCTTCTGGAATCAGGAATCATCGACCCGACAAAAGTCGTGCGTTCTTCTCTTCAGAATGCCGCATCAGCGGCCTCCATGCTTCTGACCACAGAAGCTGTTGTCTTCGAGATCCCTGAAAAAGAAAAAGCACCTGCTCCCGATATGGGCGGCGGAATGCCCGGTATGGGAATGTACTAAAACCATAAGGGCGGGGTTCTTCCCGCCCTTTTTTTTTCTTAAAATGTCTTGACCGTTCTCATCTCATCCCTTAGTATTATTTAGTAAACCGAAATATAAGGGGTGATGAATATGAAAAATATTGCTCAATGGGCTGTGGAAGCTATGGCAGCTGAGGGCGTAGACTACGGAGATGCCCGTTTACGCCGGACAGACCGGGAAGTCATTATGACTCAAAACGATACCCTCCGCTTTGTTGATAATTTTACAGAGCGGGGGATCGGAGTGCGTGTCCTTGTGAAGGGACGCTGGGGATTTGTTGCGACGCCGTTTTTGTCCAAAGAATCTGTACAACAATGCGTCTTAAAAGCCGTAGGTATCGCTAAGGCAGCGGCTGTTGTCAATCAGGAGCCGATTAAGCTGACTCAGGATAAGGCGGCACAGGGTGTTTTTAAGACTAAGATCGAAAAGGACCCTTTTGACCTTCCCCTGGGGGAGAAGGCTGCTCTGCTGATCGCTGCTTATGAAAAGATGGCCGCTCAAAAAGCTATTAAACGGGTGATGGGCCGCATGTATTTTCGGCGCATGCATCAGTTTTTCCTCTCGACAGAAGGTGCTGACCTGGAAAACCTTGTTTACACTTCGGCCGCGACGTATAATGCTACAGCTGTGGGACAAGGGGATTTTCAGACCCGGGGATTACCCGAATACCCGAAAAATGCCGGATTTGAATGGATCGAATCCCAAAATATCGTAGAGAAAGCCCCGGAAGTCGCTGAGGATGTCATGAAAAAACTGGGAGCCTCCCGGGCCCCGTCCGGGAAAACCGATCTGATCCTTATGCCGTCCCATCTTTGCCTGACCATACATGAATCAGTGGGACATCCTACCGAGCTGGACCGTGTTTTGGGATGGGAAGCCAATTTTGCGGGGACATCTTTTGCAACGCCGGAAAAAAGAAATCATTTCCAATACGGTTCCCCGTTGGTCAATTTTGTGGCGGACAATACATTAGAGGGAGGGCTGGCGACTTGGGGGAATGATGATGACGGGATCTGCGGGAAGCGTTGGCAGATCATTCAAGACGGCCTCTTAGTCAATTACGGGACGACCCGGGACACAGCCCATTATATCGGAGATACAGAAAGCATGGGCTGTAACAGGGCCGATTCCTATGCCTCTCAGCCGATCAACCGTATTCCCAATTTAAGCCTGATGGCGGGAAAAGACCCCCTGTCTCTTGATGAGCTGATCGCTGACACGGAAAAGGGGATCCTTATTGACGGTATGGGGAGTTTTTCCATCGATCAAAGGCGGTATAATTTTCAATTCGGAGGAGACATGTTTTATGAGATCAAAGGCGGTAAAATCACTCGTCCGCTGAAGGATGTCATTTATCAGGCGATTACTCCGGAATTCTGGAACTCCTGTGATGCTATTTGTGACGAACGTTTCTGGGAGCCTTACGGAGTACTCAATTGCGGAAAGGGAGAGCCGTCACAGACCCAGCAGATGACTCATGGTTCGGCTCCGGCCCGGTTCAGAAATATTGATGTGGGAGGTGCCTTTAATGGATAAGAAGAAACGTTTTCAGGATATTGCAGAATTCATCGGAAACACGCTGAATGCCGATGACTATGTTATCAAATACGAAAATGAGAATGAGGCTTTAACGCGATTTGCAGACAATAAAGTAACACAGAATGTGGACACATTGAAAGAAACGGTCTCTTTGACAGCCTGGATCGACGGGAAGAAAGCGACGTTGAGCAGCGCCGACTGCAGCCGTGAAGGATTGAAAGAGCTGACCGGGAAATGTGAAAAAGCCGCCCGGGCCTCTGTTCCCGACAAAGAGTATTTACCTTCATTAAGCGATGATGGCCAGGTTATCGAACAGATGGTGGATCCCGCGGTTTTGAAAGCCGGGGCTCCCGAACGGGCAGCCATTGCCGCACGCACCATCGCCAGGGCCTCTCAAAACAAAGTCACGGCTTTTGGGACGGTCTTTCATACGCTGAATGCCACGGGCCTGGCGACGGCTAACGGGCTTTTGAAGTATTATGAGAATACGGCGGCAGGGTACTCCAATACGGTTGACAAAAACGGAGAAAAGGGGAGTTCTTTCTCGAACGGTTATGACCTGGCCTCGATGAATCCTGAAGAGGATTTCAGCCGGGCATTGAAAGATGCCGAGCTTCTTCAGAACAGGAAAGAGTTTGACCCCGGACGCTATCCTGTTCTTCTTTCTGCCCAGGCGGCTTCCAAATTGATGATGTGGCTGGGGTTCTTCGGAGCTGACCGGCAGGCTGTGGATGAGGGCTATTCGCCTTATTCCAATAAAATGGGAGAGACTTTGGTGGACACGCGGATCTCCATCGGGACGAATCCCGCTCATCCGTCATCGCCGTCTCTTCCCTTTGATTCTGCAGGATTGGCTGTAGAGGACAGAAAGATCATCGATAAAGGTGTCTTAACCGATATTCCCTGCTCACGATTCTGGGCTTCACAAAAGGGGTATGAGCCCTGGAGTGCTACGAATGTCGTCATAAGCGACGGGACAAAAACGGAAGAAGAGCTTCTGTCCTCTTTGGACCGGGGTTTTTACATCAAAGACCTCTGGTATATCCGGATGGTCCGCATGGAAGACTTTACTTTGACGGGAATGACACGGAACGGGTTCTTTTATGTGGAAGACGGGAAAATCGTCACGGGGGCTACTCATTTCCGTTGGAATGATTCTCCTCTGAGAATGCTGAACAATATCCTCGGACTGGGGAAAGGCTCAGGGTTTGTAGACTCATGGTTTTCAGTTTTTACGCCGTCTCTCCTTATCCGTGATTTCTATTTAAGCAGTAAGACACTGTTTTAAAGAGGAAAGGCTGCAGTAACCGCTGCAGCCTTTTTCCCGCTTATAAGGCCTTTTAACCGGAAGATCCCATGACCGGAAGGGTTTTTTCAATGAAATGTAAGGGTTTTCTCTTGTCAAACGCTCTCAGCATGTTATTTTTAGACTGCAATTGAGTGAAAGGAGTTGATTTATGAAACGACAGCTTCCCGTCATTATTACATTTATCTTCGCTGTCATCGGGATTATTTTACAGCTCTCTCCTGTGATGCAGGACAAATTTATCGATCCCGTTAACAGCTGGATTGCCTCGATCTCGTCTTTTGCCGTGATTATCGGCCTGGCCAGCCTGGTCAGGCATCACACCACAAAGATCAGGCGGAAGCATAAAGATCAGTTTTTCAGTTTTGTTACCTTTACGGCTTTAGTGGTGATGGCCACTGTCTCGATTGTCGGGTACTATCATCCGGGTTCGATTTGGAAAGTTTTCGCCGATAACCTTTACCGACACATCATGGTCCCGTTGAATGCGACAATGTTCGCTTTGCTGGCTTTTTATATTTCTTCAGCCGCTTACCGGGCTTTCCGCGCCAGGACTTGGCTGGCCGGGACATTGCTCGTATCCGGGTTTATCGTCATGCTGGGCCGTGTCGCTTTCGGGCCTTTGATGATCGCCGCGGAAATCACAAATTGGCTTATGCTGATCCCCAATACGGCTGCCATGAGAGGGATCATGATCGGTGTGGGATTGGGGATGGTGGCGACAGCCATTAAGATCATGCTGGGTATCGAGCGCTCCTATCTGGGAGGTGGTGAATAATGAGAAAGAATAAGAATGCCTGGTATGAAAAGCTTCTGGCTATTCCCAAACCTGTGATCTATGTCATCATGTTTTTTGTCGTGGCACTGCCGGTTCTCTTTAAGATGCAGATCAGCACCTATGTCACAACAGAAGTCCAGCTGATTTATGATCATATGGAAGAACTTTACCGGTATAACCTTGAAAATCCTGATGAAAAAAAAGCCGTTTTTATTGCTTTTGATTATGACCCGTCTACTATGGCGGAATTGGATCCTATGGCTTTCGCCACCCTGCGGCACGCTTTTTTGAGGGATATTCCCGTTCTCGGCTGGTCGGGACTGCCCACAGGGGTGGATTTAGGAGAGCAAAACATGCATCTGATCGCTAAAGAGTACGGAGCCGTTTACGGCGAAGATTATGTTTTTCTGGGGTACGGGTATCCCTTTGTCCAGGCGATTATCGCTTTAGCTACAGATGTGAAGACTTTTTTTGCCAGTGACAAAGCGGGAAATAATACCCGTGATCTTCCTTTGCTGGGAGAGATCTATAATTTTAACCGCATCGGGTTGGTCTTTACCATGTCCGGAACCTCCTACCCCGAGTCCTGGGTGACGTATGCCAACGGGCTTTACGGGAAAAAAGTCATAACAGGCTCCACAGCGGTTTCTGCAGCCAAATATTACCCTTTTTTGCAAACGGAGCAGATGTCCGGGCTTATGGGGGGATTAAAAGGGGCTGCCGAATATGAGCAGCTTGTGGAAAACCTGGAAAAGGAGATTCACGGGAAAGACGTCAAAACCTATTTGGAGAATCTCTACCGGGACAAAGACCTCAGCCGGTATGATTCTTCCAATTATAAGACAGGGTTTACTCCTGATGAGATCCAACTGAGTGTGGCCCGGAGAAGTACGGCCCGGCAGGGCATGGCTCCTCAGGCGACAGCTCATTTTTATGTAATCCTTTTAATAATTATCGGTAATATCGCCTATTTCGCCCGTATGCGGAATAGTAAATGACAGGAGGGGAATTATGGGTACATTGATTTGGATGACCATTGCATTATTTCTGACCTTAGCTGTCTTTTCCTTCCTTTTCAGAGATAATGTCCTTTATAAATTTGCAGAGCATCTTTTTGTAGGTGTCTCTGTGGGCTATACAGTGTATGTCAGCTATACGAATCTCTTTTTGCCGAGAGTCTGGAACCCCTTGCGCCGGGCGATCGGCGACGGGAATATACTCCTGGCGCTGTGGCTGGCCCTGGGTGTTCTTGTGGGAATCCTTTATTTCTCCCGCTTTACCCAAAACTGGAACTGGGTGAGCCGCTATCCCATCAGCATCACTGTCGGCTATTTAACGGGCTACTCGATCATCCCCAGCCTGAAGGCTCGTATTTTGAGTCAGTTTTACGGGACAGTGGTGGACCCGGCCGGCGATTCGCTTCTGAACGCCGAAAAAATCGGGGTCTTTTTTAAGGAACCCACTTTGCATAATTTTTTCTTTGAAGCCATGGCCGGACCGCTCCTGGTGTTTGGGGTCTTTGTGGTCATTGTCTACTTTTTCTTTTCTTTTAAGAATACGAACCCCGTGGTCCGTTTTTCACGGAATCCGGCGCTGGTTTATCTGATGGTGGCCTTCGGCGCTTCGTTCGGCTATACCTTCATGGGGCGTATCAGCCTTTTTATCGGACGGATGAATTTTATTTTCCATGAATGGTGGCCGATTTTTAAGAATATGATCAGCGGATAGAAGGGAGTGACAATGAAAACGAAAAAAATAATGATTATTCTTTGGGCCCTTCTTTTCTGTCTGCCTGTCGCTGCAGAAGAGAGGGCTCCTCTAGCTAATTTTGAATTAAAAGATACGCCGAACAATGCCGGAGAGCAGGTCGAGTTCCTTTTTGTACCGGCAGCCTCTCCTGAAGAAGTCCCGGAGTTTCTGCTTCATATCGCTATCGGCGATGAGCCTGTCAAAGAGCGGCGGTTAGTGAACGCCGGCAAAGAGATCTTTCTCCCTCTGATCACCGGCGAAGCAGGGGTTCCGGTGGAAGTCCGTGTTGAAGCTGTCATGGATGACGGTTCTTTGAAAAACTTAGGGACATCTTCCCTTGTCAGCCGCGGAGAATGGCTGAATATGAACTCCATGAAGGCCTTTATCCTGGGGCTTCTCTTTATTGCCCTGATTATCTTTTATGTGGGCCGGGCGAAAAAAGGCAAAGATCTTTTCATCAGGAAGATCCCGGGACTGGAGGCTATTGATGACGCTTTGGGACGGGCCACAGAAATGGGACGCCCGGTCTTCTATGTGCCCGGAACATCAAGTATGGCTGATGTGGCCACGCTGGCTTCTTTGAATATTCTGCGACCGGTAGCCCGTCAGGTGGCCAAATATGAGACGCCCTTTTCTGTCCCTGTCAAGGACCCTATTGTGGTCTCTGTAGCTCAGGATGTGGTCAAAGAAGCCTATATGGCCGCCGGCCGCCCTGATCTCTACGATGACGGAATCGCCTATCTGGCTTCTATGGGACAGTTCGACTATTCGGGAGCTGTGAGCGGTTCTATGATGCGTGAAAAGCCGGCCACGGTTTTTCTTTTGGGGATGTTTTATGCCGAATCACTGATTTTGGCTGAAACGGCTAACAGCGTCGGGGCGATTCAGATCGCCGGGACCGATGCCTCATCCCAGCTGCCCTTTTTCATCGCAGCCTGTGATTATACGCTGATCGGAGAAGAGCTTTATGCTGCTTCTGCCTACATGAGTCGTGAACCGCTCCTTTTGGGAACATTAAAAGCACAGGATATTCTCAAAGGGCTTCTTCTTTTGCTCTTTGTCACGGCGATTATTTTTCAGCTTTTCGGTATTGATTTCGTCATGGACACTTTTTTAAAACCCGAATGGTGATTTCGCAGGGGTGCTTCCGGCGCCCCTTTATTTCTTTTCGTTTTTCACAACAAAATAAATCCGCAAGCGTATAAGAAAAGGACGTTTTTTAGTATTGCGGACAAAAAGAAAGTAGAGTATCTTTTTTTTAGACCTTATGATCATTTAAACGGAAGGAGTTAACCCTATGAAGAGAACCCTGCCTCTTGCTTTGGCCTTCATCTTCGGTCTTATCGGGATCGCCGTTCAGATCGTGCCTGCTTTGAAGGGATTCCTGAATACGATGCTGGACTGGATGGCCATTATCGGGTCTTTTGCCCTGGCTTTGGGTGTTTCCAGCCTTACCCGCCATCATATGACAAAGATCCGGCGGAAGCACAAAGACATGTTTTTCAGTTACGTGACCTTTGTCACGATGCTTTTTATGATGATTATCGGCCTTATCGGCTACTTTCAGCCGGAAAGCCTCTATCAGAGGCTTTTCGGAAATATGTACAATTATGTACGTGTCCCCCTGGACGCCAGTATGTTTGCCTTATTGGCCTTTTTTATTACTTCAGCGGCGTATCGTGCCTTCCGGGCCCGCACTTGGCTGGCCACGGTTTTGCTGGTGGCCGGAGTCGTGGTGATGATGGGCCGGGTAGCCTTCGGCCCCTTTATGATCTTTAATGATATTACGGCCTGGCTGATGAAAGTTCCTACGACAGCCGCCATGCGGGGGTTGACGATCGGAATCGGTTTGGGAATCGTGGCCACATCTATCAAGATCGTTCTCGGTATTGAGCGCTCTTATCTGGGAGGGGGAGAATAATGAAAACACCCTGGTATGAGAAGATCGCCTCCGTTGATAAAAAGATCCTTTATGTGATCATGTTTGTCGTGGTGATGATCCCGCTTCTGGCCAAATGGACCTATAACCCTGATGTTATGGACGAAGTACAGGACATTTACGATGAGGTCGAGGAGATCTATGCCTATAATCTTGCCAATCCTGATGCTCCCATGGGGATACTCTTCTCTTTTGATTACGGACCCTCGACAAGTGCTGAGCTTGACCCCATGATGATGAGTGTCCTGCGCCACGCTTTTTTAAGGAAGATCCCTGTAGTGACTTGGGTCGCCTTTGTGGACAGCATCGATCTGGGGAAAAGAATCACCAACTTTATTGCGAAAGAATACGGCGCTGTCTACGGCGAAGATTTTGTCTTCATGGGCTATCCTTATCCTATGACGGCGGCCGTCGTGGCTTTTGGAAGTGATGTGCGTAAATTTCTGGTAAAAGATTTTTACGGCAATGTCAGCACGGATCTGCCGCTATTGAATAAGATCTATAATTACAAAAGTATCGGATTGATTGTGACCGTTTCCGGCACGTCCATGCCCCGGTTCTGGGTGACCTATGCCAACACCCTTTATGGCAAAAAGATCGCCACAGGGACGACGGCAGTTTCTGCCGCGGACTTTTACCCCTTTTTGCAGACCAAACAGATGATCGGCATGATGGGGGGGCTTCGCGGGGCTGCTGAGTATGAGAAGCTGGTCTATGAATTGGAAACCGAACTTATCGGAACTGACACAGAGATGTATATGCAGAGTGTCTATAAACAAAATACGGTACAAAAGTGGGATACCAAAGTCTTTACGCCCGGCTATACGGAAGAAGAATTGCGCGAGCATATCTCTACCCGTATGACAGCCCGCACGGGGATGGCCTCTCAGGCTGCAGCTCACTTTTTTGTCATATTTTTGATTATTTTGGCCAACCTCGGCTACTTTTTTAAACGCCGGGCCGAAAACAAGAGGTAGGAGGTCCTTATGTTATTCTGGTATACTGTCGCGGTATTATTAAGTCTTGCCATCTTCTCCTTCCTCTGGAAGGATAATCCCCTCTATAAATTTGCTGAGCATCTTTTTGTCGGGACCATGGTGGGATATACGATCGTCATGGTCTTTTCACAGATTATCATGAGAAAGATCGTAGACCCTATTACGCTTGCCGTGCATAATCATCAATATCTTAACCTGATCTCTCTGATTATTGCCACATTGATCGGGCTTCTTTATCTCTCCCGTTTTTCACAGAAGGCCCAATGGGTTAGCCGTTATCCCATCTCCATCACCGTAGGGTTTTGGAGCGGATATGCCATTGTCACATCATTTAAAACCAATATCCTCACCCAGGTGCGCGGGACAGTAGTGGATGATATGGGAGCTCCTCTGTTGAATGGAGAGCTTTTGGGTGATTTCATTAAAAGCCCCTCCTGGTCATCTTTGGATCTGGCTGTTTCAGGCCCGCTTCTGGTCTTTGGTGTCATCGTCGTCTTGATCTACTTCTTTTTTTCCATAAAGAATGAGAATCCCATGGTCAGATTTGCCAATAAGCCGGCGCTTCTCTATCTGATGCTGGGTTTCGGGGCTTCTTTCGGCTATACTTTTATGGGCCGTATCAGCCTCTTTATCGGGCGGATGAATTTTATTTTTAATGAGTGGTGGCCGCTCTTAAAACAGACCATAGGAGGATAAGGATGAAAAAAATACTTTTTTTAGCTCTTGTCGTACTCGTGAGCCTGTCATTCGCGGCTGCGGTGAAAGCCGAAGAGGAGCGTCCCCTTTACGGATGTGAATTGAATCTTTATGATACACCCAATGACGACGGAATCTCTGTTGAGCTGGAGTTTATGCCTTTAAGCTCTCCCGATGAGGTCCCCCAATACGGCATTGACCTTTATGTGGACGGGGTTTTTATGAATACTTTGACCGTTGTCAATGCCCAGGCCCTTTTTATATACACGGTACCCACCGATAAAAGGGGAGCGGAAGTTCGGGCTGAAGTCTTTGCGTATGATGCAGAAGGGACGCGTCAGGGGCCTGTTCAAGTCGAAAAAGCTATCTCCACGGCCCAATGGTACTATTCTGACCGCATTGGCGCCTTTATCTGGTCGATGCTCTTTATCGGACTGATTATGATTTTGATCGGTAAAGCCAAAAAGGGACAGGATATCTTTATCCGCCGTATTGCCGGATTGGAAGCCATTGACGATGCCGTAGGCCGTGCCACGGAGATGGGGCGCCCTGTTTTCTATATTCCCGGGACATCCATCATCGATGATATTGCCACATTGGCTTCGCTGAATATTCTGCGACCTGTGGCTCAGCAGGTCGCTACCTATGAGACGCCTTTTTCCGTGCCTATAAAAGACCCTGTGGTGCTGACGGTGGCCCAGGATATCGTCAAAGAAGCCTATATGGCGGCCGGCCGGGCTGACCTTCATGATGAAGGAATGGTCTATTTGGCGTCTGTAGGCCAGTTTGACTATGCCGCCGCCGTAAACGGAGCCATGGTGCGCGAAAAACCGGCAACAGTTTTTTTGCTGGGGATGTTTTGGGCCGAATCTTTGATGCTGGCTGAAACAGCCAACACGGTAGGAGCCATTCAGATCGCCGGAACCGATGCGACTTCTCAGCTGCCTTTTTTTATTGCTGCCTGTGACTACACCCTCATCGGAGAAGAACTTTATGCCGCATCAGCCTATATGAGCCGTGAACCTTTACTTTTAGGGACGCTGAAAGCCCAGGATATGATCAAGGGAGCTGTTATTTTCGCTATGCTTCTTTCCCTGGTCTTTATGCTTTTCGGCATCGATTCTGTGATGAATTTCTTTTTTCAGTAATCTTCATATGGGGGAGGAGAGCGCTCTCTTCCCCCATAATTCCTTGACAATCCCCCGATAAAATATATACTTCACTCCATATGAATAAGGATCGTCTTATTAATCTTTTAGATACTTTTCTCTTCACCGGGACTGTGGTGGCTGTTATCTCTTTTTTTGCCCATTACGGTTTTTTTGTAAACCCCGAACTTCTGACAATCATACGAAAGGGCGCTTTTATCCTGACAGGGATCCTTGTCTTTGATAATATTTTGATGCTATTTTTGAATGCCTTTCCCGGAGAAGCCTTTCGGAAACATCGTTTTCTTTATCTGGTGACATTGCTGCTTCTTATTCATTTCCTTTTCACATTTATCGGCGTTTATGGCGGAAATCCGGATGCGCGGCTTTTTTATTATTTTACAGCGGCTCAGATCTATATTTTCTTTATGTTCATCATTAAGCTGACAAAGATCAACCGGATGGTTTTCCCGGGAATCAACTGGCGTCCCGAACAGCTTTTTATCCTTTCATTTTTGGGGGTCATTGTTCTCGGGACTCTTTTTCTGTCATTTCCCCGGGCTACTGTAGCTGAAGGGGCGATGCCTTTGATTGATGCCTTTTTCACTTCGACTTCAGCTGTTTGTGTCACAGGGTTGATCGTCGTGGATACGGCTGTTTATTTTACACGATTCGGCCAGTTTATTATTCTGGCGCTGATTCAGATCGGGGGATTGGGTTTGATGACATTCACGTCCTTTTTCACGATCTTCTTTTTTAAGACGATGAGCTTTAAAGAGCGCTTTTTGATGAGTGATGTGTTGAGCACGGATTATATCGGTAATGTTCATAAGATCATCGGGAAAATATTGATTATCACCTTCACCATTGAAACCGCCGGAGCACTGCTTCTGTTTATGTCCTGGCAGGATAAGTTTAACTCTCTGGGGGAAACAGTTTTTCACTCTGTTTTTCATGCCGTCTCATCTTTTTGTAATGCCGGTTTTTCGACGTTTAGCAACAGTCTTATGAGCTTCCGGGGAGATGCCGCTGTGAATCTTATTGTGATCGTCCTTATTATTCTGGGCGGTTTGGGGTTTCTAGTCCTCATGGATTTTTTTCAGCCGCTGGACCGACGGCGGCGCATGCTTATGGTACAGACAAAGTTAGTTTTGACCACATCGGCGCTTTTAATCCTCATCGGTACGGTGGTCTTTTTCCTTGTGGAAAACGGCAACACTCTGCAGGGAATGAGTATTGGAGAAAAAATATTAGCTTCCCTTTTTCAATCGGTTACCCCACGGACAGCCGGTTTTAATACTGTAGATATCGGGCTTCTCTCCCTTCCCATGCTGATGATCTTTACGATGTTCATGTTTATCGGAGCCTCTCCGGGCTCAACCGGAGGAGGAATTAAAACGACGACGTTCGGTATCTTGATTATGACAGTATGGTCTTATTTGAAAAACAGAGACCAGGTCAGCCTTTTTAAACGTCGTATTCCTTCGCGTATCGTTTACAGGGCTATGTCTCTGGTCGTTGTCTCCATTGCGTATCTCTTTATGGCTTATCTGTTCCTTGTTGTCAGTGAAGACATCTCAATGATCGATGCTTTTTTTGAATTGGTTTCAGCTTTCGGAACGGTAGGACTTTCAACAGGGGTGACCCCTTATCTTTCCACAGCCGGGAAAATAACGATTATGCTTACAATGTTTGTGGGGCGCCTGGGGCCGATGACATTGGCCCTGGCCCTAAGCCGGGGCGAAAAAGCGGTTGTGACTTATCCTGAAGAGACCAGTATCATGGTCGGTTAGGAGTATTTATGGCAAAAGGAAAATATCTGGTCATTGGATTGGGGCGTTTCGGGATGGCCCTTTTGGACACCCTTTTAGAAGGGAATGCCGAGGTCCTTGTCTTTGATAATGACGAAGAGATGATCAATCAGGTCAAGGGAAAGATCGCCAATGCCGTGATTTTGGATGCGACCAATGAAGAAGCCCTTAAGAAATTCCCCTTGGAGGAGATCGATGCGGCCATTGTTACCATGGGAGACGATTTTGAGAAGAATCTTCTGACAACTGTGATCCTCAAAGAGATGGGAGTCAAAAAGGTTGTTTCCCGTGCTTCGGCAGCCATTGAGGAAAAGATCCTGAAAAAAGTCGGAGCCGATATGATTGTTTTCCCTGAAGTGGAGATGGGCCGAAAACTGGCGAATACGCTTTTGCGCAAAAGCGTGAAAGAGGCTATCCCCCTGACAGACGGAAACTCCATCGTTCATTTTAAAGCCCCGGCCTATTTAGTCGGGAAAACATTGAAAGAAACAGAGCTGAGAGAAAAATACTCCATCAATCTTGTGGCCGTTAAAAAAAACGACGCTGAAGAAGAGATCACGGTCATTCCTGATTCTGATTATATCATTTTGGAAGAGGACACGTTGATCATTGTGGGGGATAACAACAATATCGACCGGTTTTCGAAGGAGCGGTTGTGAAAAAGATACTCCTGATAACAACAGGAGGAACCATTGCCATGCAGGTCGATCAGAAAAGGGGCGGGGCTGTTCCTTTACTGAAAGCGGAAGATTTTGCCCGTTATCTCCCCCCGGTCAAGGATTTGGCGGATGTGGATATCCATATGTTTTCAAATATCCCCAGCCCTTACATGAATGTTCCTTTATGGCTGCAGTTAACGGATTTTATCGATGAGAAGCTGGCTGACGGCTATGACGGGGCCGTCATCACTCATGGGACGGATACCCTGGAAGAGACTGCTTTTTTTGTGGAATTGACTGTTAAAAGCGACAAACCTATTGTCTTTACCGCAGCTATGCGGACACTGGATGAGTTAAGCGGTGACGGCCCCCGAAATATCTGGGGAGCCCTGAAAACAGTCGTTTCGAAAAATTATACACCGGATATCGGTGTTACTTTGGCCCTGAATGATGAGATCCACGCTGTGAGAGATGTGACAAAAACCTATACATCAAATGTGGCTACGTTCCGCTCTCCGCTTTTCGGCCCTCTGGGGTTGGTCGACAATGACCAGGTCACCTTTTATTATAAGCCTTATCAGCGTATTAAGATTTCCAGCCGTCAAATAGAGGAAAAAGTAGCTTTGATAAAAGCCTATGCCGGAATGAGCTCCGATCTTATTGATGCGGCGGTCTCCATGGGCTATAAGGGGCTGGTCATTGAAGCTTTCGGACGGGGGAATCTTCCTGATTGGATCGTTCCGTCTATCAAGCGGGCCATTGAAAAAGGGGTGGCCGTCGTTATCTCCTCCCGATGCTATATGGGACGTGTTTTCGGGGATTACGCCTATGGCGGGGGCGGAAAGCATTTAGGCCAAATCGGAGCGATTTTTGCGTATGACCTCAGAGGTATTAAAGCCCGGATCCTTCTGATGTTGGCATTGGGTAAGTACGACGGGGACCGGGAAGCTGTCCGGCGCCTTTTTGACACTTTATAGTATCGGAATATGAGGCGGAACTGTTTCATAGCATCTCTCTTTTTCTTTATCATATTTTCTTTTTCGCTCTATGCCCGGGAAGAGCAGGGGATTGCTTCATGGTACGGCCCCGGTTTTCACGGCAGGAAAACGGCCAGCGGCGAGACATATGATATGTACCGGATGACAGCAGCCCATAAGACGCTTCCTTTCCATTCTATTGTTCAGGTTACTGACCTGGATACGGGGAAAAGTGTGCAGGTGCGTATCAATGACAGAGGCCCCTTTGTGTCGGGACGGATCATTGACCTCTCCTACGCAGCAGCCCGGGCTTTGGGAATTGACAGGAAAGGAACAGCTCGTGTCGTTCTTAAGGTCCTTTCCTCTGAATCCGGCGGAAAAGAAAGAAGCAATTCTTACTACGTGATGGCGGGAAGTTTTAAACAAAAGAAGAATGCGCTCAGACAGCAGGACTCTATTTGGAAAAAGACCGAACTGAAACCTCGAATATACAGATCAGGCCGTTATTACCGTCTTATATTGGGGCCATGGAGAAATGAAGAGATGGCCCGTGATGCCTTAAAGAAGCTGGAAGAAAACAAGATAGAAGGGATTCTGCGATATGGCTCTTTTGACAGCTAAGGATCTGTCCTTTTCCTTTGGAGCGGAGCGTCTCTTCTCAAACGTTTCTTTTTCCCTGGACGAAGGGATGAAATACGCTCTCGTGGGGAAAAACGGGACAGGCAAGACAACGCTTTTCAGGATTCTTAATGGTGAATTATCTCCGGATGAAGGACGGGTCTCTTTTTCTTCCGGCTTGAAACGAGGTTATTTTTCTCAAAACCCGCAGTTTACCGGCGGACATACTCTTCTTGATGAACTTTATACCAATTTCGCTTATTTGGAAGAGCTGCACAAAGCGGTTCACAAGGCCGCAGAAGAGATGATGCATTTGGAGTCAGCCGCTTTGCGCTATCAGCGTTTGTGGGATAGCTTTGTGCAACAGGGAGGCCTGGACTATGAAACAGAGATAAAAAAAGTGTTGACGGGGCTTCGGCTCAACGACCTTGAAAGTGCTCCTGTCAGCAGGCTTAGCGGCGGGGAGAAGATCCGGCTGGCTTTAGCCAAACTTCTTCTTTCTAAACCTGATCTCATGCTTTTGGATGAACCGACCAATCATCTGGATATTGCCTCTGTCCGATGGTTGGCAGAGTATTTGAATTCTTTTAAAGGAGCCCTTCTTCTGGTTTCTCATGACCGCTTTCTCTTGGATAATGTGGCAACACGCGTCCTGGATCTGGAAAACGGTTCTTTAAATCTTTATCGCGGCAACTATTCTCAATTCAAAGAACAGAAAGAGCAGGATGCCGAATATCGTGAAAAGCAGTACCGGGAACAAAAGAAGGAAGTCATGGAATTAGAAGCCTATATAAGGAAATATAAGGCCGGCAACAGGTCCACAATGGCGAAAAGCCGTGAAAAAAGGCTGAATAAAATGACTGTAATCGACAGGCCGGCCTCTTTTGAATACCGTGTGAAACTTGATCTTAACGGTTTCCATGAGAGCGGACAGGAAGTTTTGAAGATCTCAACCCTTCCGGTACGGGACTTGTATACCGTAAAAGGACTGCATGTACGCAGAGGGGATAAAATCGGGATTATCGGCCCCAACGGCTCGGGAAAGACATCTTTTTTCAGGGCTGTTCAGGAGGCTGTTCCTGCCGTTCGATGGGGGCATAACGTCAGAATCGCTTTTTTCGACCAGAGTTTGACTCTTTTAGAGGAGAATATAGCGCTTACTGATTATTTAAACCGTTTTTTTGACCTGGACGACTTTGAAGCCCGTAAAGTTTTAGGCCAATTCCATTTTACCGGAGAAGAAGCCGATAAGACGGTCTCCGCTCTCAGTGGCGGCGAGCGTTCCCGCTTTAAGCTGCTGACACTGACCTTGGAATCCCCCAATGTCATCATGATGGATGAGCCGACAAATCATCTGGATATGGAGTTTATTCATCTGCTGGAGGAGGCCTTGACCCGCTATCAGGGAACACTTTTTCTCATATCTCATGACATATATTTTCTTGAAAAAATCTGCCACAGTTATATCCGCATCGCTGACGGAGCTTTTGAAAAGGGAGACAGCACTCTTCTGGAGAAGGAGAAAGAGGGGCGAAGCTGCAGAGGATCAGAGGAGAAAGAAGAGGAGAGTGTCGAGAAAGAAACGGATTATATTCGGTTGAAAAAGGAAAGGAACAAATACAAACGGCTGAAGCGTGATATTGAAAAATGTGAAGAGCAGATTCATCTTGACGAGGAAGAGCTTAAAACTCTGGAAGAAAAGATGCATGCTTTAGGAGAGAGACTGGGTTCTGTTCAGGAGATGGAGAATGAAAGACGTGTGATAAAAGACAGATTGGATCATTTATACACCCAATGGGGAAAACTCCATCAGGAAACAGAAAAGGCCTCATTCAATGATTGACATTTTTTCAATTACAGCTATATTTAATACATGGAATATAAAGTATTGCTTCTTTTCGCTCTTTATATTGTGATTTATCTCGTTAATTCCCGTTCCTTAAAAAAGGAAGAATTGGAAAAAAGCGCAGCTTCGCGCATACAAGCCCGGTGGATTTATTCTCTTATCCTTATTTTCGGATGGAATTTAATCATAGACGCGGTTCTTGTTTTGCGGAAAAATGATGTTTCCCCGTGGATTCTGTTGGCTTTAGGGGGATTTTTTCTTGTTTTTTATACTTTTGTCGTTTTTTGGCAATACAGAACCCGCCGTAAATAAAAGGAGTGTCTATGGCCATTTATATTTGTCCTCAATGCGGCGCAGACATTGAGTTAGAACACGGGTTGACCTGTGAGTACTGCGGATATGAAGTTCCCGGGAAAAAATGCAGCCAATGTGGCCGGGATATCCCTGATGAAAGCATTATGTGCCCCCTTTGCGGAGCGCCTCAAAAAGGAGATTCTACTCCGTCAGCTCCGGAAGGTCTTGAAACTCCTGCATACGGAGAAGTCATATCCAATGTACCCCAAAGTACAGAGCTTCATGGCGGGGCATTTGAAGAGAAAGAGACGCATTTCGGCCATCATGAAGAGATAGAGGAAATCATTGATGATCATGAAGAGATCGACGAGGCTGAATTTCTTGAGGAAACTGTCTCCGGAGAACCTGTTGATGAGGAAGAAATTCCTGTACAGGCTGAAGAGGAGACGTTGCCCTCAAAAGCTCTTGGAAATGAGGAGCCTGTTCCTTTGTCCATAGGGCATGATGAGGAAGTCCAGTATATGACCTATAGCGAGACACAGAAAGAAGAGCGTCAGGCTGAAATTTTTGAAGAACCGGAAACTCCGGAAGAGAAGATCTGCGAAAGCTGCGGATTTGCTAATCCCACTATTGCTAAATTCTGCTTAAGTTGTGGTTCTCCGCTGGATGAGAAACCGCCTTTGCAAGAGGAACCGGAATCAGTCATCTGCCCCGATTGCGGGTTTGAAAACTCAAAAGATGCCCGTTTCTGTATGGTCTGCGGGGCAAAATTAGACAGAGAGGCCGTATCGGAAATGGCTTCGCGTCCTGATGTGAAGGAATCTCCTGCTGAGGTTCCCGTACAGAATATGTCTGCAGATCAGCATGCGCAGAAGCTCTTTAACGTGAAGATCACTTATGACAAAGAGAATAAATTTCAGCAGAAATTTGTTTTTAATAAAATAAGGGAGAGTAACCATTCCATTGCTGAAAATGAATTGAATATGTTGATGTCCAACAATACATTTATGATCCAGGTGGAAGAGGACCGATTCCAGTCCTTACAGGCTGAGTTAGAGGATTTAGATTGTACGGTGGAAATGATCGGAGAAGAGATTTCGGGAGTGGAAACGAGCCCTTCTGAAGAGGATGAGCCTGTTGCCGCAGTCAAAGGCCCGGTGTCCTACTCTCTTCTTGTCAAGGGAATGAAGGGGCATGAACAATCCTGGAGGGAAAAATTCTTTAAGATGATTATGCTTATGATCCCCTCTATGACAGAAGAAATGGCCTGGCAGATTGCAGCGTCTGAAGAAAAACGCATCCCCATGGAGAATGAAGAGACAGCCAGGGATTTACAGAAGATCCTTTCGCGGATGGGGTGTATCACCCAGATCATTGAGCACAAAGGGCATCATCCTGCAGAAGAAGATGTGCAGATGAAAGAAACGGCCGCCTCTGCTGAAGAAACCGTTGTTCAAAAAGAAAAGACGCCTCAGCCGGTATCTCCTGAAGAGAAAAAAACGTCTGCAAGGCCGGTAGATGATAACATCGGGAAAGATGACCCGAGATACCTTATCCTGTCCGGGGTTGACAAAAGAAACTGGGTCGTCCGTGAAAAGCTTGCTGAATCCATTGTAGATATTTATCCTAACATGACTCCGGACATCGCAGCAGGAATCGTTTCACAACCGGTAGTCAGGTTACGTGTCCAAAACCAGGATGATGCCGAGCGTCTGGGAAAACAGTTTGAGGAAATGGGTTGGAATATTCGAATCGAAGATGTTGCAACATTCAGTGATAAATCAAAAAAGACCGGTGCCACAGTAAGCCGGGTCGATGTGCAGCGGCGTAAAGCAGCCCGTTTGTCTTACTTGAAAAGAGAAAAGGGAAAAAGACGGAATTTTGTTACGACCATCATTATTACGATTATTGCTGTTGCGGCCCTATTGATCGTCTACGACACTTATTTTAAGCCACGTTATTACGTGACTTTGCAAGCTGAAGCCAATCACCCGGAAGTCGCCTTTACGGCCAGCTCGGGAAGTTTTATCTACTTGAGAAAAGAACCGAGCCTCAGCGCCATGCGAGAAGATTACAGAGTGTCCCTTGACCAGACACTGCGTCTTTTCAGAAAGGACGCTCTTGTCGGTGAGGACGGCATGCAATATTATGAGGTCTATGTCCCCGGATTCCGCGCTCACCGGGCCTATCTTTTGGCGGAACTGGCTTTCAGGAGCGATGAAAACGGGGCGCCTGTCGCCCTGGAATAAGAAATCAGGGGGTTTCGGCCCCCTTTTTGTTTTAGTATGCGTTTGTTTTCTGTGGCTCTTTTTACAGATCATTTCTTTGTCGGACTTTTCCTTCTTCTGGCTGCTCTTTCAGCCAGGAACGTTATGGAGTTTCGTGAACCGTTGTTCCTGCTTGTTCTAGCCGCTGAGTCATTTCTGCTTTCCCTGCTTTCCAGGTCCCCAAGATTGAAAGCCTTTTTTTCCTCTGTAATGATTTTTTTTCTTTTTTTATTTGTTTTTTCCCGGCATACGGGATTTCGCCTTCGTTCTCCTTTTTTTTTATCAGCCTATTTTATAGAAAAAATGGATTATTTTAAAAATATGGAGGTGTATGGATTTGTCAAAGCTCTGGCGACTGGTAACCGATCTGCCCTTTCAGCTCCATTAAAAGCGTTATTCTCCAGGACGGGAAGCTATCATCTTATTGCAATAAGCGGCCTGCATTTCGGGATTGCAGCTTCTCTTCTCATTGGATTGCTGTGTCGTATTAGAAAAAGAACGCGGATTATTATTCTTTTTTTGCTCTTGACTCTTTATCTCCTTTTGACCGACTTTTATGTTTCCGCCCTGCGTGCCTATCTCATGATCGCCTACGGTCTGGTCTCGGCCTATATGAATTTTCGAATCGAGCCTCTCAACGCGTGGGCTTTGGCGACTTCCCTGATTCTTTTTTTTCAACCGTTTGCTTTTTTTTCTGTCGGATTCTGGATGAGTGTTCTGGCGACTTTCGGTATTTTGGTTGTATTGCCGGCTTTGTCCCTCATCAAGGGGTTTGCGTTGAAGATAATGACAATTTCTCTCATGGCTCAGCTCCCTTTGATCCCGATTTTAGGAATGTATTTCGGCCGGTTGAATCTCGCTTCCCCTTTGATGAGTCTTCTTGCTCTGATCTTTATCTATCCCCTCGTTGCCATTGGTTTTATGCTCCTGTTTCCGCTTCCACACTTTCTGGCGAAAGCATTCGTTTTTGCTGAAGAGCATTTAGCAGCATGGTTCCTCCATTTTCTTTCATTATTTGATAATGAAGGGAATTGTCTGTCCTTTTCGTTCACACGGCAGCACGCTTTTCTTTATTGGGGGATCTATATTTTGGGAATTCTTATTTTAATCTGGATTTATCATAGAAAAGGTCAAAGAAAGCAAAAAATAAAAGGCGGACATTGCGTCCGATAGTTTTGTCGTCGATCAGAGTCGAGCGGTCATTCATCGTATTGCGCTCGGGGCCGGCTTCTCCGCGTATATAAAGAGAAGGGATACCGAGTGGGGAAAAGATCTGGCCTTCTCCGAAAGTGCCTTTGGACATTGTGAGAGAAAGGCCATAAGAGAGTTCCATCTGAGCCTCTTCCAACAATCGGGTGAGTGCAGGGTGATCCAGACCGCCTTCAATATGAAGAACCGGGCGGAAAGAGCCTGTTGAGTCCAGGCTGATGAATATCCGGGTATTAAAGCTGTCGAAAAAGAGAGATTCTCTCAATTCAACGGCTCCTTTATACCCTTGATGAGAGCCGGACAAAAAAACGAAGTAGATATTGGATTTTCTTGCTTCAGGGGGCAGGGCTGCTGCTAACCGGGCCAGATTAAGGGCTGTTACAGCTCCTGAGGCGTTAAAGACAGCACTTTCATAGACCAAGTCATCGCTCTGCTGTCCTAAACCGTCTAACGAGGCTGTTATCACAATATTACGGGGAGAGGAGATATGGGGTGCAGCCGGCAGGTAGCCGATAACATTTGTCGTGCGTTTATTCCCCCATACCATGGTAAAGTCCAGGTTAAGTCGGCTTTCAAAATCAAGAGGGAAATGGACGCGTGAACGGTCGATATCGTTTTTTACAGCGATGAGATCAATCCCTTCCCGTTGAAGTAATTTCATGAGAAAAGAGCGCCCGGCGATGAGCTGGGGAAAGTTTTTGAGGTCAAGCCCGGAAGGGATATAGGAAAAGTTGCGGCATTCAGCTGCTGTCTGAGCTTCTGTATCGACAAAAACAACACCCAGGGCGCCTCTGTTTTTGGCAATATAGGCCCGGTAGGCGGGGACAGAGTATTGGGGGTGATGGCTCAAAGCATGGGCAGGAATATCATGCAGCAGGATCACAATTTTTCCGGTGACGTCGCAGTTCAGATATTCGTTTAAGGGGCCGGAACCTTCTGCAAAACCATACCCGACGAAAACAAGAGGAGCCTGGCTGAGTGAAGTGCCTTCTGATGTCAGGGCTATGGCGAAATCGACTCCGTGTTTGAGAGGGATACCGCTGAGAGACGCCTTGACGGCTGATTCCAGAGAGGGAGCTTCCAGAGAATAGTACTGATAGAAATGCTCCAGAAAAGGAGGCGGGAGAAGACCGGCTTGTTCGAGTTGAAAAGCCGCATATTCAGCGGCACGGTCATACCCCCGGCTTCCGGAAAGACGGCCTTCAGTAAAGTCGTTGACAAACCCTTTGATATCAGAATGGATCTGATTGACATTTTCCCAATGTTGAAGATAAGCCTTTTTATAGGCAAAACGGTCCCCGCTGCGACAGGAGAAGAGAAGAAACGGAATCAATAAGAAGAGAATTCTTTTCATGTGTCTCATTATAAAAGAAGATCGATTCATTGCAAGGGGAAAGGAAACATCATATCATTTGATTTTTCAGGAAGATTTCTGTATAGTATAAAAGGTAAGGAGGAGAGATGAAAAGTTTTATCTATCATCAGCCCACCCGACTTTTTTTTGGAAGAGGCCAGATCAAGCATTTAGGGAAAGAAGCCGCAAAATACGGAGAAAAAGCCCTGCTTGTCTATGGAGGGGGAAGCATAAAAAAAAATATGATCTTTGATGCAGTTGTCAGAGAGCTTGAAAAATACGGAATTGAATATAAAGAATTGGGTGAGGTATCCCCCAACCCTGTTTTACAGCGGGTAAAAGAGGGCATTCGCCTGGCGCGGGAACAGAAAAGCGACCTTGTCCTTGCTGTCGGAGGCGGAAGCGTCTTGGATACGGCAAAAGCGATTGCGGCGGGAGTCTTTGCCACAGGGGATGTGTGGAGCATGTTCACGGGGCAGGAGCCCATTACCAGGGCCCTTCCGATCGGGACAGTCCTTACTATAGCAGCCACCGGGTCTGAAGCCAATGCCCATGCTGTTATCACTTATGAAACCGAGGCAAAAAAATGTGCTATTCATTCTGAGATGATTATTCCACGGTTTTCCATTATGGATCCGGAATACACATTTACTGTCTCTCCCCGACAGACGGCTGCGGGAGTGGCGGATATTATGGCCCATTTGTTCGAACAGTATTTTTCTCCGGATCCCGATGCCGTTGTTACGGATTACCTGACAGAGGCTTTACTGAAAATCTGCGTGGAGATGGGGCCGCAAGCTCACAAAGAGGGAGAGAATATGAAAGCCCGTGCAAATCTTATGTGGGCTTCGACTTTGGCGCTGAACGGCCTTATGAGTCTGGGAAAACGGACAGATTGGGCTCTTCATAAATTAAGTCATGAGCTCAGTGCCCGCTATGATATGATTCACGGGGAGACTTTCTCCATCCTTTATCCGGCCTGGATGCGTTATGTAGCCGATGCGGACGCATTGAATCGTTTTGCGCATTTGGGAAAAGTACTTTTCGGGGAGAAAGCGAACTCTTCTTCCGCATTTATTGAACATCTGGAGACTTTTTATCAAAGCCTGGGCCTTCCTCTTCATCTGAGCGAGCGCGGAATCGGTCCTGACAGGTTCGAAGAGATGGCGTCTAATATTATTGATCTCTACGGCCTTATCGGGATCTTTAAACGGCTTGATTATCATGACATTGTCCGTATTTTTCAAATGGCTCTTTGAAGAAGGGATTTATGAAGATTATCAATGACAGATATGAATTAAGAAAGAAAATGGCCGAAGAGGGGAATACTTCCTTTTATCTGGCCCGGGACCGTTTTAAAAGCAAGGCGGTCCTGTTGCGGATTTTTGATACGATGAGGGATGTTCTGGACAAGTTCGCTTCCTATCATCAGCTTATAAGGGTTAAGCATCCGTCGCTTTTGGAGTATTATAATTATGAGAAGGTTTGGTTTTTTGATGAAAAAATGACCTATTCCAACTATTATATTTTAATCAGCGAATATGTGTCCCGCGAAAGTTTTGCCGGACTTTTGGAAAAGGGGAATTTTTCCGAAGATGAGGTCATGGAGCTCATGAGCCATTTCTGGAAGGCCCTTTTTTACCTGTATAAACAAAAGCTTTATATTTACGACTTTCCCGAAATGAGCCTTATTATTCAGCAGAGAAAACGATTGAAGATCGATCTGTTGGGCTTGGATGTCTCATCCTCTTTTGAATCGGAAAAATTTTTGGGGTTATGCCGCTCCATAGCCGGGTTTCTTGAAACCTATCCGTATCCTTCAAAGCGCCTGGACGATTACAGGCGCCGCCTTTCTTCGTTTTCCGGTGCATCATTGGGGGAGTGGTTCGATGAAATGGAAGCGGGTGGTTTCTTCAAGGGAAACCGCTATTCCTATTTTTATGAAAAAAAAGAGTGGTCAGCCTGTGAGATGGGACTCTCCCTTCATTCTGAAATCTTGCGGGATCTTTACACGTTCCAGTCCAGAAGAAATTCGAAAATTGCGTTTATATTCTTTGGAGATACAAGTTCTTTAAAAGAAGTCGTGATCCGAGATTTCCTTGAATTCCTTAAATATGAAAAATATTTAAAAATTGAGATCATCATGCAGGATTTCTATGATTTTTTGAAATATCTTTTTGAATGTGTCAGTCATTACCGTCTCCGGGAGGATTTGAATAAAATTATCACCCGTCAATTCAGCCTTTACAATGAGACGCTGAATGAGCAATACCTCCTTAATGTCCAGTCCTATCTTTTGGAGCTTCTGTTTGATTTTTCTATTACAAAAAAAGTGGTGCTGCATGTCCAGAATATTGTGGGGATGGATGACAAGATCAACCGTTTTCTGAATATGATGCTTCATGTCAAACAACGGGGCAATATTGTCTTTCTTTTTGACGCCGGAATGGAAAAAAACCGTTTTCATGTCTTTTATAAAGATCCCCGATTTGAAATTGTAACCAAAGAGTACTCACGGCTGTCTCACGAGGAAGTCAGGAGCATGCTGGCGCATCTTTTTGACAATGGTATTTCTCTGGAACCCTTGGAAAACCTGCTGCTTCATTATGAAATCAACCGTGCAGAAAAGGTTATCGGGTTTATTCAGAAAATGGTGGAAAAAAATCTTCTTTCTATTGATGATAAGCACAAGATCCTTTTTATTAATTCGGCGGGGGTGGAGAAGTCTCTCCCTTATTTGCTGGCCGATGACAGCCTGGATAAAAAAGTCCGTTATCTGCGCAGGGAAGAAAAGGAGATCCTCTGGTATCTGAGTCATAGCCGGAAAATTATGAAATTGGATGAACTGATAAGCCTCCTTCAATGCGATCAGGAAGAGGCTTTGGCTTTTTTGGGCTCATTGCGTGCCCACGCTTATATCGATGAGATCTGGGAACAGGAAACGGCCTATTACCGCATCGTGCGCAATGATCTCAAAGAATATTTTTTAAAGAACAGCCTTGAAGAAGCCTCTGATTTTCGGGAAAAGTTTATCGTCTTTTTAGAAAATCAGAAAGCCGATCCTCTTCAGGCTATGAATCTTATCCAGATCCATATGGAGTTAGAAGCTTATTCCAAAGCCCTGGAAAACATTTCACGATTGTTGAAAATATACCATTTAGGGATAAATGACATGAATGAACTGCAAGCATGGCTGGAACGCATCGGCAGGGAAGAGGGACGTGTTGACATGCGTCTTTATCAGCAGACACGCCTGCATCTGATGCTTGCCATCGGCGATGAGAAAGGGATTCAGGCATTTGTTTCGGATCATGTGCAATTGAAACAGTTTTTGAAAGAAAAAGAGAAAAGGCTTTTTTCTGTCTACCTGGTGATTCGCGCCTTAGAGGGTTTTATCGGCCGGGGGACAGGAGCGACTTCACAGCTTCGACGGCTTAAGCGAAAGATCGAACGCTGGCCTGAGAATCCGGATCTTCTCTTCCTTATGCATTATATTGATTATCTTGTCGCACCCTCATCAGAGAAAGAGTCCCGGGGAGAGGCTCTTCTGAACGCTCTTGTGTCCGGAATGCCCTGGTTTCTTTATCAATCGGCCCTTTTGACAGCCACGGATTTTTATGTGGCCGGTTCTTATGAGCGGGTACGCCGTCAATTGGAAAGGTTTCTTTCCCTTTTGGAGACAGAAGATACAAGTGATGAATTATCCGCTGTGGTTATTCAGGCTTTTTTTCTTATGGGCAATATCAACCTGAATACGGGTGATGCCTCTAAAGCGTTAGGATATTATGAAAGAGCGTTAGAAATGGCCCGGGACATGGGCAGCTACAGAGACCAGATCAAAGCCCATAATAATATTGCCAGTGCCAAATATTATATCGGATATTCTTATGAAACGATTATCTATGAATTGAACAAGTCCGTGAATCTGGGGAAAAAGTCTGGAGATGAAATCAGTATTGTGGTTCCTCTTTCAAATATAGCTGAATTGTATGCGGATAATTTCTACTATAAAGAGGCCTACAAAACCATTGCCGAAGCTATGCGTTACGTCAAGAAAAGCGATGCCCGGCGCTATCTTGTTGTTCTGGATCAGCTGATTGCAATTATTATTCAAATGGGAGATTATAAAAAAGCGCGATATTTGAGCTCATTGATGAAAAAAAGCGCAAAATCAGCTACTTATTGGCAATATTTGGTGAATTATTATGCAAATAATGGAGATATTTATTATGCATGGCGCCGCTATGCCCAGGCATTGAGTTATTACGAGCGCGTGGCGTCTGAATGTGAAAAACAGCATCTGTATAATTATGAGTACTTTGATGCGATGTTAAAAAAAATAAGGATTCTTTATTTTGACAAAGGGAGAAAGACTGAGGCCCGAAATCTTTTTCAGCATCTGAAGAAATTAAAAGAAAGTTCTCATGTTGAATTGGGGGATATTGATTTTGACTATGCAGGGATTTCTTTCCTGCAATCTGATGATGAAAAGATCACAATGCTGGAGCGTTTGCTGGCCCGTTATAAAAAAGAAAAAAATAACGGCCAGATCTTAAGAATGCTGATAGAACTCTCCCAGCTTTATGAAAAAAGAGAGTTCAATTTTCGTCTTTATGAGATCCTCACAGATATTCTCTTTTATGAGCAGCATATAAAAAGCAATTTTCCTAAAGGTTATCTTGTCTTCTATCAGAAGACAAGACTTTGTCGTGAAATACAGGACTGTAAGAGGGCTGTAGCTCAGCGGCTGAAAATCCCCCTGTCAAGGATCACCTTTCCCTTTATCAAAAAACTCTGGTCAGATGAATATGCCGATAATATTTTTCGTTTTTACCGTAAAGAAATGCTTTCACTCATTGAAAGATGGAAGTATGATTTCACGGGCATAGACGAGAATATTAAAATCGTTCTCAATTTTATTATGGATTTTGCCCGGGCAGACCGTGTTACTCTCTTTGTCCGAAATGAGACAGAGCGTTATCATCCGCTTTTTGAGCAGGTGGCACGTCCTCTCTATGAAGATGGAGAATACAGGAATGACCTCCTTGTCTCCGCACTTCAGTCACCACGGCATATCCACGTCAAAAATTACAGTCATTTTTCATCCTCGATAGTGACCGCCGGGCTTTTTCCCGTTGTTGACCTCGGATATAGCGAAGAGGGCGGGGAGAACGGCGGAGAAGAAACTCTTTTGGAAGATTCTGTCCGTGGTTTGATTTATATCGATACGAAAAAGTATTGCAATCATATCCAAAAAGGGCTGACGGAATTCATTTTTCCGTTGATTCAATACCTTAGCATCCTGTTGCGTTATCGTGAGTTAAGAGATGAGATCATTCTCTGTCCTTTGACCGGAGTGATGACACGTTATTTCTTTTTAAATACGTTGAAAAAAAAGATTGCCCGAAGAAGAAAAGACGAGACCCTCGGCTTTATGCTGGTCGATATCGATCACATGACTGAGCTGAATCAGAAATTCGGAGAAATCGAAGGAGACCGGATCATCAAACGTGTAGCGGGAGTCATTGTTTCCTATGCGAAAAGCAACGATATTATCGGCCGCTACATGGGGGAAGAATTCGCCATAGCCCATTCCCGTATATCCAAAGGGCAATTGCTTGACAAAGCGGAGCATCTTATAAAACTGATCAAAGAGGATTCGGAATTAGCCCGCTACGGGGCCACAGTCAGCATCGGGCTCAGTTATATTCCGGATCACGGAGAAAAAGCGGATATCGTTTTGGCTAAAGGGATCGCCGCATTGAATGCGGCTAAAAAAAGCGAGCGGGCTGTTGTCCTTTGGGAGGAAAAATACGGGATCTATAAGGGGAAACATGATATTTTGGCCGGGATTGTAACCGGTGACATTGCATTGACTGAAGACGTCATCAGAAACCTCGTTGAATTGGCTATGCTTGCCCCGGAATCTGAAGAAGCCTTTTTCCAGACAATTTTAGGCATGATCAGCCGTTTTATTGATTACGATTTTATTGATTTCTCCTTTGGCGTCAGAGGCCGGACTTTCGAGTATCGGGACAAGGGCATCAAAACCATTGAAAAATATGTGGAGCATGCCGGGAAAATCAAGGACACCCTCATTGCCATCAACTGGAAGTATGAGGAAGGGCGACAGGGTCTCTATTCGGATCTTATTCATGTGGCGGAGGAAAGAGGCATTTCTTTGAAAATCTATCTGTCCAGCCCTATGGAGAAGAAAGAATATACCTATATCGAGGCGAATCTTCTCTCCATTGTCACGCAGCTTATCATCAGCCATTTGCGCTATTTAGCCATGAACACTCTTGACGAATGAATTTCTCCTGCTATGGTGAGTATCATCGAGGGAGGTGAGCGTGGAATTTTACACTCGATTTGTACAGGATCATGTTATTCTTTCATCCTTTTTTCAGTTTTTTATTCTGGGAATGGTCGGAGAATGCCTCGGATTGCGTATTGCGGGGAAAAACCCCTTTCGGGCCATGACCTTTCTTCAGTTTGTTCTCAAGATGGTGGCCTGGGGTTTTCTGGGAATTCTGATCAAATATGCTTTTACAGGATTTGTCGGTTTTGCGGGCTCTCTGGGAGAAAAGGGGCTTGTGGGCTCTCTCTTCTTCACGAAAGCCGGGAAGGCCTTTTTGATATCATTTGCAATGAATATCCTCTTTGGACCGCAAATGATGACATTTCATCGCCTGACCGATAATTGGATTATGAAAACCGGGGAGTTTTCGGGCCTGAAAAGTTCATTTCTGACGCTTCTTTGGTTTTGGATTCCGGCTCATACTGTGACGTTTCTTCTGCCGGAAGAGTACCGTATCGGGCTGGCAGCCTTATGGTCTGTTGTTTTAGGGCTTATTATGGGCTTTTATAAAAGGAAAGGGGCTCATGGATAAAAAAGGAGTCGTTGATTCCATAGGGGCACAGAACGCCGTAATCCGGGTCTACCCCGAGGAGGGTTGCAGTCATTGCGGGCTTTGTGATGCCTGTCAGGATCTTCTTTTAAAAAAGGAGCGGCTTCCCGCCGGGTTGCGGCCCGGGGACGCCGTATGGGTCAGGACTTCGGTTTCTTTTTATCGGGTGATCGCCCTTTTGTACGGGCTGCCGCTTTTGTCCCTTATTGCAGGATATGTCGCAGGACAGCTTCTCTTTCCCGGGAGAGGAGAATGGCCGGGGATAGCCGGAGCCGTTCTGGGGTTTGCTTTCAGCCTGCAGGTTGTGAGGATTAGGGGGCATCGTTTAGACAGCAAAGAGAATATACAGATACTCCCCTTTGATGAAAGTTATTGCGGGGGGAAAGGGGAGAGCGGATGAAAAGCCTCATTGTCGTCGAGTCACCGACGAAAGTGAAAACCATCAAAAAGATTGTTGGGAGAAAATACGATGTTGTCGCTACAGTCGGACATATTATTGACCTTCCCAAATCCAAGTTGGGCCTGGATGAAGAGACTTTAGAGCCCCAATATGTGACAATCAAAGGAAAAGGCCCGGTATTGAAGGACATCCTTTCTAAAGCGGCTTCCAAAGATTCTGTTATCATTGCCACTGACCCGGATAGAGAGGGGGAGGCCATTGCCTGGCATGTCCGGAGCAAGCTGGAAGGTAAAAATATTCCTGTCCGCAGGGCCCGATTCAATGAAATTACAGAAACGGGGATTTTGCAGGCTCTGGAGGATCTTACGGACATCGATATGAACATGGTCTATTCTCAGCAAGCCCGCCGCATCTTAGACCGTTTGGTGGGTTATAAGATCAGTCCTCTTTTATGGAGAATCCTTTATAAAGGCCTCTCTGCCGGGAGGGTGCAGTCCGCGGCTTTGCGTCTTGTCGTCGAACGCGAACTTGAGATCCGCAGCTTTTTAAAAGAGACCTATTGGGATGTGTTTTGTGAGTTTGACGGAGTCAAGGCAAAATTGACCAAATTGGAAGGTAAAAAGGCCGATATCAAAGAAAAGAAGGCCATGGAAAGCCTTCTGGAACAATTGAGGCAAGATGATTTTATCATCGTTAAAGCTCAGGAAAAAGAGAGTCCCCGCCGCCCTTTGCCGCCCTTTCGGACGAGTACCCTTCAGCAGGAGGCGTATAACAGACTGGGTTATTCGGCTAAAAAGACCATGATGTTGGCCCAGAGACTTTATGAAGGGATTTCACTTCCCACCGGGAATGCCGGATTGATCACCTATATGCGGACGGATTCTCTGCGGGTCTCCTCTGAAGCGTTGACAAAAGTCAGGGATTTTGTGCAGAAGCGATTCGGGGAAGAGTATTGTCCGGCAAAACCGAACTTTTACGGCAAAGCCAAAGGAAACAAAATACAGGATGCCCATGAAGCTATTCGTCCCGCTGACATCAATATTGATCCTGAAAAGATAAAAGAACATCTGGAGCGGGACCTTTACCGCCTCTATAAACTGATATGGGACCGATTTGTCGCTTCTCAAATGTCTCCGGCCCGTTACATCAATGCGCTTCTCCATCTTGAAAGCGGACCGGCTCTTTTTGAAGCAACAGGGAGCAAACGGATATTTGAGGGTTTTGAGAAGGTCTATGCCTTCGGCAAGCGGGAAGAGGCTTTTCTCGATATCAGCCGTTATCACCCCGGAGATACAATCCGTCCCCAAAAGATATACAGTGAAGAAAAAGAGACATCCCCCCCGCCGTATTATACCGATGCGACCCTGGTTAAAAAATTAGAATCTATGGGTATCGGTCGTCCTTCCACTTACGCTTCTATTCTCTCTCTTCTGACCAGCCGGAATTATGTGGAGCGGGAGGAGAAGAAATTAAAAGCAACAGATCTGGGTATGATCATTACCGATTATCTCAAAAAGCTGTTCCCCAAAATCGTTGATTATGACTTCACACGTCATATGGAAAAAGATCTGGATCTTATTGAAAACGGGGAGGTCGAACAGAAAAAGGTTTTAATCGATTTCCATGGGGAGCTGAGTATCTGGCTCAAAAAGGCTGAAGAGGAACTTCCTGCTCTCAAAAAAGAGACGGTGGAAGAGACTTCTTTGATATGCGATAAGTGCGGAAAACCCATGGTGATCAAATGGGGAAGAAACGGGCGCTTTTTGGCTTGCAGCGGGTACCCCGACTGCAAAAACACTATGAATTATTCAATCAAAAACGGAGAAATCATTCCGGAAAAAGGCGAAGAGGCTATCGGTGAGGCTTGTCCTCAATGCGGAGGCGAACTTGTCGTGAAACAAGGCCGTTTCGGGAAATTCATAGCCTGTTCGCGTTATCCGGAATGCCGTTACACACGAAAAATAGAGAATAAGACAGGAGTGCATTGCCCCAAATGTCATGAAGGAGACGTTGTCGTCAAACGGACAAAGAAGGGACGTCTTTTCTACGGCTGCAGCCGTTATCCGGAATGTGATTTTGTGAGCTGGTACAAGCCTGTCGGTGAAAAATGTCCCCAATGTGATAAAGGATTTCTTATTGAAAAGGGGAAGAAAATCCTTTGTTCAGAAAAGGATTGCTCATATGAAAGACAAAAGTGAAGACCCGATAGAGGCTTTTCTGCAGTATTGTGAGACTGAAAGAGGTTATTCATCTCATACGGTTTTGAGTTATCGCAATGATTTAGAAGAATTCTTCCGGTTCACCCAGCACAGCTATGCTTGTGTCTCCTCTTTGCATATCCGCGAGTTTATAGAGCATCTTTATGATATTGACAGAGAAAGAACTACAATTAACAGAAAACTTTCCGCATTGCGCCGTTTCTTCAGATTTCATCTAAGAGAAAATCATATTAAGGAGAACCCTGCGGAAAAAATCACCTCTGCCAAAGTATTCAAGCGGCTGCCGGATTTTCTGACCATTGAAGAGATGTCTGCTTTGTTGGATCGGTGCCCTGAAGGCACTGAAAAAGAGCTTCGCGACAAGGCTGTCCTTGAATTGCTTTATGCCACCGGAATGCGTGTCGGAGAGTTGGTCTCCCTGAAAACGAAGGATATACGCTTTGATTCTGCCACTGTGCGTATCCTGGGAAAAGGCGGGAAGGAAAGGATGGTCCCCCTTCATGAGAAGGCATCAAACCTCATCCGCCGTTATCTTTTTCTTCGCGGTTCTGATCAAAAGACCCTTTTTCTCAGTATAAGAAAGAACCCTTTGCATGCGCGGGATATCCGGCGCATTTTGAATAATGCCCTTATAGATATGGCTTTTGCCAAGCATATTACACCGCATAAGATCCGTCATTCTTTTGCGACACATCTGTTGGAGAAAGGGGCCGACCTCAGAACCGTTCAGGAGTTGCTGGGTCACAGTTCTTTGTCCACAACGCAGATCTATACACATGTTACCATGGAAAACGTCAAAAATGTCTATCAAAAATGCCACCCCAGAGGAGGCGAAAGAAAAAACTAAAGGAGTCCTTATGGAATTTATGGGAACGACCATTATTATGGTACGCCGTGACGGAAAAACGGCCATGGGAGGCGACGGGCAGGTCACATTAGGGAACACCCAGGTCAAAAGCACAGCGAACAAAGTCAGAAAGGTCAATGACAATGTCCTGGTGGGATTTGCGGGCAGTGTGGCAGATTCCTTTGCTTTGGTTGAGCGTTTTACGGAAAAGGTGAATATGTATAAAAACAACCTTCGCCGCGCAGCTGTGGAGCTGGCCAAAGAATGGCGCTCCGATAAAGTCTTGCGCCGCCTGGAAGCGATGATGATCGTGGCCGGTGCTGATGAGTCCTTTCTCCTTTCGGGAAGCGGGGAAGTCATTGAGGATGAGATCGGGCTATTAGCCATAGGCTCCGGGGGCTCTTTCGCCCATGCAGCCGCCCGGGCTTTAATGGAGGAAACAGATCTGAGTGCTGAAGAGATCGTAAAAAAGTCATTGGATATAGCAGCAGAGATTTGCATTTATACGAATCATCATATCTCTGTCATCTCTTTATAGGGGGGGAAATGCGGTCAGACGGAAGAAAAAACGACGAATTAAGAAAAATAAATCTGATACCCGGGTATATTGCCCATGCCGAAGGCTCTCTTCTTATCGAATGGGGAGATACCCGTGTGATTTCCACTGTTACTGTCGAAGAGAAGGTCCCGCCTTTTCTGAGAGGCAGCCAAAGCGGGTGGATTACCGCTGAATACGGTATGCTTCCACGATCCACTCAGATCCGTATGCAGAGAGAGAGTACTCGCGGAAAGCCCGGGGGGCGGACCATGGAGATTCAAAGACTTATCGGAAGAAGCCTGCGGGGTGTGGTGGATTTGAAGGAGCTGGGAGAAAGGACCTTATGGGTGGACTGTGATGTTATTCAGGCTGACGGGGGAACACGTGTCGCTTCCATTACGGCCTCTTTTGTCTCTCTCTATCTGGCTTTGGCCCGCTTAAGAGACCAAGGGAAGATCGCTACTCTTCCGGTGAATCAGTTTGTGGCGGCGGTCAGTGTGGGAATCTGTGACGGGGTTCCTCTTTTGGATCTTTGTTATGAAGAAGATTCTGCTGCAGAAACGGACATGAATGTCGTTATGACTCAGGATGGGAAATTGATTGAGATCCAGGGAACGGCTGAAGGGGTGCCTTTTATGCGAAGTGAGCTGAATGACCTGCTGGACCTGGCCGAAAAGGGAGTCGCCGATCTTGTCCGTTTACAACAGGAAGTGATCTTTTCACATGTCTCCCCTTGATATCATATTGGCGACAAAGAACGCGGATAAGATCAAAGAAATCCGCTCGGCCCTTGTCCTTCCGGGAATCCGCTTTATCGAAAACAGGTCTCTTTTGCCTGCTGTCGAGGACGGCGCGACTTTTGTGGAAAATGCCCTGATAAAAGCACGGAAGGCCTCAGAACAGAGCGGAAAGGCTGCATTAGCGGATGATTCAGGCCTTCAGGTGGACGCTTTACAAGGCGCTCCGGGAATCTATTCAGCGCGTTTTGCAGGTGAAAACGCCTCTGATCGGGAAAACAATGAAAAATTGCTGAAACTGATGCGTGCTTATCCCGAAAAAGGGCGTGAAGGGCAGTTTTATGCTGCCGTTGTCCTCTATTTCCCTTCAGGTGAATGGATTCATGCAGAAGGATCTTGCCGGGGCCTTATTCTGGAATCACCCCGCGGGGGAGGAGGATTCGGGTATGACCCGCTTTTTTATCTTCCATCCCTGAAAAAGACCATGGCGGAGTTGACCTTGGAAGAAAAAAACGCGCTCAGCCACCGCAGCCGGGCATTAAGCCGGCTAAGAGAAAAACTCTTTTCGGAGGAATTTCGTTCTCTTCTGAATATCACCCCTTGACTTTTTTTTTCTCCCATGTTAGATTATTAGCAGTCAAGCAAGGTGAGTGCTAATATATGGATAATACGAGTTTAAATGCCAGAGAAAAACAAATACTCAGCTACATCGTAGCGGATTATATTTCTACGGGGAAGCCTGTCAGTTCCCGCTCTTTGTCACGGCATCAGGGCATTGACCTTTCTCCTGCGACCATACGTAATGTGATGGCTGATTTGGAAGAAAAGGGTTATATCTTCCAGCCTCATATTTCAGCCGGCCGTATTCCCTCGGACCTGGGGTACCGTTTTTATGTGGATAATATGATGCATTTACAGGAGTTGACACTCAGAGAAAAAAAACGTATCAGGGAACAATATCAGCAGGAGATCTCAGAGCTGGACAATATCCTGCGTGATACTTCTCTTCTTCTTTCAAAAATATCCGATAAGATCGGTGTCGCCCTTGTCCCTCATCTGGAAAAAGATATTATTACCTGTTTTACGTTTGTTCCGGTCTCTTCCAACAGGCTTCTTGCTGTGTTGGTCACCCGGTCCGGGATGATTAAAGAACATCTTTTCCGCATTACCGGCCCGCTGGTACGGGAGGCCTTGGACCAGGTCAACCGTTATGTCAATGATCTTGTGGTCGGACTCAGTGTGGAAGAAGCCCTGAGACTGCTCAAAGAAAGCGATATGTTCTCTATCGGAGCCTTTATGTTGGATATTGTAAGAGAGCAGCTGAAAAAAAGCCTGGAGGACGAAAAAAAAGTTTATGTCGGCGGGCTTGTTGATTTTTTTCAAAAAAAAGCGGGAAACGAAAGCGGGGAGGAGTTTTTATCGGAAGAGATCCTGGCCCGTGTCCTGGCCTGCCATGATGAGAACGGCAGAGAAAAAAGCCTGGCTGTGACGATCGGAGCCGAAAATCGGATTCAGGCACTTCAGGAGTTTACCTTGATCACACGGAGTTTCCATATCCCCGAAGGGCTACAGGGAAAAATCGCGATTGTAGCGGAAAAACGTGTCAATTACGGCCGCATTATTTCTTTGCTTGATTACACAGGGCAAATACTGGAAGAGATGATGGATGATATATTTAAGGAGGATTGAGAATGACGGACACAGAAAAGAAAACGGATAATCTCAAGGGGGCTCCGGAAAAGGAACCACAAAAGAAAAAAGGGAAAGAAGGCAGCAGAAAAGAGGCGCTCTTTCAGTGTGAAAAAGAAACAGGGAAATTGAAAAAAGAATTGGAACTCCTGAAAGAGGAAAAAGGGCGTTTTCACGACAAACTATCCCGTCTTATGGCAGATTTTGAGAATTATAAAAAGAGGATTGAAGAAGATAAAAGCCGCTGGATGAAATTAGCCAATGCCGAGATGGCCCGAACCATCTTGCCTGTTCTTGACAATCTGGAATTGGCTATGGAGAGTATGAAAAAAACGGAAGAAGAAGGGGCCGAGACCTTGATCCAGGGGTTGGAACTTGTTGTGAAGCAGTTTTACGAGGTCCTTAAGCAGAACGGGATCGAAGTGATCGAAGCGAAGGGAAAACCGTTTAACCCGGCCTATCATGACGCTATGATGTCGGTCGAAACTGAAGGACAAGAGGATGAAGAGATCATCACAGAAGAGTTTCAGAAGGGTTTTCTTCTCTACGGGACGGTTATACGGCCTGCCCGTGTTAAAGTATCGAAACGTAAAGTAAAAGAGTAAAAGGAGGGATACAATGGGAAAAATCATTGGAATAGACTTAGGAACAACAAATTCAGCTGTCGCCGTTATGGAAGGCGGCCAACCCAAAATTATTGTCAGCAATGAGGGGAATAGAATCACTCCTTCTGTTGTGGCTTTTAAAAAAGACGGAGAGCGTCTTATCGGGGAGCTGGCCAAGAGGCAGGCTGTGACAAACCCTGAAAATACAGTGTCTTCCATTAAACGGTTTATGGGTCGGTTCACCGACGAAGTCAAAGAAGAAAAAGATATGGTCCCTTTCAAAGTCAAAGGGGGATCCGGCAATGTGGTGGCCGTGGAAATCATGGGAAAAGACTATACACCTCCGGAGATCTCCGCAATGATCCTCAGGAAGTTAAAAGAGGACGCCGAAAAATATTTAGGACAGGAGGTCAAAGAGGCGGTTATTACCGTTCCGGCTTATTTTAATGACAGACAACGTCAGGCGACGAAGGATGCCGGCAAAATCGCCGGATTAGAGGTAAAACGTATCCTTAATGAGCCTACAGCAGCGGCTTTGGCCTATGGATTGCAAAGCAGTCATGCGCATAAAATCGCCGTCTATGATTTAGGCGGAGGCACATTCGATATCTCTATTTTGGAGTTGGGGGACGGGGTGCTGGAAGTCCTTTCCACAAACGGAAATACCCATCTGGGCGGAGACAATTTTGACCAGATCCTTCTGGACCATATTGCCGAAGGTTTTCGCAAGGCGGAAGGGATTGACCTGAGAAAAGATAGAATGGCATTACAGCGTTTAAAAGAAGCAGCAGAAAAGGCCAAAAAAGAACTGTCTACTTCAACAAGCACCAATGTCAATCTGCCGTTTATCACAGCGGATGCCGGTGGCCCCAAACATCTGAATATGGATATTACCCGGGCCGAGTTTGAAAAACTGATCTACGATTTAGTTGAGTCGACTTTCGATCCTTGCAAAAAAGCCTTGTCTGATGCTAAAATGAAAGCTTCGGATGTCGATGAAGTCATTCTTGTGGGAGGGTCGACGAGGGTTCCTTTGGTTCACAAAAAGGTAAAAGAGTTTTTTGGCAAAGAGCCGAATATGAGCGTTAATCCCGATGAAGCGGTGGCTGTCGGCGCTGCTGTTCAAGCCGGGATCATCTCCGGAGAAGGGGAATTGAAGGATATGGTCCTTTTGGATGTTACCCCTCTTTCCTTGGGATTGGAGACACTCGGAGGTGTGATGACATCCATTATCCCCCGGAATACGACGATTCCGACAAAAAAATCACAGATCTTTACAACAGCTGCAGATAATCAGCCCGGAGTGGAGATCCATATTCTACAGGGAGAGCGTTCCATGGCTGCAGACAACATGACCCTGGGACGTTTTGAGCTTACCGGTATTCCCCCGGCTCCCCGCGGCGTCCCGCAGATCGAAGTGACTTTTGATATTGATGCCAACGGAATTCTTAATGTAAGTGCCAAAGATCTGGCCACAGGCAAGGAACAGAATATCGTTATCAAATCTTCTTCCGGGCTTTCTGAAGATGAAGTGAAGAAAATGGTTGATGAGGCTGAAAAGCATGCAGAAGAGGATAAAAAGAAAAAAGAGAAGATCGATATTGTGAATAATGCGAACAGCATGGCCTATAGTGTGGAAAAGTCTCTTCAAGAATTCGGCGATAAAGTGGGAGAAGAGGAGAAAGCCAAAATCGAAGAAAAGATCAATACGTTGAAAGAGGCTTTAAAGTCAGATGATATGGACCGCATCAAGAAAGCTTCAGAAGAGCTTCAGGAAGCTTCCTATAAGTTGGCTGAAGAGGCTTACAAACAGGCTCAGACATCGGAGAAACCTCAAGAGGGGGAAACGCCCGCTGAAGGGGATGATTCTTCAAGCGAAAAAAAGGATGATGTCCAGGACGCTGATTTTAAAGAAGTTGATTAACGCTTATGGCCAAAAAAGATTATTATGAGGTCCTGGAAATACCCAGGACCTCCACTCAGGATGAGATAAAAAAAGCATATCGTAAGCTGGCAATGAAATATCATCCCGATAAAAATGCCGGAAATAAAGAAGCCGAAGACCGGTTTAAGGAACTTACAGAAGCTTATCAAGTTTTAAGCGATCCGGCCAAGCGACAGCAATATGATCGTTTTGGCCATGCCGGGTTTGAGCAGGGTGGGATGAATGGGGGGAATTTTGATTTCTCAAATTTCACTGACTTGAATGATATTGTCGGTGACTTATTCGGTGATTTTTTCGGAACTTTCAGATCCGGTCGAAACCGTAATCCAGGCGTAACACGGGGAAGGGATCTTCAATATCAGTTGACCATTGATTTTATGGAAGCCGTGTCAGGGATAAAAAAGACGATCTCATTTCTTAAGCTGGATACCTGTGAGGCCTGCAGAGGACAGGGCACGGCAAAAGGAGACCCTCCCCAAACCTGCCCTGAATGTCATGGTACGGGACAAGTCAAGGTCAGTCATGGATTTTTCATGATGAGTCGGCCTTGTCCGAAATGCGGTGGAAAAGGGACCATTATTACCGATCCATGCAAGACTTGCCATGGCACCGGACAGGTCCGAAAAGAAAAGAAAATCGAAGTCTCCATCCCGGGAGGAGTTGATAACGGTTCTATTTTAAAGCTCCGCGGGGAAGGAGAGGCCGGTAAATTAGGAGGTCCGCCCGGGGACCTTTTTATCGAAATCAGGGTCAAGCCCCATCCTGTCTTTAAACGTGAAGGGACAGATATCATTGTCGAAGAAGAGATCTCTTTCGCTGACGCAGTGTTAGGTGCGGTTAAAACAGTCCCCACTCTTACCGGGCATGCCGAATTGAAGATCCCCCCGGGAACTGAAAGCGGGAAAACATTCCGGATGAAGGGAAAAGGCATTTCCCGCCAGGGAAGCTACACAGCCGGAGATCAATATGTTCATGTCAAAATCAGGGTGCCGAAAAAGGTCAATAATAAGACAAAAGAGCTTTTAAACCGCCTGAAAGAGGAAAATATTTGACAAACCTTGACGTTTCTTCTTTTTTTGGTATAATAGACTTATGGAAACCTAAAAGGAGGGTGTATGAATAAAAAGGGATTTACTTTACTCGAACTGATAACAGTGATCGTTATCGTCGGCATTTTGGCCGCTGCAGGCGTGCCGCTTTATTTGAATTACGTCAAGGATGCCAAAAGAGCTGTTGCCAAAGCGACGATTGATGCCATTCACACCGCTGAGAGAGTGTATAAACAAAAATACAACTCTTTTGTTGCTTTGGCGAATGTCGGAGCAATCGAATCCACTTTGGATATCGATATTGATCCCGGTGTCGAAACGAACTGGGGTTTTGCCGTAACGACTAGCGGTGCCGCTCCTGCTGATACTGTGACTATTACAGCTACAGGATTAGCTACCGGTAATGCAAACGGGTTGACTGTCGCTTACGACTCCAGCACAGGAAGCTGGACTGAGGGTGGCTGAGAAGTCTTTTTGAGGGGCGTTCTCCTGCGCCCCTCTTTTTTTTCTCTTCATGAAAATACTTCATATTATCACATCGTCTAATTTCGGAGGTGCAGAGCAGTACCTTCTTCATCTTCTCTCCGAACAAAAGAGACAGCATCATGACCTGTATCTCTATCGTCATCCTTTTGGGCGCAGAGATCGGGATGTGGAAAAATTTGTATGCCGGGACGTGAAGGTAAGTATCAAAAATTCTGTTTCACCTTATCATCTCAGGCAAATCGTTTCACTTATTAAACGGGCGAAGATCGATGTGATCCATACCCATCTCTCCAAAGCGTCCGTTTTGGGCGGCATCGCAGGGAAATGCTCCGGAACCCCCGTGATTGCTACTGTACATGGAGTCAATTCAAGAAAGGATTATCATTTTTCCTCTGCCGTCATCGCTGTTTCAGAAGCTGTGAAAGAGGCTTTGCTGGAAAAGAGGCCGTGGAATAAAAAAATCTATGTCATTCATAACGGTATTCCTGATCCTGTTCAATGCAAAAAGACATTTCTGGCAAACGGATCATTAAAAATTCTTTTCGCAGGAAGACTGACCTATGAAAAAGGAGTGGACCGGCTGCTTACTCTTCTTTCACGGTATCAAATGAAGCCGTGGACGCTGACAATAGCCGGCACAGGGCCCATGGAAAAAGAGTTGAAAGAAAAATGTGCAGAACTTGAATTGACTGGAAATGTCTTCTTCACCGGCTTTGTTGATGATATCGGCTCTCTGATGCTTGAGCACGACTGCCTGGTGCTTCCGTCCCGCAAAGAGGGTTTCGGGTTAGTTCTTATTGAAGCTTTTGCAAGAGGTATTCCGGCCTTGGGGGCGAACACAGGAGGAATAACGGAGATTATCGGCCCAAATAGCGGCGGACTTCTTTTTAACCCTGATTCCCCCGAGTCTTTGTACAAGACGCTGGATGAACTATCTCAACGGAACAGGCTTTCGGCCCTGGGGAAAATGGCATATCAAACCTATCAGAATAAATTTACACTGGAAAAGATGGGGAAATCTATTGAGGCGGTCTATGAATCATTTCTCTAGGATTCTTGTGATCTCGATGAATTATTTCGGGGACATTCTTATGACTCTTCCGCTGTGTACATCTATAAAAAAAGCATGGCCCCATGCCCGTGTGGCGTATTGTATAGGGAATAAAGGGGCCGGGATCACGGGGCTCACAGAAGGGGTGGACTTTTGGATTTTCCGGGGGAAGAAGGATTCTTTTTTTTCAAAAAACCGTCTGATTCGCGAAATCAGGTCCTTTGCTCCGGATACGGTTATCCTCATCCGGCAGTCTCCCTACACTGAGGCTTTGGCTACAGCAGCTTCTCCGAAGAGGATTTTAGGCCATTCTGATATTTCAGAAGGCATTAAACAGCATGTTACAGAAAAAAGCCTGTCTTTTGCAAAAGTGTTGGGGATACCGCCGATTAAGGAGGTTTTGTTTAAAAAAGAGCTTTTCGCCGTTGAAGGGGAAGCGATTCCGGTGCTGTTTTTCCCGGGAACTACGCGTCCATCGAAAATGTGGCCCATTGATCATTGGCTCCAGTTAGGCGAAAGATTATGGAAAGAAAAAGGAATACTCCCTGTATTCGCCGGATCCCGGAGTGATATGCCCTTGTCTAAAAGTTTAAAAAGAGCGAAGTTTCCTTATAAAGACCTGATCGGGAAAACATCTTTAAAGGAGCTGACCGCATTGCTGGAAAGAACCGAGGCCGTTGTGACTGTCGACAACGGGGCTATGCATCTGGCAGATTTTTTACATAAAAAGGTCATTGCTCTTTTCGGCTCAACGGATCCGTTTCTTGTCGGGCCGGTTCATAAAGAAGCCGAAACTATTGGCCCCCGCGGAGAATGTATCAAATGCGGTAAAAAAAGATGTATGCGTCGGCGCTTCTATTGCATGGCCCAATTGACTGTTGATGAAGTACAAAATACTCTCTTTCAGGCTCTTGAGAACAGGTGTCATTGATCTTTTCTGTTTTGCAGTGAGTTTCTGACTGTTATGGAGCTGAGAATACTGAGATCTCCTCCGATGGGAAGTCCCGTGGCCAGCCGACTGATTTTGACGGGGTAGCTGCGCAGTTGTTCTGTCAGGTAATTGGCTGTTGCCTCTCCTTCAAGAGTCGGATTAGTGGCGATGATGATCTCCTGAACAGAATCATCAATCCTTTTGAAAAGAGAACTGATATTCAGATCAGGAAGAAATATCCCATCGACAGGGGAGATATGCCCGCCGAGAATGTGATAAAGCCCTTTGAATATCCCGGTCTGCTCTATGGCTTCAACATCCCGGACTTCTTCGACTACACAGATGGTCGAGGGCTCACGGTGAGGGGAGCGGCAGTATTCGCATAACTCATCTTGGGTGAACATCCCGCAGCGGGGGCATTTGGAAATCGATTTCACAGCCATTATGGAAGAGGCAAATTTGTCTAGTTTCTCCGGGGGAAGTTTCAATAGATAAAAGGCCATGCGACGGGCGCTTTTTTCTCCGATTCCGGGGAAAATCCTTAAAAATTCAATAAGGTCTTCAAGAGCAGGTATCATACAAGTCCGGCGAAAGGCCCGGCGATCTCCTCCATGCGGGACTGAATATGCTCATCCATTTTGGTGTTGGCTTCATTGATTGCAGCAATAATCAGATCCTGAAGCATTTCTTTGTCTTCCGGGTCGATGACCTCATCGGCGATATCAAGACGGACCAGCTCTTTTCTCCCGTTAACTGTGACTTTGACCATTCCTCCGCCCGATTGGGCATCCATGGTCTCGCTTTCCAGTTTCTTTTGTTCCTCCATCATCTGTTGCTGAATTTTTTGAGCCTGTTTCATCATCTGTTTCATATTTCCGCCGTTAAGCATCTTCATTCCTCCTCTGTTCAATGATCTCACCATTGAAGGCGTTTTTAAATTCAAGGATTTGTTCAGGTATTTCTTTTTGAGCCTGTTTTTTCGTTTTCTTCTCTTTATCCGGATTCTGATCCGGAGCGCCCTTTTTTTTGATCTCCATGAGACGGACGGGAATTCCGCTTTCAACGGCATGAACTGTCTCTATGATCTGATCTTTTCGGGCCTGAGCCTGTTTGAAATAATAGGGATCTTCCCAGCCTAAAAAGAGTATCCCTTTATTATTGACGGCAAAACGGGCTTTTTCCAGGATGGGATAGAGGCTGTTCTCTTCTCCTGCTTTTTCCAAGGCCCTTTCTTTCCAGGAAAAAGAGCCGGATGTTTTGTCTTGAGCCGGCGTATGTGTTTCGGGCTTTGTCCGGTTTGCTTTTACCGGCACAGAAGCCACGGAAAAGAGTGTCTCGGCGTAAACCATTTTATAGAGAAGAAATTCCATAAAAATGCGTTTTTCGGAAAGAAAACGGATTTTTCGGGTAGCCTCAGCCAGCAAATCATTCATTAAGACGAGGGTTTCTGAGGGGAAAGAGGGGGAGAGCTCCCGATAAAAGTCTGATTGACTTTCATGAAAAAGAAGAGCCGATTCCCTGCTTTCACGGAAAAGCAGCAAGTCCCGGATAAAACGGGAGAGTTTTGATAAAAGAACTTGAAAATCCGCCCCCTGATTTTCGCATCGCCCGATATGATCCAGTATTTTATTAAAGTCTTTTTGTGCTAAAAGGGTTATGATCTCCTTGGAGAGTATTTCCTCTAAAGCGCCGGTGAGCATCTCGACATGAGATGCTTTAATGCCTTCATCCGCATAGGCGATCACTTGGTCTAAAAGAGATTGTCCGTCCCGCATGCTACCATCAGCAGCGTCAGCAAGGATCTCCAGAGCTTCTTCTTCAGCCTCTTTCCCTTCTTTTTCCGTAATGTGTTTGAGCTGAGTCTTGATTTCATCCCGTGTCATTCGTTTAAATACAAAACGTTGACAGCGGGAGACAATGGTTTCAGGGATTTTTGCCGGCTCTGTTGTGGCGAAGATAAAAATGACATGCGCCGGAGGTTCTTCCAGTATTTTCAAAAGGGCATTGAAGGCATGTGTTGAAAGCATGTGGACTTCGTCGATGATATAGACCTTGAAACGGGATTGGGAGGGCATATAGGGGACATTATCCAGGATTTCGCGAACTTCTTCTACTTTGCGGTTTGAAGCGGCATCGATCTCAATAATATCCAGGCTGGAGCCGGCCGTGATCCCGGCGCAGGAGTCGCAAACTCCGCAAGGTTGAGGAGTCGGGCCTTTGGCACAGTTTAATGATTTGGCAAAAATCCGTGCAATGGACGTCTTGCCTATGCCTCTGGGGCCGATAAAAAGATAAGCGTGAGCAATGCGCTCCTGAAGGATGGCATTGGACAATGTCCGGACAATATGTTTCTGCCCGACGACTTCACTGAAATCCTGCGGCCTGTATTTTCTGGCAAGAGCTAAATAAGACATGATCACCCCGTTCTTTTGGATGCTTTCCGGGCGGTTCTGCGCCTGGCAGAGTCAGTTACCGTTGCTTCCTTTCGGACCTGGCGGGGTTCACCGGTCTGCCATCGCAGAGGCCCGGGAAAGCATCCAAAACAACAGGCTGAACAAAAGTATACCAAAAACTGCTTTGTCGTCAATCTCTATTTCCCTGAGGGCTCTTTCATGATAAAATGAGTAAAAGGATCATGGAACAGGAGGGATGATGTCAGGCTATGATGATAAGGAGTTGAAACAAAAAGCGTTTGATGCCGTGAAAAACGGCCGGGCGTTGCTTTGCAGCACCGCAGGAGATCATGCGCCGGTTAATGCGATGACTATTGGCTGGGGTTTTTGGGGCACGGTGTGGAACAAAGATGTTTTTCTGGCTTATGTCCGGCCCGGAAGGCATACATTTCAAAATCTTAAAATATGGCCCCGCTTTTCGGTCAACTTATTTTTTGATGACAGATATAAAAACTGGTTTCAGGTCTGCGGAAACGAAAGCTTCAGAGACAAGGACAAAATAACGGATCTGGGCATTCCGCTAAAACGGGGACCTCAAAGTATTCCTTTTATTGAAAAGGCGGATCTTGTCCTTCTATGCCGCATCATTGCAGTTCAGGGACTTGATGCAGGATCTCTTCCGGAAGATGTAGAAAGCCGGTTTTACAGGGGAGAGGATTATCATCATCTCTTTTACGGTGAAATAATCAGGGTTTCGGGAGGCTCAAGAGATCTCCTTTAATGTCAATAAGGAAATAACATTTGACACATTTACATTTTCCTTTATAGTTTAGAGAAGATGCAGACGGAAGGAGGGCGTATGTTTAAAGTCTCGACGAAATTGCGTTACGGGTTAAGATTTCTTGCTGATTTGGCTCTTTACGGTAATGAAGGAGTCATCAGTACAAAGGAAGTGGCCCTTCGACAGCATGTCTCCAATAATTATCTGCGTCAACTTGTTATGCAGCTCAGCAAGGAGAAGATCATCGGGAGTGCCCGCGGGAAACATGGCGGGGTTTTTCTCCTCAAGAAACCTGAGGAGATCACTCTTTATGATCTCTATGTTCTTTTTGAAGGCAAAGTCCAGGTGGTTGACTGCGTCGATGAGCATTTCACATGCGATTTTGATATCAGCCTCTGTACAACGCGCAACCTCTGGATAGATTTAAACAGGCATATTGTGGAGTATTTGAAGAAGACGACGTTAAAGACTATTTTGGAGGAAAAAGGTGAATAAAAAAGCCTTGTCCCGGGAAATCGAAGAGCTGAAAAAAAAGAAAAAGATCCTGATCGTCGCTCATAATTATCAGCGGCCGGAGGTGCAGGATATTGCTGATATCTTAGGGGATTCCCTGGAATTAGCCCGTATAGCCGCTGGTGTCCCGGAAGAGAGGATTCTTCTCTGCGGGGTAAAGTTTATGGCCGAAAGCGTAAAGATCATTTCTCCCCGAAAGACAGTCCTTACTCCCGAACCTGAAGCCGGATGCCCCATGGCCGACATGATCACAGGAGAAGATGTCCGCCGTTTGAGGAAGGAGTACCCGGACTATCTCTTTATGGCCTATGTCAATACCAGCGCTGAAGTCAAAGCAGAAGTCGACTTATGCTGTACTTCCTCCAATGCGTTAGCTCTGGTGAAAAAACTCAAAGGGGAAAAGATCTTTTTTCTTCCGGACAAAAATTTAGGCAGTTGGATCAAAGATCAGACACAGACGGAGATGGAATTATGGCCGGGATTCTGTTACGTCCATAATCGTATTCAAATGGAAGATCTAGAGAAGGGAAGGCAGGAGCATCCTGAAGCTGTTGCTATGATTCACCCGGAGTCTCCGCTGCAGGTTTTGAAAGCGGCGGATGCTGTTTTGTCAACCGGACAGATGATTACTTATGCCCGTACTTCCCCGGCCCGTGAATTTCTGGTGGGGACGGAGGAGGGGATGGTATACCGGCTTCAGTCTCTTTTTCCGGAGAAACTCTTTTATCCCATGGGCCGCCCCTTTATTTGTGACAATATGAAAAAAATCACTTTAGAAAAAGTCCATAAAGCCTTAACCGATGAAGAGACAATAATTCAGATAGACGAATCCGTAATCCAAAAAGCCGCGCAATCCCTAAACAGGATGTTGGAAATGAGCTAAGCCGGCTTCAGAATGGTATGAAGACAATCAATGCAGAAAAATTAGAATTTAATGATGTCCTGGAAAAAGCGAAAGCCCTTATGCTCTCCGAGAGAGCTCGGGCCATAGCGGATGAGACTCTCTTTTCCTGTGACAGCGAAGATGTGCTCTCCCGCCTGGATCTTGTGGAAGAGGGACTGGCTCTTTATCTTGAAAAAGATGATTTTGAGATTCGATCCCTTCATGATGTCTCTGTTCTTCTCACTGATATTGAAAAAGGCCTGACCTTTCACCGGCCGGAGGAGTATAAACAAGTTCAGCTTCTTTTGGAAGAAAGCCGGCGCTTGGGCCTTTTTTTGAAAAAACTCCCGGACCGATGGCCGCGGATCAGAGATTACGGTTACGGATTGTCATCTTTTGACGCTATCATCTCATTTATTGATAAGCGCATAGATGATCAGGGACAGATTCGGGACAATGCCACTTCGGAATTAAAAAGATTGAAACAGCAGCAGAGCACCCTCACGCGGCGGACAGAACAGGAACTGGGGCGGCTGTTGAAACAGTACGGAGAAGGAGACATCCTTCAGGAAGACTTTTATACGACACGGAATGACCGTTTTGTGATTCCCGTGAAGGCCTCTTCTGCAAAAAAAGTACGCGGCATCGTTCAGGGAGGGTCCGGAAGCGGGAACACTGTTTTTATGGAACCCATGAGCCTTATCGCTTTAAACAATGAAGCTGCCGAGACCCGCTATGCCATTGAAGAGGAAGAGCGGCGAATTTTAAAAGAGATCGGACATATCATCGCCCGGGAAATCAGGGAGGTTAAAAACAGCGCAGAGAATCTCTATTTTTTGGATTTTTTATTGGGAAAAATCAAATACGCCTCATTGACAAACAGTATCAAACCGCGCCTGAACAGCCGGGGAGAGATCGATATTATCAGGGGCCGTCATCCCCTTTTAGACCCCCGGCAATGCGTGCCCATTGATCTGTGGATCAAAAACGGCAAAAAAGGGTTGATCATCACCGGACCCAATGCCGGAGGGAAAAGCGTGTCTCTGAAGACGATCGGACTTTTCACTCTCATGGCTATGTACGGGCTTCTGATTCCTGCAGACAAAGGGACGATGCTTTCTCTTTTTGAGGAGATCTTCGTTGATATCGGTGATTTTCAAAGTATTCGGGAGAATCTTTCCACCTTTTCCGGACATATCAGAAATTTGAAAAGATTTGCCCGGGAGGTCAATGGGTCTACCCTGATTCTCCTGGATGAAGTCGGTGTGGGGACAGATCCTGAAGAGGGCGCAGCTTTGGCCCTTTCCCTTATCAATCATTTTCTGGATAAAGGTGCTGTGGTCGCTGTAACCACTCATTACAATGCTCTGAAACGGCATTCCATGGATGACCCCCGTCTTGAAAATGCCTCCTGCCTTTTCGACTATGATCGGCTGGAGCCTCTTTATTCTATCAAAGTCGGCATCCCCGGATCCAGTAACGGGTTATTGGTTGCCGGGAAATTGGGTATGCCGGATGCTATCATCAATAAGGCTAAAGAGCTGATGAGCCGGGATACAGTGCGCTTGGAAGAGATCATCTTCAAATTGGAAAAGGAACTTTCCCAGGCCGAGCAGCTTAAAAAAAACTTACAGATTGAGAATAAGGATTTACAGGAGAAAATGGCTTTTTATGAACAAGAACTGAAAAAGATTACAGATAAAAGAAACAGGAAAAAACTGGAATCATTAGCTGATTTTGAGAGCGAATTCCATCATATCCGTGATGAAGTCAAGGATGTCCTGAAAACCTTTCGTGAAAACCGGGGAGAAGAGGCGGCGGTCCTCAAAAAAAAGAAGGAATTGGAAAAGGCTTTAACGAAGATCAACAGAGAGCGGGACCGGGTCGAAGCCAAAATGGAGAAAATTGAGAACCCTCAAAAAGGAGAAAAGGTGTTTTTGGAAAAATTCGGGGTAGCAGGCCGCATTCTGGGCTATGATCAACGGAAAAATGAATATGGGATCGATTGCAATGGCATGGTGCTGCGCGTACCCGTTCAGCAAATGATCGGTTATCGTGTGAAAGAAAAAAAAGAATCCGAACCCCCTGTGCAGGTCGTGATCGAGACCCACCCAAAATTCACAGGCCGGGAGCTGGTTCTTGTGGGGATGAGGGCAGAAGAGGCCTTGGAGCGGTTAGAGGATTTTTTGCCTTATGCCGTTATGAAAGGATATGATACGATAAAGATCATTCACGGGGTCGGGACCGGACGTCTTAGAGACGCTGTCCAGGATTATTTAAGGAAAAGCCCGGTCCCTCAAAAGTTTTATGATGAATCTTCCCGCGGCGTTGCTACGATTGTCGAACTTTGACCGGCTGTATTCACGCTCCCTTTTAAATTTTTATTGACAGAAAAGGACTCTTCCTTTATATATATCTTTGAAGGTGGTTTATAAAATTAAGTGCTTGAACGGAAAAGCAGTATAATATTTAGCACCGAGGGGGTTTTGGATGAAATTAATTTATCATTTTTTATCTGAACAATCCCATGGGCAGATAGGGGACACGGTTATCAGCTGATTTATTAACTTCAGGGGAGGTTCGGGACCATGGAGAATCATTTTTTGTTTTTGATGGCGCCTTTGGGAGCTGTCGCAGCACTTCTCTTCGCTTTTATTTTTTTCCGCAACATGAAAAAAGAGGATCCGGGAAATGAGAGGATGCAGACGATTGCCGGCTATGTCAAAGAGGGAGCCCAAGCCTATTTAAGGCAACAATACCGTGTTGTTGCGCTTTTCTTTCTTGCGGCTTTTCTCTTCTTTCTCTTGTTGGCTTTTGTCGTGAAAGTCCAATCTCCGTGGGTGCCCTTTGCCTTCGTTTCAGGCGGCTTTTTCTCTGCGCTGGCGGGCTATATAGGGATGAAGACAGCGACCATGGCATCCGTACGCACCGCTCAGGCAGCGCGGACATCCTTGAACAAAGCCCTGCAGGTCGCTTTTCGAAGCGGCTCTGTCATGGGATTGACTGTCGTCGGGTTGGCGTTGATCTATATTACCGGATGGTTCTCTTTCCTCTATTATGTCATCCGCCTTCCCCTGGCTCAGGTGACTTCTGTCATGCTCTCTTTCGGTATCGGGGCTTCTGCTCAGGCCCTCTTCGCCCGTGTCGGAGGGGGGATTTATACTAAAGCCGCCGATGTCGGGGCTGATCTTGTAGGGAAATTTGAAGCGGGCATCCCCGAAGACGATCCCCGTAACCCTGCAGCTATAGCCGATAATGTCGGAGATAATGTCGGTGATGTCGCCGGGATGGGAGCTGACCTCTATGAATCATACAGCGGCTCGATTTTAGCTGCTGCAGCTTTAGGTGTAGCTTCAGGCTTTGCTTTTCGTGGAGCCATTCTTCCCATGCTTATTGCCGGCGGAGGAATTCTGCTCTCTATTATCGGGATCTTTCTGATACGGGTCAAAGAAGGGGCCGATCAAAACCAACTGTTAAGGGCCATTAACCGGGGGATTTATGCCAGCGCACTTTTAATGGTGATCTTCTCTTTTTTGCTGGTTAAAGCTCTTGTGCCTCAAAATTTCGGATTTTTCTGGGCCATTGTCATCGGGTTGGGAGTAGGTATTGTCATCGGAAAAGCTACAGAATATTTCACTTCCTGTGCGTATAATCCGACAAAACGAATCGCCGGCCATGCAGAAACCGGTGCTGCAACCGAGATTATCAGCGGGATCGGAGTCGGCATGATCTCAACGGTGATTCCCGTATTGGCTATCGGCTTTTGTATTCTTCTTAGCTATCTCCTTTCGGGAGGGCTTGGTTTTCCCGCGCAGGGTCTGTATGGTGTCGCATTGGCCTCTGTCGGTATGCTTTCCACCTTAGGGATTACCATGGCGACGGACGCTTACGGCCCCATTGCCGATAATGCCGGCGGGAATGCGGAAATGAGCCGACTTCCCCATGAAGTCCGTGAACGGACGGACGCCCTGGATTCTCTGGGGAACACGACTGCCGCCACAGGCAAAGGCTATGCCATTGGATCGGCGGCATTAACGGCCCTGGCTCTTATCGCAGCCTATGTCGAGGAGATCCGCGCCGTATGGATCCACCTGATTGAAAGCGGACGGTTTGCTGAAACCATCATGATCTATGATAAAGTCATCGCGGTCAAGGATGCGACTATGGCCGACCTTATGATCTTTTACCAGGTGACCCTATCTAACCCCATGGTGATAATCGGGCTCTTTATCGGAGCGATGCTCTGTTTCGCTTTCAGCGGGTTGACGATGAATGCTGTGGGGCGCTCCGCCGGGAAAATGGTGGATGAAGTGCGCCGGCAATTTTTGGAGATCACAGGTATTATGGAAGGCAAAGCCGAGCCTGATTATGCCTCCTGTGTCTTAATCAGCACTAAGGCCGCTCAACAAGAGATGATGCTGCCTTCTCTTTTAGCTATTATTGTTCCTGTGGGCGTCGGGCTTGTCTTGGGTGTAGCCGGAGTCATGGGGCTTCTTGTCGGGGCTTTGACGACAGGGTTTGTATTGGCTGTCTTTATGGCCAATTCCGGCGGGGCTTGGGACAATGCTAAAAAGTTTATTGAAACCGGTGCCGGTGGCGGAAAAGGAAGCGCAGCCCATAAAGCTTCTATCATCGGGGATACTGTGGGGGATCCGTTCAAGGATACATCGGGTCCGAGCCTGAATATTCTCATCAAACTGATGAGCATGATCTCTCTGGTGGTCGCGGGATTAGTCGTTGTCTATCACATTTTCTAAAAAGAGAGAGCTTCGGCTCTCTCTTTTTCTTTGACCTTTGATTGATTTTCGTTATACTTTTTCCATGATACGTAAATTGTTTTTCCTTATCATTTTATTGCCTCTTTTCATCGGAGTTGTCACGGCTGCCGGCTCAGTAGAATATTACAGGGCCCGTGTCATGGAAGTGATGAGTGAAGAAGAGATCCCGGAGCTTCCCGGCGAGCATCTTATCCGTCAGGTTCTGATTATCCGCCTCGGACAGGGTCCTGATAAGGGCGAAATGGTGAAGATGACTTTGGATTATTCTCCACAAAGTTCTCTGGAAACGGGCCTGAAAAAAGGAGACCGGATCGTTATTTCATCGGGAAGTGGCGGATATGAGTTCTACAGCTATGACAGAAGCATCGGTCTTGTTGTCTTGATCCTTCTCTTTTTCGCAGCCGCTCTTGCTATCGGCCGCCGCAAGGGGGTCAGGGCTTTAGCCGGCTTGCTTATCACCCTTGTGGTTGTGTTCAAAGTCTTTATCCCCCTTCTCTTTGCCGGAGTGCCTGTCATTGTATTGACGCTTTTTACAGCGATTCTTATCAGCCTTTTTACTTTGCTGATACTGAATGGGTTGACCCTGAAAACATTGGCCGCCTTCTCCGGTGTTTTTGCAGGGCTGACAGCTGCAGGATGTGTCGCTTTTGTGTTCCAGAAGGCCATGTATCTTTCCGGACTCTCATTGACAGATGCGCAGATGCTGAGATATATGCCGCAGCAGGACGGTTTGTCATTAGAAGGATTGCTCTTTGCAGGAATCGTTCTTGGAGCCCTGGGAGCGGTCATGGACGTTGGTGTCGAGTTGGCGTCATCGATGAATGAGATCAAACAGGCTGCCCCGGGCATCCTTTTTGGGCAGCATATAAAGTCCGGGATGAATGTGGGGCGGGATATTATCGGAACGATGACCAACACACTCATTTTGGCTTATGCGGGGGCTTCTCTTCCGCTCCTTCTTTTGTTCAATGCCTATCAATGGCCTCTTTTACGAACCATCAATCTGGATCTTATTGCTTCAGAGATCCTCCGGGGGCTTGCCGGCAGCATCGGCCTTATGATCACCGTTCCGGCCACTGTTTTTGTGTCAGCGTTTGTTTTTAAGAATCAGGCCCCGGGCCGGGCGAAAGAGAAGTAACGATATTTCTTGAAATGAAGAGAGGCTTTGGTATAATCAGGGCACTGAGGAGGATAAATGAAAAAAATCACTGTGATGATCGTCCCTCCGGGGAGTTCAAAGATATTCAAGCTGCAGCTTAACAAACTGCTTTTTGTCCTCATGGTCGTCCTTCTTTTGGGCATCCTGATCTACAGCGGGTGGATGATTTTTAATTTCTCCACTTATATTTATGAAAAAGAGAAAAACAAGACATTAGCTGCGCGCTATGACCTTCTTGTCAAAGAAAGAGAAGCAGACAAAAAAAAACTGGAAAAGATCCGCAAAGACCTTTCGGAAATGGAAACGCTGCTGGGAAAGATTTCTAATCTTATCGGCGTGGATGTTGCAATGGACATTCGTCCCGAAGACCAGTTTGACGAGTCAGATTATGAAACGAAATGGATCGGCGATACCCTTAAGGAATATAATTATATTTCCAGGGACAGTTTCCTCAGGCTCTCCACGCCGGCTTTTATTCCCGTGAACGGATGGATCTCATCCCGCTTTGATTATCGGCAATCACCCTTTACTTCAGAACAGCTTTTCCATTACGGCGTCGATATTATTGCTCCTCAGGGACGTATTATCCGTGCAGCCGCCGACGGCATTGTGGCTAACATCAGAGATGATGAAGTTTTGGGGAAAGTCATTTATATCTATCATCGATGGGGATATGTGTCTCTTTATGGTCACACGCGCAAAGCCTTTAAAGCGGTGGGGGACAAAGTGACCATGGGGGAAGCGATCGGTGAAGTCGGTGTGACCGGCCGTACAACCGGACCTCATCTTCATTTTCAGATTGATTTGTTGAATGTTCCCGTAAACCCCGAAATATCGGGGATGAAGATAGCCAATAAGACTCTCATACAATAAACAGGAGGAAAAAATGGCAGAGAAAACATTTGAGATGAACACGATCCTTGGAGAAAACTCGACATATGAAGGGACACTGAATGTGAAAGGCAGCCTGCGTATTGAAGGCAATTTTAACGGAGAGCTCAACGCTGATTCCCTGGTCATCGGAAAAAAGGCCAAAGTCCATGCGGATATCAAAGCCCCTTCGATCATTGTCGGTGGAGTCGTTGAAGGCAACATTTCTGAAAACAAGCAATTGACCCTTCAGTCCACCGGACGAATCGTCGGAGACGTGCAAACTGAAAAACTGAGTGTGGAAGAAGGGGCGGTCCTTCATGGTAAATGTAATATGACTGCAAAATGATAAGATGAGGACGGAGATAAAGTATTTTGCCCTTTTCTCCCAAATCAGTTTTGTCGTTGTGCTTTCTATTATCCTGTTCCTTTATTTTGGTATATGGCTGGATAAAAGGCTTTTCGGAGACAGCGGGATTTTTACTCTGTTAGGCCTTTTTCTCGGCTTGAGCTCCGCCGGGTATAACACCTACAAAATTTTTAACCGTTTTCTTCATGAAGTGGAAAAGGATGAAGAGAAAAGAAACAAAAAAAAAGCTTGAAGTGATAAACGGAACGGTTATCATCGTCAAAGCAAAGGGGGACGATGACGGATTATAACATGATGAAAATGCTTTTAGGGAAGATCCTGCTTTTCATAACGCTCATTGTGACTGTCCTGCTTTATATCATATTTTCCGCCCCTATCGCCTTCGGCTTTGCCGTGGGAGTTCTCGGCATGCTCCTCCATTGGCGTCTCTTAGCTTATCAAAATGAGCAGGCGGTGCAAAAGAAAAAAGGGACCGGTTTTGTTTACGGATTTGTCTTTTTCCGCTATGCATTGCTGGCGGCTCTTTTAGTGGGTGCTTTTTTGGCGGACCGGATAAGCGGCCCCATGGCTTTGGCCGGGCTGTTGTTTTCACAGCTGTATATTTTCGTTTTTGCCCTTATTATATCCAACAGAGAAAGGGGAAAAGGAAATGAGTGATATCGGTGTTATCCGAACGGTTTCCTTTGACCTGGGTCCGCTGCATATTGTCTTTAATCCCTTGACTGTCATCATGACATGGATCGTCATCGCCGTTATTCTGATCCTTTTTATCTGGTTTTCACGTAAAAGGGAGCGTATTCCGGGCCGAAGACAGGCGGCTGTGGAAATGATCATTGAGATGTTTGACGACCTTGTCGCCGAGACCATAGGCAAAGATCATCGCCGCTATTTGCCTCTTGTCCTTACGATTTTTATTTTTGTCCTCTTCTCTAACTGGACCGGAGTGATCCCTCTTCTGCAAGAGCCGACCAAGGATTTAAATACTCCGCTGGGATTAGCGCTGGTGGTCTTTTTGGTGACCCATTTTTCAGGAGTCAAATATAACGGGATCTTTAAATACCTGAAAAGTTTTTTTGAGCCTATAGCCGTTCTGTTTCCCATTAATGTTGTCGGAGAACTAGGGAAATTCGTGGCACTCTTTTTTCGTCTTTTCGGGAATATTTTCGGCGGATCTGTCATCATATGGGTCGCTTATACTATGCTGATGCCCAGCTGGTGGACGCGATGGATCATGCTGGCTTTGGGGCCTTTTATGGCGGCTTTTTTCGGCCTCTTTGTGGGGTTGATTCAAGCCTTCGTTTTTATGATGCTGTCCATGACTTATATTGCCGTGGCGAAAAACCAATAGGAGGACGATGAACTGGATCGAGATCATCACCATGCTGAGTGCCGGGATCGCCATGGGTTTAGGGGCGATCGGATCCGGAATCGGAGAAGGTTATGCGGCCGGAAAAGCAGTGGAAGCCGCCTCCCGCCAGCCCGGAGTATCCGACAAGATCATGAAGACGATGCTTATCGGGCAGGCCGTAGCTGAGTCCACCGGGATCTATTCTTTGGTCGTGGCCCTGCTTCTTCTCTTTGCTGCGCCCAAGGATGTCGGGTTGGTCAAGGCCATGGCTTTGCTGGGAGCCGGTTTTGCCATGGGGTTCGGCGCTATCGGCCCCGGATTAGGCGAAGGGTATGCTGCCGGTAAAGGCGTCGAAGGTATAGGAAGAAGCCCCCATGAAGAGGGGAATGTGTTCCGTGTCATGTTGATCGGCCAGGCGGTTTCGGAATCCACTGGGATCTATTCCCTGGTTGTCGCCTTGCTTTTAATATTTGTCGTATAATAACAGGTGAAAGGAGATACTCATATGGCTCAATTAGAAACTCTTGTTCAGGAAGCCGTGATCACAGGGAGAGAAATCGTGCAGGCGGCGGCCATGTTAGGAGCCGGCATTGCCATGGGCTGCGGCGCCATCGGCCCCGGTATCGGAGAAGGATATGCTGCGGGGAAAGCCTGCGAAGGGGTATCCAAACGCCCTGAAGAGAACGGGCTTATTACCCGGACCATGCTTGTGGGACAGGCTGTCTCAGAGTCGACCGGGATCTACTCTTTGGTGGTGGCCTTACTTTTGATCTTTGTTGTCGGCAAATAAAGGAGATTACTGCGTATGAATGTCAACTGGACGCTGATCTTCCAAGCTATCAGCTTTCTTATTCTCCTTTTTTTACTGAAAAAGATGGTCTATCAAAGAGTTTTGGAGACCCTGGATAAAAGAAAGGCTGATATTGCCGGTGATATCGAAGCTGCCCGGAATATGAGGGAAGAAGCCCAAAAGATCAAATCTGATTACCAATCCCTTATGGATCAGGCCCGGTCCCGCGGAGAAGAGATGCGCAAAGAGATCATCGAAGCGGCGCAAAAAGAAAAAGAATCGATCATAAAAACCGCTGAAAAAGAAGGAGATCGTCTTCGGCAAAAAGCAGAAAAAGATCTGGCTCTGCAAATCAAAAAAGCTCAAGAGGAGCTAAGAAATGAAGTTGCCGGACTTTCCGTGGGATTAGCGTCAAAGATCCTTGAAGCGGAAATCGACAGAAAAAAGCATGATGATCTGGTTGAGCGTTTTTTATCAAAAGTCGGTGATGTGATTGAGAGCTGATCCTGTCATTCATAAATATGCCAGGGCACTTTTTCATGCCGCAATGGAAAAAAACGCGGCTGAAAAGATCACGGAACTTTTACAGATCCTCAGCCGTGCTCTTCAGATATCGCCGGAGCTTTCCGGTTTTCTTTTGAATCCGGAAATTTCCGGGAACAAGAAAATCGATGTGATGAAAAAGATTGCCGGGCAGAAAGAAGAATCCGACGATCTGTTTCGTGATTTTTTGAAATTGCTTCTGTCCAGAGGACGTTTGTCGCTTTTGCCGGATATGGCCGGAGCTTTTCAGGAGCTGTACCGTGAAGCAAAGGGGGAGATCGATCTTCTTGTGACGACTCCATTTGCCTTGTCCAAAGAACAAAAGAGTGCGTTAATAGAGGCTATTGAGAAGTTTCGGCCAGGTAAAAAAATCTGCCTTCGTGAAGAAGCAGACAAAAGCCTCTTGGGGGGGCTGAGAATAGAGTTCGAAGGGAAGATTTACGATGGAACCGTGGCCGGTTGGCTCAAGAAAAGTGAACATGTGTTGAAGGGTGAGTGATGGCGATGAAAATCAATGCAGAAGAACTGAAAGAAGTACTGCAGCACGAATTGGAAGGCTATAAGGCCGAAATCGATATTTCCGAGACGGGAACCGTTATCGAGGTCGGAGATGGTATTGCCCGCGTATACGGGATCAAAAATGCCATGTCCATGGAGCTTGTCGAGTTTGAAAGCGGTATCAACGGTGTTGTTTTGAATTTAGAGGAAAACAGTGCCGGGGTGGTCGTCTTTGGGGATACGCGGCAGATCAAAGAAGGGGACAAAGTCAAAACAACGGGAAATATTATGCAGACGGCTGTGGGTGAAGAATTGTTAGGCCGTATTGTAGATCCCTTGTCTCAGCCTCTGGACGGCAAAGGCGAGATCAAAACCAACGAGTATCTTCCTATTGACACCATCGCACCGGGCATCGTCTACCGGCAGCCCGTCAAAGAGCCTCTGCAGACGGGGATCAAAGCGATTGATTCTATGATTCCCATCGGCAGGGGGCAGCGCGAACTTATTATCGGAGACAGGCAGACAGGTAAAACGGCGATTGCTGTTGATACAATCATCAATCAAAAAGAAAATAAAGTCATCTGTATTTATGTCGCTATCGGGCAGAAACGCTCTACAGTGGCACGGATTGTCGACACGCTGGAAAAATATGGAGCCATGGAGTATTCCATTATCGTTGCCGCTACAGCAAGTGATCCGGCCCCCCTCCAGTATATCGCCCCTTATGCCGGATGTGCTATGGGCGAATACTTTATGCGAAAAGGGGAGGATGTTTTGATTATCTACGACGACCTGACAAAACAGGCGGCCGCTTATCGCGAAATGTCCCTTCTTTTGAGGCGACCTCCGGGACGCGAAGCTTTCCCGGGTGATATCTTTTATCTCCATTCCCGCCTTTTAGAAAGGGCCGCCAAACTTTCAGAAGAGATGGGCGGGGGTTCTTTGACGGCCTTGCCGATCATTGAAACCCAGGCCGGAGATATTTCCGCTTATATTCCTACAAATGTGATCTCGATCACAGACGGGCAGATCTTTTTGAGCGCCGACCTTTTTTACTCCGGTGTCCGCCCGGCGATCAATGTAGGAACATCAGTCTCCCGTGTCGGGGGAAATGCCCAGATCAAAGCGATGAAGCAGGTGGCCGGGACATTGCGGTTGGATATGGCCCAATTCCGGGAACTGGAAGCCTTCGCTCAATTCGGCTCGGAATTGGATCCGGCAACACAGGCTCAGCTCACGCGAGGGCGTCGCCTTGTGGAAGTTTTGAAACAGCCTCAGTATAAGCCGATGAGTGTGGTAGATCAGATCGTACAGATCTTTACAGGGACGAACGGGTTTTTGGATGACCTTTCCCTGGAGCATGTCGGGCCTTTTTTAGATACTGTCCTGGAGGAGCTTCCCGGCACAGCACAGTCTCTTCTTGAAAAAATAGAAAAAGAAAAGACGCTTGATGATCAATTAAAAGAATCTCTTAAAAAGGAGATCAGCAATATCAAAAGACGTTATCTGGACCTCGCCGGAATAAAAAAAGAGGAGGATCCTCTCTCTCAAGAAACGGGACAAGAGCAGGACAAGAATAATGCACAAAAAAAGAAGAAAGAAAAGGATTAAAGAAAGGTTATGGCCAATTTAAAAGCCATTCGCAAACGTATAACCAGTGTTCAAAGCACGAAGAAGATCACACGGGCCATGAATATGGTGGCCGCTGCTAAATTACGCAAAATGGAACAGCGTCTTCTGTCCATGCGGCCTTATGCGGACACGCTGATTGCCTTAGTGGAAAAACTGAATTATCACATGGAGACGATTCATCCCTTTTATACTCAAAGAGAAGGGGGTGTGCCCTTTTATGTCTTTATTTCCGGAGACAAGGGTTTATGCGGTTCTTTCAACAGTAATATTATCAGGTTAGGCCGGGATCTCATAAAAGAGAACCCCCATGCCTATGTTGCCGTAATGGGAAAAAAGGTGAAAGACGCTTTTCGGCGTATGGATATCTCTGTGGAAGCGGCTTACAGCGATATTTTCGACCCGCCCACATATCATGCCGCCCAGGAGATCGCTGATTTTCTGTCCGGGTTTTATTTGGAGCATGAAGATGTTTCAAAGATCATTGTCGTCTATAACCGTTTTAAGAACTCGATCGTTTCAGAGATCACACAAGAGACTTTTTTGCCCCGTATCAGGGAGATCGAAGAGCCGCGGCGGATCTTTTTAGCTGAGCCCGATGTGACATCCATGCTGGAAGCGGCCATGAAAGAGTATCTGGAATCGGAGATCTACCGCATCATGATGGAATCTCTGGCCAGTGAACATGGGGCGCGGATGACAGCCATGGAAGCGGCCACGGACAATGCTGAAGAGATGATCAACGATCTGGTCTTGAAAGCGAACAGAGAACGTCAGTCTATGATTACCACCGAGATCTCTGAGATCGTAGGCGGTGCCAATGCATTACAATAGCAGGGGAGGAAGAGGATGAACAAAGGAAAAGTATTTCGAATTGTCGGCCCCGTCGTGGACATTGATTTCCCCCCGGGGAAACTTCCGGCGATCTACAATGCTTTGACAATAGAGCATGAGGAAACCACCTTGGTGTTAGAGGTGGCCCAGCATTTGGGGGATAATATTGTCCGCACCATAGCCATGACGTCCACTGACGGTTTAAAGCGGGGCCAGGAAGTCGTTGATACCGGCCGTCCGATTTCCGTTCCCGTGGGCAAGCAGACATTGGGACGTATTATGAATGTGACAGGGGACCCTATTGATGAATCCGGAGCGTTAGAGACCGAAGAACGCTGGTCGATTCATCGCCCTGCCCCGACATTGGAAGAGCAGAACACCTCGACAGAGATTCTGGAAACGGGGATCAAGGTCGTGGATTTGCTGGCCCCTTACATGAAAGGCGGGAAAGTCGGCCTTTTCGGCGGCGCCGGAGTGGGAAAGACAGTTTTGATACAGGAGCTCATCCGTAATATTGCCACAGAGCATGGAGGCTATTCGGTTTTCAGCGGTGTGGGAGAACGGACCCGTGAAGGTAATGATTTGTGGCTGGAAATGAAAGATTCCGGGGTCATAGAAAAAACCGCTTTGATCTTCGGACAGATGAATGAGCCGCCCGGAGCCCGTTTACGGGTCGGACTGACCGGACTGACCGTGGCCGAATATTTTCGGGATGTGGAACATCAGGATGTGCTTCTTTTTATTGATAATATTTTCCGTTTTACTCAAGCCGGCTCTGAAGTGTCAGCTCTTCTGGGGCGTATGCCTTCCGCCGTGGGGTATCAACCTACGCTGGCTTCAGAGATGGGCGCCTTACAGGAAAGAATCACATCTACCAACAAGGGGTCGATCACATCCGTTCAGGCGATCTATGTCCCTGCCGATGACTATACCGACCCGGCCCCGGCCAATGCCTTCACCCATTTGGATGCGACAACGAACCTGAGCCGGAAGATCGTTGAACTGGGAATCTATCCGGCGGTGGATCCCCTGGCCTCTACCTCACGTATTCTCAGCCCTGAAGTCGTCGGGGAAGAGCATTATCGTGTGGCCCGGGAAGTTCAAAGAATTTTACAGAAATATAATGAACTTCAGGATATTATTGCGATTTTGGGGATGGAGGAGTTGAGCGAGGAAGATAAGATCACAGTGGCGCGGGCCCGGAGGCTTCAACGGTTCCTTTCTCAACCCTTCTTTGTAGCAGAAGAGTTTACCGGCATGACCGGGAAATATGTGCCTTTGGAGGATACCGTTCAGGGTTTTAAAGAGATCGTCGAAGGGAAACATGATGATCTGAATGAACAGGCCTTTATTTATGTGGGCACCATTGAAGAGGCCCGTGAAAAAGGAGAGCGTCTGAAAGGCACTAAAGCTCATGCTTCTGCAGAAACAAAAAAGAAAGAGGATTCTGAGGAAAAGGAGCAGCCTGAAGATGTGAAAAACAAAAAGAAGGCTGTTAAAAATAAAAAGAAAAAAGAGGAGTAAGAAGGATGAAAGGGCCGCAATATGGCTGAGATGAGTTTAAAGATCGTCGTTCCTGAGGGGGTCAAACTTCAAGAAAAAATCAAAACTGTCATCCTTCCGGGACAGGCGGGTGAATTCTCCGTTTATCCGAAGCATATTTCCATGGTGACTCCTCTTAAACCAGGTTCGGTCACCCTTGTTTTCTCCGGAGGAGAAGAGAAAGTCATGGCCGCTTCCGGGGGAATCGCGGATATTGCCCCTGAAGAAGTTACCCTTGTTCTGCGGACTGCTGAATTTGCCGATGAAATCGATGTCAAGCGGGCGGAAGCCGCTAAAGCAAGGGCTGAAAAACGTCTTTCTTCCCCCGATGAAGAAACCGATATCAAACGGGCTCAATCAGCCCTTCACCGGGCCCTGGTACGCCTTGATACAGCCGCGTCCCTTTCCCGGTTCTGAATATGACCTGACGGCAGCCTGCGGACTGACACTTTGTCAACCCCGTAAAGGATTCCGTTTTACCCATGATGCCCTTTTGCTTTATTCTGTTCTCACGGCAGGGGCTTCCTCTGTCCTGGAGATCGGTTCAGGCTGCGGGATCCTCTCCCTTCTGTATGCCGGAAAAAATCCCGAATCCCGTGTTACCGGTGTTGATATTTTAGAGGTGAATGCCCGGCTGGCCGGCTATAATGCCCAAATCAACGGACTTTCCAATGTCAGCTTTCTTCACAGGGATATCCGATTGTTTCATCCGGATCGTCTTTATGGCCTGATTTTCTCTAATCCCCCTTATCGCCGGGCCGGAACAGGGCGTCTCAGCCCTTCAGCCCATAAAAATGCGGCTCTTTATGACTCTTCATTGGATATGGATGCTCTTTTTTCGGCTGCAGAGCGTCTTTTATCACCCCAAGGCGCCTTTTTTATGATAATATGGAAGGGACGGCAAGACGAGATGGTGATGAGTGCAGGGAAACAGGGGCTTTTTCCCTTTGAGCTTACCCTTTTTAAGGGTGAAAAAGAAAGCCATCATGCCTTTGTAGCGGCCGGTTTCAGCCGCAGCAAAGGTCTCTGCCGTTATGTTGTGAAAGATAAAGAGACATGGGCAGAGCAAGCCCGTTGTCTGATGAACACTGATGAGGAAAGGAAGGGACTGTGAAACGTTGCGATCTTCTTCTTAAAAATTGCCGTGAAGTGATTTCGCCCCTTTATGACACGGCCCGGGGCCATGAAGCCGGGACAATTGAATGTGAAAAAAACATCGACATCGCTGTCACCGGAGATCGGATCACAGCAAAGGGGCAGGGGCTGGAATTTGAGGCCGAAAAGACTTTAGAGGCCTCTTCTTATGTTGTCATGCCCGGGTTGATCGATTCCCATACCCATCTGGTCTATGGGGGAAGCCGTGAAGATGAGTTTGTGCTGCGTCTTCGTGGAGCCTCATATGAAGAGATCGGCGCTGCCGGTGGTGGAATCAAAAATTCTGTTCAACACACCCGCGCGCTTAGTGAGGAGGAGCTTTTTCGGCTTGCTCTTCCCCGCATGGAAGATATTCTGGCTCACGGAACGACAACTGTCGAGATCAAAAGCGGTTACGGGCTGGATACCGAAAATGAGCTGAAGATGCTCAGAGTCATCAAAAGGCTTCAAAAGGCCTATCCGGACACTGTTGTCGCCACTTTTATGGGGCCGCATGAAATCCCTCCGGGTGAGACAGAAGTGTCCTATATGGATCGTGTCTGCGAGGAGATGCTTCCCCGGGTCAAAGATGAAGGCTTGGCAGAATTTGCCGATATCTTTGTAGAAAAAGGGGTCTTTTCTCCTGAAAGCGGGAAACGTTATTTTAAAGAGGCCCGGAAAAACGGTTTTAAATTAAAGATCCATGCTGATGAACTTCATCCCCTGGGTAGTGCTGAACTGGCGGCCCGTTTTGGAGCTTTCAGTGCCGATCATCTTATGAAGATCTCCCATCAGGGCATTCAGTCTCTGGCGGAGTCCCGGACCACGGCGACTCTTCTTCCGGGGACATCTTTTTTCCTTATGATGAAAGATTATGCACCGGCCCGAAGCCTTATTGAAGCCGGGGCTGTCGTGGCCCTGGCCTCGGATTACAACCCGGGAAGCAATCATGGATTCAATATGCAGTTTGTCATGAATCTGGCGGCCATGTTCTTGAAGATGAAACCGGAGGAGATCATCAATGCCGTGACTGTCAATGCTGCAGGGGCCTTGGGGTTGAGTGACAGAGGGCGGATTGCTCCGGGGAAAAAGGCTGATCTTCTTTTACTCAATATCCCCAATTATAAGTATCTCTTTTATAATTACGGGATAAATAATGTCCACACGGTCATAAAAAACGGGAAGGTGGTCCTTGAGAATTACCGTCGCATCGCTTATCTGCCCCAATTGTAATCATCCTTTGACGGGTTTTGATGATGACCTGTTTTGGACTTGTTTAAATTGTTCCCGTCAGTGGCAATGGGGAAAAAATGGCCTGGAAAAAGGGCTGTTTCTCATCCCGGAAGATTATCACCCGGAAAAGGGCGATTTCTACCTGCCTTATTACCTGTTCCGTTTTCAGGATAATGATTTTTTTCTTCCGGCCTGGCGGATGAAAGAAGTCTCATCGCATTTAAATTTTTCTTACAGCTATTCGATAAAGACGGCGGAACATCTGAATTTTCACAAAGCCCCATGGGGGTGGGGAGTGATTGTCCCGGTTGAGTCGTTGTGGCCTCTTCTTTCTGCGTATATCACCATCGGATTTGACAAAGAGCTTTCTTTGGAAAAAATAAAGAAAATGAAATATAGAATTTGCGGCATGCCCTGTCGGCAACTGGGGAAAGAACTTGTCGATCCGATCTGGAACTTCCGGATGTCGGAGCGATGTGTGGAACGGCTGGAAGAGTACAAGGCGCTTTCAGTAAAAGATGCAGAAAAAAAATCATAAAATACTTTTATGACCTTGTCTCTTTTTGCAATTTGAATATAATTACTTGGAAAGAAGTCAATGAATAACGGGCCTCTCAAAGGAGAAACATCCCGGAGGCATACAGCATGCAGGAGGTGTCCGTGTTTCCTACCCACAAGATTTTTCAGATAACGGTTATCTTCGCTCAGAAGGCCCGGCCTTGGGGGTATTTCATTTGCAGTTCATTACCGAAGAAATGGTTTTAAAACAGGAGGTTAGGATGAAAAAAGCAGTTTTGTTGTTGGCCGTGATGTTTGCTTTCAGTTCTTTGATGACGGCTCAGGACATGAAAAAGATGCAGCGTTTTGGTATCAAAAGCGGAGTCGTGAAGTATGAGATCAGCGGAAACACCGAAGGTAAGAGGGCTGTCTGGTGGGATGAATACGGCCGGAAAATGCGTGAAGAGATCAGTACGGTCACTATCACAAAGATTTTGGGCATGAAAAGCGAAACCGTCACCCATACAGTGACCGTGACTGTTGATGACCGTTTCTGGACGGCGGACTTGGAAAAGATGACCGGCATCAAGGGAGCGCTTTACGGAACAGAGTTAGATGAAGAGATCGATGAGATGACAGAAAAAGAGCAAGAGGCTCTTGGCCAAGCGATATTGGATTCCTTAGGTGGAGAGATCGAAGGACAGGAGTCTTTCATGGGATATACATGTGAAGTTATCCGTGCCATGGGTTCACGGGTCTGGGTACATAAGGGGATCAATTTGAAGACTGAAAGCAATGTCCTGGGAATCAAGTATTATGAAAAAGCGGTTCAGTTTCAACCGGGAAGCGCTGTTCAGGATTCTTTCTTTACTCCTTATTCCGGTGTGGAATATAAAGAGTTTGAGGTTGAAGGCGAAGGCATGGATGAAGGACAGGCTGAGATCCTAAAAGGCCTTTTTGGTAATTAGGCGAAGGTATGCGCATGAAGATCAAGATCACTGCCACGGCTTTATTAGCCCTGATCATTGTTTTTATGAGCCAGGGCCTGTATGGAGTATCCCCTAAGCTGATCATAATCGAGGGAGGGACCTTTATTATGGGTTCCGATGAAGCAGGGGAAAGAGAACAGCCCGCCCATACCGTCACTGTCTCCTCTTTTCTCATGAGTGAGAGTGAAGTAACGCAGAATATGTGGAATGAAGTCATGGATGACAACCCTTCGCGGCTCAAAGGCGAAAGCCTCCCTGTGGAGCGCATCACATGGATGATGGCTATAGAGTTCTGTAATGGTCTGAGCCTTAAAGAGGGACTGGAACCCTTCTACATCATCACTGACGAAGGAGTTCAAGCCGATTGGAGCAAAAACGGCTATCGGCTCCCCACAGAAGCGGAATGGGAATTTGCCGCCAAAGGCGGGAATAAAAGTCAGGGTCTGCAATTTGCCGGATCTGATACCATAGACGAAGTTGCCTGGCATAAAGAGAACAGCCGGTTTAAGACCCATCATGTGAAAGAGAAAAAAGCCAATGAGCTGGGCCTTTATGACATGAGTGGCAATGTCTACGAATGGTGCTGGGACTGGTTCGGGGAGACCTATTATGCGGATTCACCTGCTCAAGACCCCAAAGGCCCTGAGACAGGAGAGAGAAAGATACTGAGAGGCGGATGTTGGTATTCGGAAGCCAGAAATTCGGTTATTGCAGCCAGAGTCCATGCCGACCCTAACGGCCAGGGGGCCAATGTGGGTTTTCGCGTTTGCCGGAATTTACCCTGAAAAAGACATAAAAAAAGGAGTATGCACATGAGAAATATATTTGCTGTTGTTTTGTTTATTATCATCTCTCTGACTTTTGTTGCCTGTGCGGCCGTGCGGCCCGCCCTGAAAAGTGACACGCAGGACGAAGGGATCCCCATGATCACTGTGGAAGCCGGGAAAAATGCCAAGGGATCTGCAGACAAGGATTTTTTCCTGGGAAAGACGGAAGTCCTTCAAAAAGATTTTTCCCGTGTCATGGGTTTTAATCCTTCCGAATACCAGGGTGACACCTTGCCGGTGCATAATGTGACCTGGTATGATGCTTTGGCTTTTTGTAATGCCCTGAGTGAAACTGAAGGGCTGAGCTCCTGCTACACTTTAAGCAATATCGGGTATGAGGGCTCATCAATTGTCAAAGCAGATGTCACTGTCCACGAAGAGGCTTCAGGCTATCGGTTGCCGGAACGCAACGAGTGGGCCTATGCCGCTGCCGGAGGGAATAAAACCAATGCTTTCAAATACAGCGGAAGCGATCATATCAATGATGTGTGCTGGTATAAAGGGAACAGTGACGGTTCTCCCCGGAATGGAGGGACCAAAAACGCTAATGAACTGGGCCTTTATGACATGAGCGGCAATGTCTGGGAATGGACGGCTACAGCCTCCCAAAATAAATATAAAGTCATTTACGGCGGGTGTTGGGCTGATGGTGAAGACCATGCACAGGTTCCGGGGTTCAATGCTGAATACCCGCATAAAGCCTCTGCCTATGTCGGGTTTCGCTTGTCCCGGACAAAAATAAAATAAGCTGATATCAGAATAGTTTTTCGATTATAACGGCTCCGGATGACAGTATGATTCATCAGGGAATCAGAAAACAGCCGGAGCTTTTTTCGTTTTCCTTTTCGTTAAAAAAAACAAGACATTAAAAGGTATGCACCACCCAGACATTGGGTTCCACGTAGAGGCCCAGGTCCTGCTCTACATCAATCTTCACCGGGACAAGGGCCCCGGGGATGATGTAATCCCCGCTTTGAAGAAAACGCAGTTGTGTCCACTCTTCCCATTGGGCTACGGTCCCGGGGATGGTCATGGCCCGGGGGCATGGTTTCAGGATGATACCGCCGGCTTTCACATGGATCCGGAGCCAGGGGTCATAAGGGAACCCGTCGTCACGTGTCCATCGGATGTAATCGTCCATGGGAATCAGCGGATAGCGGTTTTTCCAGGTGGGACGGACGGGGATGATCAGCGCTTTAAGGCTGTGGTCCCGGGCTGTCTCTTTCATAGCCTGCACGAGAAAAGTGCTGAGGCCCTGTCCCTGAAACTCTTCAGCCACGGCGATTTGAAGCCCGCATAAAAGGTGCGGAGTCCTTTTCTGACGGTGATCCTCTACGCCTTTTTGAAAAGCCCAGTCCCAGCCTTCATCGGGAAGGTCCTCCGGGGAAGCCTTCCACTCCAGGGGAAGGGCGTTGACCACTGCAGCCGGCTGCCCGTTGATGAAAAGGGTCTGTTGAAATTCTGGAAAACAAGTGAAGAGCTCTCCCCAGAGGGTGTTGGAGACCGGGTCATGAAACATGAAGGCGGGCCAGAGGTTTTCTGTGATCCGGGACTGGATCTCATTCTGGTCCGGAAGCTCGGATCGGAGAAGATATGAGGATATTGAAGTCATATCCCACTATAAGTGTCGCCGCCCTTCCTGTAAAGCCCAATCCTCTTCTTGACAAAAACGGGAATCCCTTTACAATGAGCGGAGAAAAGGGAGAGAAAATATGCGGATCGTTAAGTCTTTTTTGATTATTGGGATATCACTTGTGATCATATCCTGCGGAGGGAAATATCAGAAGAAAATAAATCAGGGCCGTCAGTCTTTAAAAAATGACAAGGTCATGGAAGCCATCGGCTATTTTGAACAGGCTATCAAAGATAATCCCGGATCTCCTGAAGGATACTATTGGCTCGGCATGGCCAATAAAGCCCGCATGCGTTACGGGGATTTTGTCATTAATATGAATAAAGCCCTGATTTACGGCGGAGACAAGGAGCGCAAACGCATCGCCGATGCTTATTATGGTTTTGCCCGGGAGTTGGAAGCGGCGAATCGTTTAGACAGTATGTATGATGCCTTTGAACATATCATCGATATCATGCCGGAATATAAGATCGGTGATGATTACGCTATTCATCTCGGGAACAAATACTTTGACGAAAAGTTTGATTATCAGAAGGCTTTGGCTTTTTATGTGACCGGTTTTGAAAGTGATGATCTGCCTGACGCCGTGAAGCAGACGGTGCTTTACAGGATCAGCCGCTGTTACTATGAAGTGGGAGATTATGAGAATGCCAACCGGAGTTATAACCGTCTTTTGGATCTTTTTCCCAATCATCCCAAAAAGCAGATCATCTATTTTGACATCGGTAATATCAATTATAAATTAGCAGAGCAGGCTTATAAAAACGGCCGATATGAAGATGCGGTTCAGCGTGGAGAAGTGGTGCTCCGCATAGGAAAACCGAAAATATGGATAAGCGATGTCCAGAGGATTATGGGAGACTCTTATTTGAAAATGGGAGAGAGGGAAAAAGCTGTAGCGCTGTTTCAAGCCATCATCAAGGATGACCCTTATCAAAAGCAGCGTAATACCCTTTATGCTTTGTCAAAATTAAAAGAACTGGAGTGATAACGTGAAAAAAGCTCTTATCATTATTGTAACGGCTGTGTCGATCATCGCAGCGGTGGGTTGTTCCAAAAAAAATACACGTGTTCTTCTGGGGGAAGAGGACACGTTTCAACGCCTGACACATCTTTTTGACAAAAAGGATTATAAGGATTTTCAGGAAGAAGCCCGTTATTTCCTCTCAGATTTTCCGGGAAGCAAAAAAAGCCCGCAGGTTCAATTTCTTTTAGGGGAATCCTATTTAAAAAAGAAAGAATATGAAGAGGCTATCGTCTCTTTTCAGCGTGTCATCGACCGTTATCCCGAAAGTGAATATTTAGATGACGCTTTTTTCAAAATCGGGGAAACGTACTACAGGCAGAAGAGAAAGCCTCAGCGCGACCAGGAAGCCACCCGCCGGGCCATCTACTATTTCGAAAAGGTCATCGATTTGAATTCTCCTTATTCAGAAACAGCCTGGGCCCGCCTTGAAGATTGCCGGAATACTTTAGGGATGAAAGAGTATTATATAGCCCGTTTCTATTTCCGGCGAAAAGAGTATAAGATTTCTTTGGCTGTCATTGAAAAAGCTCTTAAAGAATTCGGCGAGACCTCCGCCGGAAATTGGCTGAGGTATAAACAGATCCGTAATTATTTGGCTTTAAATGAGAAAGATAAAGCCTATTCTCTCTATTCCTATATGACCCGGCAGGAGATCGAAGATCAAAAACTGATTAAAAAGATCCGGTCTTTAGGTGATGACTTTCAAGAACAAAAATGAAAATAGGGATTTTCGGAGGATCTTTTGACCCCTTTCATAAGGGCCATTTAGCTGTCATCCGGGCCTTTTTGAGCCTTTACATCCCGGAAAAGCTCTACATCGTCCCTGTCTATCAGCAGCCGCTCAAAGAGAAACAGCCCTCGGCACCTTTTCAGAAGAGGGCGGAGATGATTCGAGCTGCTTTTCAGGACCCCCGCATGATAATCTCTGATTATGAGAACAAGAAAAAAGGTCTTTCCTATACGGTAGAGACATTAAAACATTTTTGTGACGAGGGGAAACTTTATTTGATTATGGGAAGTGATTCAGCCCTTACGCTGGACAAGTGGAAAGAGACAGAAACTATTTTTTCCCTGTCGACTCCTGTGGTTTATCCCAGAAGGGGGAGTTCCTTGCGCAACGTAAAAGCCCGATGGGGTAATCAAGTCGAGATCATGCCTATGAGGCCGGTCGCTGCTGCTTCTTCACAGATCCGTGAACGGATACGGGCAGGGAAAAACTGCCGGCGTTTTCTCCCCGGAGAAGTATGGGAGATCATTCAAAGAGAGGGATTGTACGGATGGCCAAAAAAGTCAAATTGATTATTTTTCTTTTTATTCTCTGTGCAGGGGCCTTTTATCTTTGGCATTGGCAGAAAGAGCGTTTGGAGAAAATGTTTTATGAGAATTATCCCAAAGGGGTGATTCGTGTGGAATTATTGAACGGGACGAATATCAGTGATTTAGCCTATACGCTCACAAAGATCATGCGCACCGAGGGGTTCGACGTGGCGGAGTTCGGAAATGCCCCCAGTATGAAATATCCAAAGACTCTCATTATTGACCGTACCGGAAAAGAAGAGGAAAAGATCAGAATCCTGAAGGCCTATTTCGGAACGGAAGAAGCTTTTGTCCTTTATGATGACAGGCGTGAAATGGAAAAAATCGACGCAACTATTATTATCGGAGAAGATATTCTCCAAACGGATATATTCAAAAACCATAAAAGCTTAATGGAGGGATATTAAGGTATGGAGATGATAAAAAAGATCGTTACGCTTATTGATGAGAAAAAGGGGTTGCAGATCGCTGCATTGGATGTGCAGGGGATCTCCCCCATAACCGATTATTTGGTTATCGCTTCTGCAGAGACGGTCAAACAGACCCAGTCACTGGCTGATCATGTGATGAAACGCCTCAAAGAAGATGACAGCCTGACCTGCCGCCATCTCGACGGCTATGCCAACGGGGAGTGGATCATCATGGATTATTTTGATTTTCTCGTTCATCTGTTTACGCCCGAAAAACGCGAATTGTATGATTTAGATAATCTTTACGGGGGAGGGCGGAAAGTGGAGGCTCATGATTGAGATCGTCAGTTTCGGAAGGTTTAAAAGTGATTCACTTAAAACCTCTTTTGATTATTATCTCAAATTAGCCAATAAAAAGATTCAGACTGTCCCGATAATGCTGAAAGAGGCCCGTAATTCCCGGGAGAATGAAAAAATCAAAAGCGAGACAGCTCTGTTGAAAGACTCTCTTGAGACATCCGGACGGCTTTCTGTGATTTTAGATGCCGCAGGGGAGCTGATGGATTCTCTTGCGTTTTCACAGTTTATCAACAGGGGGATGAGCAGCGGCCGTCATCTCCGTTTTCATGTGGGTAATTATTACGGGATTCCGGACTCCGTAAAAGAAAAAGGATACCCTGTGATCTCTTTAAGTATGTTGACCATGAGTCATGAATTGGCTCTGGTTGTTTTAGCTGAACAGATCTACCGGTCGGGGACAATTCTCTTCGGCGGGTCTTATCACCGATAGAAGGAGGCGCCATGAGCAAAAAGAGTTTTAAAGAGGAGTTAAGAGAGTGGAAAAATGCCATCGTCTGGTCATTGCTGGTCTTTCTCTTTATTGTGAAGCCCTTTGTGGTTTCCGGATATAAGATTCCCTCGGGATCTATGGAAGACACTCTTTTGATCGGAGATTATCTTATGGTAGATAAATTTACGTATGGCGGTGAAGTGCCGTTAGTGAATCTTCGCGTTCCCGGTTTCCGGGACCCTGCTCCGGGTGATATGGTGGTCTTTTGGAGCCCTGAAGGGCCTAAACCGTCTTTTTTCGATCAGCTCTTCTTTTGGAAAAAAAGCAAAAACCTGCGCCTTGTCAAACGTTGTGTGGCACAGGAAGGGCAGACTGTGGAAGTCCGGGACAAACAGCTCTATATTGACGGGGTTCTTCAAGAAGAGCTCTATGTGAAGCACAGTGATGCCCGGGTTTTCCCCAAAGAATACATTCCCCGGGATAATTTCGGGCCGGTAACCGTTCCGGAAGGGTATTATTTCATGATGGGAGACAACCGGGATGATTCTCATGACAGCCGTTTCTTCGGGCCTGTCCCCCGGAAAAAAGTCATCGGGACCCCTCTTCTTATCTATTTTTCCATGGATGAAGATCTTCAGAAGGTCCGGGTGAAAAGGATACTGAAGCTGTTTTGAAAGAAAAAAAGAGAATAATCGAATTGATAAGCGCCCGTAAAGGCCCCATAGGATTCAGAGAATTGGCGGAGGCTTTGCATTTAAAGAAAAAAGAGCAACGCCGTCTCTCCGCTCTGCTTTGGCGACTGACTGAAAAGGGAATTATTGCCAAGGACGATAAAGGACGCTATCAGGCGCCTTCCGGGCAAGAGGCGTCGGCACGCCTGCATATGAATCCGAGGGGATTTGGTTTTGCGGTCTTTGAAGACCCGCAGCGCCCGGATCTCTATATTCCTCCCATGAAACTGAACGGGGCCTTCCACGGCGATATCGTCAGGGTCAGAGAAGAGTTTTATAAAGGGAAAAAGGAGGGCCGAATTACAGCCATACTCAGGCGAGGGTTCTCACAGATCGTCGGTATGGCTTCTTCCGGCTATCTGATGCCTTTAGACCGCAATTTGCCTGAATATATTCCGCTGGTTTACCCGAAAGATTTCCCTTCTGTTGCCGACGAGACCGTGATCAGCGCAACGATAACGCGTTATTCGCCTCTGGAGGCCCGGGCCCTGGATATTATCGGGGACCCGGATGACCCGGCCGTTGATGATAAAGTGGTCTTTGTCCTTTACCATCTGGATACTCTTATCGAAGACATCAGCCCCGAGCGCTTTGAAGAGTTGAAAAAAGCGTTGGAAAAAGAAACCGAAAAAAGAAAAGACCTGAGGGCGTTACTGACCTTGACCGTCGACCCGGCTGAAGCAAAAGACCATGATGATGCCGTTTCCATAGAGGAAAAGAACGATGGATGGCGCCTTTATGTTCATATCGCCGATGTCTCCTTTTTTCTCAAAGAGGATGAAGAGGAGGACAGGCATGCTTTCCAACGGGGGTTTTCTGTCTATTGTGAAGATTATTACCGCCCTATGCTTCCTCCGGCGATTACCGGAGAGCTATGCAGCCTGAAAGAGGGGATGCCTCGGTTGGCAATGTCAGTGATGATGGATGTGAACCGCCTGGGACAGGTGGAAAAGAGTGAGATTATTTCTTCGGCTGTTCAGGCAGACCGTTTTCTGAGTTATGAAGAATTTCAAGATCTGCTTGATGGAAAGAATACTGATAAAACACTTCCTTTTACGGAAGCCCGCATGATGATGGAATGTGCACGGGCTCTGAACAAACAAAGAGAAGCCCGATGCGCTTTGGACCTGGATATGCCGGAGACCCGCATTATCCTGGATGAGAAGAAAAGCCCTGTGGCGCTGATGCCTGTTCACAGGGGATGGGCTCACCGTATCATCGAAGAGTTTATGATCGCTGCTAATGAGGCTGTGGCGCGCTTTTTGGAAAAAAGAGAGCAGCGGCTTCTCTTCCGCACCCATGAAAGTCCTTCAGAGGAGAGTCTGGGACGCTTCTCCGATATGCTTGAGTATTTCGGCCTCTCTTTGAGCGGGGATTCTCCTGAAGAGATCAACCGCCTTCTTAAAAAGATCCATGACAGGCCTTTCGGCCCCTTTTTGAAGACTCAGCTTCTTAAATCTCTCAAACAAGCCCGTTATACCGATGTTAATTACGGCCATTACGGCTTGCAGTCCACGGCCTATACTCATTTTACCTCTCCCATCAGACGGTACTCCGATCTTGTCATCCACCGTATTTTGAAAGGGCGCATCTTTGAAGAGGAAGAGCTTTTTGCCCTGGGGAAAGTTCTTTCGGAAAAAGAGCGCGTTGTAGCCGGGGCTGAACAGCGCTCACGGGAGATCAAGATTCTGCGTTATTTGGACGCCCATCGCGATGAGTTTTTTAAAGGCGTCGTGACATGGGTCGGTGATGACAAGGCCGCTGTTGAGCTGGAAGGCCTTTCTATTGAGGGGCAAGCATTTTTTAAAGGGATGCGGGGAGATCCCCGCCAGCTTACTCCGGGACTTGAAGGGCGTGTCCGCGTCGCGTCTGTGGAGCCTTTGACAGGATATCTGGAAGTGGAGTTGATTCTATGAGCGAATACAGAGGCTTTGAATTGCTGGGCACGGACGGGGCCGCGCGTACAGGCAAACTGTATCTGACTCATGGCGAGGTGGAAACCCCCATTTTCATGCCTGTGGGAACGCAGGGCACAGTGAAGACATTGTCCCCCCATGAATTGAAAGACATCGGGGCTCAGATCATTTTGGGGAACACCTATCATCTTTATCTCAGGCCCGGCCATAAACTGATCGCTGAAATGGGAGGGCTTCACACATTTTCATCATGGGATCGGCCTATTCTGACAGACAGCGGGGGTTTTCAGGTCTTTTCCCATTTAGGGCTGAACAAGATCACTGAAGAAGGAGTTTTTTTCCGCTCTCATATTGACGGCTCCCGTCACTTTTTGACTCCGGAACTCTCCATGGAGATCCAAAATGCCTTAGGCAGTGATATCATGATGGCTTTTGATGAATGTGTGCCTTATCCGGCAGAACACGGTTATGTGGCCCAATCGGTTGAGCGGACGACAAGATGGGCAAAACGCTGTAAAGAGGCCCATAAAAAAAATGAAGAACAATTATTATTCGGAATCGTTCAAGGGGGAGTATATGCCGATTTACGGGCAGAAAGCGCATCACGTATCCGCGAGATCGGTTTTCCCGGCTATGCACTGGGAGGCTTAAGTGTGGGAGAACCTAAAGAGCTGATGCATGAGATGCTGGAGTGTACTGTCCCTCTGTTGCCCGAACATAAGGCCCGTTATCTCATGGGCGTCGGGACGCCGGTAGACCTGGTTGAAGGAGTTTATCGGGGCATTGACATGTTTGACTGTGTCATGCCGACCCGTAACGGCCGGAACGGAATGATCTTTACCTGGGACGGTCCGCTGAATATTAAAAATGCCGAATTCTCGCGGGACAGCCGGCCGCCGGAGACAGATTGCTCCTGCTATGTCTGTCGGAATTTTTCACGGGCTTATCTGCGTCATCTCTATAAAGCCGGAGAGATCCTGGCCCTTCGGTTGAATAGCTATCATAATCTTCATTTTTATTTGACGCTTATGGAATCTGTGCGCCGGGCTATACGGGAAAAACGTTATGAAGCATTTCGTCAAGAGTTTCTTTTGCGTTATCAGGGGAGGTAGTATGCGGCATATAACGGTATTCTTTGTTTTTTTCTTGCTTTTTTACGGAGTTCTTTGGGGCGGGGATCGTTTCCCTCCTCTGGAAAAAACGTTGGCCGGGGAAATCAAAAAAGCCTTTTCAGAGTTGAAAAAAAAGGAAATACCGCCCTATTATATCTCGTACCGCGTCGACGATGAAAAAAAAGTCTTATTTTCTGCCGAATTGGGAAGCCTTTCGCAGGAGGATGAAGAGCAGAGCCGTATTTTGACAGTCATGGTGCGCACCGGCTCACCTGAAAAGGATAATTTTCATCTCCTTCGGGAAGACTTCAGCTCTTATTACACCTCTCAGGGAGAAACAGCCCGGTTTCCTTTAGATAATAATCCCGCAGCCGTACATTTGGTGACCCGTGCCGCTGCAGAAAAGGCCTATCGCAAAGCTGTGGACGGCCTTTCTAAAGTCAAGGCCAATGTGGATATTAAAGTGGAAGAGAAAGACCGGTCCGGAGATTACACGCTTATTCCCCCGCACAAGTATCATGCTCCCGATTCTGAGCCTCTCAGCGTTGGGCAGGTGGAATGGTGGAAAGAACGCCTCCGCTTCTGGAGTGCTCTTTTCCTGGAAGACCCGTTTTGTATGGAAGGGTCTGCAGATCTCTCTGTGGTCAAGGGAGAAAAGACTTTTGTCGATTCTTCGGGCAGTTGCATTGTCCAGTCTTATCAATATGTGCGCCTTTCCTTTCATGCATCGACAAAAGCGGACGACGGAATGGTTCTTCCGGTTTTTCTTTCTTTTGTGGGAGAGAATTTCCGGGATCTTCCTTCAGAAGAAGAGATCACAAATCAGGTGAGCCGTCTGGCCGGGATCATGATTGAGCTGAGAGAAGCGCCGCTGGTCGACCCCTATACCGGCCCGGCTTTGCTTTCAGGAGAGGCTGCAGGGGTCTTTTTTCATGAGATCTTCGGCCATCGGGTGGAAGGGCAGCGGATGAAAAAAGTGACGGACGGCCAGACCTTCAAAGATAAGATAGGGGCACAGGTGCTGCCGGACACTTTTTCTGTCGTCTATGATCCGCTTCTTTCCCGTTTTCAAAACAATTATTTATGGGGGGGATATCGGTTTGATGATGAAGGGACTCCGGCTGAAAAAGTCATAGTGGTTGAAGAAGGGGTTCTGAAAAACTTTTTAATGTCCCGCACTCCCATTGCAGGGCACGGATCGTCTAACGGGCATGGCCGGGCCCGGGGCGGGTATATCCCTGTGGCCCGTCAATCGAATATGATCATTCAAACGCATGAGCCTCTTAGCCATGATGAGTTGAGAGAGGCTTTGGCCGCTGAATTGAAACGTCAGCAGCTTTCATTCGGATACCATATCGAAGCCGTCCAGGGAGGGTTCACCCTAACAGGACGCTATTCTCCAAACACCTTTAATGTGATTCCGCTCCTTGTGTACCGTGTCTATGACGACGGCCGCCCTGACGAATTAGTTCGGGGGGTCGACCTGATCGGCACACCGCTGTCCATGTTTTCGAGGATCCGGGCCGGCGGAGGGGAATATGAAATCTTCAGCGGTTTTTGTGGAGCAGAATCGGGGGCCGTCCCTGTTACGGCGGTGTCTCCGGAAATATTTGTTTCACAGATCGAGCTGCAGAAGAAAGGGCATGCCCAAAGCAAGTTGCCTCTGCTTCCCCGGCCTGATGTCAGAAAGGAAAAACGATGAAAAAGACCTGCATGATGATATCAGCCCTTCTCTTATGCTTTGCCATCATACAGGGCCAAAACACCTTTGCACCGTCCCTGCATGAGGCATTGAAAAAAGAGATGGAGTATGCCTTAGAGAACCTTGTCCTTGAGGGGCATGCGCTTCCTTTTTATCTTTCCGCCTATTTAACGGATCTTCATCTCATACGCATTTCAGCAGAGGGGGGGAGCCTCTTTCTCTCCAGAGATGTCCCGTATCGGGGTGTCGGCGGCCGGGTGATGGTCGGTGATTATCAAATGAATAATGAAAATTTTCTGACCTATAATAACCTTTTCGGAGAAATGGGCCGTTTTATGGGAACCGTCCGGGATCCGCATCCCGGAGCTGTTCAGCGTTCGCTATGGATGATCTATGACGGTCTTTACAAAGAGGCGGTGGCCCACTATGAGAATAAAAAAAGCGTCATGAAAGAGCGGGGTGTTCCGCCCGGAAAAGACGGCTATGATTTTATACCCGGTGAAGCCGTTCGCATTATGATAAGTGACAGGATCTTACTGCCTCCCTTGGAAGAATTAGAGGAAAGAGCCCGACAGCTTTCTCGGATCATAGTTGAAGAGAAGTCTTTCAAAGAGTCTCGTGTTGACATATACGCCTGGGAGACTCTTATTTCGTATGTGAATTCTGAAGGGAGTTTTCAGGTTTATCCCCAGGCCGGACTGGTCGTGACGGTCAAAGCTTACGGATTGACTCCTGCAGGAGAGCGGGAGGGAGGGCAGCTTCGCATCGTCCATTCACCCCGGGACCCTTTACCTCCCATGGATGATTGGAGACAAAAGATACGACTGTTTTCTCAGGGCCTTAAAGAGAAGATCTCAGCAGAGGCCTATGAAGATTATTATGAAGGGCCGGTCCTTTTTACGGAGGAGGCCGTTGCTTTTCTGTTTGCAAAATCTCTTTTTGGTGAACAGGATCCTCTTATAGCCAGGAAACGTCCTCTTTATTATGATATGCAGGTAGCTTCGGCAGATCCGGAGTCCAATAAGGGGATGATGGAGCGTCGTTATGAGCGCCTGATTATCTCGCCACAGCTCACAGTGAAGGCCATGCCTCACATCGATCATTGGGAAGGGGTGTCACTAGTCGGTTCCTTTCCGGTCAGTGCTGAAGGAGTAAAAACAAAAGAGAAACTGCTTGTTTCCCGGGGGATTTTGAAAAATGTCCTGGGAAACAGAACTCCCTCTCAAGAAGGAAAGGAAGCCGGCTGGCATAAAAGATGGCCTAATCCTTTGCAGATCGAGGATGCTCCGGGCGTTATTGTCGTTTCGTGCGAAAAGGAAGATACACCAAAAGAGCTTTATGAAAAAATGATCCTGTCTGCTCAAAAAAACGGATATGATTATTATTTGGAGATTGCTTCTTTAGCTGAGCCGGGATATCTTGAGCCGTTGGCGGAATTACCCGGTGAAGAGTACGGAAGCGTTATCCCGATACGTATCTACAAGGTTTTTGATAACGGCAAACGGGTTCCTTTGCGCCGGGTAGGGGGTGTTGCTTTGTCCCCGGGAACACTGAAACGTCTCTTAGGCGTATCCGGCCCCCTGCAAACCAAAAACCTCCTGTTCAAACGAAAACAATCCGACATCTATGCTTCTTTTATTGTTCCTGAGCAGGTGGGAGTCGAGGAGATGAGTCTGTCCGGGCTTCCTGATGAAGGATTTACTTATGAAGAGTATCTCCCCCGCCCCTGACAGGGAATACATTGACAGAGAAAACGATTTGCCATAAGATGAAGCGGCCTTAACGGCTTATTAAGAAAGGAGCTCCATGCTGGAGATCATCACTCTGGGGACAGGGGCCGCTGTTCCGGGCTTGTTCAGAAATCATTCATCCACGGCTCTTGCTCATAATGGAGATATTACCCTTTTTGACTGCGGGGAAGCGACTCAGCATCAGATCCAAAAAGTACGCCTGCGCCATTCCAAGATCAAATCTATTTTTATTTCCCATGTTCACGGGGATCATCTCTTCGGCCTCTTGGGATTACTGACGACTCTTTCACTGAACGGGCGGGAAACACCCCTTTTACTTTGCGGCCCCCGGGGGATCAAAGACTATATCGCATATAACCTCAAATTTATCCGAGGGGAGCTTCTCTATCCTCTCCATATCCGGGAAGTTAAAGATAATGATGTGATTGATTTAGGGCCTTTGGCTGAAGTCAGTGTGATCCCTCTGAAGCATACGGTCCCGACCTGCGGTTTTCTTTACCGCGAAAAAGACAAGCCCGGGAAATTTGATATTGAAGCGGCCCGAAAGCTGGGGCTTCCACCGGGGCCTCTTTACGGAAAGCTTCAGAAAGGACAGAATATTGAATTCAACGGAGAGGTTATCGAGCCTTCCCGGGTCATGGGGCCGCCCAGAAAGGGGATAAGTGTCGGCTACGCTCTGGATACGGAGCCTTGTCAGGGAACGCATTTGATTGCCGAGCATTCCGATGTGCTGATCCATGATGCGACTTATAAAGATGAAGATCAGGCCTATGCCCGGAGAGGGAAACACTCGACTCATGGAGAAGCTATTGATTTGGCGTTGAAACAAGGGGTGAAACGGCTTATTTTGACCCACTTCAGCCAACGCTATTTAGAATTTTTTCAAAATGAGAACCGGGACGGATTGGAGATCGTCTATGCCTATGACGGAATGAGGCTTCTCTTATGATCATCCGTGGCCGTATTATTATGGTCGAAGGACGGTATTATCTTCTGTCGGGCTACCACTATTATGAGATAACTCCGGTGAAGGCCGAGCCCTTTGACATTGTGGAGATCGAAGGGGAGTTCGAAAAGAACCTTATATCTGTTCAAAAAGTCTCGATTTTGGTTAAAGGCCGGGAACCTCGCGGAGGAGAAAACTGGAAAAAAGCGGTGTACGACCTGCAGCTCAAAAGAAATTTTCTTCAGACCTATCTCTGGACGGCTCAAGCCCGATCATTCTTTTGGGAGCGTCAGTTTTTGGAAGTGCATACACCTCTCCTTTCCCGCTTTGCTGCCATGGAGCCGGCCATTGATTCTCTTGAGACCTCTCTTTTAGGAGAGACCTTCTATCTTCACACCTCTCCGGAATATCTAATGAAGAAAATGTTGGTATCCGGGATCATGGATAATATTTTTCAGATCGCACCGGTGTTTCGAAAAGAAATAAGCACTCCCCGTCATAATGCTGAATTCCTTATGCTGGAGTGGTACCGCAGCTTTTCCGACTATGAAGCTTTGATGGATGACCTTTCCGCCCTGGTCAGGCATTTGGCCGGATCTGACAGCCTCTCATATCAGGGGCATAGAATCGACTTGAGCGGGTACGATGTGATAACTGTTGAAGAAGCATTCAAGAAATATGCATCTGTGACTTTCGATGAGCTGGGAATAGAAGAAAACCGCCCAGGGTGGCAGGATCTCTATTTTGCCATTTTGACCCATGATATTGAGCCCCATTTAGGATGGGAAAGGCCTGTTGTGCTCTGTGAATATCCTGCTCCCCTGGCGGCATTGGCCCGTTTGAAGCCTGAAAACCCGAAAGTGGCAAAACGCTTTGAGTTTTATCTCTGCGGGGTGGAATTGGCGAATTGTTTTGAAGAGCTTAATTCTGCCGAAGAACAGAAAAATCGGATGGAAAAAGAAAAAAAGATGCGACAAAAAGAGGGGAAATGCGTATATGAAATAGACGAAGGGTTCATTGAGGCCTTAGAGGCCGGTATGCCCCCTTCATCGGGGGGAGCTCTTGGGTTACAACGGCTCTATATGCTTTTGCTTGATGAAACAGAGCTGGACAGAACGCTGATGTTCCCTTTAAAAGATGTCTGAACAGGAGGATGACTATGGCAAAGCGGTTGATTATCACCACTCTATTGTTTTTGGGAGTTTCCGCCCTCCTCTTTTCAGTTCCCCCTGATCCCCGTCTAAAAGAGGATTATGAGCGGGCAGGGAGGCCTCTTCCCCGCGAAAAAAAACTGTCCATGCCGCTGGTTTACCGGGATGATGCTTCGCAGAGTTATGTGAAAAGGACTCCGGACGGGGGCGTTCGGAAAATACAGGCCTCAGGTGTTCAGAAAGTCCTTGTCCTGCTCGTTGATTTTGATGACAATTCCCATACACAAGACAAATCAGCTTTTGATGATCTCCTGTTCAGCCAAAATACCCATTCTACCGGGAGTTTCCGTGATTATTACCAGGATGTCTCTTACGGGACATATGATGTCATAGGCCCTGTGGCCGCGGACTGGGTGCGTGTCACAGTCAATAATTATGCTTATTATACCGACAATAATTACGGATGGGGGGATTATCCCCGGAATTGCCAGCGTTTGATCGTAGACCTCATCGATGCTGTGGACAGTGTGATCGATTATTCCGAGTATGATCAGGACGGCGACGGCTTTGTGGACCATCTTATTGTGGTTCATGCCGGAAAAGGAGCGGAATCCACGGGCTCTTCTTCTGATATCTGGTCCCATAAATGGGCGACTTTTGAAGATCAAAACGGAAATAATACCTGGGACAGCGGAGAATACCTGATAAGGGACGGCGTGAAGATCTTCGAATACTGTATACAACCTGAAATAGATTATTCCGGAGGTTTGATTGCTGTCGGGGTCTTTGCCCATGAGTTCGGTCATATGCTGGGGCTGCCCGACCTTTATGACACCGATTATTCTTCGGCGGGCGTCGGGCAATATTGCCTCATGTCCGGCGGGTCGTGGGGAGGAGGAGGAACCAAACCTTCTTTTCTTTCCGCCTGGTGCCGGGTTCAGCTGGGATGGGCCTTGCCCGTTGAGATCACCGAGGGAAACGGCGGGATTCAGTTCCTTCCCCGTGTTTCAGAAAACGGCGATACGACGGTCATCAAGATCTGGAAAGAAGGAAATTATACGGGGAATGAATATTTTTTGGCGGAAAACCGCCAATTGGAAGGCTGGGATACATATTTGCCCGGAGCGGGGATCGCCATTTGGCATGTGGATGAATCCATGAGCGGGAATGAAGACGAATCTCATTATCTTGTAGCCCTGGAACAGGCTGACGGTAATTTTGATCTTGAAAACAATACCAACAGCGGCGATACGGGAGACCTTTGGCCGGGCTCAGCAGACAAGCGTTCTTTTACTGATGAGACAACCCCCTCAGCAAAGGCTTATTCGGGGGAGGCGACCGGGGTGAGCATAACAGAGATCTCCGATTCAGGGAATACGATGTCGGCTGTTTTTTCCGTCGGTCAAGGAGCCGTCGGTGTCCCCTATATCACAAACCGGCCTAATCCTTTTAATCCGGCAACGGTGATTTCTTATCAAGTGACGGCATCAGGGCCTGTGAGACTTTCTGTTTATGACAGCCGCGGCCGCTGTATTATTGTGTTGGCCGACGCTGCGAACGCTTTGCCGGGATCCTATGAATGTACATGGACGGGCAATGACGCGCAAGGGCGTCCTGTTCCCAGCGGGCTCTATTACGCCATATTGGAGCAAAACGGAGAAAAACATCTGAGAAAAATGATCCGTATACAGTAATAATTGAAGCAGGAAGAAAAACGAATGAGTTTTATCGGCGACAAAGCCGTTATTTTTGTGTATCATAGATGGAAGGCTTGTTATGAATGAAAGTTTATGCAATGATAAAAGGATGAAGTGGAAGGAATTCCTGAAAGGGGGAACGATGAAACGTGTTATCATCGGTTTAATTTTAATTGGCTTTATGGCCTTTTCGGCAGGAGGTGCAGAGTTATGCGGCATCCTGCAGAATATTGACCATTCTGTTCGAGACAATGCAGAGCAGTCTTTGTTGAAAATAACGACAGTGAACGGAGAAACCGCCGTGGGCGTGACAGTTCAGGCCCGGGACATCTCTTTTTTTCACCGTCATAATATTCCTTTTATACGGATCGCAGGCGATTATGTGACCGCCGATATTCCCGTCTCTTTGCTGGATGAAGCGGCCCAAGCAGAAGGAATCGAACGCATTGAGCCGAAAGTACGAAAAAAAATGTATAATGACGTCGGTATACCGAAGATCAATGCAGCCGTTATGCATGCTGCGGGATACACCGGGGATGACATCATCGTAGGAATCGTGGATTCCGGAATCGATATCGACCATCCGGCTTTCAAAGACAGCGAGGGAAATTCAAGGATACTGAAACTCTGGGATCAGAATACGGGAACGGTCTGGACAAAGGATCAGATCGACGCAGGGACATGCACAGCCACCGATACCAATGGGCATGGGACTCATGTGGCCGGTTCTTTTGCCGGGTTTCATGATGTTCTCGCTTATTTGGATCGCAAAGGAAGTGCCACCACAGCGAACATCATTTTTGTCAAAACAAATTTCTATGATGTCAATGAAGGGGTGGAGTTTATTTATGATGAAGCTCAGATCTTGGGGAAACCGGCTATTGTGAACCTCAGCCTGGGAAGTCAATTTGGCCCCCATGACGGCAGTGATGCTGACACAGCAGCGATGGATACTCTGATCGCTGATTCGGCAGGAGACCTGATCGTCGTCCGTTCTGCGGGCAATGACGGTGACATGAAACTGCACGGTTATCTGGACGACATTTCCACAACGGCGACGACTTTGGATTTCAACGTGAGCACTTATACACAAACCAGCGGAACCAATAACGATTATGCCGTTATCAACTTTTATTATGACAGTTCAACACCGTTAGAAGTTCAGATCACCGACTCCCAGAACAATGCTACAGGCTGGGTCGGCAGTGGGGGTTATTCAGGGGCCTCAGGTGACGGGACGTATATTTATGTTTCAGGCGACACCTATGATTCGGATACTCGTATTATCCAGATCGTATTGGGAGATTATTCCGGGGTCGGTGCTGCTCAAACCAATTATATCCGCTCCGGAACATCATGGAAATTTGAGTTTAGGACAGCTTCCGGATCTGTTCCGCGGCTTGACGGATGGATTTCAGAACAAATCTCTCAAGGAGGCGGCACGGTTTATTTCAGCGGTTTGGCTGACTCTACCGGAATGAGTCTGGGAAACGGAGCTTGCGGCAACAATGTCATTACTGTAGCGGCCTACACTTCACGGAAATACTGGGACTCAAAAGACGGAAATACCTACAATTATACAACCAGCACACAGGATGCGATCACAACGTTCAGTTCCCGGGGACCGACAAGGGACGGAAGGCAAAAACCTGACATTACCGGCCCGGGATCCATATTATTATCGACTTTGTCCGAAGATGTGGCATATGTGTCAGATCCTTTTTTACCGCCTGTGGGCTATGAGTATTATCAGTATATGCAGGGCACAAGCATGTCATCCCCGGCAGTGGCCGGAGGAGTGGCTTTGATCAAAGAGGCTAATCCCTCCTGGGATTACGCCGATATCATCGATTATTTTAAGGAAAATTCTCAAGGGACGACTGTCTATTCCTGGACAGCCAATGTTTGGGATGTCGCCTGGGGTTGGGGGGTTTTGGACCTGACCAATGCTTGCTCCGGAATGACTTTTGCCATAACGGCACCGGAAGACGAGTCGATGTATATTCCCCTTGATGATATTACCTTTGTCTGGGAACCAGCCGGTGATGCCGGAACGGTGACCTATACCGTTGAGCTTGATGAGACTTCAGAATTCCTGGATCCTGTTTCTCAAGGGTCTACGACAAATCTGACATTAACGACTACTGCTCCTCATCCGCGAACATGTTATTACAGGATTAAAGCCGAAAACGGGATGGATACAGTCTATTCGTCGAACTATCTTACAATTTACACTTCCAATGTCCAGACCATCGACACCTTTGAAGAGGTGACAGCAGGGAATACAACAGATGACTATCTTCCGCTTCATTTATTAAGCCAGGCCACAGCAACCGGTGATGAGTTAGTCTTTGAGTGGGCAGAACCCAACACGCCGGCTGAATTCAATTACTATTATCAGATCTACAGGGAAGGCAGTGTGCCTCCGGCATTGACAGCCTTCTCTCCCGGTTATGCTGCCGGGCAGGCCAAGATCGCTTTGGCGAACAGTCTGAATCTTGTCGAATCCCCGGGGATGTATGCCTTTAAGTTAACATTGGAATCCAAAGACCTGCTTGCCGATACGCGCAGTTTTGAACAGACTTTCAATGTGAGGGATTTTAAAGGCGTTCTGCTTCCGAATCTGATGAATGATGATTTTCTAAAGATCGGCATCGTGGGGCAGGGCCTGGCGGATATTGAAAAGAATGCAACGAATCTTTTGCGGGTCAGTTGGGATACCTTTTCTGATGATGGATTTATTCCCAACGGACGGGGGGGCTTCAGCTCGTCATCTGTGTTTAACAACAGGCGCTTCACCCCATCTGTGACTTTTATTGTGGAAGCTCTGTTTGACAGTGTCGCTTATGACACCGGCATTACCTTGAGCCGGGTGACTGTGAGCCCTGCACAAAACCCGCATGCTTTGCATCCGGCCATATTACTGGAAGGGTCAGAGGAGTTCACGGCAATCCGTATCGATTATCCTGAAATGGCGGGGCTTGATCCTGTAGAAGGATTTGTCTGCTATCTCGGCTCAGTGGATTCAGCTGTTCCCTACACATCGGAGACTCATAAAATCGCCCGTTGGAAAGACGGTGCCTGGCGGGAAGTTCGTGTCATCGATGAAAGCGGTTACTATGCTGTCCTCACAGGCAGCCTGCCGCCTCTTGATTTTGACAACGGCAGTTTAAAAAACAGCCCGAACCCCTTTAATCCTTCAACAACCATCGGGTATACCGTTTCTGAAGCGGGACATGTGGTCCTTAAAATCTATGACAGCCGCGGCCGTATGGTGACGACACTGCAGAACGGGCCGGTTTCCTATGCCGGTGAATTTGAGATAGAATGGAACGGCTGTGATGAACGCGGACAGGAGCTCCCCAGCGGAGTCTATTATGCTGTGCTGGAAATCAACGGCAAGCGCTTTACCCGTAAAATGGTTATTTTGAAATAAGGGGGAATGAGAATGAAAAATATTTGGATTGTGATCGGTATTGCCGCTCTTCTGTTTTCAGCAGGCTGCGGTAAAGATTCGAGTTCCGGCCCTTCCGGCCCGACAGCGGCAGAATTGACGGCTGAGGGGTGGGGCTACTATGATGTCAATGATTATGATAATTCCTTGGATAAATTCAATGAAGCCATTGACAAGGACGGTAATTACTACGAAGCTTATTTGGGACGCGCCTTTACCTATTTAGCCGACCCTACTCATTTTTCCGACTCTCTGGCGGCATCGGACCTGGAATCAAGGATCTATGCGAACAGGACAGCGATTGTTAATGCCGGGCAGGAAGCGACTGTATTGCGCCCGGCTTATGCCGCCATATTGGGGTATAAGATCAAAAGTACCACTCAATATTCTTTCGTGCATACCAACCTCTATACAACGCTGAATAACATTACGCTTGCATGGGAGTTTGAGCATAACAACGGGGATCTGGAACTCAACGGGCCCATGGTTCACCTGAACTTGGCTGAGATGTATTTTTATTTTCCCGCAGCGACGGATACCCATCACTCGCGCGCTGTGGCTCAATTGACGATGGTGCGTAACTGGGCCGGTTATTCTGGGATGCCCCAATACCTGAAAGACAAAGCCGACGCCCTTTATGCCCAGTTCGTTGACAGCGGCCTCATCGATAAGTAAGTGAGTCCTGTTTAAACTGTAAGGGGGAGTGAATCGCTCCCCCTTTTTCTTCTTGATATTCTTTTTTCAAATCTTATACTTAAAGCAGAGTTTATCTTTGTCGTATGGTGGAAGGGAGTGGATATGAAAAAGATTATTTTTTTATTTTTTATAATGGTTTTTCTCTTTTTACCTATTTTTTCTGCACACCTGGAGCCCTTGCTTCGTTATGCGGAAGCTCAAAAAGGAGATTCAGAAACTGCGGGTTATCATCTTACATTTTTCAAAGGAGAACCGGCTGTAAAGGTTCTTGTCGCGGCTCAGGATCAAAGCTTTTTCCGGGAACATGATCTTCCCTTCAATGAGATCGGCGGGGAATATGTGTCAGCGGTCATCCCTGTCTCTCTGCTTCCCAAAGCTGCGGCCAGGGAAGGACTGGGACGCATTGAGCCCCAGACGAAAGTATTTCTTTATAATGACGTGGCAATTCCCAAGATCAGATCTGATTATCTCAACATGGAAGGCTATACCGGCGAGGATATTTTGGTAGGGGTCGTCGACACCGGTATTGATATCGATCACCCGGCTTTTTTAGATAATCAGGGGGAAAGCCGCATTCTTTATATCTGGGATCAGGAAGACATAAGTGGTAGCGGCGTTAATGTGGGAAGTTTTTCTTCGGATACCGGAAAAGAGTGGACGAAAGCCGATATTGATAACGGGCTGTGCACTCAGATAGATGGCAACGGGCACGGAACCCATGTGGCCGGCTCTATTGGCGGGTATGATTCGGATTATCCGGCACGGCAGGGAAGCGCTGTCGCCGCCAATATTATTTTTGTCAAAACAAATTTTTATGATATCAATGAAGGCGTCCAATATATTTATGAGAGGGCTAAGATCCTGGGAAAGCCTGTTGTGGTGAATCTCAGTTTAGGAAGCCAATGGGGACCTCATGACGGCACAGGAGCCAGAGAAGCAGCCATGGACAGCTTGATTGAAGAGGCGGACGGGGATCTTTTTGTTGTGATTTCTGCCGGAAATGACGGCAATAAAAAAATCCACGGCTACGCCGATGATGTGGGTTCCACACCGAAAACCGTTGATTTTAATATCGCCTCATATAC
>DSCS01000058.1 GCA_011048995.1 Bacillota bacterium
ATGTATATTATACTATACATTGTATATTATATTATACAAAGGAGGGAAAATGAACGGTGATCGGATCAAGCATTTTAGGGAAGAATCAGGTTATACCCAGGAAAAATTAGCTTCAGAATTAGGTGTAAGCCGGCAGACTGTAGCTCTAATGGAAAGTGGACGATATAATCCTTCACTAAAGATATGCCTTCGTCTGGCCAGTCTCCTCAACCGGTCTTTGGACGACCTTTTCGGTAATGACGGGGGGATTCCTTTAGATAATGAAGACCTTTTGGCCATTTTAGATATTGGAAGCACTGCAACAAAAGCCGTATTGTTGAAACGCAAAGAAGACACATGGGATGTCATTGCAGATTCCTATGTCAAAACTACTGTCGAGGAGCCTGACAACGATGTTACCGCCGGTGTTTTAGAGGCATTGCGAAAAATGAATAAACAGTTCAAAGGCAAGAAATTAGTCACTTCAAGCGGAAAACCGGCGCTGCCTCTGCTGGCCACCAGTTCGGCCGGAGGAGGGCTTCAGATAGCCGTATTCGGCGTTTCTTCAACCGATACGGGTGAAGTGGCGTCTCATGCCGCAAATGGCGCAGGAGGGGTTATTTTAAGGCGTTTCACAGTGGATGATGAACTTCCTGTCATCGAACGCATGCGTTTTCTGCATGACATTCACCCCGACATGATCCTTCTGGCCGGGGGTGTCGACGGCGGAAATATTGCCAGTGTGATCCGTTTGGCTGAGATCCTGGCTTTATCTGAACCGACCACAAAGTATTCACATCAGGAGCGCCCTCCGGTGGTTTTTGCCGGCAACAAAGGGGCCCGGGAGCTGGCTCTGAAAACATTGAAGGATTTTGACTGTCACGTTACAGAGAATTTGCGCCCGACTCTGGAGACGACAAATATCTTTCCGGCCCAGTCGACCATCCATGATCTCTTTCTGCATCATGTCATGGAAAAAGCCCCGGGCTATAAAAAGCTGAAAAGATGGGCAGATGACCGCATTTTACCTACTCCGGCTGCGGTTGAAAAAATCCTCTCCCTTTACGGAGAGACTCAGCATAAAAATGTTGTGCTGGCGGATATGGGCGGAGCGACGACAGATCTGTTCTCCAATATTATCGGGGAGTATAATCGGACAGTAGCCGCCAATATCGGCATGAGCTACTCATTGGGACAAATCTTCAAGGAAGCGGGAGAAGAAAAGGTCTCTGAGCGCTTTCAGCCTTCTGTGACAGCTGAGCTGATTCGTAATTATTGCGGAAACAAGATGATTTACCCTGTCCGGATCCCCCATGAAGACTGGGAGATTCAAATCGAACAGCATATGGCCGTTTTAGGGTTGCAATTAGCCTGGGAACAGCATCAAAAAGCCAATTTTAAGCTGAAACGTGTCGGGCTTCTCGACCGGAGGCGCAAAGAAGCCGCGTATGACCCTTTTGCAGAAGTCCTTTCGATTCGGGATACGCCGAAACTCTTTCAATACACAGATATCGATCTGTTTGTCGGGGCCGGAGGGGTTCTTTCCCATGTCCGTCATCAGGCAGAGGCCCTTCATATCCTTATTGACGGTTTTCTACCGGAAGGAGTCACTACATTGGCTGTGGATCAGGGATTTCACAGTCCTCATTTCGGTATGCTCAGCACTCTTTTTCCCACGGAAGCCCTGGAAGCCTTTGTCCGCTCTAGCCTGAACGAAGTCGCTTATGTCCTGGCTCCCCTGGGAAAATATGATGAAAAGAAAACAGCACTTACTCTGATTAAAGACGATGGGGCTCTCTCTTCTGATATTCCCTGGGGAGCCCTTACTTATTACCCCCAAGGCCTGAAAGCCAAAATCGTTTTATCCAAAAACGTCTCTCTTGGGGATCAGCAAGGCGAAATGGCCCTGAATTCTAAAATTCCTGTTGTCATCGACTGTCGTGGCCGGGGTAAATATTTCAACGGACGCCCCTTTACGGACTATGTGACTCTTTACACTCACGAAACTCCTCCTGTTTGCAAAGCTCCCACCGTGGACGAAGCACACCATACCCCGGCAGAATATGACAAGACACTTCTTGTCAGGAGACGCCTTCCTTACAAAGGAGAGGTCCTCGTCAAAGAAGGGGAGAGCGTTCTGCCTGATACCCCGGTAGGAGAAAACAACATGACTCCTCCCCGGGTTTTCCTTGTCGATCTTCACCGCTTACTGGGCTATGATGTCAATGCTTCCAATGAGGACCTCAAAGCAGGACTTGTCATCCGTGCAGGAGATAGGGTCTCTTCACACGATGTTATTTTCGACGGTCATATCAAAAAGCATAAATATCTGTTGAGGACTCCTGTCCGGGGCCGGATTATGGCTATTGAGGATAACGGGATCATCATCCTGGAAGAAATACAGGATTATTCGGTAAAACCGGTCACCATCCCGGTAGCCTCGCTTCTGAATACTAAACCCAGACACATGAAGGGGTTTTTGGCTGTCAAAGAAGGAGATTTTGTCGAGAAGGGGATTCATCTGGTCAAATTTTCGCCACTCACCAGCAGTTTACGTGAAATGTCTGAATTAAGGGCTCCCGTGACAGGAATCGTTAAAGAAGTGAATGTCATCGAGGGGACTGTGACCCTTCAGTATGATTTTGAGACATTCAGGCTGCCCGCTTTTGTCAAAGGAACCGTCAAAGAGGTTATTCCGGGCTATGAAGCCCTGATTGAAACCAGTGGAGATGTTCTCAACGGCAGAATCGGTTTCGGCCATGAACATTGGGGTCTCTTGTCTTCGTGGGAAGATCCTGACAAAAAGGGGAAAATTCTTTTCTTTAACGGTGCCGTAACAAAGGAGCAACTCATCCGATGCCGTGATGAAAATGCCGCCGGGCTGGTCGCCCCGTCCATGAGCCTGACCCATTGGAGAGATTTCTACGGTGAAGAATTGGGGATTGCCATAACAGGGGATGAAGACATTCCCTTCACCCTGCTTCTCACCAAAGGCTTCGGGGAAGGCGCTTTTGAACAAAAAACCCTCGAATTCCTGGAAAGTCGGATATCTCGTTTATCCAGTATCAGCGGGCGTACACAGATCAGGGCCGGAGTGATCCGTCCTTTTCTTCTGGTCAGCCGGTGACATGACTCTCCGTTGACTTTTAGAGAGCCCTGTGGTATGATTTCGGTGGGGTCAGACAGGCCCCGTTTACCGTTTGAATGAAGGAGGAATCATGACGATTTCTATTAAAAATACGATTTTAGATAATGACAGTCCCTTTTTCCTCGTAGCCGGGCCCTGTGTTATCGAAAGCGAAAAAATGATCATGGATATCGCCCGGGAGACAAAGGCCATCTGCGACGAGCTTGGCATCTTTTACATCTTCAAGGCTTCTTATGACAAAGCAAACCGCTCTTCATCTGAAAGTTTCCGGGGCCCCGGCCTTGAAGCAGGGCTGAGAACCCTTGAAAAAGTCAAAAAAGAGTTCGGACTGCCTCTTCTTACTGATGTGCATACAGAAGAACAAGCCCGGGCGGCAGCCGAAGTCGTGGACATTATTCAGATCCCGGCTTTTTTGTCCAGGCAGACGGACCTGCTTCTTGCAGCAGGGAAGACGGGGATCCCTGTGAATATCAAGAAGGGACAGTTTTTGGCGCCCTGGGATATGAAACATGCGGCGGAAAAGGTCCTGTCAACAGGAAACCGCCATGTCCTTTTGACGGAACGCGGAGCCAGTTTCGGATATAATAACCTGATCACTGATATCCGCTCCCTGGTCGTTATGAAAGAGATGGGTTATCCGGTGATCTTTGATGCGACCCACAGCGTTCAACAACCCGGAGGGCTGGGTGACAAAAGCGGGGGAAACAGGGAATATGTCTTCCCCTTGGCCAAAGCCGCTTTGACTGTCGGCATCGCAGGGATTTTTATGGAAGTCCACCCGGATCCCGACAAGGGCCTTTCTGACGGGCCGAATATGGTTCCCCTTAAAGACCTGCGCGCCATGCTTCGTTTTCTTAAACGTCTGGACTCCCTTGTGAAGGAGATCCCTCTATGAAAAACGCGGCGCGCCGGGTTCTGGATATAGAGATCTCAGCTTTACAGAGCCTTTATGACCGTATTGACAACTCTTTTTTTCATGCTGTCACTCTTTTGGCCGCAGTAAAGGGAAGTGTCGTCATTACGGGAATGGGGAAATCCGGGCTTGTCGGCAGGAAAATATCAGCCACTTTAGCCAGTACAGGGACCCCATCCTTTTTTCTCCACCCTGCTGAAGCCTCCCATGGAGATTTGGGGATGGTCCGAAAAGATGACCTTGTCATCGCCATTTCCAACAGCGGAGAGACGGAAGAATTGATCAAAATACTGCCTGTCTTAAAGCGTATGGGCATTCCTTTGATCGCCGTCACAGGGAAAAAGGATTCGACGTTGGCCCGCTATAGCGACGAAGTCCTGGATATCTCAGTTGAAAAAGAGGCCTGCCCTCTGAATCTGGCGCCCACGGCCTCAACGACCATGACATTGGTCCTGGGGGATATGCTGGCTATTACACTTCTGGAGGAGAAGGGGTTTAAAGCCGAGGATTTTGCCCTTTATCATCCCGGAGGGTCTTTGGGGAAAAAACTGTTGCTCACTGTCGGAGACCTTATGGCTTCGGGAGAGGCGGTTCCCAAAGTACGGCCGGATACTTCGTTAAAAGAAGCCATCTATGAGATTTCTTCCAAAGGGAGGGGGATGACAGCTGTCGCCGATGCCTCTGATACCCTGTTAGGGATCTTTACTGACGGCGACTTTAAGCGTTTTCTTCAAAAACATGATTCTCTCAACGGCATTCTTATGAAAGACGTCATGATCCGTAATCCCAAGACTGTCAGCAGCCAAAAACTGGCCGCTTATGCTTTAAAGAGAATGGAAGACTACAATATCACTTCTCTTGTGGTTGTAGACGACAATCAGATGATCGAAGGAATCATCCATATTCATGATATCCTGAAAGCGGGCGTTTTATGACTTTTGAAGAGCAATTAAAAAAAATAAGACTTCTTATCCTGGATGTGGACGGTGTTTTAACAGACGGGTCCCTTTATATGGATGAAGAGGGGCATGAATACAAAGCGTTTCATTCCCGTGACGGGCTGGGTATCAAAATGCTTGTCCGTGAAGGGATCATCTGCGCGATCATCACCGGCCGACATTCGGGTGTCGTCGAAAAAAGAGCCCGCGACCTGGAGATCTCTGAAGTCCATCAGGGAGTCAAAGATAAGTTGGCCGTCTATGAGTCATTAAAAGAGAAATACAAGTTAACTGACGACGAGACCGCTTGCGTCGGCGATGATATCCCCGAACTGGAGATCTTCCGCCGGGCCGGAGTGGGCTTTGCCGTCTCCGACGGCCATTTCCTGCTGAAACAGGAAGCCGATTATATCACCCGCCTTCCCGGAGGTCGGGGGGCCGTTCGGGAGATCAGCGACATGATCCTGAAGGCCCGCAACACAGACTTGTTTATCCCATGAACATCACTTTGAGGAGGAACCACGATGAAAGAGCTGCCTAAGTACTACGGCGGATTGGAAGCAGAAAAAAAATGGCAACGGTTTTGGGAAGAAAAGAGAATCTTTTCCTTTAATGAAAATAAGGATAAGCCTGTCTATTCGGTCGATACGCCTCCGCCCACTGTTTCGGGGCAATTGCATATCGGACATGTCTTTTCTTATACACAAGCTGAGATCATGACACGATACAAACGCATGCGGGGTTTTCAGGTCTTCTATCCCTTCGGATTTGACGATAACGGCCTTCCAACGGAGCGATTGGTCGAAAAAAAACTCAAAAAGTCAGCCTCTTCTCTGGACAGGGAAGAGTTTATTGCTCATTGTCTTGAGGTTTCGGCTGATGTGGAGAAAGAATTCAAGGAATTATGGCAAAGCCTGGGCTTTTCAGCCGATTGGGGCCAGCTTTATTCCACCATCGACGAACGATCCCGGCGTATTTCCCAACGTTCCTTTATCGATTTATTTGAGAAAGGACATGTGGTCCATAAGGCGACTCCGGCCCTTTATTGCCCCTATTGCAGGACCACAGTCGCTCAGGCGGAGACAGAAGACAAGGAATTCGATTCCGAATTTGTGGATCTTGCCTTTACTCTTGAAACAGGGGAAGAACTCATCATTTCCACGACCCGCCCCGAGCTTCTCCCGGCCCTGACAGCTGTTTTTGTTCATCCCGAAGACACCCGCTACTCCGGATTTCACAATATGAGCGTCAAACCGCCTCTTTTCGATATCTCCGTGGCTTTACTGTCTGATGAAAAAGTCGATATTGAAAAAGGGTCAGGAGCCGTCATGTGTTGCACATTCGGAGATTCCACTGATGTGGAATGGTATCATACCCACGCCTTGGAATTACGCCAGGCCATTGATGAAAATGGCCGTATGAACGAACTGGCCGGGCCTTATCAGGGAATGAAAGTCAAAGAAGCCCGTCAGGCGATCATCAAGGACCTGGAAGAGGGCGGATATATCCGCGGCAGGCGCCAGATCACGCATCCGGTAAACACCCATGACCGCTGCGGAAGAGAAATGGAATTTATTGTCAAAAAGCAATGGTTCATTAAAATCCTTGAAAAAAAAGAGGAACTGATTCAGCTGGCTGACACGATCAACTGGTATCCTGAGTTCATGAAAGAGCGTTATATTCATTGGGTCTCTAACTTAAAATGGGATTGGGGGATCTCGCGGCAAAGATATTTCGGTGTTCCTTTTCCCCTTTGGTACTGTGCTGAATGCGGCGCCCCTGTCACCGCTGACAAAAACGATCTGCCGGTCAATCCCATGACAGATTCACCGAATCAACCATGCCCGGCCTGCGGAAACCGGTCTTTTATACCGGAAAAAGATGTTCTGGATACATGGGCGACCTCTTCAGTCACACCCCAGATCAACGGGAAATGGGGAGAACCCGATGACCGCATGGATCAGATCTTCCCCATGGACCTGCGTCCCCAGGCCCATGATATCATCCGGACATGGGCTTTTTATACCATTGTCAAAAGTTATTATCATCATGGTCAGGCTCCCTGGAAAAACATCATGATCTCAGGGCACAGCCTGGACCCCGAACGCAAGAAGATATCAAAATCAAAAGGGAATGTCGGCCAGACCCCTCAGGCCCTGGTCGCCCAGTACACTGCAGACCCTGTCCGTTACTGGACCGCCGGGTCACGCCTGGGGATGGACACCTTTTTCTCGGAAGATGTGCTCAAAGACGGGCGTAAATTGGTGACAAAACTCTGGAACGCCTCCAAATTCGTCCTTATGAACCTGGAAGGGTATTCCGGAGAGAAAGGGGGAACACTTAACACCGTTGATGAGTGGATCCTCCAGTCTTTGCGCCGAACAGTTAAAACGGCAACAGATTATATGGAGCGTTATGAATATGGATTGGCTCTGCAGCACATCGAATCCTTTTTCTGGAAAGACCTCTGCGACAATTACATCGAATTGGTAAAAGGAAAGATCAAAGAGGGAACAGAAGATGAAAGAAAAGGCAGCCAATGGACACTTTTCACAGTCCTTTACGGGACACTGCGCCTATTCGCTCCCTTTGTGCCCCATATCACAGAAGAGATATACCAGCTCTATTTTGCAGACTTTATCAAAGAGATCTCTATCCACCTTGCCCCATGGCCTCTGCCTGAAGACTTCCCGGCCTTTGAAAAAGCCGAAGAGCCCGGGAAAAAGATTTTGGCGTATGTGGAATTTATACGCAAAGCAAAATCGGAAAACAAGCTCTCTCTGGCTTATCCCATTGCTGTGCTTGATGATCAAGGCTACGGAGAAAAGCATTTTAAAAACAATGTCCTTAAACAGATCGATTCTCTTCTGAAGATCGAAAAACGCGGGCCGTTAAAAGAAAGCGATGCACAGGGCGGTGACGCCGAACTTGTCTTTAACATAAAATGGGGGGAGCGTTAAGCTCCCCTTTATTTCTTCTCAAAAACAAGTTATACTCAATGAAAACGGGCGGGGGCGGTTAAGCGCCGGGCCTGCCATCAGAAAAGCGAGTTAATGTGAACCAGGGATTTTCGAAAAGAACACTCAGCCCAATATGGAGAAAAGTTTTCTCTTTTTTTGAATTCATCGGTATTTTTTTTCTCTCTTTGATATTCCATGTGGCAGCTCTCTTCACGATTATAAATTTCCTTCTTTCACCGGCTATTCTCAATAGCTCTCTGCTGGCCGAATTTGCTGATATTTCCGTTCAAAAGACATCCTCTTTTCTGCCATGGTCCCTGACAGTGCAGGGAGGTTTTCTTTCCTTTCCTGAAGCGGATATCTCATTTGAGTCTTTTCACCTTAAGCTGAATCCCTGGGCCTTTTTTAAGGGGATGCCCCATATCAAGCTGCTTTCTTTAAGAGAAGCCTCTATAACGGTCAAAGATATCTCAAAGGACAACGCTCTTTTGTCTGAAGAAAGGGAGAAAACAGGAAAAAGCGGCCCCGCAGACAGCGGAAAGAGGCTTTTCCCTGAAAAAGTGCCGCGTTTCAGTATCGGCCTTTTCGAGATTGACGGTTTGGAAGTGACAGGAGAAGCTTCCGGCTTTTCCCATAGGGGTTTCTTCAGGCTTTCGGGATCATTGGAATCTCCCACAGGACGATGGGAAGGAATCAACGGAGGAATCTTCTTCCACAGCAAGGAAAACAGCCTTGTGTTTACAGAAGAAGAAGATCAGAGAGAACTTCTCTACAATATTTCTGTTCATGCCGGCTTTTCACAGGGGAAAGCGGCTATGGAAGAGAAGATTTCCCTGATTCATCCCGAAGGGGAAAGCCGTTTGGATCACAGAGGCGGTTTTCTTTTCACAGGGGAACACTCCCGGCTCTCTATCAGGGAAGTCGGCTTTCTTTTGAACGGGATGAGCCTTCTTCAAGCCGAAGGCACTTTGGCCTTTAATGATCAATTCGGACTTGAATCTCTTGTTTTCCCGCGTTTTTCCTCTCATCTCGATTTGACAAAGATCAATGCTGCCCTTCGCCGTTATCATCCCGGCCTTCTTCCTTTTGATGTTCAAGGCTATTTTCAGGCTGAAGGAGAAGCCCGGGAAGAAACAGTGAAGGCAAAAATCACGGTTTCTGTCCCCAAAGCTGAATGCGAAGGAATATCGGCCCAAAATGCCGCATTGTCCCTTGTATTATCGGGAACTCCCCGGCAGGTAAAAATAGAAGCCGATGCCGAGATCAAAAGCCTCCTGGTATCCCAAATGGGCAGTCCTGTTGAGAATGTCCGCCTTTCAGCTCAAGGTGTATTGAATCCGGAAAATATGAGCGGAGAAGCTGTCCTGGAAGATTTCTCCTTTTCACTTTACGGCGGGCTTTTCCAGCTTCGCGGCCGCAGCCCCGATTTTGACACTCTTCACATGAACCTCTTGATGAAAGAGTTTACCTTTTACAACTATTTCAACATGCCTCTTTACGCCAAAATCAATGCCATGGCCGAATTGACAGGCTCTCTGTCCGAAGGGTTATCTCTCTATATCTCGGCAGGGGCGGAGAACATCGATTACAGGATGGATTTTTCCCCCATCATGGTTCCAAAAATGACTGTAGGAGGGGGAGTGATCATTTCTCCCCGTCAAAAATATCTTTATTGTGACAACTTTTTCCTTAAATTGGGACAGAATAACCGTTTTCTCGTCAATGGCTTCCTTGAAGGGTGGGGGGAGCAGGGAGTCAACCTGACACTTTCCCATTCCAGGGTTAATATCCCGGAACTGATCTCTTTTTTGCCGTCCCTTCCTGAAATGACCGCAGAAGGAAGCATCGACTTTACATTGGATATCACGGGAACGCTGGAGAATATTCGGGTCAAAAGCGACAATACACTTTCCGGACTTGCTCTCTTTTATCCAGAAAAAAAGATCTCGCTGAGCGGCCTTGACGGCCGCTTCTGGCTGGAAGGAGAACTCGATAAGTGGAAAGCTGTATTTGACTGTTCCGTGGAAGAGTTCCGATACGGCAAAGATATTTCCGTCAGGGGACTTGCCTTCTCTTTACCTTATTACTTCGGTGATTTCCTTCCTGAAGAACTGCGCCAGGCTGATGAGATCAATTTCCGGTTCAAGGAAAGCGGCTATCAACATTTTTTAATCGAAGATTTCAAAGCGTCTCTCTTTGCGGCCGGCAAAGCCGGAGCCATAAAGACTTTCTACGGCCGCTTTCTTGACGGACAGATCGGGGGCTCTCTCAAGGCGGATATCAATACGATGAGCTATGCGACCCAATTCAATGCCATTGATTTGAATCTGAGAAAAGGAACCGGCCGTCGGGGGACATCCCTCCTTTCCATGGTATCCAGAATCGAAGGGAAATCCACTGATATCGAAGGCTATTGGGACATTACAAAAATCGACAGCGATGTCCTGGATAAAGCGCTGATTTCCATCGATCCCGATAAAAAAAATCCGCAAGTCCAGAATATCAGGAAAAAATTGAACATGGTCGGAGTTGTTCCTAAAAATGTCCTTGTCACGACATCAAACGGCTTTGTCAATATTCACCCGACCTTTGGTTTCAGACGTTCTAATCTTGTTTCTTTCATTTTGGGGTTTTTAATCGGAGGGCTGGATGTGGAGCCCATACGCCGTATACCTTTAGAAAGCATCTTGAAAGAAACCGGTGTTTCTTTCTAAGAAAGGAGAAGCATGAAAAAAACGATCTTCTTCCTCTCGCTTTTAACCGTTTTCTCTCTTTTGCAGGGCTGTTCGCTTCTCAGCCCAAAAGCTAAAATCGAGATCACCCTTGTGGGAGAGAAGACATCGTTGGAAAATCAGGTCCTGGGGAATTACGGCTTTATCGGAGCTGACCCGCTGATGTTAGTCTCTGTCAGAGCCCTTCCGGATGACATTTCTTTGATCTCCGATGAGAAAAAACGCTCTTTTCTGGCCTATCAAAACCGCCTTTATAACAAAGATGATTATCAGCGTTTCATGGACATGAAAATCATCGGCGAGAATAATAGCGGATATGTCGAAGTCCGGGACACACAACGACTGGAGCGGGACAAAGAACTTGACCGCCTCATTTCTCGTTTCATTGATGAAGAAAACCGGGACAGGAGAATTATTTACAAACGTATCATTTCCGTGACCGAAGGGTTGACAGAAAATGACATCTCAAAGGTCGAAGAGATCTTCGCCCACAAAATGCAGGATGAGGCGAAAACAGGATGGTATGTTCAGGATGCCTCAGGCCTTTGGAGGGAGAAGAGTGCGCCTTAAGACCGGTATTTTCTTTTTTGTTCTTATGATGGCGTTGTTCTCCTGCGCCCATAAAGGAGACATCCGTTCTCTTAAGGATGCTTCCGGACAGATCGATGTGCGTTTGGGGGGCATCGAGTCCATACGGTTTTGCAAACAAAGCTCCATGATCTATTACACTGTCGTCGAAAACAATAACCGCCAGATTGCAAGATACCATGTAGAGAGCGGAACACGGGATTATCTTTTCAATACATCTTACGAAGAGCGTCTGGAAGACATCAACAGCCAGGGGGAAATATTGTTTACGACGGACCAATATGATGTCCAAGGGGACATCCTCTTGGCAGGGCCCAAAGGAAAGATAGTCAATCTGGGACGTCCTTTTGTCAGCGAGACTATGCCCCGTTTTTCTCCTGACGGTTCATATATTGCGTTTCGCGCCGTGGAAGCGGGAAAATCGTATCTTGTTATCATAAAAAAAACAGGCGAGGAGCTTTACCGTTCTGAATTCAAAGCCTTGGACGATTTGGCGTTCGGCCATGAAGGCGTCTATCTCTTAAGAGGGAATGAAATCGCCGTTCTTGATTATCAAGCCGACAGTATCCGCGTTCTTTCGTCTTCTCCCGTAAGGAAAACGTCGTTGTTTTATGATAGCAGCTCCCGGACCCTTTATTCCCTTTCAAACCCCCTTGAAAGAGATAAAGAGACAGCCCGGAAAGCAACCGAGACAGTTTTTATAACCCGGTTCAGCCAAGGGCAGGAGCATTATCTTTTCGGGGGGTCTCATATCCATTGTTTTTCACTCAGTGATGATATTCTTTTTTATACACGGGGGCCTCGTCTTTCTTATCGCAGAAGAGACGAACTTGTCTATGAGTTCTCATCTGTTTATCACTATAACAATTACATGGAACGCACAGATGACATCGGAGATATCCTTCCGTTGGCGGAGGCGGTCGTCTCACTCTTCCCTGCGCAAGAGTCTCTTCTCTTCCTGACCCGTTATCTCAATACTCTTTTGGAGCAGGGCCGTCCCCGATTGGCGGAGATGGAATCTGAAAAATGGTCTTTTCTGTTACATCAGGAAGGAAAGAGTAAATCCGATCTGCTTTCACTTGAACCCCAATCGGTTTCTCCCGCCTTTCAGGAGGGCCTTTTTGAAAGAGAACTCTCCCGGCTTTATGAAATGAACGATTATATCGGCTATTTGTCTTTTTTCAATAAGCATGAAAAACAAGTCAGCAGAAACAGAAAAAACAAATGGGCTCTTTATGCCGCTGAAAGTGAACTTTCTCTCGGGAGAAGACAAAACGCTCTGCTGCGATTAGAAGAACTCATCAGCCGGGTTCTCTACAGTGATCCCTGGTCTCTGAAGGCTTTAACCCTTTATTTGAAAGAGAAAGGTGATTTCCGCCCTCAAAGCGGATATTCATTGAATCAGTTAAACCGTATACGGGAAAGAGAGCCGTCTGATTCTTTTCTCTATTACGGCGCAACAGCAGCTGTCATGGAAACGCTGCTCATCGTCAAAAACTACAGCGGTGCTCTGCAGGAATGGGAAAAACACAAGAATCGGGGCCATGAGGAGCATGTGGAACTTCTCTATCCGCCTCTGCTCCACATCTATCCCCATTATGCCAGCGAAGAGGGGATCGCCTTCTTTTCTAAGCTTCTCGAAGAAGGTTATTCAGGGATATATTATGAGGCGATTGTTTCCTTTTTGCAAAATACAGCAATGAATATCGTTGACCGGTACGAAAATGAAGGGGATCTTCTCAAGGCTCGAAAAATACTTCTTATGCTGAGAGATGCTCTCCCCGGAAATATCGACATCAACCGCTCTTTGATCCGCATCGATTACCTGCTGGGCCATATTATGGATACCGCCGGCCGCTATAAAGCACTCTACCTCGAATCCCCTGAGGATCCGTTGTTATCCTACCTCTACGGCTTTGCCCTGACCTATGTGGGGACATCTTATGAAGTTAAAAAACGCCCGGATTTTACGATTTCAGCCTATGATGAAGCGCTTGAGCTTGTCCTTGGCGCTGTTGAGCGTCAACCTCAGGAGCCGGTGATGCATTTGACTTTAGGCTGGCTTTATGAAGAGATGGAGCGATTGGGAGAAGGACAGTTTCTGGAGCAATCCCTGGAAGAATACAGAACAGGCCTGGCCTTAACAGAAAAGAGTGACACCCGCCTGCAGGGTTATTTTGAGAAAAATATCGGAAACATCTACTTCAAACTCAAAATTTATGACCGGGCTTTGGCTTATTACCGTTCCATGGAAGAAAAGATTCCGGCTTATCAAAGCCGCGAAGAGGAAAAGCTCTATAATTTGCGCCTTTCAACGATCTATTATAATCTCAACGATTATGGCAAAGCCATGGAAAGCGATACTCTCTTATTGAAGATGTATTTGGAAGATCAGGATATTAAAGGACAGGATTATATTTTAAAGCATATGGGAATGCTGGCGTCTCTGTCAGGAAGATACCTTGAGGCTGTCCGGTTTTTTGAACGCGCTCTCAATCTGGGACTTTTCGATGATCTCCATCCTCAGCGTGTTCTCTACCATCGAAATATTGCTTATAACGCGTTGTTGGGAGATGATTCAGATAAAGCCCTGGCTCAGGCACAAAAAGGCCTTGATATCCTTCAAAAAGCATCCGGGACGACTAAAAAAGGACAGAGACTCCTGGACATCTCCATTGCCATGTCCTTATCCGGGGCGGAAGAAGCCGGCGCTTACAAAGGTTTCACGCCGGATATGGAGCGCAACCTTCTTTTATCGATTATGGCGGCGTCTTCCATGGAGAAAGGGGAGATGGGCCGGGCCGTTCAGCTTTTTGAAGAAAAACTCTCTGTATCTGACAGCCCTTACGCCGACATGATCATTACCAATAATTTCGCTTCGTTATATTACAGGATCGGCAATGATATCCGTATGGAAGAATACTTAAACCGCTCCTTGAATATTGCCCAGTCAAATAACTATTTGAAAGGGGTTTTGGTGAATCAGCTTTCTTCTATTTTTCTGGAAATGAATGCCTCACCCCACTGGTATGAGCAGCTTGAAAAGATGGAAGATGATATCCGAAATATTCGTGACAAAGAACTTCATGAGCTTCATCAACGACTGATGATCATCGCCTTTATGAAATCAGCTCCCCATAACCCCGTTTTGTCTTCGCTGGAAGAGTCCGTTTCTTATCAGATGGACTTATTCCGCCGTTATGATAAGATCAGCCGATTGTTCCAAAACCAAAATCTAAGTCCTCCGATGAAACGCCTCTATCACCTTTTTACTGCACGTTTTCTGGGGGAAGATGCACGGACTGCATTGAATGAATTGACCGGGGAAGATGACTTTCTTGATTTCCTGGTCTTTCTGGATTGCGCTCTTCTCAGCCGCGGTAATCCTACTCTTGCTTTTGATTATCTGGAAAAAGCCTCTGCAGCCATTCATTTGATCACTGAAAAAAGCGCTCCTTTCTTTGCGGCCTTTATGAAAGATCACGGAGATCTTCCTTACCGCATTCTGGAAGATGTTTACCGAAGCGACTTGAGTTATGACCGGGTAATCGCCGTTTTGACTTCTTTTGAATTGTTTTACGAACGCATTCAGTATCTTTTCTTCAGCCCGGAGCTGGCATCACAGATGGACATCGCCCATCTAGGTAATTATTTTTATTTCCTGTCAAAGAAAAACTCTGAAGAAATCGCTGCCTATGATGCCCTTTTGGGGGACAATGCAAAACTTATCGCCGGAATCCCCTTTATGGACGGCCCGCGCCTGCGCTCTCTTCTCACCACGGGAGACACGATCGCATACCGACTGCACAAAAAATACCTCCTTATTTCCGAAAACAGCATGACCCTTTCAGCTGCTCCCGAATCACCCGTTTTTACTGTGGACAGAGAGGGGAAGGCTTTCAAGCCTCAAAGCTTCAATGCCTGGTCTTTGGCTCAGCTAAGCCTCTTTTACGAAGGCCGGCTTATGCCGCTTCCCTGGGAAAATGCTGCTGAAGAAAGAATCACGTCAGAGAACAGCGGAAATTTCAAACTCTCTTCTCCGGTAATCAAAGGCGAGGTCAACCCATATGAAATAAGATTAGGAGATTTGTCGACCTTAGATTTTCTTTCCGAGGGTCTCACTATAGATGGTTTATGGATCAAAGCCGATGAAGATCCGCTTCCTGTTTCTTTTCGTCTGTTAACCGATATCGCTCTTTATACCGGCTTGAATCACATAAAAATCAATGATATCTCTTTATCATACCGGCAAATGGATGATTATGAATTTGCTCATTTTATCAATGACAAAACAAAGGAGATCGACCGTAAAGCATACCTTTATTTCAGGGAAAAGCATTATGGAAGGGCTTTTCGTGAACTGTCCCACCTTGTCCCTCTGCTCCGGATAAAAGGGGACAAAGCCCTGCTGACAAACAGGCTTTACCTCATGATCACCATAGCCTCGGACCATTTGAGAAACCCGGACCTGATCAAAAATGAACTTAGGGAATATGTAGACTTAAAGGGACTTGATGAAACAGTCTATTATAAAAACCTGGCGGCTCTTTACGAGCGCACCGGCTTCTACGGACAAGCGGCCGATATCTACGAGCAGGGGCTCATCCCGGGGGATGTCACCCTTCAATTGGCATCACTCTATGAAAAAAACGGCCGCTACACGAAAGCAATATCACTTTTAGAATCGGTAAACACAGATATAAGCCTGATCCGGCAGGCCACGATTTATTACAAGTACTTTAATGAAAATGAGAGGGCCTTGGATCTTTTAGACAAGGTCACTCAGAAGGGGTTGGATGACTATGTTTCGCTTTTAAAAGGCTCTGTTGATATCCGGAGAGGCTTATATGAGGCCGCGATATCGACGCTGAAACCTCTGACAGAGTCGCAAAACACTCCTATCCGTCTGGGGGCCTCCATAGGCGTAGCGAATCTTCTCTTTAAGACAAACCGTTTTATCGAATGCATGAATTATATCCGTACAGCCTTAAAGATGATACCTGAAAAGGAGCATATAGCTGAACAAGTCATCTTGCGTAATCTTCAGGCTCTGGCATTAGCGGAAACCGGCAGTGAAGATCTGGCTTTATCCGAAATCGATACCGCCCTTGCTTTGGCCGAGCAGTACAATATTCTGTCTGAAATAAGCGCCATACAGATCAACAAAGCCTTGATATTAAGAGAAACGGGCTCTATCGGAGAAGCGGCACAGCTTCTGGAAAAGGAACTCTCCACAGCTGAATCCCAAAACAATGACTATATTCTCAAAGGACTTTACCGTCATTTAGCTATAACATATTATGAACTGGATGACAAAAACCGGTCCCTTCTCTATCTCGGGAAAATGAAAAACAGAGGGAACCTGACTCCTGAAGAACAGATGTATGATCATTTTTATACGGGGTTATTGACACAAAATACGGCGTTGCTTGAAAAAGCCGTCGGAGAAGCCGAAGAAATTAAAGATCAGTCAACTGCTCTTGAAATCACCTATCAACTGGGCCTTCTTTCAAAAAAAACAGGGCATCTGGAGCATGCAGCAGCCCTTCTTGACACCTTGGCCCGGGAAATGAATTCACCGGGGCTTCAGATAAAAATCTTAAAAAAATATCAGGATATTTACCGAGCATTGGCCATTTCTTATTTTGACTCCGGACATTTCCCGGAATCACTTTTCACCGTAGAAAAACTAAAACGCATCGCTTTTTTGGTTAATAACCCCTTAGGGGCAGGCCCTGCAATAATACCGGCCGATAAAAGGGCCGCTTTGAATGCTTTGAAAAACGATCTTTATAATTTGGACCTGCTGATGAGAAGGGATCACAGTGTGGCTTCGGCTTATGAAGCCAAAAAAGAGGCTTTAGACAGGCTCAAATTGGAGATCGCCGTGCAACAGAAAGGAACAGCCGATATTCCCGCACTGTTGGACCCTCCGGCCTTTCTCAGCCAAAGGCTTGACTCTAAGACAGCGCTTCTATCCTATCTTGTTCTCGAAGAGCGGACGCTTTTGCTTTCTTTCAATAAAGGAAACATTACCGGTTATTCTCTGCCGGCCGGAAAAGAAGAGCTGACAGAACGCATTGCCTATCTCCGCGACCTCATCACTGAAACGGCTTCTGAAGCAGCCATAGAAAAAGAAGCCGATGCCCTGGGCACTCTGCTGATACCTCTTCGGCTGACAGATGAACGTTTTCTTGTAGTCTCTCCTTCCGGAGTCTTGAATTATCTCCCTTTTTCACTTCTCAGGAAAGAAGACTCTTATTTAATCGACCGTTTTCCTGTGACCTCTATCCCCGACATGTTCCTTCTTAAGAAAACGGAACCGGAAGAAGGGTTACGCTCTATTCTTGCTGTGGGAAACCCTGATTTGAATGACCCGGGATTAGAGCTCTATTTTGCGCAAAAAGAAGCCGGGGAGATCAAATTTATTTTTCATGAACAGACGGATATTTTGAAGGGGAAAGCGGCCACGGAAGGGGCCATTCGAAAAAAAATGCGGGAAAACGCCTATGATATTGTCCACTTTGCCTGTCACGGTTATTTTAACCGCCAATACGCTTTACTCTCTCATCTTCTCTTTGCGCCAAGTGAGGGAGAAGACGGCCGTTTTGACGTTGAAGAGATCCGAGCTGATGTACCTGATGTCCGCCTGGCTGTTCTCAGCGCCTGCGATTCGGGAGTAGGGGTATTGGGAGAAGGGGAGGAGATCACCGCTTTGGACCGAGCTTTTATGAAATCAGAAGACACCGCCGTGATCTCATCGCTCTGGCGCATTTCCGACGTGGCAACAGGCATGCTGTTTAAAAAATTTTACCGCTATCTTCGGCAGGGAATTCCGGCATCCCAAGCCCTGTGGAAAGCTAAACAAGAGCTGCGCCTTTATTTTTCCCATCCTTCCTATTGGAGTTCGATGAAGTACACGGGAAATTAAAGGGCTTTTCTGTTTCTGAAGAAATAATAATAGGTCACGGCAGAAATCACATAAAGAGTTATCGTGATGAAGAATGAGAAAGAAAACGAGTGCTCCTCAATGATCTTTCCTCCCCAATGGGCACTGACTGTCCAGGCTCCGTTCCAGGCCAACATTGAGATCGCATTTGTAAAAGGCTGATGCGCTTCTTTCACAAGTTCCATCTCAAAATTACTGCTGATGGGTATATTCATATTCATTAACGTCCCCCTGAGAATGAAGGCAGCAACAGCCAAAGGCAAGTTCCGGGTCACTGCCAAAATAAACATGAAGGGGACTGATGCGAGCTCCGTTAAAACAATACTTTTTATCATTCCGAACCGCTTAGTCAAAAAGGGAGCAGAAAGCATACCGAAAAACATAAAGACCTGAAGAATGGAAAAAAAGATGCCGATGGAATCAGATTCCAATCCAAAAACCATTTTAAAGTAGAGATTCATAAAAGGGATCACTAATCCGGCTCCCATTCCCACGAATATTTTCGGAATCATCAGGCGGATAATGATCTTCCAGTCATAACTTCGTATTTTCTCCAGAAAATTTGTTTTGACCCGGGGGACAGGGCGCTGTTCGATGGATAAAAAGGGGATGATCGAGATTAATGTCAGCCCGATCGACGTATAAAGGGAGAGCCTGTACGCAGAAGTCAGCGAATCAGCTAAATGCAGAGACAGGAAAAGCTTGGGCAAAAACCCCCCGAGGAAAAAGCCGAAAAGTTGCGAAAGCATCATGATCGCATTGCTTAAACTGAAAAGATAAATCCGTTCTGACGGAGTGCTGTTCCGCATAAAAAAAGGCGCCACAGAGACCCGGTAAACAGTAATAAACATGGTGGCGGCAAATGAAAAGAGCAGAATCATATTGACATCTTTGAAAAAAACCTGCAATCCATAGGAGAGCGAAGAGAGCAGGGTTCCGGCAATCAGAATATGCTTCAAATGAAACCGTTCGATGATCATAGCAGCCGGAACGGCAATGACAGCTGCCCCTAATGCGCCTGCCGAAAGAATATGGCCGATGGATGTTTCGGAATAACCGAATTCTTTCAAGTAGAGGTTGAAAAGGAGCATAAAAACGGACATTCCCAAACCGTTGAACAATCCGCCTGCCAAAAAATAGCGGGCATTTGCGGAGATCAGCCGAACCTTTTCCATATAGTCAAGAACCATAAAATATCCCTTTCGCTTTGCGAATTATATAGACCTTTTTCAAACTGTCAATATTATTATGAAAACAAAAAACGGGAATTGCTTTCGTGATCGTAATCTCTTATAATAAGCCATGGAATGGCTGGTTCAATGCTCAGAAAAGGGCGATTATTTGAGAAAAGTCCCGCGAAACCTTTGTCATCAAAATTCCTTTATCCTTCACCCTGTCGTTCATCTTCATTTAATCGATGCCGAAGGGAATTTTCTTCTTCAAAAACGAAGCCGGAAGAAAAGCATTCAGCCCGGGAAATGGGATACTGCCGTAGGGGGACATGTCTTGTGGGGGGAGACCATCCCCGATGCTTTGAAGAGGGAATCTTTGGAAGAGATCGGCTTTTTCCCGTTGCATTATTCACTGATCAAGCGTTATTTGTGGGAAACAGAACAGGAAAAAGAGTTTGTCACCCTTTTTTGCGGTTTTTACAGCGGAGAGGAGCTTGTTTTCCCGCCTGATGAGATCGAAGAACTTAAATTTTGGAAAAGGGAGGAGATCACGTCACAGCCAGAGTCTGCCTCTCAGAACCTTCGTTATGAAATAGGGTCTGTTTTTACGGCAGAAAACAGCCGCCAACTCCTTTCTTTGTTGAGGCCAATGCAATAAAAAATATTGCTAAAATAAAAACATATGCTATAATCCAGTGAAAGGTTGAAAGGAGGATTCACATGAAGATCGATGTTGAAAAGAAATCCCATAACATAGTCTTAATCCGTCCTCACGGCAAGATTGTCAGCGGTGAGAAAGTCATGGCCTTGAAGCAGTCCATCAATAAAGTGGTTGAAGAGGGCTTTTCAAAAGTTATTGTCGACTTTGAAAATGTTCCCTTTATGGACTCCACCGGGTTAGGTATCCTTATTGCTGCTTACACAACACTGAAGGCTAAAGAGGGGCAGATGAGCCTGATCAAGATCACACAGCGTATTAAGGATCTCCTGACGATTACAAAGCTCCTGACTCTTTTTGACTGTTATGATTCGGAGGCAGACGCCCTGAGGGACATGATCAATTAATCCGATGACAGAATTTTTGAAGCTGCAGCTCCCGTCATCTCTGGACTATATCGAAACGATATTGGATTCAGCAGAACTCTTTTTGGAGCGCAATCAAATCGACTCTGATTTGATTGGCTATTTGGTCGCTTCCCTTGCGGAAGCGACCAGTAATGCCATCATCCACGGTAATCACGAGAATATCCTGAAGTCAGTCTTTATCGACCTGGCTTTGGAAAAGGATGTAATCCGGCTAAGCGTAGAGGATTCAAACCCTGAAGGGTACTCTTCTCTTGTGGAAGGAAATTCCGAATTGCCCGATCAGAAAGCCATTCATGGCCGCGGCCTCTTTATCATTAAGACCTATATGGATAATGTATCACTTCAAAAAGGCGATCACGGATCCCGTATGGTCATGATCAAGAGGTATCAATAAGAATGGCAGCCTCTGTTAAACATTTTATTTTAGACACCAACGTCCTTCTTCATGACTTTCATTCGCTTTTTAATTTCGAAGAGCATTATGTCTATATCCCCATTGATGTCTTAGAAGAACTGGACCGCTTTAAGTCAGACCTCGGTGAACGGGGAAGAAATGCCCGCCGTGTCATCCGCAGCCTTGATTCGTTAAGCCGGGGCAATAACCTTCTGAACGGAATCCCCCTCAACGAAAAAGGGGGGAAACTTTTCATCCTTATTGATTTTGAATCATCGCTTCCCCAGGGCATCGACCGCCGGAATACCGACAATCGTATTATCATGGCTGCAAAACATCTCCAGGACAAAGGATATTCCAACGTCATTTTTGTCTCTATGGACATCAATGCCCGGGTCAAAGCTGAAGCTCTCTCTATAACTGCTGAAGTTTACGAGCATACAAAGATCGATCTAAGCGAACTTTACGCCGGAACGGGAGAATATACCGTAGATAAGAGTCATATCGACTCTTTTCATCAAAACGGAGCCTTGCCTTGTCCCCGGGGAATGTTTTACCCGAACCAGATGATCAATATTTCCCCGGGAGGAAAAGAAGCCATTCCTTCACGCTGTTCAGGTGAAGCACTGATTCCTCTCAAAAGCCAGGGGATCTATCCCTGGGGTATCAAGCCGCTCAACAGAGAACAATCCTACGCTTTAGAGCTGCTTTTGGATGATAACATTAAACTTGTGACCTTGATCGGACAAGCCGGTACAGGGAAAACCCTTTTGACTTTGGCGGCCGGCCTGCATAAGGTCACAGAGGAGCAGAAATATAAAAAAGTCCTCGTCATGCGACCCATAATGCCTATGGGAAGGGACATCGGATATTTGCCCGGAAGCAAAGAGAATAAACTGGAGAATTGGATGGAGCCGATCTTTGATAACCTTGATTTTGTCGTCGACGCCAACCATTTGGGCAAAAAAAACCGAAGCTATTTTTTGACATCGGATATCATTGAACTGGAAGCATTGACCTTTATCCGGGGACGCAGTATTTCTTCGCAGTATATTCTGATCGACGAAGCCCAGAATCTGACCCCTCATGAAATCAAGACCATTGTCAGCCGGGCAGGAAATCAAAGCAAAATCATCCTCACCGGAGACCCTCATCAAATCGATAATCCCTATCTGGATGCGGAATCCAACGGTCTGACTTACCTTATTCAGCGTTTTAAAGGGGAGCCGATTTTCGGCCATATAACCTTAGTAAAAAGTGAGCGGAGTGAATTAGCTTCATTAGCTGCTGATATTCTCTGAACAAATTCAGGGAATATCAATCAAAAATGAAAGGAGGGGCGATGAGTCAAATCAATTCCCATATTTTTCGTGAATACGATATCCGAGGTTTGGAAAAAAAAGACCTGGATGATCAGACGGCCCTGAACATAGGAAGAGCTTTTGGTACTTACATCAAAAGAAAAGGGGGACACACTGTCACTGTCGGTCGTGATGTCCGCCTCAGCGGGCCTCGTATCCTTGCTCAAGTAATAAAAGGGATCAACAGGGCCGGGATCGATGTGATCAATATCGGAGAGACGGCATCCTGTGTCTTTTATTATTCCATCCATGCACTGAAAGCTCACGGCGGCCTCATGGTGACCGCCTCTCATAACCCGCCCGAATATAACGGGTTTAAGATGTGTTACGGCCCTGATGCTCTTTACGGAGAAGAGATCCAAAGCCTTCTTCAGCTGATCAAATCAGATGACTTCGAAGAAGGGGAGGGAGATGTTAAGGATCATGATATTACAGACAACTACATTAAAGACCTCATCGCACCTTTCCATCTGAAAGGAAATCTGAAAGTCATTTTGGACTGCGGGAACGGTTCGGCAGGACTTTACGCCCGAAAGATCTTTAAAATGGCCGGATATGATACCGAAATCCTCTTTGAAGAGCCTGACGGACATTTCCCCAACCATATTGCCGACCCGACAGTGGAGAAAAACATTACAGAATTGAGTGCAGCCGTCAAAAAAAGCGGAGCTGACATCGGCATCGGATTTGACGGAGACGTCGACCGCATCGGCGTTGTCGATGCTGACGGAAAGCTGCTTTACGGTGATACCCTTTTGGGTATTTATGCCAAAGAAGTCCTCAAAAGAATTCCCGGGGCTGACATCGTCTTTGAAGTCAAATGTTCTCGCGGTTTAGTGGAATACATTCAACAATCGGGCGGAAAACCTTTGATGTGGAAAGCCGGCCATTCTTTGATCAAAGCCAAAATGAAAGAAATCGATGCTCCTTTAGGCGGAGAGATGTCAGGCCACATGTTTTTCAGGGACCTTCATGAAGGGTATGATGATGCTTTTTATGCCGCTTTGCGCCTTCTGGCTGTTCTGGAAGAAGAGGGGACTTCTGTCAAATCATTGGCTGAAGAAATCCCGAAATATCTTTCCACACCGGAAATACGCGTGGAATGCTCGGATGACATAAAATTCGATATTATGAAAAATCTCCATAAACACTTTAAAAAAGAATACGATCTTATAGATATTGACGGAATTAGAATAAATTTCAGAAACGGATGGGCTTTGATCAGGCCTTCTAATACACAACCTGTACTTGTTCTGCGCATGGAGGCTGATACAAAAGAACACTTATCCAAGATCATGCACGTAGTTTATGAGGCTTTATCTGATTTTCCCGAAGTGAAAACGGCAAACCTGGAAGAATTATTTTAATTGATACTAACTATATAACATATTACTTGACAATGCTTTTTCTGTTTGTTAATATAAGGAAACAATAAAGGAGGGGTTTATGCCCAAGAAAACTGCTGTTATCAAATCGGTTCTTAAAGAAAACTTTAAAGTGGAATGTGTTGCGGGAAAACACACAGTGATTATTGACCAGCCTGAGGCCATGGGCGGCAATAATGAGGGGGCTACGCCTTTAGATTATATTCTCATGGCGCTGGGCGGCTGTATCGCAACTATTGCCAAGATCGTAGCCAAGCAACAACGCATCGATCTCAAAGGAATCGAAGTCACAGTCGAAGGCGATCTCAATACTGATTTTCTTATGGGAGCCACAGAGGAAGGCCGTGCAGGTTTCACTGAATTCCGCGCCAATGTCATTATTGATGCACCGTTGTCTGACGAGGAAAAGAAGGCTTTTATCCATGAAGTGGACAGGCGCTGTCCCATTTCAGACAATATCATGAACAACAGCAAAGTCGTCTTTAACATCAAATAATTTTTTAAAAAAACGTTTTGCAAAACCCCGTTGATTATCAGCGGGGTTTTTATTTTTGGCATTATGCAACGACGAATTAAATCATACAACAAAATTAAAAAATAATACAAATGAATCTGAACAAACAGAATATAGGGATAATCCATTCAAAAAAGAGTCCGGATATCATTGGATAACCAGGGGCACTCTTTCTTCATAATATACAACTCAACATAACATATATTATAGGACATTGTATGTATTGAGAATTAAGAAAAGTTTTTTTTCGTTCACCCTCTGACGGGTTCGTCCCCTTTTCTTTTCAAAGCATCTTTACAACGAGTATATAAATAATAATTCGAAAGCCGATCAACCTACAGATCCTTTAGAAAGGCTTGATGATAGACATTCCGTCCTGATTTATCCCATTTTACAAGGCTCATTGTCTTTTCATCCAGCTCTATGGCCGTTATCCCGTGCTTATAAATCCCGCATCCGCAATTAAAATAAAAAGGCTTATCTTCATCTTTAAAACTCATATGCTGTTTTCTCATGATTTCTTTTAAAATGAGAAAGAAATATGCCGATTTTCCCTTCAACGTTTTCGCCTGTTTTATCTTTTTTTTCAGCTCCTGGTAATAAGAGCGGGAAGCAAACACAGCCCTGTGAGAATGGCCGCAGATCAAAAGACAATGATGTTCCCTGGCCCAGGCTTCATGGATATATTCAAAGTCATGAAAATAACCCGTTCTGAATTGCGGAGGCTTCAACATGCGGGTATAAATCAAAAAAGGTTCGATAATTCTAAACAGTGCCACACAGATCTTTGAAAACCATCCGTAGAGATCGCTTTCGGTACTGCCCAAATGGCCATGGGTAACCAGAAAAGGGCGCTTCTCCCCTCTCAGGATCATAAGGCCCGGAAGACCTCCCCTCTCCCCTTCCGGCAGAAGATCCGGCTCATCATGATTTCCGTATATCCTGAATATTTTCCCCGGATATAAACGTCTTATAAGAGAATAGAGCGTTTTATAAGAGCTTCTTATCTTTGCAGCAGGAAATTGCCACAGCTCTTCGAAATCTCCGTTTATTATGAGAAAATACCCTTTTCTCCCGTAATATGTCAGCAGATCACGGGCGATTTTTCTGTTGGGGTAAAAATTATCAGCTTTTGAACAATCTCCCAGATGGAAGTCACTGATGATAACGATTTTCCGGTTCTCAATGGGAATAGAAAGAAGATCAGGGCTTTCAAAAAGACGGGTCAATGCCGCATGTATATAATCGGGCCTTCTCATCTACCATGAAACAGATGGGCATGGGGAGACTCGAACTCCCGACCAACAACATGTGAAGCTGCTACTCTACCGACTGAGCTACATGCCCATAGAGCGAAGAAAAAATGGGCACAGAGGGATTTGAACCCCCGACCAACTGCACGTCAAGCAGCTACTCTACCGGCTGAGCTATGTGCCCTTTGAAGGTGATGGGATTATACCAAATCCTTTTTTATCCTTCAAGGGAAAAATAGCTTTATGGCGGCATTGATTTTAATTTTTTCGACATCACCCTGCATTGTCATCACCCACGAAGGATGAGTGCTCTTCAGTCCAACCTCACAAAATTTAAAGCAATATCAATCGGTTAAAACTTCAATCCAAGCTGAACGTTAAAGGCTGAAAAAGAGTCTTTCTCTTCACGGGCCGGTTGATAATAAAGAAGTTCTCCTTTGACAAAAGGAGCTGCAAAAAGGAGTTTGAAGAGATGGATCTCTACTACACTGCCAAAAACAGAATAATCACTTTCCTCGTCGGCCAATCCTAAAGTCAAAAGCTCATCATGAGTGGATAAATCCTTATAGACCGCCCCTGCGTTGATACGGCCGGGGACCACGCCATAAGTTCCCTGGACAAACCATCCTTCATCAATAAGCCCGGCAAAAACACCGGCTTCTCCAAAGAAGTTGTTTACCCTTATTTCCCCTGAAAGCGAAGGGCCGTATGTCAGAAGGCTGAACGCGATCTTCCCGTAAAGGATACGCTTTGCAGGAGCAGAAGACGGCAGGGACAAAATAAGAAGCAAAACAAGAATGCAGGCCAAAAAAAATCTTTTCATAACAACACCTCCATTAAATTGAGCAGAAACCCTTAAAAAAATCAACAATTTCAGTTCATCTTTGTCCGTAACATGTTTTCCATTTGAGCAATACGCTCTTTTGACTTATCACATTCATCTTTTAATTGAATGTAAGAGGTCATCTCTTTGAAATTCCAGACATAAGCTCTTTCTTCACGGCTATAAGGGAGAAAATCCCCCTTGACTTCAAATACTTTCCCCGTTTTAAAGACTAACTCAAGAGTGAATCCCTTTTCATCAGCCATAAAGGTTTTAAAGATATCATCATAGACAACAGGGTTTTCCAATTTGCTTTTCATCACACTCATCATCTTTTTCGGGCCTTCTTTTTTCATCACTTCTTCGTTAATGCCCCATATTTCCAGAAATTTTCTGTTATATCGAAAAATATTTCCTTCTTTTGAAACCAAAAGAATCCCGTCCTGGTAGGCCTCCAATGTCATTTCCACCGTCTCTTTCATCCATTTTTCCCGACCGGACAGTTCATGATTCTGAAGGAAAAGAGCAACCTCATGGGCATAGATCTCAATCATGCGCTTTTCATACACACTTAAATAAGTCTCGTCTCCGCGCTCATAACCGACTTTTAAATGGCCCCGTTCAACACCGTTGATTTTTACGGGAGCTATAAATGAAAAATTGTTTGTAGAATAAACATTGGTGAAATTTGAATATGTTTTTTTGTCTATCTCAATCTCACAGAAGACTCTGTCCGGATACTGCAGATGCTCGGGGATGATCCTTTTTGCTATATCCTGTATGATACCGTCAACAGATTCCTCCCCTCTGAGAAGAGTCGCCAATTCATGCAGCCCTTTGATCTCACGGCTTCGCCTTTTTAAAAGCTTTTCATTATCAGCCAATAATGTGTTTTTGAGAGTCAGTTCATCTTTCAGCGCTTTGTAACGGAGATGGGAATCGATCCGTGTCAGGACTTCCTCTTCAACAAAAGGCTTTTCAATATAATCCTTTCCCCCTTCCTGATAAATCCTTTTCTTATTGCCGATGTCAGCAGAAGAAACAATAAAAAGGACCGGTATTTCTTTTGTATTATCCGCTTTAGAAAGTTTTTTAGCTAATTCAAAACTCTCTTCAGACGGCAGAAGGACATCCATGATGATCAATTCCGGAGTATGGTATTTTTTTGTTTTAAACATATGCACTTCAAACATTTCCAGCGCAAGGCTCCCTGATGAAGCGCTGAGAGGGATCATCTCTGTGTTTTTACGGATTATAGACTCAAGATTATAGACTCAATTTGGCGGGCGTCGTTTTCAAAGTGTTCAATGATCAGAATTGTTTTTTGAACAGAGATGTCATCCATCTTTGGCTCCCATCTTGTCAATAACCCAGAGTTTACCGGCAACGATCCCCTCTTCCTCCAACGGCCAGGAGAACAATCGGAATTCTTCGCCATCGGCTCCGGTCAGCATGACTTTTTGAGGAATGTCCTCATCTAAAAGTGTTTTGAGGAGCTGCTGATAATGAGGATCCGTTAAAGTTGACATTTCATCCAGTGTCAAAACCTTTTTTTTCTTTTTTTTACCTGACTTCTTTTCCTGAATACGAAAAGCCTCTAAAAAAGCCTGATTATGCGCTATCACGTGATGATCGGCCGAAAAAAGGATATATCCCCTTTCTTCCCGTTTTTCCAGCGCTTTCTTTAAGAGAAAAGCTTCATAACGCAATTCAGACTCTTTTTCGTAATGATTGATGACCTGAGCTAATTTCTCGGCAAGAAGAAAGACGATTTTTTGTTCAAACTCTGTTGTTATACCTTTCCGGGAAGAGCGGAAGCCCACAACAAGAGATCCTTTTTCTTTCCCGTTTACTTTCAAGGGAGCTTTTACTGAATAGTCCGGCGGTTTTTCTCCGGGATCTGAACTGTGATAGATCCTGTCCCGGTACTGGATGAAAGCCCGGCATGGCGTCCCGGAAGAGAAGGCTTTCGGTATAATATCCCGGGCAGCGTCAGTGAAAAATTCTTCAAGTGAAAGGCTGCTCATTCCCTGCTGTAGAATCTGGTAAAGGCTTCTCAATTCCTTTCCTCTCACATAAAAAAGTTCCTTATCACGTTTTAATTCCAGAGAATGATTTTTTAAATCTCTCATGGATTGCCTTAAGTTCAGATGGACATTAATGCGCGCCAGAAGTTCTTCCTTTGAAAAGGGTTTTGAGATATAGTCGCTGCCGCCTGATTTAAAGCCTTTTGCAAGGCTTTCTTTGTCATCAAGAGCCGTTAGAAAGATGATGGGCACATCGGCAAAAGCTTTATTCCTTTTTAAATGAGCTGCAACCTCGTAACCGTCCATTCCTTCCATTATAATGTCAAGTAAAAAGAGATCCGGCTCCCCTATTCCCCTTTCCAGGTATTTGAGCAGTGTTTCTCCGGTGGAAAAATCATAGACTTCATGGGAAGTATGGCTCTGTAGGATTTGAGTGATGAGTTTCCGGTTCTCTTCCCGGTCATCTAAAACATAAATATTCATTCTCTATTATTTGTCTGAAAGGGCCTGAATTTCAAGGGTCCGGGTAAAAATAAACGAATTGAATTACATTTCCTTTTTCTTTTTCTATTGACAGAATTCCGCTCTTTTGTATAATGTCCCTGTTGCGCCCATAGCTCAACTGGACAGAGCGTTTGGCTACGGACCAAGAGGTTGGGGGTTCGAATCCTCCTGGGCGTATCCTTTATTTGTGAAACTTTAAGTATTCCTTTAAAACATCAAAGTAAGTTTTGGTTTCCCGCGAAGTTATCTCTATCTCTTTTCCTTTTTTGTCCGCCAAAGTTTTCAGGTGAAAAGCCATCTTTTCTCCAACAAAGCGCCCCTTTTGACATTTTTCACAGTAAAAAGAGCCGTTTTCAGGATTAAAGTAGGGACTTTTTTTCGCTCCACAAGAACAAGCTCCTGAGAGATGCAAAGAAAGCCCCATCTCCTGAATAAGGGTAAGAAAATAATATAAAAGCGCCTTATTCCCTTTTTTTTCTTCAACCCCTCTGAGAAGATAATAAAAACTCTGATAAAGAGCCGGCACCGGTTCGTTAAACGGAATATTCCGGCGTGTCAGCTGCACTAAAAACCCGATATCCATAAGAAGCCCTGACGAACTGGCCAAAGAGAAGTGATCCCTTATAAGGTCCGCCTTAAAAAGAGTATAGAGAGTCGTATTTTCCTTTTTATTGTAATAGATTTCGACTTCATTAAGAAACTCTAAGATCCCCAAAAAGGGGCTTTTAGGGCGCAATGCCCCTTTAACTACAAAACTTTGAAGCCCGCCGTTTCGGCTCAAGACATTGAGTATGAGCGAGGTCTCTTTAAAAGGTGTTTTTTTGATAATAAAAGCTTTGTCTGACACCAGCATATCAATGCAGCCACTGCAGCATCAGAGTCGCCAATCCCAAATAGATGACGATTCCCGTTGCGTCATTAGCCGTTGTCACCAACGGTCCTGCAGCAATGGCAGGATCGATATGGAGTCTTTCAAAAATAAAGGGGGCAAAACTCCCGATCAGAGACGCCACAATAATGGCACTGACCATAGAAAGCCCCAATATTACACCGAGAAGAGGCTGTCCATGCCATAAAACAGCAATGGCCGAAACAATAAAACCGACCACGACGCCCATAATAGCGGCGACACTGATTTCGCGTAAAACAGTAGCCTTCAACTTACCGATATTCAGATATCCCACTGCAAGACCCCTGACCACTATCGTGGCTGTCTGCGTCCCGATATTCCCGCCCATAGCCGTAATGACCGGGACAAAACTTGTCAGAATAACGATCTCCTGCAATGTCCGGTTGAAGGCCGAGAGGATCGCGGCCGAAAGCATGCTCCCGAAAAAAGTCGTGATGAGCCAGGGCAAACGGATGCGGGCCACGCGCATAACATTTTTTGTGTAGATTTCATCTTCCGCTGTCCCTACTGTTTTATAAAGGTCTTCCGTATGCTCCTCCCGGATAACATCCATGATATCATCAGCGGTGATAATCCCTAACAGATGCCTTTGATCATCTGTGACAGGGATTGCAAAAAGGTCATATTTTTCAACGATTTTGGCCACAGACTCCTGATCCTCAAGGCAATTGACAAAGATGACATCTTGGGTCATGATCATGCTCATTGTCTCCTCATCAAAAGCCAAAAGCAGGTCGTGGAGAGAACAGACCCCTTTTAATTTACCCTCTCGGTCTAAAACATAGACATACAGAAGGGATTCGATCTCTTCTGTGGTTTTTAACCTCTGTTTGACTTCGCGGACAGTCAGGTGGTCTTTTACGGCAAAATACTCTGTGGTCATGATGCCGCCTGCAGAGTCTTCGGGATAGACGATCAGATGGCTGATCTCTTTTCTGTCCTGAAAAGGAAAATACGTGAGGATGGCATTCCTTTGCTCTTCAGGAAACTCAAGGAGAATATCAGTAACATCATCATCGCTGATATCTTTCAGGATCTCAGCGATCTCCTTTTCCCCGTAGGAGCTTTTCAATATTGAGATCAACACCGGAAGCAGTGTCGGCCCCGCATAAATGAGAAGCTCCCCTTTCATGCCTGTGGGAAAAGCATGATAAAGACCTTCAATCTCCGCCTGCTCCAGCTGGTCGAAGATTTCCGCAATATCTTCAGAACGGAATTTTTGCAGAAGAAGTTCCGCTGTCAGTTCAGGGGCTTCATCCATAAGCATTTTTGATAAAAATTGATTGATCTTATCAGGTGATTCCATCAGGGTCCCGCCACCATGTGCTCCGGAGTTTTACCGCGGAGGACGTCCAATGCTGCCCGGGCAACCATTTCGCTCATGGTCTCTCTGGCTTTGACAGACCCGCTGCCTATATGCGGTAATAAAACCGTCTGAGAAAGCTCTAAAAGCCCCTCTGTGACCTTCGGCTCTGCTTCGTAGACATCCAGGCCGGCTCCCTTGATCAAGCCCGTTTTCAGGGCTTTTAAAAGGTCGTTTTCTTTGATAACCGGCCCGCGCCCGGTGTTGATTAAAAAGGCACTTCTTTTCATTTTTTGAAAAGTCTCCAATGTAAAGAGGTGTTTCGTTTGAGGAGTCAGCGGCAGATGTATGGAAATAACGTCTGATTCTGCCAGTAATGTCTCAAAATCGACATATTTGGCATGAGTGGCGACCTCATCTTCCGGAGCTAGCCGGTTTCGGTTATGATAAAGGATCTTCATATCAAAACCAAAGCATTTTTTGGCGAAGGAGCGTCCGATCCGTCCCATTCCCAAAATGCCCACCGTCTTACCCGCTGTCTCCTCCCCTAAAAGCAATTCCGGTTTCCACATCTCGAAAAGACCTTCCCGAACATAACGGTCCCCTTCTACAATACGCCTCATCACAGAAAGCATAAGGGCAAAGGCGATCTCCGCTGTCGCGTTTGTCAGGACATCAGGGGTATTGGTGACAGTAATACCGCATCGGGCCGCATGTTCGATGTCAATATTATTATAGCCCACGGCATAATTTGCAATGATCTTGACATGCCCTTTCATCACGTCCAAAACCTCTTGATCAATCGTGTCATGCAACATTGTAATAAAAGCAGAATAATTCTGTCCATGCTCCAAGAGCCACTTTCTCGAAACAGGTTTTTCCAGAGGATTGATTTCGACCCGGTACCCTTCACTCAAAAGGTCCAGTCCCTTCCGGGGGATTTTAAAGGTGACATAAGCCTTATCCATGTCTCTTCTCCTTTTCAATGATCTTTTGAATAACAGGCTGTTTGAGTATCCATTGTGACAGCAATTCCTCATATTCAGGTTCTGTCAGCCTCCACTCATCATCTCTCAGTGAAGATTGAGCATAAAGACGGGCCGTATAAGCCGTTAATGCCACAGAAACAGAAACGTTGAAACTTTCGACAAAACCGGCAATGGGAAGATAAAAAATATCATCTGCCATTTCTTTGGCTCGGGGAGAAATGCCGTAAAGCTCTTCTCCGAAAAGAAACGCCGTGGGTTGCGAAAATTTCATCTCATGAAGAGGTGGTTTACCGGGGTCAGGATCAGCCGCCAGAATCCTGTACCCTTTTTGGCGAAGGTCACGGAAACATTCATCAACCATGTCATGCTGATGAATGGTCAGCCACTGATGAGCTCCCCGGGTAATATCCCGATTGACCTGAAAAGAGTTTTTTCCCTCCACGATATGAACATCTTGAAATCCAAAAGCCTCGATGCTCCGCAATCCCGCGCTAATATTATGCATGTCAAAGAGGTTTTCAAAGACAAATGTGAAATAACGGCTTCTTTGACGCGCCACACGGGAAAAACGTCTGTAGCGCCGGGATGTTAAATATTGAAGATAGCGATTAATTTTCACCGAAATATTGTATCACAGGAGATCATCATATTCAACAAAACTCTTATAAAGGCCCTCAGGTGAAGTACTTTTCAGAATCCGCTCCAGACAGTCGCTTTCCGAAAGAATATAGGATATGCGGGAAAGGACGTTGATGTGCTCACAGGGTTTGTCTTTATCAGAAATAAAAAGAAGGATCAGCCGTACAGGCTCTCCGTCCAACGCCTCATACTCCAAAGGCTCTTTGAGAAGGAGCACGGAAAGAGTCGTCTTTCCCCATTGGGGAATCCTGCCGTGAGGGACGGCTATTCCTAAACCGATGCCTGTCGAAAGTTTTTTTTCTCTCTCCCGGACAGCTTGCAGAAGAATCGCGGCATCCTTTTTTCGATACCCGGCTATACGCCGAGATAAATACTCGAAGGCTGCGTTTTTACCTTCTACCCTATCTTTAATGAAGATAAGCTCAGGAACAATCAAATCTTTTATGGAAATCATATCTCTCCTGTTTCTCAACTCTATACTTGAGTATAACAAGAGGAAAATTTCTTTGCAAGATATTATTTATTTTCGACGATTTTGACAGGGTCCCCCGGACGGACAAACCCGCTGACAAGCACGCGGGCAAAGACCCCTTCCAGAGGCATAACGCATTTCCCCGACAGTTTCCGGATTTCACAAGCGTTATGACAATTTTTCCCGATTTGTGTGATCTCCAAAAGGGCCTCTCCGGCTTTCACTACTGTCCCTACCGGATAATGATGGAGAATCAAGCCTTCTGTGGTCAGGTTTTCTGCGTAAGTTCCGCAGGGAAGAGAAGCAGTCTTTTCATGTTTCTCATAACTTTCCCTGGCCAAAAGGCTCACTTGCCGGCTGCTGCCCGCATGCGCATCACCCTGAAGTCCTGATTTTTCAACAAGACATCCCTCGGGACGGGGGTTTTTAGCAATTCCGGCCGCATCGGACGTATTTACAGAGAGGATTTTCATTGTATGACTCCTTGAGAAAAAAAAGGGGCTCACGAAGAGCCCCTTCTATCCGTTTACGCTTTTAAAAGCCGTGCTCGGCTAAATTCTTGTACCGCAGGTACTTCTCCTCCAAATCTTTTCTCAGAAGAGCATTCAGCCTCTTTGATTCCTCCGGGAAGAGTTTTTCCAGAGATTTATAACGGACCTCATTATTAATGAGTTCCCCTACATCTTTTTGCGGCCCCTTATATTCCAAAACGAACGGGTTTTTCCCTTCTTCTTTTAAGAGAGGATTATACCTGTAAAGCGGCCAGTATCCGGTGTCCACAGCCAATTTTTCCTCTTTTTGAGTATGCCCCATATCCAGACCGTGATTGATACAGGGAGCATAGGCGATAACCAACGAAGGACCGTCATATTGTTCAGCTTCGATCAGCGCTTTCATCAATTGGTTCTTGTCGGCACCCATGGCGACAGAGGCCACATAAACATACCCGTAAGTCATGGCCATAAGACCCAGTTCTTTCTTTCTTGTCTTTTTCCCGGAAGCGGCAAATTTGGCGATTGCACCGAACTGTGTGGCCTTGGACGCCTGTCCGCCTGTATTGGAATAGACTTCAGTGTCCAGGACCAGGACATTGACATTTTCTCCTGAAGCCAGAACATGGTCTAATCCGCCATACCCGATATCGTAGGCCCATCCGTCGCCACCGAAGATCCATACTGACTTTTTCGTGAAATAATCCCGCAAAGCATAGATCTGATCCAGAAGATCTGATTCTGTATCTTCCATTTCCAGAGCAGCTTCAAATTGTTCTCCGGCTTCTTTGGATAAGTTTCCGTCTTCTTTCTTTTCCAGCCAATTTTTAGCTGCATCTTTCAATTCTTTGGAAAAGGACTTTTCTTGCAGCAGCTCATCCGTTAAGGCGTCTAACGTCTCCCTTTTCTGGCGAACGGCCAAAGCCATTCCATATCCGTATTCGGCATTATCTTCGAAGAGAGAATTGGCCCATGCAGGACCTTTTCCCTCTTGATTCACAGCATAAGGGCAACTGGGAGCCGATCCGCCGTAAATAGATGAGCAGCCGGTAGCATTAGCGATCATCATCCGCTCTCCAAAAAGCTGGGTGATCAGTTTTACATAAGGTGTCTCGCCGCACCCCGCACAGGCTCCTGAAAACTCAAAGAGAGGCTGCTGATATTGGCTTCCGATGACATTGTCTTTGGGAAGTATATCTTCTTTGGGAGATACAGATAATGCAAATTGATTGTTAGCAGCTTCTTTCTCTGCGATCTCCTCGAAGAAAGTCATCTCCAAAGCCTGAACCGGGCAAATATCGGCACAGTTCCCGCAACCGGTACAATCCATGGGATAAAGCTGAATACGGTACTGATAGTCCTTAAGCGCCGGCATTTTGGGGGTGACCGTATTAAAGTTATCCGGTTTCCCGGCGGTCTCCTCTTTTGTCAGTAACACAGGCCGAATAGCTGCATGAGGGCACACAAAGGAACATTGATTACATTGAATACATTTTTCGGCAATCCAATGAGGCATCTTTATGGCAATTCCCCTTTTTTCAAATCGGGTGGTCGCTGTGGGGAAAGATCCGTCCGGCGTAAAGGCACTGACAGGAAGGTCATCCCCTTTTTGAGCCAACATGGGCTTCATGACACCCTCAACGAAATCCATCTCCTCTTCACTGGCGTATTCTTCAGAGACCGTCACATGATCAAGATGCGTTTCTTCAGCTTCTGTCCATTTTTTGGGATAATTGACTTTGGAAAGCGATTCCGCAGCTTTATCCACGGCATTATTATTCATTTCAACGATTTTCATCCCCTTCTTGCCGTAACTCTTCTTAATGGCTTCTTTAAGGAATTTTACGGATTTTTCAAAGGGAATGACATTCGCCAATTTAAAAAATACGGTTTGCATGATCATATTGATCCGCTGCCCCAATCCTACTTCATCGGCGATTCTGACGGCATCGATGATGTAGAACTGGGCCTTCTTAGAAGCGATGGAACGCTTCAAGGAAGCCGGCAATTTATTCTCCAGTTCTTTTTCATTCCATGTTGTGTTCAGGACAAATATTCCGCCTTCTTTCAGCCCGTCCAATAAATCATACTGATAGACATAAGATTGATTATGGCAAGCAATATAATCCGCTGTCCGCACCAGATAAGTCGATTTAATCGGCTTCTTTCCGAATCTCAAATGAGAAACGGTCAATCCGCCGGACTTCTTGGAATCATAGGCGAAATAACCCTGAGCGTAAAGATCGGTGTTGTCTCCGATGATCTTAATAGCGTTTTTATTGGCCCCGACTGTGCCGTCTGAGCCTAAACCCCAGAATTTACACTGCACTGTTCCCTGTGGGGCCGTATCGACATCTTTTTCCACAGAAAGAGATGTCCCTGTCACATCATCTTTTATTCCCACTGTGAAATAGTTTTTCGGGCTTTTTGAAAGAAGATTCTCGTAAACAGCCATCACCATACCCGGGGTAAATTCTTTGGAGCTGAGTCCGTAGCGTCCCCCGGTCACAGCGACGTTCTCCCTCTCTTCATACAGAAGTGTGGAAATATCTTTATAGAGGGGTTCCCCTTCTGAACCGGGCTCCTTGGTTCGGTCAAGGACCGCCACACTTTTTACCGTTGCCGGAAGTGATCTCAAAAAAGCCTCCCGGGCAAAGGGACGGTAAAGACGTACTTTGATCAAGCCTACTTTTTCACCCTGAGCCGTGAGGTAGTCGATGACTTCTTCAATCGTCTCGCATCCCGACCCCATGGCTACGATAACACGCTCTGCGTCCGGAGCGCCCACATAGTCAAAGATCTTATAGCGGCGGCCCGTAATGGAATAGAGCTTATCCATCTCTTCCTGAACGATGGCCGGAGTTGCGATATACCAGGGATTAATGGCCTCACGGGCCTGGAAAAAGATATCCGGGTTTTGAGCTGTGCCCTTTAAAACAGGTTTTTCGGGCCGCAAGGCTCTCTCTTTGAACGCATCGATGGCCTCATAATCTACGATTGTTTTGATATCTTCGTAGTCAATCATTTCCACCTTTGAAATCTCATGGGATGTCCTGAAACCGTCAAAAAAGTGGACAAAAGGCAGGCTTGAGCGAATGGCGGAAAGATGCGCTACAACACCCAGATCCATGGCTTCCTGAACAGAATTCGAAGAGAGTAGAGCGACACCGGTCTGACGGACAGCGTAAATATCCGAATGGTCTCCGAAAATGGAAAGGGCATGAGAGGCCACAGAACGGGCTGCCACATGAAAGACTCCCGGAAGCAGCTCTCCGGCGACTTTATAAAGGTTGGGGATCATCAATAAGAGTCCCTGCGATGCAGTAAACGTCGCAGTCAGAGACCCTCCTGTCAATGAACCGTGAACAGCTCCGGATGCTCCGGCTTCTGATTGCAGTTCCGAAACAAGGACGGGCCGTCCGAAAATGTTTTTTTGGCCATTGGCCGCCCATTCATCAGCCAACTCTCCCATTGGAGATGATGGTGTTATAGGATAAATTGCAGCCACTTCTGTCAGGGCACATGCCGCATAGGCTGCCGCTGTATTACCGTCGATGGCTTTCATTACTTTCTTCGCCATAGAATTCCTCCTTTAAAAAACGTCTGACATCATATTAATCATATTCGTTTCCGTTGTCAACCTCATGCGTGTACCATTACACGTATTAACAATTAAAATAGAGATCCACCTCTTTCGGGTGAGTTCTGTTTCTTATTTGAAGGATCTCTTTCTCTTTGAGCTTGATGTAGCTCTCAATGATCTCCATGTTAAAGACCTCTCCGTTCAGCAAAAAGGCGTTATCCCTTTTCAAAGCATCCAAAGCCTCTTCCAGGCTTCCCGGGACATGGGTTATTTTCTTCAGTTTATTTTTGGGCATGGTCTCCAGGTTGCCGTCATAGGGCCCCATCCCCCATTGATCGGGATGAATTTTATTCTCTATCCCGTCCAGACCGGCCATAAGCATGGCGGAAACAGCCAGGTACATATTACATGTCGCATCACCCGGGCGATATTCCATTCTCTTATCCTCTTCCGATGTGAAATTTTTCGGGATACGAATAGCGGCACTTCGGTTTCCCTTTGAATAAACAAGCGCTGTGGGAGCTTCGAATCCGGGAACCAAGCGCTTATAAGAATTTGTGGAAGGGTTCATAAAAGCTGTAATCGCCCTGCCGTGTTTCAGAATCCCCCCTATGTAGTAGAGAGCCGTTTCACTGAGATCAGCATAATTTCCCCTTTTGAAAAAGACATTGTTCCCGTTTTTTTTCATAAACTGATGGAAATGCATTCCCGACCCGGCCCGGTTATAAAGCGGTTTCGGCATAAAGGTCGCCTGAAGGCCGTAATCCTTGGCAACCATTTTTATAATATATTTGATGATCTGCCCCATGTCTCCGACTTGGGTCAAGCCGATCGGCTGCACTTCGATCTCATGCTGACTGGCAGCAGATACTTCATGATGATGATAGCGGATCTTAAACCCGCATTTTTGTATGAGCTGCACCATCTCCTCCCGTGCCGTACAATAAATGTCTGTAGGGGGATGGGCATGATATCCGTCATGATCAGTAATTTTTATTGTCCCCCCGCTGTTCAAAGGCGGCATTCCTTCGAAATGATCCCAATTATTCTCATCAGTTCCCATGTAATACATGGATCCGTTCTCACCGCTTTTGTAGAAAAGAGATGAAATAAGATAGAATTCGAATTCGGGACCCCAAAGGCTTTCATCAGCGATTCCTGTTTTTTCCATATAAGCCTGAGCCCGATATGCGACTCCCCTGGGATCCATATGGAAAAATTCCTTTGTCTCCGCATCAGCTATCCGGCAAAGAAAAGAAAGTGTCGGCGTATCCCAAAAGGGATCCAAAAAGCCTGTTTTAATATCAGGGATAATGACCATGTCTCCTGACTCTACAGACTTCAGTCCTGAAGTCGATGAAGCGTCAAACCCTTCCCCTTCTCTGACAACTTTTTCACTTAACTCCGATGCAGGAAGCGTAAGATGGCGTAATTTGCCGTTCAGGTCAGTGTATTTGAAATCTACGGTCGTAATCCCTTCTTTTTGAATATAGGCTTTGATCTCTTCATAAGACTGAAACATATATGAACTCCTTTCAATTACCATCCCAAAGAATAGCATCTTTGGGGCATTTATCGACGCAGATCCCGCAGGAAACACATTTCCCCGGATCGATTTCATGGATTTCTTTTACTGCTCCGCTGATTGCCTGAACCGGACAGCTTTTGGCACAGAGAGTGCATCCGATACATTTTTCGGAACTGATTACAGGCGGTGTTCTTTTGCCTTCAGCAAAACGGGAGGCCAATCTGTCATGAATTACATGGGTGGGGCACACCTCGGCACATTTTCCGCAGGAGATACATAAACCATAGTCGATAACCGCCAATTGGTCATGGACTTTTATCGCATCCACCGGGCAAATCTTTTCACACTTTTTACATCCGATACAGCCCACTTTACATATTTTCATGACATCGGCGCCTTTGTCTTTTGACGAGCAAAGGACATCCACCTGCTTTGAGGCCGGTTTCAGTTCAATAATATGCTTCGGACAGGCTTCGATGCAAGCCCCGCAGCCGACACACTTCTCTTCATTAACGCGCACGCCCCCCTTTTCCGTCACATCGATGGCATCAAACGGACAAGCTTCAATACAGGAATAATAGCCCAGGCAGCCGTAGATACAATCACTGTCGCCGCCGTGAAGAAGCATAGCGGCATTACAGTCGGCGATCCCCTGATACTCAAACTTATTCTTCATTTCTGAAACAGGCCCGTGGCAATGGACAATGGCCACTTTTTTTTCTGTTTTTCCGGCCTTTTTCCCTAAAATCCCGGCAATAGCCGACGCTGTATCCCCTCCTCCGGGAATACAGCCGTTAATATCGGCCTCGCCTTTGACAACGGCTTCAGCAAAAGCTGCGCATCCGGCATAACCGCAAGCCCCGCAATTTGCCTGGGGCAAGACGGCCTCTACTTTTTCAATCCGCGCATCTTTCTCCACGTAAAAAGCCTTTGAAGCCATCGCCAGGGCCAGACCCAACAGCAACCCCAAAAGACCGAGTACTAGTGCTGCAGTCATAAATGCTCCTTATCCTATCTTCATTCCGGAAAAACCCATAAAAGCCAGCGACATCAAGGAAGCTGTAATAAATGTAATGGGAACCCCTTTAAATGCAGACGGCACATCAGCCAGATCCAGCTTCTCGCGTATTCCCGCCATCATGATCAAAGCCAATGTAAATCCAATCCCCGCGCTCAAACCATTGACTACCGCCCCGATAAAGGAATACTTTTCGGTAATATTCATAATTGTTACGCCTAAAATCGCGCAATTAGTCGTAATCAAGGGCAAAAATATTCCCAAGGCTTTGTAGAGGTCCGGAATGGACTTTTGGAGAAACATCTCAATAAACTGCACAAGAGAGGCGATCACGACAATAAAGACGATTGTCTGAAGATAATCGAGGCCATGTTTGTCCAGTACATACCTTTGAACAAGCCATGTCACAGCTGAAGCAATCGTCATAACAAAAATAACCGCTCCCCCCATTCCTAAAGCCGAATCCAATTTTTTGGAAACACCCATAAAGGGACATATCCCCAAAAATTTCATCAAGACGAAATTGTTGATGAAGATAGCGGAAACCGCAATGATAAAAAGAGACCCGATATTCATTCTCTTCTCCTAACTTCTTTTCTTCTGTTTCAGTTTGTTAATGAGAGCGATGATGATCCCCATAGTCAAAAAGGCTCCGGGAGGCAATATAAAGAGCCCCATGGGCTCATAACCGGGAACCAGGGTCACCCCGAATATTTTGTTCGCTCCCAGAATCTCTCTTAAACTTCCGATCAAAACCAAGGCCAGGGTGAACCCGAGGCCCATTCCTATGGCATCTAAAACAGAATAATAGATATTATTTTTGGATGCAAAAGCTTCCGCGCGCCCCAGAATAATACAGTTGACCACGATGAGGGGTATAAAAAGGCCTAAAGACCGGTTTAAATCCGGGAAATAACCGGCCATGACAAATTGAATGATGGTGACAAAGGTGGCGATCACAACAATAAAAATCGGGATACGCACTTTGCCGGGAACCGCTTTTTTAATAAGTGATATGACGACATTGGATCCCAGAAGGACAAAAAGCGTCGCCATCCCCATGCCCAATCCGTTTTCAGCCGAAGAAGTCACGGCCAACGTAGGACACAGACCCAGAAGCATGACCAAAGTCGGATTCTCTTTAAGCAACCCTTTACTGAACTCTTTCCCGGACCGTTTTGCAACAGGAACAGCCCAGTTTTTCAATTCTCCGCAAAGGGTTCTGAATGCCTTTTTCATTGACATCCTACTCCCCCCCTCTCATTTGCTTCTCTCGAGAAAGCAAGCGATAACCTTTGTTAACAGCCTCTGTGACCGCTTTACTGGTAATGGTCGCCGCTGTAATGGCGGAAATACCGTTAACATCTTCCGGAACACGGCCTTTGACGACTTCGATCGTCCCGGCCTTGAGACTCTCAAATTGACGGGTAAACCAAACGACGGGCTCCCCCTCCTCTTCTCCGATTTCCTGGATACGGGCCCCAAGTCCGGGGGTTTCCTTCTGAGCGATGATCTTTAAACCGATCACCGTTCCGTCTTCCGCCAGACCCGCCATAGCCGTAATAGGAGCAGGATCATATCCGTAAGCATAGATCTTGATGACAATTCCGACTTCTTCTCCTTGGGCGTTTTTCCCGATCCAATATCGGTTTTCAACTGTGTTGTCCAAAAGAGTCGTTTCTTCAAGGCTTTCATCAAGTTCAGCCGTTGAGAAATCAATGGCTTCCGGAAGGACATCCATCCGGGCCGAGGCTTCTTCATTTTTCTGTATCTCGTCTATTTTAGGTTTTGTTTTTTCATAAGCCGTACTTAGGACAAAACCGGCAATAAAGGTCACAGCCAATAAGGCAAAACCGAGTTTGATATAGTCTTTCATGCTTTCACCTCACCAAATGAGACGGGGACTGTGTACCGGTCGATCAGGGGAACAAAAATATTCATCAAAAGAATTGAATAGGATACCCCTTCCGGATATCCTCCCCACATGCGTATGGTAAAGGTCAGAACGCCGCATCCCACAGCAAAAATCCATTTTCCTTTTCGAGTCAGTGGTGACGTTACCATATCTGTAGCCATGAAAAAGGCTCCCAACATAAGCCCTCCCGTAAAAAGATGAAAAAGAGGGTTTCCCGTAAAGATCCCGTCAATACCGCCGAAGGCCCAAGTCAGAAGTGCGACCGTTCCTAAATACCCGGCCGGCACGCGCCAATCGGCCAGCTTCATTATGAGGAGAAAAAGCCCTCCGGCCAAAAGGAAAAGGGCTGTCGTTTCTCCCAGACAACCGCCAATACGTCCGAAAAAAGAGTGAACGATGCTATCTGCAGAAAAAAGCTGCTCTACAGCTTCACGTGCCGGAACGTCCAATTCGGGATCGTTCAATGCCGCACGGGCTGTTTTTAAAGCATTAAGAGGAGTGGCAGAGGTTACAGAGTCTAAAAATTTAGTAACAGCCGGCCCTGAAAAACCCTGTGTAAGAGCCGGGTCCAGTGAGAGGAATCCTCCTGCGGGAGCTTTCCATCCCGATGTCATCGCGACAGGATAGGAGGCCATTAAAAAAGCTCTTCCGGCTAATGCCGGGTTAAAGATGTTATATCCTAAACCGCCGAAAAGCTGTTTTGCGACAATAATGGCGAAAGCGCTACCCAAGGCGACTTTCCATAATGCAATAGACGGCGGAACATTAAAAGCGATAAGCAGTCCCGTTAAAAAGGCGCTTCCGTCATATACAGTGATCTTCTTCTTCATTAAAAGCTGCATCAGGGCTTCTGAGACCACAGCACCTGCAACCGCCGCGAGACTCACCCATACTGTTCTATAACCGAACAGAAAAAAAGTGTGGATATAGGCCGGTAAAAGAGCCACGACCACAAGCCACATCACTTTGGCAACAGATAAGTTGTTTTTAATATGCGGCGATGTTTTTATCAGAAATTTTTCAGCCATTACTTCTTCTCCTCTTTTTTTGCCCTTTCCCGGGCCGAAAGCTTTCTTAAAAACCCTTTCCCCAGGCGCACGTACTGGACAAGGGGGATCTTAGACGGACAGACATAAGCGCAGCTGCCGCATTCGATACAGGAATTAATATTCAGCGCAGCGGCTTCTTCATATCTTTTATTCTTGACCTGGCGAACCAGCTGTGTGGGAATAAGCTGCATGGGACAGATATCCACACAGGCCCCGCAGGAAATGCAGGGAGCTTCCCGGGTTCTGCCGACTTCTCTTTCTGTAAGTGCAAGGATTCCCGAAGTCCCTTTGATCACCGGCAGGCTTTGAGCCGTGTATTGGGCAAAGCCCATCATCGGCCCCCCTGAAATCAGAGAAACCGTCTCCTCCTTTAATCCTCCGACTTCCCGAATCAAGCGTTCGTAAGTATCTCCGATTCTTACGATAAAGTTGGATGGTTCATTGATCCCCTCTCCTGAAACAGTAACAGCACGCTCAATAAGAGGTTTTCCTAAATAAACCGCCTCATAAACAGCAAAAGCCGTCCCAACATTCTGGACAATAATACCCACATCCAGCGGCAACCCCCCCGCGGGCACTTTTCTCTTTGTCAGGGCGTCAATAAGCTGCTTTTCAGCACCCTGTGGATATTTTGTTTTGACTGACACGACTTCAAGCTCGTGATAAGGACGGCAAACCTCACACATTTTCTTAAAAGCATGGGGCTTGTTGTTTTCAATACCGATGATCCCTTTTTCGGCTCCGGTATTTTTCACCATCAGCAGAAGCCCTAAGGCGATACCCTCGCTTTGTTCCTGCATCAGCCGGTCATCACAGGTCAAATAAGGTTCGCATTCGGCTCCGTTCAAAATAATACAGTCGACTTTTTTAAATGAGGGAGGCGCAAGTTTGACATGGGTCGGGAAAGTGGCTCCCCCCAACCCCACAAGCCCCATATCAGCGACGACCTTCAAAAATGTCTCTTTATCACAGTCCCCGGCCGTATAGCGGGGATGCTCATAAAAAATGTCTTCTCCGCTTCTTTCAATGACAAGAGCGGGACCTGTCCCGGAAACGGGATGTGGAAATGACCCTATCCCGACGACTTTGCCGGTAACAGAGGAATGAATCGACGCTGATATCATCCCCGATGCTTCGGCTACAGGCTGTCCCGTCAGGACTTCATCGCCGATTTGGACAATGGCTTTGGCCGGAGCACCGATATGCTGAGACAGCGGTATAATCACTTTGTCCGGCAAAGACAAACGCTTTAATGGTTTTCCCTCCGTTAACGCCTTCCCCTCGGGGGGGTGTATGCCTCCCTTAAAAGTCAACACAGATAACCTCCTTGGTCTCAAATACCCTTTTCAATACCTGTAATTTTTACTTTCATGGAACCTTCCGGGGCCCTGACCAAAACTTTATCACCGATCGCTTTGCCGATAAGGACACGCCCGATGGGCGATTCGTCTGAGATCTTGTTCTTTGAATAGTCAGCGTCATCTGAGCCGACGATGACATAGCTCATCTCCTCTTCTGTGGTCAAATCGATAAGGGTGACCCTTGCCCCGACGACGACGACATCATCTCTGAATTTGCTTTCATCATAGATACGGGCATATTGAAGTCTTTCCTGTAACTCGGAAATCCGTGTTTCAATAAGGCCCTGTTTGTCTTTGGCCGTTGCATATTCGGCATTTTCGCTTAGATCTCCTAAAGCGCGGGCTTCCTGTATTGCTTTTATAATCGCCGGACGTTCGACTTTTTTCAGCCTTTCTAATTCACGGGCCAACTCCTCGTACCTCTCTTTTGAGATATGGACTTCTTTCATGCAGATACATCCTCCTGAACGTTATTGTATTTGTCCCGAAACGGGGTTATTAACCTGCCAAATTATAACCGCTTTAATTCATTCGTCAACAGAAGTCATTTGTCATACAGGAACCGTTTGATTTTCTTTGTCGGTGTCTTTTCAAAGGGCTCCGGCATAAGCTCAATACGGCGGATCTGTGAATAAACCGGCAATACGCTATTGACCTGGCGCCTGTTTTCTTCCATTTTTTCGTTGAAAAACATCTCCACATCCGTCCCGTTGAGTTCCAAAGCGTCCAGCTGATCATAATCAGGACATACAAGTGCCATAAGCGCACCGTCACGCTCCACCACAAGAGATTCCAGAACAAAGGGAAGATTGTTGATCTTATTTTCGACTTCTTCCGGGTAGATATTCTGCCCTGACGGCCCGAGAATCATGTTTTTACTGCGCCCCTTAATATAAAGATAGCCATCCTTGTCCATGAGAGCCAGGTCACCGGTATGCAACCATCCTTCAGAATCTATGGCTTCTTCTGTCGCCTTCTTATTCCGGTAATACCCGGACATCACATTGTCCCCTTTGACCAAAATCTCGCCGGGAACACTTTCAGGTTGAGAAGATTTTACTTTCACAGTGCAATAATCCATGGACTTTCCCACAGACCCGTGGGGATGTTTATTCCAGGGAGCGTAGGAGATAAGAGGCCCGCATTCGGTCATCCCGTAACCGACACTGAGGGGAAATTTCAACTTTTTAAAAAAACGCTCGACTTCAGGATTAAGTGGTGCTCCGCCTACGATGACTTCCAAAAAAGCTCCTCCGAACGATTCAGATATTGATTTTTTGATCTTTTTAAGGACCAATCCCCGCGTCCCCGGAAATGCATACAACGTTTTGGCAAGGCCCTTACTCAAAGCCGGCTGGATTCTTTTCCGGTATATCTTTTCCACGATCAAAGGCACCATATTGATCAAGCGGGGTTTGATTTCGTCAAACGCTTTGAGAAGAACTTTCGGTGTGGGCATGACAGAAAGAAAGGTGATATGACATCCCCTTGAAAGAGGAAAAAGCAGATCGATGGTGCAACCGTAGGCGTGGGCTAAAGGAAGAAAGGAAATGATCTTATTTCCGGGTTCTAACGGCATGTTTTCTCTCGAATACCTGACATTGACCATCAGGCTGCGGTAAGGGATCATCACCCCTTTTGAAATCCCTGATGTGCCGGAAGTGTAAACGATAGCTGCGCAATCATCGGGGTCTATCTCCTGCCAGGGAAGGATAAAGTCGTTCGGGGTGAACTGCTCCGCCTTTGCCCTGAATGTCTCCCGAAAGCTGTTATAACCCTTTTCTCCCTCGCTCATTCTGTTCATCAACACATTGAAGTCTTCTAAAGAGAAAACGGCTTTAAGGTTTTTTGTGGAGCTTTCGTCGATCTTGTCAAAAGAGGCTTCCGGGATAAAGAGCAGAATCGATTCCGAATGATTGATAATATGCTGAATATCCTCCGGATGAAAATCGGGAAGAATCGGGACAATGACAGCCCCATAGGTCACTGCAGAAAGGTAAACATAAGCCCAATGAATTGAATTTCTCCCTAAAAGGGCGATTTTATCTCCTTTTTTGATCTTGTACTTCTTGAACAAAGCATGAAAAAGCATGATTTCACGGCCCAAATCGCTGTAACAGACACTTTCACCCTCATAATCGGAAAAGACTTTGAGATCCCAGTACGTCCTGATCCCCTCTTCATATTCACGTATTAAATTTTCCATAGGCTCTCCCTTCCCTGTCAATCATTTTACCGTAAAACCATATTATCTCAATATATTTTTTATCTGACACGACGTTTGAAATTTTCGGTTGACAAGGAGAAGGGCATCCAGTAATATAGCCCTGCCTGACGGCGGGGTGTGGCGCAGCCCGGTAGCGCACCTGCCTTGGGAGCAGGTGGTCGGAGGTTCAAATCCTCTCACCCCGATGAATTCCCGGAGCATATGCGTCCGTAGCTCAGCCGGATAGAGCACCAGACTTCTAATCTGGGGGTCACAGGTTCGAATCCTGTCGGACGTGCTATTTTTCAGGCTTTTTTTTACCATACGGTGGGTGTAGCTCAGTCGGTAGAGCAACGGATTGTGGCTCCGTTGGTCGTGGGTTCAAATCCCATCATCCACCCTGGCCCCATAGCTCAGTTGGTAGAGCAGCTGACTCTTAATCAGCGGGTCGTAGGTTCGAGTCCTACTGGGGTCATAAAAAAAGGCGCTTAAAGCGCCTTTTTTTATTACTTCTGAAGCTCCTGGCCTGCGGCGGGGTCTGTCGCCAATCCGGCGATCATGCTTTTCAAATATTCGATTTTGACGCCGTCTGCGATTCTCAAGACGACCTTATCTTCTTCGATTTTGACAATGGTCCCGTATATACCTGCATTGGTCAAGACTTTATCCCCGGGATTCAACTGGCCGAGCATCTCCTGATGCTTTTTTCTCTGTTTCTTCTGGGGCAGGATCAAGATCAGATAGAATACAAGAAAAAAGGCCAAAATGGGCAAGAGGCCCATCAGGGGGTTCGAATTTGCCGGAGCAGCCTGCGCCGCTAACATTCCTGTCATTAAAACATTCATTTTTTTTCCTCCTTGGTTTTTTGATAAACTGTTATATGAATCGTTCCATCTTCATACCCTTTCAGCTCTCCGAGAAAACCTTTGACTGTTTCTCTCAAAAGTTTCCGGACAAAAGGCATCAGGGCAAGTGTTTTACCGTTTATGGAAACATCAACGTCTTTTTCCTCCTTCTGCACAGGGCAGAAACAGGAGGGATTCTTCATCATTTCTGCATAAAGGGTGACACAATCTTTGCCGCATAATCCGCAATCCAACCCTGCCGGGAACGGCGGAAGAACATCAATCAGAGTCCAGAGGTTTTCAACTGTCTCCTCTCTGAGTCCTGAAAACAGAGGTAATTTTCGAGAAGGGATAATAGAGGATCTTTTTTCAGCCAAGATGAAATATCCCAGGATATTTTCCTTCTCCATGACCTCATCATTCTCTTTCATACACCAAATACACGGCAGCGGAAGGCTTTTGAACCCTTCCACAAAAAGAAGGTCATATTGAAAACCGCTTTGCCGTATCAGATCCATAAATCCGGCTTGCGGTTTCAGAACATCCACAAGGCCTTCCTGTCTGAGAAAGACTTCACGGGCCCCTGCTTTCAGAAACCGTTCACCGTCGTTTTTGCCTGATAAAGCCAGCTCCCCGTGTATATTTTTTATGACCGCGCAACGCAGCCCCTTTTTGACAGCCTTAAGGATGAGTTCTTCGCATAAAGCCGTTTTGCCGCTTTTTTTGAACCCGGCAAGCTGTAAGACCTTCATCTTACTCCAAAGAAGCGATCATTTCTATTTCTACGCGGGCGCCTAAAGGAAGGGCCGCCACTTGGTAAGCGCTTCGCGCCGGTGGATTTTCCTTGAAAAACCCGGCATAGACTTCGTTAAAGGCTGCAAAATCTTTAATATCGGCCAAAAATACCGTCACTTTGACCGCTTTATCCAAAGATGTTCCTGCTTCTTCTAAGATGGCTTGAGCATTTTTCAATGCTTGCCGCGCTTCCTCCTGAATGCCCCCTTCAACGAATTTGCCTGTTTCGGGGTCCATGGGGAGCTGGCCTGATGTGAAAACAAAACCTCCGCTTACTACAGCTTGACTGTAAGGGCCTACAGCCCCCGGGGCTTTTTTCGTTGCAATGATTTTTCTCATTTCTCCTCCTTTTTTTTCAAACGTTTACTCCTGTAGCGTTCTGTTTCGCTGTAAAGACATCCGCAATAGGATTGGCGGTACATCTTTCTTCTCTTCGACTCTTCTATTCCATAAGACCATCCTGACCGAAAATCTTCATAGAGGAAATGCGTTTTATATTGTTTTGCCGCGGCTTCTCCCTGCTGTCTTATTGCTTCATGGTTTTGAAATTTACTGTATAGCAATGTCGTCGAAAAACAATCAAAGCGCCCTTTTTTCGCTACAGCGGCAGTCTTTTCCAGCCGCTGCGCGTAACACAGGGAACAGCGCATCCCTTCACGAAAAACCACCCTCCGGAAAAATTCTTCCATGGGGTATTCCTCTAAATCGATGAGTTCCACACCCTCTTCCCGGCAGAAACGGACCACTTCTTCCCGTCTCTTTTCATGCTCTGTAAAGGGATGGATATTGGGGTTATACCATAAGCCGTAGACTCTATACCCGCTTTCCCGAAGCGTTTTCAGTGGAGAAAGGGCGCAAGGCGCACAGCAAATATGAAGCAAAACTTTTTTTTCACCCTTCATCAGAAAACAGATCCTTTTTTTTCTCTTTATTCAGCGCCTCATATGCCCGTGAAGTAGCACAGCGGCCGCGAGGTGTGCGTTGCAGAAAATTCGATCGCAGCAAAAACGGCTCATAAAGGTCTTCAATGGTCTCTCTCTCTTCTCCCAGCATCACCGCTAACGTATCTAATCCCACAGGCCCTCCGTCGAAACGGTCGATGAGGGCCGTTAAAATTTCTCTGTCCATTTTTTCCAATCCGTAATGGTCGATGTGAAGCATACGAAAGGACTCTTCCAATATGGCTTTGTCAATGATCCCATCATTCCGGACCTCAGCAAAATCCCGGACTCTCTTCAAAAGCCTGTTCGCCACACGTGGGGTGTAACGGGAACGTTTTGCGATTTCAACGGCAGGTTTTTCATCAATAGCGACTTGAAGAATCCGGGCCGAACGGCGGATAATAGTCGTTATTTCGCCGATGTCATAAAACTCCAGCCTTTCGATAACACCGAAACGATCCCGCAGAGGAGAAGTCAATAGTCCGGCCCTGGTCGTAGCCCCCACCAAGGTAAAGGGCTGAAGGGGAATACGAATATTACGCGCGCCGGGCCCTTTCCCGATAATGATGTCCAATTCAAAGTCTTCCATGGCCGAATAAAGGATCTCTTCAACGCTGCGGTTCAAACGATGGATCTCATCAATAAAGAGAATATCATGAGCTTCCAGGTTTGTCAGAATAGCCGCCAGATCACCCGGCTTGGTTAAAACAGGGCCGGAAGAGATCTTGATATTGACCCCCATCTCATGGGCCATGATAAAAGCCAATGTCGTCTTTCCCAATCCGGGCGGTCCGTAGAAGAGGGTATGGTCGATAGGCTCCTGGCGCTGATTTGCCGCCTGTATATATACTTGCAGTTTTTCTCTTAATTCTTTTTGGCCTATAAACTCTTCCAGTTTTTGAGGCCGCAAAGTCAACTCGACATCCTGCTCCTCTTCCTGAGGGCGCGGGTCGGTGTAGCGCTCTTCCATATTTTAACCCTTTCCCATATAACGCAAAGCCAATCGTATCAGGTCTTCTGTGTTTAGATCTTCTTTTACCCCTTTTTGAACCTCCGCAAGAGCTTCCCTGATCTGATGAAGCGGAAATTGCAGGCTTCGAAGAGCATCCAGCGCCTCAGCCATAGAAGCTTCCTTTTTACGCGCTTCAGGCTCATTTTCAGCCGGGGCATACGTTTTCACTTTATCCCGAAGCTCCAGAATCACGCGTTCAGCGGTCTTTTTACCGATTCCGGAAAGGGATGAAAGCCAGGCCAAGTCTTCCCGTACAATAGCCTTCGTTATCTCCTGAAAAGGTGCCTGATCCATGATCTTTAACGCTCCGCGGGGGCCGATCCCGGAAACCCCGATCAATGTCACAAAAAAATCCCTGGCGTCTTCTTCCAGAAAACCGAAAAGAGAAGATTCATCTTCCCTCAAATGTGAGTAGACATAGACGAACACAGGCTCTCCCGTATCGGGAAGCCCATTCATAGACGGACCCGCCATGAAAACTTTATAACCGACTCCGGAAACATCGACGACGATGCCGTCTTCCTTTTTTTCCCATAGAAAACCGTTAAGAAATGTAATCATCGATACCTCAATGTCGTCTGTTTGTTCATATGGCAGATAGCAGCAGCCACAGCATCATAGGCGTCAAAGAGATGCTCTTTTTCTTTGACACCTGTAAGCAAGGCCACCATGCGGGAGACCTGCTCTTTTTGTGCGGTCCCTGTCCCGACTAAAGCCATTTTAATCTCCTTTGGCGAATATCCGAAAACGGGGATCTGATGCCGGGCAAAGGCCAGAAGCACCCCTCCGCGGACCTGCCCGACAGCAAGAGCCGAACGGGCATTTTTTGCAAAAAAGAGTTCTTCAACAGCCGCCTCTTCAGGCGCGTATAATTCGCAGAGACGTGACACTTCATTATAAACGCAGAGAATCTTCTCTTCATCCTTTAATGTCTTCTCCGGTTTGATCACGCCGAATTGATGGACACGAAAACGGGATCCGCTTTTTTCCACCAGGGCAAATCCCGTATTGTTTACACCGGGATCGATGCCGAAAACAAGCATTATTCCTCGGCCAGTTTTTCCATTACGGCATCATCAATATCAAAATTGGCAAAAACATTCTGAACATCGTCATTATCTTCCAACATATCCATCATCTTTAATACCTTTTTGGCTCCGTTTTCATCCAGTGAAACAGAATTTTTGGGAAGCATGGTCAGTTGAGAATCTTCGATGGCGACCCCTTGCCCTTCCAAAGCTTTTAAAGCCTCTGCAAAGGCTGCCGGATCACAAAAGAGTTCAAAGTTTTCCCCTGCATCTTGAATATCATCAATACCGGCTTCAATAGCCATCTCGGTCAAGCGGTCTTCACTTATCCCCTCTTTAGAGATGACAATCAAGCCTTTTTTATCAAACATCCACGCCACAGAACCGTTTTCGCCCAGATTTCCCCCGGCTTTGGAAAGAATATATCTCATCTCGGCGACAGTTCTGTTTTTATTGTCCGTCATTGCTTCAATAAAGACCGCGACTCCTTCAGGCCCGTAACCTTCATAGATGACTTCTTCATAGACGACCCCGGGCAGCTCCCCTGTCCCCTTTTGAATGGCGCGCTCGATATTGTCTTTTGGCATGTTGCTGGCTTTCGCCTTATCAACAGCCAGACGCAAACGGGGATTACTGTCCATATCCCCTCCGCCTAAACGGGCCGCCACTGTAATCTCTTTGATTATTTTTGTAAATATTTTTCCGCGGGCGGCGTCGGCTTTTCCCTTTTTATGTTTGATCGTACTCCATTTATTGTGCCCTGACATGCGAAACCTCCTCCGGTTGTTTTTTATATGAATATACCATAATTGCCGTCTATTGCAAATCATTTTACTCGACACGCCCTTGACAGTGCACAAGCGAAACAGTAGGATGATCTCATTATGATTTTTGAAGGAGCTCTTTTTTCTGCACCCATGGCGTCGGTTACTGATACCCTGTTCCGAAATATCTGTGAGCATTATGGAGGCGCCGATATCTATTTTACTGAAATGATCAGCGCCCCGGCGCTTCTTCAACAGGGCCCTCTGGAAGCTTATTATTGCGATTTTTCTCCCTGCCCTGAAAAAACAGTGGCTCAATTAGTAGGCGGAAGAAGCGCAGATCTGATCAGGGCTGCAGCACATCTCTGTTCCTGCTATCCGGAATTGGGCGGAATCGATATTAATATGGGATGTTCAGCACCTCTTATCCGTAAAAAAAAGGCGGGTATTGCATGGATGAGCCGTTATGAAGAGCTCCCGGCCCTTCTCGGACAATTAAGAGATGTAACGGCGGGGAAAAGCCTGTCTGTAAAATTCCGCATCGGCCTCTCCGATGATGAAAAAGCGTTCTTCCGTTTTTTAGAGATCTTAGCCTCTGCAAAAATCGACTTTGTCACATTTCACGGGCGGACTCAAAAAGATAAATTCAGAAAAAACGTCCGTTGGGACTATTTCGACAAGGCCCGGGAATATCTCCCTTTCCCTGTCATCGCTAACGGTGATATTGATTCCCTGTGGCGTTATCGGGCGCTCCTGCGTGACCACAATCCCTACGGAGTCATGATCGGCCGCGCAGCAGCCCGGGCTCCATGGCTTTTCCCTCTGCTGTCTCAAGTGTCCCGAAAAAACCCTTCGGACAATTTGATCTCCGCCCCTGTTGACTTTGAGGCTTATGTCCGTCTTTTTACCCGGCATCTGGACGAAAACGTCCCCTTATCCCTACAAAAAAACCGTATTATCCGTTTCACGCTTTATTTATCCCAAAACCTTTTCTGGGGACATCATCTTCTGACAGCCGTTTCTCAAGCGCCGACACCTCAGGAAGCCGTCAGCCTTTTACATGGTTATTTTGAAAAACATCCTGAAGAAAAAAGAAAAAAATGGTCTTTCTGAAAAATATTAAAGCCGGGGAGGATCTCCCCGGCTTTATAGGATCAGAAAGCTTCTTTTATAATGGACATCGCTTTGTCGATGTCCTCCTGTGTGACATCAAGGAAAGGACGGAACCGTATTGACTTCTGCCCGCATGGCAAGGCAATAAGGCCTTTATTGTAAAGACTTTCTCTGAAAGAATCCCTTTGCTCTGTCGATGCCAGATCAAAGGCGATCATCAACCCTTTGCCGCGGATATTGGAGATCTTGCCGTTCAGTTCCCTCAGGGCATTCATAAGATATTCTCCCATATCATGCGCATTTTGAACCAGATTGTCTTCTTTGATGATCTCAAGATAACGCCTTGACCTTGCCATATCGGTCAGGTTGCCTCCCCAGGTCGAATTGATCCGTGAAGCTTCATGGAAAACGTTGTTTTTCACCGCATCGATTCTGGGCCCGGCGAAAATACCGCAAACCTGCATCTTCTTCCCGAAACTGATAATATCGGGCTGAATATCATAATGCTCGCTGGCCCACATTTTCCCGGTGATACCCATTCCTGATTGGACTTCATCCAAAATATAGAGAATATCATAATCATGGCAGATCTTCTGTAAAGCCTGCATAAACTCGGGGCGGAAATGATTGTCTCCGCCTTCTCCCTGAATAGGTTCGATGAGAATAGCTGCATATTCATCGGCATCGTTTTTGACCAGGTCCATAATCATCGAGAGCACTTTTTCTTCGCTCTTTTTGACTTCATCAAGGTTTTCATCCAAAGGAAAGATGACCTTGGGATTGGGAATGCGGGGCCAATCAAATTTGGGGAAATACTTTGTTTTTCTCTGATCGAAAGTATTGGTTACCGACAGGGTATATCCTGTTCGTCCATGGAAGGCCTGTTCAAAATGAATAATTTTTAAACCTTTTTCCATTTTATGGCCTTTTTCAAAATTTTTACGGACTTTCCAGTCAAAAGCGGCCTTCATGGCATTCTCAACAGCCAAAGCCCCTCCGGAAACAAAAAACTGATATTTCATATAAGAAGGCTTAGCAATGGATGCTACGGCCTGTGTAAAAGCTGCCATCTCGGTGGTATAAATATCACTGTTAGAAGGATTGGATATGGCGATCCTTTTAATATAATCCAAAAATTGAGGATCTGTCATTTTGGGATGATTATGTCCCAATGGCTGAGAGGCAAAAAAGGAGAAAAAGTCCAAATAGGATTTCTCATATTTCGCGTCGTAGATATAGCTCCCCCGGCTTTTTTCAATATCGTAGACCATATCAAACCCGTCAGCCAACATATGCTCTCCGATGATCTTGTGAACATCTTTCGGTAAAATTCGATTCATTTTTTCATCCTCCTTTTTAATTCTCATAACCGGATTCTAAGGGTTTTAAAAAAAGTGTCAAGGGAAAGCGGCTTTATTTCCATTCTTTCAGAAAGGCAAGGACCAACTGGACGACCTTGGCCATATCATCCAATAAAATCCACTCACGCACACTATGGACATCTGTCATCCCGATACTGAGAACAACACTTTCTAATCCCTTATTATTGAATATATTAGCGTCACTTCCCCCTTTGCAACGGACAAGTTTTTGTGGGCGCCCGATTTTTTCGCCGGCTTTCTGTAAAGCTTTGATCAAAGGGATCTCTTTTCGGTTCTCATAAGGTTTATACTTTTCTCTGACATCAAAGCGGATCTTCAACCCCGGGTATTCCGCCTCTGTCTTTTGGGCGGCTGTGCGCAGCTCTTCAACGGCTTTTTTCATTTTTTCTTCTCTGAAAGACCGTAACTCCGCCGAAAGCCTTGTTTCTTCAGGAACGATATTGACGGCTTCGCCGCCGCTTATCCTCCCGATATTTAAAACCGTTTCACTGTCGAGGGTTCCCGTTTTGATTTTTTGAAGAAAGGAAGCAGCAGCCATAACCGAATTGATCCCTTCATCGATGGCCCATCCGGCATGGGCCGCTTTCCCTTTAAATGTCAGCTGAATATCCAACGAGCCCACAGCAGCATAACCGATAAGGTCCATACCGCTCATATCCAACACTAAAGCCTGTCCGGATCTGAAACGTCCGAGATCCATCAGTGCTGCGCCCTCAAGTCCGGTCTCTTCAGCGACGGAAAAGGCTATTTCGATCGGAGGGTGAGAGCATTTCATCTCTTTGACCCGTCGAAGGACTTCAAAGATAACGGCAATAGCGGCTTTATCATCGGCCCCTAAAACAAAGCGTCCGTCTCCTGTGATCTTACCGTTTTCCAGATGCGCTTCAAATGCCCCGGCCGGAGTTACTGTATCTGTGTGAGCCGAAAGCAGTATGGGTTTCCGAACCGGGTCGCCGGGAAAATAGGCGTAAATATTGCCGGCATTGGACTGTAGAGAAGCTCCCTCTTCCGGATCATACTCGACGCGTGCCCCAAGGCCTTTCAGCCGTTCTACAAGATAAGCATTGATCTCTTTTTCATGATAAGTGGGTGACGGGATGCGAGCCATCTCGGCAAAATCACGGAAAAGACGCTCTTTTATCATTTCAGCAAAGCCCCGATCTTATCCAGCCCTTCTTCTATGATATCCATGGATGTCGCATAGGACAGGCGTAAAAAACCTTCGGCGCCGAAAGCTGTGCCGCTGACACCGGCTACACTGGATTTTTCAAGAAGGAACTCTACAAACTCGTCGGCATTACGCATCCCCAATTTTTCAAAAGCTTCGGTGACTTCAGGAAAAACATAAAAAGCTCCGTTTGGCTTTCGGCAATGAATTCCCGGCATAGCATTCAATCGCTCTACCATATAATCCCGACGCTGAGAAAAGGCAAGGCGCATTGTTTCGATATCGCTGCCGTCTCCCTGAATAGCGGCCAAAGAAGCATATTGAGCGATTGAGTTAGGGCATGATGTGATCTGTCCCTGAAGCATGGCCATTTTTTTGATGATCCATTCGGGCCCTGCCACATAGCCGATACGCCACCCTGTCATGGCATAGGCCTTAGAGACGCCGTTGACTAAAATCGTCTTTTCAGGAAGATACTTGGCTATGGAATAATGATGTTTATTGTCATAAATAAGTTTTTCATAGATCTCGTCTGAAATGACCCATATACTCCGCTCACGGCAGAATTTTGCCAATTCTTTGATAAACTTCTTGGTGTAAACAGCCCCGGTCGGATTGTTAGGCGTATTTAACAAAATCATCCTTGTCTTCGCCGTCACAGCCGCTTCTACGTCTTCCATCTGAGGTTCAAAATTATGTTCAGCATGACAGGGGACAATGACAGACTTGGCTTCGGCTGTTTTGATCTGTTCTGTGTAAGAAACCCAATAAGGAGAGAAGATGATCGCTTCGTCATCGGGATTCAAAAGCGTAAAAACAGCATTCCACAAAGCATGTTTTGCCCCTGCGGAGATCAAAATGTTTTTACGGGTATACCCTCTCAGCCCATTGTCTCTTTCCAGTTTTTTGATAATGGCATCTTTTAACTCAGAAATGCCGGATGCCGTTGTATAACGGGTCTTCCCGTTATTCAAGGCTTCAATGGCTGCATTTTTGATGTACTCAGGGGTGTCAAAGTCCGGCTCTCCCGCTCCGAAAGAAAGGACTTTAACGCCCATGGCTTTAAGTTCGTTGACCCGTTGTGTAACTTTTAGAGTCGGCGATTCAGCTAAGGATCCGACAATTTCAGAAAACGGCATAATAGATCATCTCCTCAATGACTGTTCAGCAAAGCCAAACAGACAGTATTCACAATATCATCCACACTGCATCCCCGGGACAAATCATTAAACGGCCGTTTCAACCCTTGGATGACAGGTCCCACGGCCTCGGCCCCGGCTAATCTCTGCACCAGTTTGTATCCGATGTTACCTGCTTCAAGTGACGGAAAAATCAAACAGTTGGCCCGGCCCGCCACAGGAGAATCCGGTGCTTTTTTCTTCCCCACAAAATCCACTAAAGCGGCATCAGCTTGTAATTCCCCGTCATACAAAAAGGAAACACCTCTCTTTTTAAGAAGACTGACAGCTTCAATAACCTTATCGGCTCTTTCATGAGAAGCACTTCCCTTGGTCGAAAAACTAAGTAAAGCGACTTTGGGTTCAACCCCCAAAAGGTTTTTTGTGGTTTCAGCAGAAGCGGCGGCAATATCGGCCAGCTGCTCTGCTGTGGGATCAGGGACTACGGCGCAATCTCCGAATACTAAAAGCCCGTTCTCACCATACACAGCATCCTTCATGGCCATGATAAAAACCGATGATACTGTTTTCATGCCCGGTTTCAGTCCGACACCCAGAATGGCCGCACGCAGCACATCTCCTGTTGTGTGACCGGCCCCGGCCACGGCTGCGTCCACATCACCCTCATTCAGAAGTAACGCTGCATAATACAAGGGGTCTTCAATAATTTTACAAGCCTCATCAAAGGTCATCCCCTTATGTTTTCTTTTTTCGTAAAAGACTTGCCCTAAATGTTCTCTTTTCTCATGGATGAACGGGTCGACGATCAGGATCCTTCCTTGATCAAGAGTTTCCTTTTTTATATGGGATACGATTTTTTTTTCACTGCCGATAAGGACGACTTTCTCTGCAAGCTTTTCGTCAGCGATGATTTGGGCGGCTTTCAGTGTCCTTATGTCCTCTGTCTCAGGTAAACAGATACGTCCCTTGACAGCGGCCGCGTCACGACGGATTCTTTTGATAAATTCCATTCTGATTTCCTTAATCCAAAAGGTGGACACAGAGTCCGCTTCGTAATTTCGGTTCAAACCATGTCGATTTGGGGGGCATGACTTTCCCGGCATCGGCGACATCCATAAGCTGATTGATCGATGTGGGATAAAGGGCAAAGGCTAAGACATAATCCCCGCTTTTAACACATTTTTCAAGCTCTTTCATGCCTCTTATACCCCCGACAAAGTCAATGCGGTCATCCTTGCGGGGATCCCCGATCCCAAGCACAGGAGAAAGCAGATTGTTTTGCAATATTGCCACGTCAAGGGAGGCAATAGGGTCATCGGCATCAAAAGTCCCCTTTTTCGCCTGAAGTGAATACCATTCGCCTTTAAAAAACATCGAAAACTCATGACAAACTGAAGGCTTGGCCGCCTCACCTGTCTCTTCTTTTTTCTTTACAGTAAAGAACTGATCAACAGCAGACATAAAAGTCTCCGGACTCAGTCCATTGAGATCTTTTAATACCCTATTATAGTCCATGATATACATCTGATCATGAGGAAAGATGACAGAAAGAAAGAAATTGTATTCTTCCTCTCCCGTATGTCCTGAATTTTCATCCTTTTTCATTTTTCTGACCCGTGTGGCCGCTGCAGAGCGGTGATGGCCGTCAGCTACATAGAGAACGGGGATCTGATCAAATTCATTTTGAATCTTTTTAATGGCGTCTTGATCGTCCACGGCCCAAAAGGTATGAATGACATCAATGCTGTCATGAGAAGTGAAACGGTAAACCGACGCATTGTGCTCCATATACGCGGCGATGAAGCTGTCCAGCGATTCGCGGGCTTGATATGTCAAAAAAACCGGCCCTGTATTGGCATTCAGGGCATAGACATGGCGTGTCCTGTCATCTTCTTTATCCTGGCGGGTAAACTCATGCTTCTTGATAATATCATTTTCATAATCATCGACTGAAGCAGCGGCGACCAGCCCGGTTTGGACATGTTCCCCCATCTGCTGTTTGTAAATGTAATAGCACGGAGCCGAATCCTGAATCATCCATTCCTTTTCCATAAAGGCCTTCAGGTTGGCGGCTGCTTTGGCATAGACGGCATCATCATAAAGATGAATATCTTCCGGGAGGTCGACCTCAGGCTTTGTGATATGTAAAAATGAATATTCATTTCCCTTCACCATCTCCCTTGCTTCTTTGGAATTCAAAACATCATAAGGGGGAGATGCAATCCTTTCAACGAGATGCTTCTGGGGGCGAACCCCTTTAAAGGGCCTGACATTTGCCATAAGTACTCCTTTCATCTATAAAATAAACACCATAACATCGTCTAATGCGATGATATCCATAAGCTTACTTCTGTCAACGAAATTGATATTATTTCAGTGAAAAGTCACGTTTTTCTCTTATCTTTGACTTTAGTCTTGTGCTGAATAAAACGAAGAAGAATAAAAATGATCAAAGAAATATAAATCATAATAACAGAAATAGGTTTTGAATACTGCAGGCCAAAAGAGGTAAACCGCTCATAGATCATTACCGGAGCAGTCATCGGATGATAGGCCAAAATGACAACAGCGCCGAATTCGCTCAACCCCCGGGCCCACATCATGATCATCCCGGATAGAATATCGGAAAAGGCACAGGGCAAAACGACCTTCCAAAAGGATTGGAACCGTGATGCTCCCAGATTCCGGGCGACATATTCTAAATGGACATCGACTTTTTTGAATCCTTCTTTTGCGCTATTCACAAGATAAGAAAAACTGACAAAAAACATCCCCAGGATCACTCCGAAAACGGTGTCGACAAATTCGATTCCGAAAACAGCAAACATCTTACCAAACAAAAAACGGCTGCCGTAAATGCTCAGTAATGCGATCCCTGCCGCTGAATGGGGGAACATCACCGGGATATCCACAATGGCTTCGATAACCCCTTTTCCCCAGAACTCATGCCGTGCAAGAAGATAAGCCGTCGGGATCCCCAAAAGGAGGCCGAAAAGAGTCGCATATAGAGAGGCTTCCAAAGTAAAAAAAATAGACCTGACGATCTCTTTGTCTTGAAACACGTAGCTGATCAGTTCCGGAGAAAGAGAAACAAGCATATTGATGACAGGGGCAGCCACAAGAATAAGCAAAAGGACAAAAAGGATCTTGAAAATAGTGTTGAAAAATGAACTTTTCACAAACCGTATACTCCTACAGCATTTGATTTGAAAATCAAATAAACCGTTTGCCCCGGCTCCAGAGCCATTTGACGAAAAGAACGCTGTGTTAAAAGGGAAACAAGTGAAATCCCCGCATCAACATGTACTTTGACTCCCATGTTATGATGGATCACAGACCGGACATCTCCCTTGAGGCAATTCCGGGCACTTGTCTCCTGCATGGGTTTCAGGCTGAGAATAATGTCTTCCGGGGGAATATGGACAAGATACTCTTTTTTCGCCTCTAATCCCTCTTTATATAGACAAAAGTCTCCTTTACAAAGAAGGGAACGGCTCTTCTTATAGATCATACGAAAAAGGTTTTCTTTTCGGATAAGCTTTCCGATCTCAACGGAGGCCGGCCGGTTCACGACCTCTTCAACCGGCCCTATTTGCCGGAGTTCTCCATTCATCATCACGCCGATCTTATCAGAAAGGAAAAGAGCTTCTTCAATGTCATGAGTCACATGCAAAACAGTCAGCCCTTTTTCATGGCGAATACGCTGTATCTCCTGCATGATCTCCCATTTTGTTATAGCATCCAAAGCCGAAAGGGGTTCATCCAAAAGAAGTAAAGGGCGGCCAAGGACCAAAGCCCGGGCTAAAGCGACTCGCTGCTTTTCCCCTCCCGAGAGATGCTGAATGCTTCTTTCGAGGAGAGAGTCGATCTTTAAGAATCGGGCCGCGTCTTCGACTTTCTTTTCTCTTTCTTTTTTAGAAAGACGCATGATATGCAAAGAAAAAGCAATATTCTCAAAAACATTCTTATGAGGGAATAGATAAAGATTTTGATAAACGATTCCGACCGGACGCTTCTGCAAAGCTTCACGGTTCATCTCTTTGCCATTGATCATCAGGGTCCCATGTGCAGGAGTATTGATCCCCATGATCATTTCCAGAAGCATGGTCTTTCCCGAACCCGTGGGGCCTACCAAGTTCAGGTATTCCCCGGCTTTCAAATGAAAAGAAATATCTTTCAGTGTAAAGTCCCCTTTTTTTAGGGTAATGTGACCGAGTGTCAACATATCTGCTCCTATATGTTTATCCGTATATATCGATAATATCGGCATTCTGAACGGCTTTCAAGATATTTTATACAGAAAAGACACCCCGGAGCTGAAGACTCCGGGGTGTTGAGATCAATATTGAACGCGTACGGTAAAAGTGAAGCTTTTTTCCTGGTCGGGAGCCAGTTTAACCGGGAAGACGATTTCACGGGAATCACGGTCTGTGGGGTTGACCTCATATTGAGTCATTCTTTCCCTTGCAGAACGGTAATAGGTGACATAGACGGTCTCCCTTGTTTCTTTTCTGTTTTTCACTGTAACTTTATATTGGGTATCATGAGTATTTTTCTTTGGCGTCTCTCTTTTAAGGATTACCGTTTCTCCAATAATGTCAAAGGAATCTCCTATTTTAACGGTTATTTTTTCATTTCTCGGCGTGTGATCGACCTGATCATTCCCTACAAATTGAACATTCCCGGCTGTATCATTTTTGTATACAGAGAGGATGCCTGCAGGAAGAGCCATACCCATGCCGTTCTCTTTTGTGTTCATAAATTCGACAGTGACATTGACTTTTTTGTTATATTCTGCGACTTGGTACTTCAGTTTTTTTTCTGTTTTGATCTTAACAGGAGAAAAAAACGGGATCTCCTTTTTTTGGCGGGCTCCTATGGAGATGGGGCGCTCTACTGTGTAAAGATGATACTCCATCATCCCCTCTTCGCTGACAGCTGTATCGGACATAGCCATCTCTTCATACATCATCCCTTTTGCCCTGGAAACCGGAGCCTGCTGTGTCAGGCGTTGCACGTCTCCTGCCATCAGCTGTAATTTGACCTGGTCAAAGGCCTTACCTGAGTCATTAGACAAAGTGATCCAGGAATTCAGTATTCCTGAGGCTTCATTATCATCAAGGATCAGGTTATATTTTGAAAACCACCGCATTCCATTGAGCAGATAAGCCAGATTAAAGGAGTGGCGCCCTTCTACGGGGCTTTTCATCATCCAGGAAAGGGTAGGCCGGACCATGACTTCTCCTCCTTTTTCAAAGGAGTAACGGAAAATCTGATCTCCGCGAATCGAATGAAGCTCCCCCTTGATCTCGACTAAAACCGATGACCCGTCATAGCTGAGAAGAGTGCCCTGGAGTTCATCTCCCTGAACTGTCACCATTTTGATCGTCCGTCCCAACTGTTTTCTAAAGAGTTGGGATGTATTGACAAGGTCATAATCATAATTCTGTTCATAAATGACAATATTCTTGTTCTGAACAGGATAAATGGAAATTGATCCGGTATCCAGAGTTTCGGGAACTTCCGTAAGGGGGTAAGTGTGAACCCCTTTTTTCATATTGAACTTGATCTCTTCTCCATAGAGAGCATAGCCGCTGTTATAGACAGTGAGGTTTTTTGCATCCGTCGACGAAATCGCCAAGACAGCCAGCATCATCAGACATGTGATATACCTTTTCATACGGCCTCCTTATTATTACTCTCAAGTGTAGCATCTTCTTGTAAATCTTCAATGAATAAAAAAGACCCGGGTCTCCCCGGGCCGAAAGCTGGTGAGCGGATTTGAACCGCTGACCGACGGTTTACGAAACCGTTGCTCTACCCCTGAGCCACACCAGCTTACAAACGCTCCAATTCGACAGTAAAGTGCCGGAGGATGGGAGCCTCTTGAACGATTTTTAACCCTTTTTTCAAATGCTCCCTTCTTTCATAGACATTCCTTAAAGCTGCAGCAGTATAATCCATATGATTATTCGTATAGACACGGCGCGGTATTGCCAGACGGAGCAATTCAAGCTTGGGATAACGGTCTTTTCCGGTCTCCGGGTCCCGGTCTGCCAGCAAGGTCCCTATTTCGACCCCGCGTATACCGCCTTCGATGTAAAGCTCCACAGCCAGGAGCTGAGCCACATATTCAGATTGTGGAATATGAGGGAAAAAACGTTTGGCATCTACAAAGACAGCATGCCCGCCAAAAGGCTCCTGCACAGGAATGCCGTACTCTTTACATCGTTCTCCGAGAAAAGCGACTTGTCCGACGCGACTTTCCAGATAGTCATATTCAGTACTTTCGCGCAATCCTTGAGCCAAAGCACCTAAATCTCTTCCGGCCAGGCCGCCGTAAGTCAGATATCCTTCAAAGAGAATGCTGAAAACAGAGACTTTTTTCATCAATTCTTCGTTTCGGAATCCGACAAGCCCGCCGATGTTGGTAATACCGTCTTTTTTAGCACTCATTGTAAAGCCATCCACATACGAAAACATTTCCTTGACGATCTCTTTGATGCTTTTTTTCTCATATCCCTTTTCACGGATTTTAATGAAATAGGCATTCTCCGCAAAACGGGCCGCATCAAAGAAGAGAGGAATATTATATTTTCTGCACATGTGGGCCGTCTCTTTAATATTAGACATCGAAACAGGCTGCCCTCCGGCAGAATTACAGGTAACGGTCAAAATCACCAACGGAATATCATCTCTTTTATTTGCTTTTAAGACAGTTTCCAGTTTTTCCATATCGATGTTGCCTTTGAAAGGATGTTCTTTTGTGGTGTCAAAGGCCTCATCGATCGTGCAATCGACAGCTTTCGCCTTACGGAATTCAATATGTCCTTTAGTCGTATCAAAATGTGAATTCCCGGGAACAATATCACCGGCCTTGAGCATAGCCGAGAAGAGGACGTTTTCTGCCGCCCTTCCTTGATGTGTAGGAATAAACCGCTGAAACCCCAAGATCTCTTCGACGGATTGCTTTAGCTTGTAATAGGATCGGGCTCCGGCATAACTTTCATCTCCGACCATGATCTCAGCCCATTGTTTATCACTCATTGCATTCGTTCCTGAATCGGTCAATAAATCGATATAGACATAATCACTTTTAAGATTGAATAAATTGTACTTTGCTTTTTTTATCCATTCTTTACGCTCCTCAGGAGTGCTTTGCCGAATCATCTCGACAGTTTTTATCCTGAAGGGCTCGGCATAGGGTAATTTCATGCAGCCTCCTTTTGCAGGGTCATTATAGGGAATCAGTTCAGAAAAAGCAACCTTTTTTTAATACTTAAACCTGATTTTAAAGTCAATATTATATTTAAAATCCCCCTCCTGCTCTGCCGCTCCGGTCTGCAGTGAGAGGTTTTTATTAAAGTAATAGATAAAATCAAAACGCCTTGTGTCTCCGCTGAAAACGTCATCCTGATAACTGAGATAAAGATCCTGTCTGATATATTTTCCGATCTGAAGGTCTAAATAAGGATCCTCTGCTGTAAGAAAATTCCCGCGCACAGAAATATTATCTATCCATTGGCTGCGCCGCAAAGGAGAAAAGAGCATCTGCTGAAGATAGTCTGTAGCGAATTCGCCGATCTTCTGAGCGAAGACATCTTCTCCGGCCATATCATAAGCCGGGCGGCTGAAGGTCAAAAGAGAGATGATATCCGCTTCTGTCAATGTCGGGTCATCTGCGGACAACGAGACATTCGGATTCAAAATGTCTCCTGAGATGTTCAGCTCGATGCGGATCCTTTGTTTATAGAATACAGTTGTTTCGGCTTTGGCATCAATGGCAGGCAATACTTCAGGGGAGTTGGAAAATGAGACTGTTCCCTCTGTTATATTAAAGGGGACATTGATAAACTTCACAGTCCCTTTCACCGCTTCAATGGATCCCGAAAAAAAGACTTTATCCGTTTTTCTCTCTCTTTTATAATAAAAATCAGGCGCAATCTCAATATTTGTGAAATTGTTTCTGAGCCAGACGTTATTGGCTGCTGATATATGGACATTCATGTCCATTCCCTTCACTTCCTTGACGTCGCGAAGCGCGAACATCTCACTGAAATCGCCGCTCACCAGCCCGTTTTGCACCACGATATCCCCCGTCATGGATGTATAACCCTTCTCGATGCTTTGAAGACGGATATCTCCTTCTCCCGTTCCGCTGAAATACCAGAGATTGTTGATCATCGTATCCCGGAAACGGGCTCGAAAATCAAACATCAGGTCATAAATAAAATCATTGATCGTCCCTTTAAAAAAGACCTTCCCGCGCTCTCCCACTTCACCGTGAAAAGTATCGATGATAATACGGTTGTCCCGGACTTGAGCTTCTCCCCGGATATTATGGACAAAGGCATCTCCTAAACCGAAGATGATAAGTTGTGTGGCATCCAGAGAGACATCGGCATCAAGATGAAAACGTCCGTCATACCAAAAACGGACAGGACCTGAAAAAAAGCCTGATGTCACAGAAACATCAGGGGTTGCAAAATTGACCAGAAGAGCCGAGTGAACTCGTTCCAAATCCCCTCTGACATCAAAAGAATTTAAGGTAAACGGGTTTTTGTCTGTCCCCAGATAAAAGTCTCCTGAAAGCCTGTTTGTTTTCCCTGCGACATCAAAGCGGATCTCTTTTAAATGAAGTTCATTTTTAATTAACTGCCATCGTGCAAAAAAATCATCATATGACATCGTCTCAAAGTCAGAAAGCTGAAGTTCCACAGTGTCCGAAGATATCTGTATCTCGGAAGGCCCTTTTTCCTTCTTTTCTGTGGAGAAAAGGACCGCTCCCTTCATTTGAGGAACCAGCCGGAACAACTCATTGACTTCCGCAAGGTCGATCAGCCCTTTGATCCCTAAAGATGAGTTCTCCCAGGAGCGGTCAAAAGTAAAAGAGAATTCAGTTCGCGAAGAGCGATGACGGACAAAAAAAGACTTCACGTCCCAAAACATCTTCTCGGCAGAAAGACTGTCGAATCCGTATTCGACCTTTTGTCCTCTGATCTCGACAATGTTCTTCGTCGAGGCCGCTGTCCATTTCCCTTTTTCGCGCCTGGCAGTCACATCAACAGCCGCTGAAATGTCTTTTGTAAGAACAATATTTGAGTTTTTTAAACAAAAGACTTCCCATTTCCTGTCAATATCAATATCTCCCTTTCCTGAGAGAGACACTTTTCTGTCATTGTAATACAGTCCTGAATAATAAATGTTAGCCGTGATCCTTTCATCGACAGAAATGAAGAAATTCACGCTCTCTGCCTTAAAACGCTCCATATAGTCTAAATCATCGATCGTCGAATATCCCATAAAAGAAAATCCGGTTTCATCTTTGTTGACGGCTCCTTTGAAATGCACTGCGCCTCCCCATTGTTTTCGGGGAAAGATCCTTTTCAGAGAGACAGATTTCATTTCAACATCAAAATTGTAAAACTTCCGGGTGTAATCACCTTTAAGGGAGATATGCCCCTCCCGGCCAATATCAGCAGAGGCTTTTTCAATACGGAAATGGGCTCTGTCTTTAACGAAAACGACCTCGCCGTGGTCTATCTTCTCATCCTCCACAAGTCCGTTGAGTTGTTTTAACTTGACGGTTCCGTTAAAATCTTTAAACCGGTCTGATTTACCATTTAAGCTGATATTACCGCTCAATTTCGTCTTTAGAGGAAAATTTGAGCTTATTTCACTAAAATCCAATTGATTAAATTGAAAATCTCCGTCTATTCCCATCCGGGCTTTCAGCGATACATTAAGATTGCCCGTCAATGTCCCTTCTCCGGTTGTGGCATAAATCTGCGATAGCGAAATCTTCTCCGGAGTGATCCGGATTCCGTATTGTCCGTTTTGAACAGTGGCCCGTCCCAAATGGACATCTTCAAAATAGGCCTTTCCGGTAAAAAAGGGCTTTTTCAAACTCCCTTTTATCTCTCCCTGAACCCCCCCGCGTCCTGTAAGGCCGGGCATGATTCCGGTTAGATCAACATTTTCAAGGGAAAGCGATGAAATAATATTGCCTGACTTGATACGGCCGTCAAAAAAGGCCTGCCCTTCATTAAATAAACCGCGAAAAGCCAAAGTATAATCCGCTTTCTTTTCGGTTTGAGAAAACTGGCCGTTTTCAATGAGAAAACGGCTATTGAAATAAGACATATGCCCCGCAATGTTACGAAAAGAGATGAACATCCTCTCGCCCAGCTTGGCGCTGAGTACGGCATTTTCAACCTTAAGATAGTGATCCTGACGTGAAACATAGATGTTTTCCAGCCGCAAAGAGTAGATATCAAGTTTCTTCTGTTTTTTCTCTCTTTCATCTTCTTCCCTCACAAAAAAAGAAAGATCTTCTTCATAAAGGATCGCATCACTGATTTTTAGGCTTAAAAGCGACAAGCCGTCTCTTTTAAAAAAGGTCATCGGAGAGATGATGAGATCGATCTCTTTGATAAACGATCTTTCGCCGAGCATCAGCCCTCTGGCCTTGAAACGCAACGGAAAGACGTAGGCGAATTCAACTGTTTCCGTGCTCAATCCATACTGCTCCATAACAGGCGCCAATGTGTGTTTCAGCAAATAATCATCAACCCGGGCATATGAAACAAAAACAAAAAGGAAAAAAAGGATGCCGAGAGTGATCAGGACGTCTTTAGTCACAGAGAGAATGAACTGTTTCACTCAGAACACCTGCCCTAAAACAAAATGCCATAATCCTTCCTCCTTGAAGTCTCTCATCCCGTAATTGATACGGATGATAAGAAACGGAAGGACATATCGCAACCCTCCTCCGAAAGAATCTTCCCCGTTTTGGAGATCCAAAGAATTATGCTTGTCAGCCCCGGCAGCTACATCCCAAAACAATTCTCCCCAAAATGAACCGGATAATAAAAACCGATATTCCACATTCCCTAAAGCTGTCCTGTAAAAAGCATCCCCATATTCTTTGAAGGCATAACCTCTCAGGTCATAAGCTCCACCCAGAGAAAAGAGCTCATCATACGGGACAAGCAATTCCCCCCCCATGGGAGAGAGGGTTCTCAAAGCTCCGTGAAATGTCAGAATGTGATTATTCCGGGACAGATCCCAATAGAAAGCTCCTTCCCATTGGGTTTTGATATAATGAAAGTCCCCTTCCAAAAAACCGCCTGAGAAAAAACTTTTCCCTTTGAAAAAATATCCTGTTTCACGGGGATGGACTTTATTCGACAGATTATCCCTGTAATACTCGGCGATCAACCCGTTGGTAATCAACCATTCTTCTGTGGGGAGCATTCTCTCTTCACTATAGATCTCCGAATAATAATCAAGACGTTTTTCATATCCTCCCAAAATCTCTTGATTCCCGCTCAGTTCTTTGCGTCCTATGATTTTAAAAGAAAGCTGTGTTTTTTTTCCATTGTCCTGATTTTCTTTTGCCGCAGAATTGATGAAAGCCAGATCAAAACGCCGGTTTAAAACCCAGCCCATGGAATAATTCAAATCAAACGAGATCTTATGATTCATCGTTTCAAAGTCGATCTCATTGCTGTTCATAATACGAAAACGATGCATTTTATTGAAAACATTGTTATTTCCCCATTCAAGGCCTATTCTCCCCACTGCGGGAGATGTGTAGCCGAAGTCCAGGCCCACCCATTTAGCCTTACCCTCCTTGACGTCCACCAAAAGGGTCACTGTCTGTCCTGCATCGACAATAGAGATATTAATATCTTCAAAAACACCTAAAGAATAAATACGCTCCTGATAAAGGCGGATTTTATCAATGTTAAAAAGATCCCCTGAATGAAAAGGAGCTTCCCTTAAAACAAAACGAACCGGAATGCGGTCAAGCCCGGTACAGTAGATCTCGCCAAAATAAAAGCGCTGCCCTTTTTCCGCCACAATTTCCAAAGTGGTCTCGTAAGGCCCGATTTTTACTTTTTTTATAATAATATGAGGTTTGTAGTAGCCTTTTTTTTGATAATCTTCTGTCAGAAGAATCGTCAATGTCTGCTCAATACTCAAAGACCATCGTTGATGAAGAAATCGTTTTCTTAATTGTGATGCAATTTCATTTTCCGGAGAAAAAAGAAGCCCGGTTATGATCTCCGGCTTCCCTTCTTCGATAAAAAACTGAATGACAACACCATCAGGGACAGTTTCGTACTCGGCTGTGATCCGGGCATCGGGAAATCCGTTATCCCGGTAATACTTCTTCAGCCCGTCGACATCATCATAGAAAATATAGGGGAAAAAAGGAGTGTCAGGAAACATCTTCATGCGTTCACGGATACGCTCCACTTTAATCGCCTTGTTTCCTTGAATCTTGATCTCTTTGATAACCCCGTTTTCTCCCTGCATAGGAAGAAAGAAGAATAAAGAAAGGAAAATAAGGAGGGTAAACCGCTTTACACGGTTAAAGTTTTCCCCGCCTTTATACATTTTGTACAAGCGTATACTTTCTTGATTTCTCCGGACTTTTCAACAGTGACTTTCTGGAGATTAGGATTAAAAGTCCGTCTTGTCTTGTTATTAGAATGGCTGACAGCATTTCCTGTCATCGCTTTTTTCCCGCAAAAATGGCATACCCTGGACATAGTGATCAACTCCTTCTCAATGCGGGCTTATCATACCATCTCAATATGATATTGCAAGCCTTTTTTTATTGTATTGCTTTTTTTGCTTCATCCCATAACCGGTTCATTTCATTCAGCGATAATTGGGAAAACACGGCCCCTTCTCGGGCGGCTTTCTCTCTGATATAGGAAAAACGAACCGAAAACTTATCGTTTGTCATGGCCAAACATTCAGAAGGAGTATGAGGGATAAAGCGCGAAAGTTTAATAACGGAGAAGAGAAGATCTCCGAATTCTTCAGCAATACTCTCCCTTTGCCCCTGTTCAAACTCAATGTGAAGCTCTTCCACTTCTTCCCTTATCTTATCCAGCACACCCGTGACATCAGGCCAGTCAAAACCGGTTTTGCAGGCTGTTTTCTGAATAGACCGGGAACGTTCCCATTCCCGGCCCATGCCGTGTTGTCCGTCGTTCATATCAGAGCTCGATTTCCTCTCCCGGTTTGACATACAGCCCTTCCATGCCCCTGTCATTGATCTTTTTAACAAAATCCTCCGGGGAGGCTTCAATGACTTCAAAGGTATTGTAATGGATAGGGATGACATGTTTCGGACGTATCATCTCCGCCGCTTTTACAGCGTCGTCGACGTCCATTGTGAAATTACCCCCGATGGGAAGAAAAGCATAATCTATCGAATAATCTTCCAACAGTTTCATGTCAAGGGTCAGAGCCGTATCTCCTGCATAATAGAAGCGTTTCCCCTCTGTTTCCCATAAAAAGCCGCAGGGATGTCCTAAATAATGTATTTCATGTTTGGTAATATGCCCGCTGCCGTGAATCGCGTTGACAAGTTTTACCCATCCGAAAGGAAAACGGAATTTCCCTCCGATATGCATAGGGTGTGTAAGAACATCCTGCCAACTGCACCAAATAGCCAATTCATATGGAGCGATAATCGTCGCTCCGTTTCTCTTGGCAAAATCAACAGCATCTCCCACATGATCACCGTGGCCGTGAGAGATAAAAATATAATCAGGAGAAAAATCATAATGCTTGCCTTTTACCCAGGGGTTCCCTGTGATAAAGGGGTCGATCAATATCTTTGTCTCACCTTCAAAATAAAGGGCTGAGTGGCCCACATACATTATTTTCATTATCCACCACCTCCTAAAATACCTCGTCCAACCCTGTGTATATAAACTGGGTCCTTACCGGCCTCTCATCAAGCAAAGAATCCACAAAAGCGCTGACGGAGATCTCATCTCGTCTCACACCCATAAAAGAGCCCTCACGAAGTCTTTCCCAGAATGACTGAGTCTCAGGATAAATAACGATTTGAGCCTTTTCAATACCTAATTCTTGCTGCATACCGTAAACAGCCTCCTGCAGTCCGCCTATTTCATCGGCCAATCCCATGGAGACGAACTCATCACCTAAATAGATCTTTCCTTGAGCCAACTCTTCCACACGTTCCATAGATAAACCGCGCCCTTCTGCGACCCGGGTTTTAAATTCTATATATGTTTTCTCCATGCTCTGTTTCATGCGTTGTATTTCATCCGGAGTGACCTCTTTAAAAGGATTACCAAAACCGGAATACCGTCCGGCTGCAATGACCTGATAGTCCAGTCCAAGTTTTTTCTCTGTCAGTTCTTTTAAATTGGGCAGCATGGCGACGACCCCGATGGAACCGACGATAGAAGAAGAATCCACATAGATCTTGTGGGCAGGAGCAGAAATATAATACCCGCCTGAGGCCCCTACACCGCCGATGGAGACATAGACGGGTTTTGAACGGGCGGCCTCTTCCAGAGAAGCCCACATGATATCACTGGCCAAAGCACTGCCGCCGGGGCTGTCCACACGGACAATGATCCCTTTGATATCATCACGCTTGCCGGCCTTACCGACCATATCCGTAAACGTCTCTTCCCCGAGAGTTTGTGCTCCTCCTGTCAAAGGGTTGTAAGAATTTTTGCTTTTCCCCATGACAATCGTCCCCTGGGCATAGATCAGAGCGATCTTGTCCCGCGCCATGGGCAGCCTGTTTTTAAGTGCATAATCTTTCAGCGAAACGAATTTTTCCTTGTCCAGGCCGGTCGCAGCTAAAAATTCGCTTTCATACCCCACATGATCGACAAGATTAAACTCTAAAGCCTTTTGGGGAGTAATGAGAAAATAATCTCCATTTAAAATCTTTTGTTCAAAAGTGTTCCTATCCATTTTTCGCGCTTCGGCGTATTCTCTGATAAACCTGTGAAATGCCCCTTTGACAATAGACTCCAAATTACTGCGCAATTCGGGCGACATCCGCTGCTGAGTGAAATTTTCTCCGGTGCCTTTATAATCTCCCATATGAATGACAGTAAAGCGAATCCCTAATTTATCCAGCATTCTTTTATAAAAAGGCATACTGTAATAGTAACCTCTCAAATCAATAAAGGAGGAGACCGAAGGTTGAATCCAGATTTCATCGGCTAAGGCCGCTGCCTGCAAAGAGCCGGTATCCAAATAATCATAATAGGCATAAACCTTTTTCCCTGTGTTTTTGATTACCCTGACAAGACGGTTGATCTCTTCGATTTGCCACCCGGGAACATTGCGGTATTGTATCAAAAGGGCTGAGACCTTCTCATCATCCTTTACACTCTTCAAAGATTCCATGAGGGAATAATAACCGGCTTCAGATCCTGACCAAAATCCCTGTTCCTGGTAGGGTAAAGGGCCTTGAAAATCCAACACAAGGGTTGAATTCTCTGTGACTTTAACCGCTTTAGGCCCGGACAAGTTCCCCATGAAGGAAGAAACAAGAATAACACCCAGAAACATCAGTCCGATGACGACAAGCAGAGCAATAAGGCACCCTTTATTTTTTTTCTTTTTATCTTTCATCGTGCCCTCACTTTTTTGTTTTATCCGGATACAGTGCTTCTTCAAACTCTTTCTGCATCTGTTTGACCTCTTCATAATAAGCTTGTACTCTCCTTTTCACACTGTCGATATCTTCAAGCATTATGGAAAGGTCTCTTGCCAGATATTCTAACCTGCTGTGAACCAGCATATCCCATTCATACTCATTTTTTTTCTTTTTCAGCATAAAACCTCCTGTCATTGATTATCAATGATTATAGAAAAAAGATGAATAGTGTCAAGGTTAAAAAAGGAGAACACACAGGGAAAAGGGGAGCGGGAAAAGACCCGCCCCCTGAACGGCCCTATTCGACAAGGGCATTAAGCTTTTTCAGGACATCATCAATATCCATACCATGCGCTTTCACTCCCTGCTCCAATGTCTCGAACTGAGCAGCAAAGCAGCCGATGCATCCTAAACCCATGCGGCCCAATTCGGCAGCGGCCTGAGGATATTGGCTGATAATGTCTTTAAGCGGCATCTCTTTCGTGATTTTTCCCATGATTCCTCCTTATTTTTTCATGATCGTCATGATCTCTTCAGGCTCTTTTGCAATGGACTTCGATAAATTCAGTGCCTGATTCCTTTTGATGACAATATCATCTTCTATTCGTATTCCTAATTTTTTCTCTTTGATATAAAGCCCCGGCTCAACCGTAATAACGGCATTCACAGAAAGGGGCTGTTGTCTGTTTAACCCCAAATCATGGGTATCAAGCCCCAGATAATGACTAACTCCATGATAATAATAGCGGCTGACATCTTCCGGTTTTTCTATCAGCTTATCTTTTTGAAGAGCGTCTTTCAGCGTCTCGATAACAATATCATTCAGCTCCCCGAGTTTTTTCCCGGGCTTGGCAGCATCAATGACCTTCTTATTGCAATCCAAGACCATCTTATAATACTTTAACTGCTCAGGAGTAAACTTCCCTGAGACGGGTATTGTCCGGCTGATATCGGCGGAATAAAGCCCGTATTCAGCTCCAACATCAAACAAAATCATCTCTCCCTCTTGCACAATTTTGTCGCATTCCACGTAATGGAGGACAACGGCGTTTTCTCCTGCGGCGACAATAGAATTGAAAGCAATGTCCCCCCCCTGACGCCTGAACTCATATTCCACCAACGCCCGGATCTGATATTCTGTCATCCCCGGTTTGATCTTCCGCCAAGTCTTATGCAAAGCCGTCTTCGTCATTTTGACGGCCTCTTTCAAAAACTTGATCTCAACAGGGCTCTTTTTCGTCCGCATTAATTTAAAGATATCCAATGCGTTTGATATACGCAGGTGAGGAAAGTTGTCACGCAGCACCTGAACATTTGCCATCACCGGAGATGACTTCGAAGATATCGACCACTGATAGGGATATGGAATCCAGGCTCTTTGACTTTGATTGAGCAAAGCGGCTGTAAGCCCGTCTGATTGAGAAAGATAATAGACTTCCTCAATCCCTGAAATCCGGGACGCTTCTTCTTTTCCCAACCGGTACCCTGCCCATTTCTCTTTATCAGGATCCTTCTCCTGTACAAAGAGGATCTCCCTGGCATCGCCTTTGGGCCCTTTCACAATCAGGAGAAGCCCTTCACTCTCTTTAACCCCGGTCAGATAATAATAATTACTGTCCTGCCGAAAAGGATAGACATTGTCCAAACCATTGCGTAAACGTTGTTCTGTCCCGGCATAGACGATCAGCATATCACCGGTTTCAAGATAATTCTTTGAAAGGTAACGCCTTCTTTTTTTCAATTCATCACTTGCCAAAGGTATTTCGCGTGCCATAACTCTCCTTCCTCAACAGGGAGCTTCTACGCCCCTATTATATATCATTGTACTAACATTACAATTCTTTTATTCAATGATCCTCACTTTTTCTGAAAGCGGGTCCACCTCTTTCAACTCACCGGAAAAATCAATGACATACAGTCTCATTTTTGAAGCCAGCACAAATCCCTCTCCAAATTCTTCATGATAGATTTTCATCCCTGTTTTCAATCGGATCCGGTCGCCGGAAGGCCGCTGAGCGCCGGGCCCGTCACGGAAAATGAATTTCTTTTTTACCGGCTCCATCTCTTTAAACTCATCGGGAATCTCATCCAGAAACCGGGAAGGTTTTGAAAAACCGCCTTCTTGTGAAAAAAAAGCAGCCGGCCCGCGATTAAAGAGATACGGCGACTGAGCCCATGTTAAAAAAACTCTTCTCCTCGCCCTTGTGATCCCCACATAAAAGAGACGTCTTTCCTCTTCAAGTTCCGGAAAACTTCCTAAAGAGTTTGCATGCGGGAGAATATTTTCTTCAAGGCCGGCAATAAAAACAGTATCAAACTCAAGCCCTTTTGCCTTATGCAAAGTCATGACGCTAACGGTATCGGAAACATCCCGCCCCATAAAATCGATATCCTGTATAAGCGTTACTTCGCTGAGATAATGAGCCAGGTCGGGAGATGTTGAAGCGTTTTCATACTCGTACATGTCATTCATCAACTCGACAACGTTATCCCATCGGTCTCTGGCATCTTCAAATTCAGCAGTAAGGTATTCCTGATAGCCGAGTTCCTGAAGAAGAAATTCAAGCCCTTTACCCAAACCCTCTTCATCGAAGGCTTTCCGTGTTGACGCGATAAGAGCGGCAAATGGCTTCAATGCCCGGAGAATGCGCGGAGAAAGGTCAGGATCCCCGCAAAGGGCCGAAAGAGATGTCTTGTCTCGTGTTATCTTTAATAAAAGAGTATCCAGGCTCTGTTTCCCTATCCCACGCTTGGGTGTGTTGATGATACGGGCCAAACTGACCAGATCTTTTTCATTGTTGATAACTTTCAAATAGGCCAAAATGTCCCTTACTTCTTTTCTATCGAAAAAACGCAGGGCGCCGATTATTTTATACGGCAGTTTCATCCCCCGGAGCCCTTTTTCAATTTCACGGGTAAAGGCGTTTGTCCGGACAAAAACAGCCATCTCTGATAGAGGATGTCCCTTTTCTCTCAATCTGAGGATCTCCATTGCAACGGTCAAACCTTCGTTTTCCAGGTCTCCCGCTTTGATCACACGGATCTTTTCTCCGCCTGATTGCTCAGTCCAGAGGGCTTTATCTTTCCGGTAACTGTTGTTTCGGATCACACAATTGGCCGCTTTCAGGATAACCGGCGTAGACCTGTAATTTTGTTCCAGTTTAATGATCTGCGTCCCCGGGAAAGTCTCTTCAAAACGGAAAATATTCTCAATGGAAGCACCCCGCCAACTGTAAATCGACTGATCCTCATCTCCGACAGCACAAATACCTTTTTTTCCCTCGCCAAGAATCCTTATAAAATCGAACTGGATCCTGTTGGTATCCTGATATTCGTCCACCAGGATATAGTTAAAGTAATTGTTGTAATATTCCTTTATCTCTTTATCACCGGATAAGATAGAAACTGTAAAACAAAGGATATTATCAAAGTCCACTGCATTAGCTTCTAAAAGCCGCTGTTCATACCGTTGTGATATCACTGTCAAAAAAGGGTCCTCACTCTCATCAGCACAATTTAGCCCGTCTTGTTTTGCCCGTGATATTATATTCAATGTTTGAGCCACTTCAGACCTTGTCATCGAAGCCCCCTCTTCTTTAGCCAGATCTTTAACCAGGGCTAGTTGATCATCACGGTCATAAATAATGAAATTGGGTTTCAGCCCGGCTTTTTCAGGGTATCTCCGGAGTATCCTTAAAGCAATAGAATGGAATGTCCCCACCCAGGCATTGTGAATATCAATCGAAGGGACCAAAGCGGAGATCCTCTCTTTCATTTCTCCCGCCGCTTTATTAGTAAACGTCACCGCCAATATTTTTGACGGGTAGACACCTTGTGAAATGAGCCATGCGATTTTATGTGTAATGACCCTTGTCTTTCCTGAGCCGGCACCGGCCAGGATCAGTAAAGGGGAATTGTTGTGAAGAACGGCTTGTTTTTGTGCTTCATTCAGGCTTTCTAATATCATATTCCTCCAGATTCGCTCTATTGTAATTCTTTTACTCCGGGAATCAATCGAAAATTTAGAATAATTTAAGACTTTTCATAACCGGGGTTGATCAGGGCCTCAATGGAGTCCCAAAAAGCGCGCCCTTCCCGAGACAGGTCAAAACTGTATTTTTTCATCTTCCATTGATGGACCATCAGTCTCAGCCCCCCCATAATCATTGTAAAAAGATGCTCCATAGCGATTTCAGGACGTATGACACCTTGGTCTTGTCCTTTTTTTATCAATGAATGTATAGCGTTTCTGTGCAGTTCCATCATATTTTTTTGCTGTGCTGCAAAAGAATCATCGTTCAACAATTCCTGGTTGAAAAGTACAAGAGCCAGGGCCGGTGTTTCAGCAAAGCTGTCACAGCGGTTGACAAAGAAAGCCCGTATTGCTCTGACAGGATGAGCAATCCCGGTTACAGCCTGCAGAGCTTTTTTGGCATCTTCTTCAAATAAGGCGGCAACACCTGACAAGATCTCTTTTTTTCCCTTAAAATGCTTGTAAAGAGCGGCATCGGTCACATGAAAACGCTTGGCGATCTCCTTCATCGTCACGGCCCCTAACCCTTTTTCAGCCATCAAACTTAGTGTTTCCCGGATAATGTCTTTTTGCCGCTGGCTTAAGTTCATTTTTTCTCCAAAGAATCAATATCAATTTTTGAAAGGAGATAAAAAAACAACAAAAAGACAAGGATTAAAAGCAAGTAGACAAGAAGAGCATCCCTTGCGGGAAGAGAAACGGCAAGAAGAGCAGATTCTCCCATAATAATCGAGAGGAAATAGCTGACAAGAAGGACGGCCGGTACAGGGAACCCGGCCGCTTTCAACCGAAAAGCGTAATGGTCCTTGCTCCCGTAAAAGGGTGAACGCCCTTTTGAAAGCCGCAGAACGGTGACTAAAATTGTTTCATATATGGGAAGCCAGAGAATAAGAAGGGGCGAGATGAGAGCCCATTTATGGGACAGGGTAAATGAACCCAAAATCGAATACCCTGCTAAAAGAAACCCTAAACTCAAACTTCCGGCATCGCCCATAAAGATCTTTGCCGGGGGAAAATTATGCACGAGAAATCCTGCCAGTGATGCTGTAAGAAAAAGAAGAAAGACATTATAGTCTCCGTTACTAAAAAAAAGAAAAAAGGCTGCAATAGCCGAAACCCCTCCGCAAAGGCCATCCATAATATCAATCAGATTAAAAGCATTGGTCACTCCTACAATCCAGAAAAGAGTCAAAAGAATATTCAGCCATAAAGGCAAAAAATAGATATCCAGCCTGATTCCCATGCAGATCAAAATAGAGGCGGCTGCAATTTGGATCAGAATTTTTGTCAAAGGAGTCAATTTTTTGATATCATCCAGGAGCCCCGTGAAAAAGATCAACAAACCGGTCATAAGGAGAACAAACTCCTGCTGCGGAATCCGATAAGAGGTAAACAGATGATAGGAAAAAAGTGTAATCAGAGCAGCAGATATGAAAGCAGCCCCTCCCAGATAAGGTGTTGCTTTCCCGTGTAATTTCACGTCACTGTCAGGTTTGTCCAAAACCTTAAACCGAAAAGCCAGCTTCCTGAACATTTGTGTCAACAGAAGAGAAAGAATGAAACTTCCTGCTAAAGCAAGGCTCAGACTCATCGCGTCGTCAGCTCCCTTAAGATCTCATGGGGGTCTGTGTTTCGAGGGCAGCCGTTGATCCTGAAGACAGTCTCCTGCCCGCCCCCTTTTCCCCCAAAACGTTTAATGAGAGATTGCCCTTTCTTTTTTAATGTGATCTCTCCGTCAGAATAGAGACAAAGGAAACCGATCATCGGTTGAAAAAGCACACAGACTTTAGCACCGTCTTCGATCAGCCTTTTCCCCACATCACAGAGGAAATCTGCATCCCCGTCTTCCACAATAGCAGCCACGGCATCGGAACTTTCGCGAAGAGAATCAGCCCACAAACGGACAATTGTTTTTTCTAAACGTTTTTTTTCTTTATCAGCATTTGCTTTTTCCTCTTTTAAACGCAGTACGCCGCCCGGGCATTGGTCTTCAGGCAAACTTAATTCTTTTTTTATTTGTTCCAGAATTTGCCAAGATTTTCGGGCCTGTTCCAAGGCCCTCTTTCCATAAAGAAAATAAAGCCGTAAAGACGATTTTTTTATCTTCTCCCCTTTAATGACCTTAAAATAATTCAATTCCGCCGTATTCTCCACATGCATCCCTCCGCACATGGAAAGGTCTGCATCCCCTATTCTGACTAAACGGATCTCCTTCTCCATCGCCCCTTCCTTGCGGACGGGGTATCGGGACAGGTCCGTTGAAGGAATCCAAAATGACTCGACGTTTATATGCTCCCTGATCAAGCGGTTGATCTCCTCTTCTACAAGCTGTTCTTTTTCTTTTTCCCAGATCTCCAAGGGAATATCAATAGTCACGTTTTCATCTGAAAGATGAAAACCGATTGTCTCCCATCCCCATTTCTTCAAAAGAAAAGCGGAAAGAAGATGCTGTCCGGTATGTTGTTGCATAAAGTCGTAGCGTCTTATTCCATCGATCTTTCCGCGGACACTGCCGTGTCCCACAGAAGAGCCGGCCACGTGAATAATGTCATTGCCTCGTAAAAAAACCCGTTTGACAAAAGTGTCATTGAGAAACCCCCGGTCCGAAGGTTGGCCGCCTCCTTCCGGATAAAACCAGCTCTTATCCAAAAGAATAAAAGTCTCCCCCTTCTCTTCCCATTCCCGCATAACGCGAGCTTTAAAATCATAGACATGGGGCTCATCATGACAGGGCAGCCGGATCATTTATCCTCCGATTATTCCGAATTGCCGGGAAAAAAGAACCAGTAATTTCCCGATCAGTGTCGTCTCCATTATTTTTTCCGCTGTCACAATGTCAAAGTGAAGCAGAAGAAGTAAAATAAACTCTAAGATAACTAACCCTTTAAGAATTCCAAAAAAGGCTCCCATGGTCCGGTCGACAGTCTTTACACTGCTGTCACCGCTGATGGCTTTTCTTATCATTGAAAAGAAAAGAAGAGACAAAACAAAGGCTGCAAAAAAAGCCAGGGCATAAGATAGAAACTCTTTGGCGACACTGTTCGCCATGGGTTTAAAAACATGATTGGCAGGAATATAATAAAACTCTTTTGCGGCCCAGTAGGCGATAAAAAGGCTGGCGAGTTGAAACACTTCCATAAAAAACCCTTTTTTCATGGAAAAGAGCACTGAGATCAAAAGAAAGACAATGAGAAGAACATCCATTCTTTCCCTTTCATCTCTTTACAAACATCAGCCATAACCCTAAAAGGTAGAGAGCCAGAATAAAGAAGGTCTCCATATGGACCTTCATCCGTTTCCCTGAAGGTTTTTTTCTCATAATGCCGAACATCATCAATGTTACTAAAAGAATCGAGAAAAGGGCCGGAATGATCTGATTGCCTTCAGGATCGGCAAAGACACTTTCTCTACGGTAAAGAATATCAGCAATAAAAATAATACCAAGGTTGAACATGTTGGATCCCAAAATATTGCCGACGATCATGTCATAAGCCCCCAGCTTCGCCGATGAAAGAGAAGTGATGACTTCGGGCAATGAAGTCATGGCGGCCAAAAGGAGCCCTCCCACAAAGGTGCGCCCCAACCCCGAAACCGTTGCGATCTCATCGGCCAGTATTGTGGCATAATATCCTGTCACCACAATAACCGCTCCTAAAATGAAGAACATAAGAAGGGCCGCCGAAAGCTTTTTAGCGGCATAATTTTGAGGAGCGCCGGCTTCTTGTGGCACGATATTTTTATACCCTGCGTACATGGCTCCGACATAAAGGGCCCCGATGGCCATGGAGAAAATGCTGATATCCCACACCGTCAGATCGAAGCCCAGCATGGCAAATACGGCGGACATCGTCGCTAATATCATAAAACCGATATAGGTCACATTTTCTTTGGATATGGAATAGAGGAATGGTTTTCGGATGATCAGGATCTCCAGAAAAGCGATAATAAAGACGTTGAACATGTTACTGCCCAAGACGTTTCCCAAGGAGAGTTCCGGAGCCTGCCGGACGACAATGGCGCTGATACTTGTAATCAGTTCAGGAAGAGATGTCACCGCAGAAAGGAGGATCAAACCGATAAAGCCGCGACCTAATTTTGTTTTTTCGGCAATAATATCGGCATAAACGGAAAGATACCACCCGGCAAAGACAATGATCAGGGCACTGAGGGAAAAGTATAAATAAAGCATTCTCTTACCCCTTTCTAAAGAGGACGACCTTTTTCATCGCCGACAGTTTTTCCAAAGCAGCCTGATAACCCTTTTCGTAGAGATCATCTAACCTGTCCAATCCGTCATAATCGATCTTGTCTATTTTCGGCGCCACGACGACATCGCCTTCATCCCGTGGACAGTCTCGTTTTCGCCGCCTCCCTAAAAGATAGATGGAATGGGCCATGATCCGAAAAATCGTATCCGGATTTTCATCAAAATCATAAAAATGGTCTAATGAGACACCGATGACCCGGGTAGCTCCCATGGAGCGGCAAAGGGATACAGGGATATTTTCTACCAATCCGCCGTCCACAAAGGATTCTCCCCCGAGCTCCACAGGTTTAAAGACGACAGGAACGGCGCAGCTTGCGGCAATCGCCCGGGACAGCTCTCCTTCAGTCACATAATGATGACGCCCGCTGTTCAGATGAGTGGCTACGCATCCAAAAGGCTTCTCTAATCCTTCAAATGAATCGTGAGGGATGTATTCTTTGATTATCTCTTCCAGCTTTGTCAATGAAAAGAGTCCTTTTTTCGGAAGTGTAAACCGAAGAATATCTTTTGTCTTAATCCCCTCTGCTATTTCCCTGATCTCATCGGATGTATAACCTGCAGCCCAAAAAGCTCCGATGATGGAACCGACACTTGTCCCTGCAACAAGGCTTACGGGGATTTGTTTCTCTTCCAGAAGTTTCAAAACGCCGATATGAGCAAGCCCGTGAGCCGCTCCTCCGCTTAAGGCAAGTCCTATTCTTTTTTTTGATCGTAATGTAATTTTTTTCATCAGGAAAACAGAGCCTCCACAAATTTACGGGGGTCAAACATCTCTAGATGATGAACCCCTTCCCCCATTCCGATAAGTTTTACCGGTACATTATAAAGGGATTCCAGTGAAAAAACAATACCGCCTTTAGAGCTTCCATCGACTTTCGTCAATATAAGCCCGGTCAATTCCAGCGCGTCATGGAAGATCTCTGCTTGGCGTAGCGCATTCTGCCCTGTTGTCGCGTCTACGACTAAAAGGGTTTCAGCGGGCTTTGTGCCGCTCTTTTTTTCAATAATCCTTTTTATCTTCCCAATTTCATCCATCAGCCCTTTTTTGGTATGCATCCTCCCTGCGGTGTCGATTAAAAGGGCGTTATAGCCGTTCTGATCTGCCGAATCAATGGCTTCGTATACTAAAGCCGCCGGATCATGGCCTGGTGGTTTTGCTACGACATCCACTCCGATTTTCGTTCCCCATACTTGCATTTGAGCCGAGCCCGCAGCCCGAAAAGTATCTCCCGCGGCAATAAGCGGACGCATCCCCTCCTCTTTCAAACGAAGAGCGACTTTCGCCACAGTGGTCGTTTTTCCTACGCCGTTGACACCGACAAACAAAAGAACCGGCCTATCCTCCCCTTTAAGGTTTAGATAACGTCCGGAAGGGCTTAACAGTCCCAGAAGCGCATGATGGAAGGCTTCTTCTGGTGTTTGCCCGCTCCGTAGTTTCTGCCTTGCCGTCTCGATGACTTGAGCTACAGTTCGAAATCCTAAATCGGCCTCCAGAAGAAGCTCTTCGACTTCCTGGAAAAAGGTTTCATCCGGCAATCCCGGGCCTTTGATCTTTTGAATAAAAGCAGCGAAAACGCCCTTTCTTGTCTTTTCCAGTCCCTTTTCATACTTTTCGAAAATCGTTGCCATCAAGCCCCTTCCCGAAATTGAACAGACACGATTTTGCTGACTCCCGGTTCATCCATGGTCACGCCGTAAAGAGCATCGGCCATCTCCATGGTATATTTATTATGAGAGACAATAATGAATTGTGTTGTCTGGGTAAATTCGGAAAGCATATGGATAAAACGAGCGATATTTGCATCATCCAGGGGAGCGTCGATCTCATCCAGAACACAAAAAGGAGCCGGTTTCACTTTAAAGATAGAAAACAACAAGGCGATGGCTGAAAGAGCCTTCTCCCCTCCTGATAACAAGTCAATATTCTGAAGCCTTTTTCCCGGCGGTTTTACATTGACATCGATACCGGCTTCCAGGACATCATCGCTATCTTCCATGACCAAAGTGATGTCGGCTTTTCCCCCGTTGAAAAGAAGGGGGAAGATCTGCTTAAAATTCTCGCTGATCTTATAAAAAGTATCAAGAAATTTCTCTTTACTGATCTGGTCTATCTTGCCGATGGCTTCTTCCAGCTGCCCTTTAGCTGATTCAAGATCGCTTTTCTGAACAATGAGAAAATCGTAGCGTTCTTTCAACTCTGTGTATTCTTCAAGAGCAGAAAGATTGACATTTCCCAGGGACTTGATCTTCTGCTGAAGGGTCTTCACCCTCTCTTTTTCCTCTTCAAGGCCAAATTTATCGGGAGAAGGCGATACAATATTATTCAGGTCCATATCGTATTTTTCCCGGATATAAGCCTCATTATTCTCAATCCGGTCTCTGAGCCTGGCCATATCGACTTCGGCATCTCTTAAGATCTCCTGAACTTTCCGGAACTTCTCTTCCTGACTCCTCAACCGGGCCACAGCTGATGAAGCGGTTTCTTTAATCTGTTCAATAATACCTTTTTTTTCAACGATTATCTTTTCTTGATCGTCAATATGTGTAAGGTTTTCTGAAACGCCCCCTTTTGATTCCTCAATTAAGATTTTGTTTTCTTCGTTTTTTTTGTTATTTTCATTAATTTTTGCGTTATTCGCTTCCTGCCGTTTCGCGTTATCGATTAATTGATTTTTTATACGGGAAAAGTCTCTTTGTTTGTTCAATAGGTCAGCATTGATCTCTGAAAGCCGGGCCCGATGAGCCATCATTTCTCCCTGACGTTTTTCCTGTTCTTCCCGCAAACCGCGCAGAGATTCCTGCAGTTTGAGTTTGACATTCTCTTCTGTCTCCCCGGCCTGAGTCGACTGGGAGTACAGTCCCTGAAGCCGTACTTTTTCACTTTGAAGTTCTTCGATCTCCCTGCCAAGAAGTTCAATTTCCTTCTTATTTGTCGCCGTTTCTGTTTCATTTCGATGCAATTCTCTTGTAAGAAAATCGATTTCACCGGCAATCCGGTTGATCTCATTTTCTACAGCCCGTCTGGCAACACTGATTTTCTCTTTTCGGGTTTCAGCTGCATTCTTTTTCTCTTTTTCTTTTTCAATGCTTCCCGATGCAGCCGTGACTTGCTTTTCCAAAGAAGCTATCTCTTTTTTATACTCGTTTTGCAATGTCTTTCGGCTTACGATTCCGGGGCCCTGATGATTGACATCAGCATAAGAGATCAGCCCGTCGGCGAAAAAAACCGTCCCGTCAGGATCAATATAATGCAGCTCTTTTTTTTCCGAGAGAGGGCTTTGCCCGGCTTGAAGCGGAATAACTTTCCCCAGAGTGTGTCTGAGAAAGGCGTCGACGTGAGGATGAGAGGCTTGGCATTTCTCATACAATGACCCTGGCTCAACGGCTGCATCATGTTCAGCAGATGAGACAAAATAGAAACCTTCGCCTTTACCGCGGCCGGACAGAAATGCTTTCAGCCTGTCCAGGGATTGCGAGTCCCCGATCAGCGCCTGTCCCTTTTCAGAAAGAATGCGGTCCACAAGTGGCTCAAAGCCTTTTTTTACCTTAATGTAATCAGCCAAAATCGTTTGAACACGGAATTCATCTTTATTTTCAAGGATAGCTTTTGTCCCTTCCTGATATCCTTCGCGCTTTCTTTCAAGAAAATCCAATCCTTCTAACTTCGCCTTTAATGTTTGGAGTTCATTTTTCATCTCCCGGCAAGACTTTTCAGCAGCCTCGAGAGTCTGGTTTAACTGTTCAAGGTTTTTCTCTTCCTCTTCCTGGCGGCAGATCAGATCTTTCTGCTGTTCTTCTTTCTCCTGTAATTCCTTTTCTTTTAACGACCGTGATTGTCCCACATCTTCCGTCTCTTTATCTAATTGCAGGTTTTTCCCTTCCAGTCTCTGGATCCGTATTTGTATATTGTTGAGATCCGCCTCAATGGCGCTTATTCTTCCCTTAATATTCGATTGATCGCGCATGTTTTCCAAAAGGCCTGCGACTTTTTCCTGATGTTCTTCTTCTTTACGAGCGATTTCCGAGCGCAGTACATCCAATGATTCTTCATCAGCGATGACCTGCTCTTCAGCGCCGGTCTTTTCCATATCCAGACGCCTCAATTCTCTTTTCAGATCCTCGATCCGGCGTGATGCGATATGATTCTCTGTTTCAATATTTTGATTATCTTTATTGAGTTCGTCATTTTGTTGCTCATTGAATTCGATCTCTCTTTCAAGCCTTTCAATCGTGTTTTTCAAGCGTTCTAAAGCCATTTTAGATTCATAAAGGGCCGATTCTTTGCGGCTTCGCTCTTCCTCTTCCTGCATGAGTTGATATTGAAGGGACTCGTTATCCGCCGAAAGCTTATTCATCTCAACCATCAAAGAAGAATTATCCGCTTTTATCTTCTTTAGTTCTTTTTCCTTTTGCTTCTTTTCATTTGTATCATTTATATGCTGATAAGCATAAAGCGCTGTCTCCCGTTCTTTCAGTTCAGTGTAGATCTCCTTATACTGCCTGGCTTTTTCAACCTGCCGCTCTAAAGTCTTTAATTGACGCTCGACCTCAAAGAAAATATCTTTGAGGCGGTTCAAGTTTTCCCTCGTCGTATCAAGCTTTCGCGTGGTCTCTTTTTTCCGGACCCGGTATTTCATGATCCCGGCAGCCTCTTCAAAAATAGCGCGCCGTTCTTCGGCTTTCGTTGAAAGAATCTGAGAAATCATCCCCTGTTCAATGAACGAGTACGCGCTCATCCCGATTCCGGTGTCTGTGATCATCTCCTGGACATCACGCATGCGCACTTTTTGTTTATTTATATAGTACTCTGAATCTCCGTCTGAAAAGAGTTTCCTTGAAATAGAGACTTCATTATACTCACTGGGAAGCAGATGCTTTTCATTGTCCAGGACGACATGGACTTCTGAAAGGTTTAAGGGCTTTCTGTCAGAGGTCCCGCTGAAAATAACATCCTGCATACGTCCTCCGCGAAGCTTTTTTGCACTTTGCTCGCCGAAAACCCATCGCAAGGCGTCGGTGATATTGCTTTTTCCGCAGCCGTTAGGGCCGACAATACAGGTCATGCCCGGAGTAAAAGTGATTTTGACTTTATCGGGAAAGGACTTGAATCCAAGAAGCGAGATCTCTTTTAAGAACATATCAGCCCCAGCATCCGGCCTTAAACTTATTTTCCAATTCCGCTTTGATCATCTGTGTCATCTCAACGGTGTTCTTGAATAAAGTGTCAAAGATGACGCTGTGATCTTCTTCAAAAATATTCTCTAATTCATAGGAGATCTCATTCAACTTGGCCAGGACATTGACCAGAGTCTCATTTTCGGGGAGGCTATGTTCGATCTTCCGGCACTCTTCTTCGCCCAGAGAGAGCATAGCTTCTTGCCCGGCATGACAATAAGGACAATTCTCGGGAAGTTCACTCATCCAGTGAACATATCCGCAACGTGAACATTTATACATCATCTTTGCCTCCGTTATCTGTTTTCAGGGAAATACTCCCCCATTTTTATAGCCAGGATTCTTCCGATATAGATAAAAGGCGTATCAATAATTGCTACAATGAGCTTAAGCAGATAAGTCGTAATGATGATTTGGATCAACTGAGAAAAGGGCAGGGTCCCGGCGAAAGCCATCAATGTAAATATCAGCGAATCTAAAAGTTGAGAAATCAATGTTGAAAGATTATTGCGAAGCCAAAGATGTCTCCCCCCTGTTTTTTCTTTCCAGAAGTGAAAGGCCCAGATATCGTGATACTGGCTGATGAGATAGGCAATCAGCGATGCAATGGCAATACGCGGCATAAGGGAAAAGATCGCCTTAATATGAGGATGCATGACATCAAAGGAAGAAGGAGTAAAGAAAATAGCAAAGTTCATGACAACCGTCATAATAAAAAGAGCGGCAAATCCCTGAACCATTCCTTTTTGAGCGACTTTTTTGCCGTAAATCTCTGAAAGCATGTCTGTCGCCCAGAAGATCCCTCCATACAAAAGATTACCCAAAGTGGCTGTCATTCCGAAAATATCGATAAATTTGACTACCTGTATATTGCACAAGATAATGTTCATGACGATAATTGCCAGCAAGCCTTCTTTTTTAAACAAGCGGAATAATATGATACTGATCCCAAAATCAAGAAAAATAAACAAAATCCATAATAATTCATTACTCATAGTTCACTCCATTTTCCTGTTGATTATACGAAATCCCGGACGATTGTAAAGAGATAATGGAATCAATTTCATGAAGGGCGGAAATCAGCATACTCCACCGCCCGGCATGGAATAAAACCCTGTCCTTTTACAGAAACAACTCCCGTGGAACATAATATCACACCGTACAAACAGGAGCTATAATAATCTGCAAACCGCGCAATCTCTTTCATGGTGATATTTCCCGCCGGTCATAGCAAAAGACAGTGCTCATATTCCTTCTTCGGCCTGATCCCTTGTGTTGTCCGTCGAAAACCGGCTTTATCAAAAGTCTCACAGACGATCCAATAGAGAAAAAATGTGTTTCGGGTTCCTGAAAAAGAGGGAAACATATCCTTTTTGTCATGGGCCTAGAAGGGTTCAAACCGGTTGATATCCCAATAAAATTGCTTTGCCTCTTCCTGGATTTTCAAGACAGTCTCATAATGCTCTTTTTCCCATTGTTCCATTGATGCAAAAAATCTTTTTAAAACAGGCTCATGAGCTTCTTCTTTTTTTCGCCTATAAAAATCAACAGATTTGATTTCAAGCAAAGCCGCTGTGGACATTGCGCTGAACAGGATCTGGTCTTTTGCTATGCGTTTCAAAAAATCATCACTTATGACGGGACTGTATGGTTTTTCTCCCTCGGCCTTTTCAATTCCCTGCCAACCGCTCATATCCCGTTCATCGATTTTTTTATACAAGTCAAGAAGATAATTGTAATGGGATTTTTCTTCTTCGGCCCGTTGGACAAAAAAATCTTTTACTTCGCCGTCAGCTTTTTTTGAAGCCGTCTCATAGAGGACGACACTGTCCATCTCTGCCATTAACCCCTCTTGTAAAGCATTCTTTAAAGAATCATGATTCATAAAGCCTCCTTTCATCTGGCTCTTTTAATTTATCACCGCATAAAGGAAATGCAATATGCTTTCACATGCGCTCCACAGTCTTAATACCCAAAAGCCTCAGGCCGACTTTCAGGACTTCTGCCGTTTTTACCGAGAGCTGAAGCCGTGATAAGGCCGTTGGCTCGTCCTCTTTGAGGACAGGAAGAGAATTATAAAAGGTGTTATATTTTTGAGCGATATCAAAAAGCTGTTCGGCAACGATATTGGGCCTGTAGGCCTCGGCCGCTTTGTGCACACTGTAAGGAAATTGTAAAAGGGAAATAGCCAAAGTCCGTTCTGTCTCATTGACTATGTCAAGAACATTCCCCTCAGGCAAGAGGAGTCCGCTTTCTTCGGCCTTCCGTCTCAAAGACTGAATACGGGCATAGGTGTACTGAAGGTAAGGTGCGGTATTACCTTCAAACGAAAGCATCTTATCCCAATCAAAAATAACATTACTCGTTCGGTTCTGGCTTAAATCAGCATATTTTACAGCGCCTATCCCGACAACACGAGCCACTTCTTTTTTGTCCGTATCATTCAAGTCGGGATTTTTTTCATCGACGACCTGCCGGGCCCTTGTAACCGCTTCAGAGATCAAATCCTTTAACTTAATGACATTCCCTTTTCGTGTGGAAAAATGGCCGTCTTTCAATCCCATCAGCCCGAAGGTGACATGGACCAGCTCAAAGTCCCAGCCAAGGCGCATTGCGATTTTGAAGACTTGTTTAAAGTGGCTTTCCTGACGGGCATCTGTGACATACACCATGCGGTTGACTTCATACTGTCTCGCCCGGAAAGCAATACAGGCCAACTCCGATGTTGCATAAAGAAATGCACCGTCTTTTTTTTGAATAATACACGGATGAAGGTTCTCTTCCTCTTCAAAAAAAACGACAAGAGCTCCTTCACTCTCCCGTGCCACCTGTTTTTCTTTCAACTCCCTGATAATGTCCGGCATAAGCGGATGATAATGTGATTCCCCATACATGGTATCAAAGTGAATATCCAGCTCTTGATAAAGGCGGCTATATTCTTCTAAGGAAATCTGCACGAATTCCTCCCATAAGGCTAAATTATCCGGATCATGGTTTTGGAGCTTGACCAGCTCTTTTCGCGCAGCTTCCGGCAAACCGGGATCCTTTTCACTTTCCTGCTCGAACCTGATATAGATCTTTTCCAATTCTTCAACAGGATTCTTTTTATAAGCTTCAGGATCCAACCAGCGTCGGTAAGCGACGATTAATTTACCGAATTGTGTCCCCCAGTCCCCGAGATGGCTGTCAGCGATGACCTGATACCCGAGAAATTGAAATATTCTCTTTAAGCTGTCCCCGATGACAGTGCTTCGTAAATGGCCCACATGCATGGGTTTTGCGATATTGGGAGATGAGTAGTCGATGATAACGGCACCCTTATGCGATATCTCTTTTGCCGGGGCGATGCCATCGTAAACTTGTTCTTCCAGATACTCTTTTTTTAATGTCATGTTGATAAATCCCGGGCCGGCGACTTCCACTTTTTCAAAACACTTTTCTTTTGAAAGTTCATCTGTCAGGGCTGAAGCGATTTCTCTGGGATTTCGCTTTAATGCCCGGGCTGAACTCATGGCAAAATTTGACTGGTAATCCCCAAACAGGCTGTTATTGGTTTTTTGTATTCTGGCTTCCTGTGCGGCTTCTTTTCCAAATAATCGTACGGCCGCCGCACTGATCCGTTTTTCCAAATCTGTTTCAATCATAGCTGCTCCTATGTAAAGCTCTTGCTCCAGGCCATATAATCCTTCAAAGCGTCTTGCTCGATCTGTTGATGGATCTCTAAAACCGCATCCAGGCTTTCTAAAAAACAGTCTGCTAATTCAGGATAAAACATCTTACTCCGTTTACAATCCTCTAAAATACTCTCAATAAAATTTTTCCCTTTGCGAGGCCTGTACGCTCTGTCCTCCAGCATCGCACAGACAATATCAGAAATCGCAATGGCTTGGGCTTCCATTTTAAATTTCTCCCCCTCAATATGAAAAGGGTATCCTGTCCCGTCCATACGCTCATGATGAAAAGAGGCATACTCGTGAAGGTCTTCCATCTCCCCCATCTGTTTTATCAGAACATTGGAATAGAAAGGGTGAGTCTGCACAAGAGAGAGTTCGCGAGGATTAAGAGGGCCGTTCTTCTCAATGATCTCTCGGGGAAGGATCAGTTTTCCGATATCATGAAGCAGCCCTGCAATTTTAATTTTATAAATTCCTCTCTCATCCCACCCCAGTCTCCGTCCGCAGTATTCAGCGATAGAGGAGACTCCTGATGAATGGGCATAGGTATATTGGCTTCGAAAATCAACGGCATAAGCGGCAAAGCGGGCCACATTGATTGTTGATTCTTCATCCAGGTATCCTTCTTCACTACGGAATACCCGGGAAAGCCACTCCATAATGTTGGCGGATTTTAAAGCCTGCCAAAAGGTCATGTCTTCACTGAGCCGTAAAAAGGCCTTAACAAGTTCAGGCGCAAACATTTTCCCCTTTTGTTCTTCAATAAGCTTTTTATTCGGAGCAATCTGGTCAAAAAGATTTTTATGCCAATCGATGAGGACTTCAACACGGTCTGCCAGGTGAAGAACATCACTTAATTCAAAAGAAGGAGAATCCGAAAGTCTTGAAACTGTATTCCAGTATCTGTGATGATGTTCGACAACAGGCGCCATGGGAGCCAGTTTCGGAACGAAGTTCAACAGAGCTGCTCCCCGGGAAGCATGCTGCTGAGCTCCGTCATAATTAAAATGCAGCAATTCTTCTTTTTCCTTTTTTGTGATCACTCCGATATCATGAATCAAAGCGGCATAGGCGAGCTGATAGAGTTCCTTGACTTGAAGCCCGGTTTCTTTGCCCAAACGAAAGGCAATATAAGCCACACGGTGATGATGATCATAAAGTTCGTTCTCCACTAAATCCAAAGCTGAAGCCAAAGCTCCCAAGGTATCAAACAAATGCATTTTCATGACATCCCCTTTCCTCTCCTACTGTACCAAAAAAGGACTTCTTTTGCAATCAATCCTTCAGACAAAAGCGAAACGGGCCTAAAAGCAACCGGCTTTCCGAAGGGGCACCCTCTTTAATCGCCGGTTTGAATCTTCCTTCCCGAATACCCTTTAAGACGGCTTTGTCCAAACGGGGGAATCCACTGCTTTGTGTGATGACAGCCTCTAAAAGACGCCCCTCCGGGCTGATCAGGACTTCCGCCCAGACCTCACCCTCTTCATTATTCTTACGCGACAGGTATGGATAGTGAACATCGATCTCCAAAGCAGAGGCCGGAGATTCTTTTAAAGCCCTGTTTTCAAGCAGCAGGGCATCTTCCTGAACTGATCCTTTTTCGGACGCTTCCCGGTCCCGGAAAGAAGGATTCCTGTTTAAATTCTGCAGAGTGTCACTATCGTGTATTTTTTCAACCTTAAAACCTGTTATTTTTTCTTTTTGACTCCGGTATACGGCCCTTAGGGGTGTTCTTTTATCAAGCTCGCTGCCCCGTCCCTCCCGGGGCCCCGTCAATAACAGGATCCCGTGTACTAAAAGAGAAAAGAGAAGAAAGGGTAAGAAAGCGTTCTTCATACCATGCCCAATTCACCTGGGGGAAACTTCCAAAGCGACGTGTGAACATCCTTCGCTTTCCAGAAGATCCATGAGAGAGACAATGTGCTGAAAAGCGGTCTCTTTGTCAGCTGCAATCACGACAACAGGTGAATCAGAACGGCTGCGTATAAGCCTTGTTATCTCCTTTTCAGACAGTTTTTCACCGTTTCCCCGGGAAAAAAGCCCTTCTTTTGTGATTGTAAAACGGATTTCCTCCCCCTCGGCGCTTACCCCGCTTTGTGCTGCGGGCAGATCGATTTTTAAAATGCGGCTGTCAGAGACCTGGATCAACAAAAGAGAAAAGAAGATGAGAAGGATAAAAATCGTATCTAAAAGCGGAATTAAATTGACTTCCCCCTCTTTGTCCCGCTCATACTCTTCTCTGACATCCCATCGTTCCATATCTTTATTATACACCCGTTCTTTGGTGAATCCACCTTCAATAAAAGGAAAGGAGATCCCGTCCCTTTTCCCTGAGCCATCGCCGATGAAGGGAGTAATCAGCCATTTCTTTTCCCACAGCTGCCCAAAAGGCAGAAGAATGATCCGGAATCCTGAAATGGGTCAATTCATGAAGGATGACATAAGCCGAAATAATTTCAGGAGCCATGAGAAGGAGAGTGTTCAAAGTCACAGCTCTCTCAGAGGAGGCACTTCCCCAACGGGAACGCATTGGCCGGAACCTCCAGCGGTCAGCTACCAGTCCTGTCTTCGACTCTGCGTCTTTAATCAGCTTTTCAAAATAACAAGGAGCTTCCTTTTTCAGGAACTCATTCCACAGTTTAAAAAAAGAATCGGCTCCGTCTTCGGA
>DSCS01000057.1 GCA_011048995.1 Bacillota bacterium
CGGTCTTTCATGTAGATCCGAAAGAGCTGGAAGCCTTCGAAAAGCTTTTCCCGCCCAAAGAGAAGCATAAAAGAGAGGGGCAGTTCCGGTAGAAATCGTTTCAATCCACGCGCCCGCACGGGGTTTTAAACCTTTGATTAAAAAATCAAATACAGATTATTTTCTTGCTGTGACACATTTTTCAAATCCTATTATCTCAAATAATTTCGGCCGCTTGAATTCGCGCTGCCGGAGCATTTTTTTCAACCAGGAGAAATTTAACAACTTAAGAGGAAGGCTTTGCAAGATCCCTAACCAGCTCTCGGGTAAAAGAGAGACCGTCCATACCCAGCGGAGAAAACGTAACCTTCATCTGACGGGTCGAAGCATCAATAGAGATCTTTTTGCCCCATCGCTCTACCAAGGTGAAAATATGGGCCGGATCAGCCTGGGAAGTAAACACGACACGGGCACTGTTGTTCTTCACTTCCACGGAGTGAATAGCGCAGGGGGCTGCTTGAAGGCGTAAAGCGGCGATCTCGAAGAGGCGCCCGGCTTCAGAAGGGAGCTCCCCGTAGCGGTCTTCCAGTTCTTCCCGGATTGTGCACAGGTCTTCGTCCGATGTTGCGCCGGTAATCTTTTTATAGAACTCGATTTTTCTGGCTCCTTCTTCGACATACTCGTCAGGAAGAAACGCCGGCACATCCAGATCCAATGTGATTTTCGGTGTCTCCGGGAGGGGCACGCCCTGCAGCTCAGAGATGATTTCTTCCAGAAGGCGGCGGTAAAGGTCATAACCGATCATATTCATATAACCGCTTTGTTCTTTACCGATGATATTGCCCGCTCCCCGGAGTTCAAGATCGCGCATGGCGATTTCGAATCCCGCACCTAAATAATCAAAATTGAGAAGCGCATTCACCCGCTCCTTGGCAATGGTATTCATCTGAGGAGGGACGATAAGATAGGCATAAGCCTGAGTCTCACGCCGACCCACCCGTCCGCGGATCTGATAAAGCTGGGAAAGGCCGAATTTATCGGCCTCATTGACGATAACCGTATTGACATTTGGAATATCGATTCCATTTTCTATGATCGTCGTAGAAAGAAGGATATCACTTTCCTTATTGATAAAACGCAGGATCTTGGATTCGATTTCGCGGGCAGGCATCTGGCCGTGGACAAAATCAGTTTTGAGGCTGTTCCCGGTGATCTCATCGATTTTTTGTTTCACCGATTCAATGTCTTTGATGCGGTTATGAATAAAAAAGACCTGTCCTTTTCGGCGTATCTCTCTGAAAACGATCTCTCTGAGAAGAGCTTCGTCAAAAGGAATGGCCCGGGTCCGAATCGGGTGACGGTTTTTCGGCGGCGTCTCCAGTCGGCTGAGGTTCATGATCCCCGTCAGCGACATATAAAGTGTTCGCGGGATAGGAGTCGCAGACAGAATCAGTGTATCGATATTCTTTTTTTCATATTTAAGCTTTTCTTTATGCAGGACCCCGAAGCGCTGTTCTTCGTCAATAATAAGAAGGCCCAGGTCCTTAAAACGCACATGACCCATAAGGATCTTATGTGTCCCGATAATGATATCAATGATGCCTTTAGCCAGTTCTTCCTTGATCTCTTTCACACGGGAGGGCTTGACCAGACGGGAAAGCATTGCAATGGACAGGGGATACTCGGCCATACGCTCTTTAAAGGTTCGGAAATGCTGAATGGACAGGACTGTAGTCGGACAAAGCAAAGCCACTTGTTTTCCGTCCTGAACTGCTTTAAAGGCCGCCCTGATTGCGACCTCTGTCTTTCCAAAACCCACATCCCCGCACAAGAGCCGCTCCATGACTTTTCCTGATTCCATATCTTTTTTGATTTCCCGGACAGCCGATTCCTGGTCGGGCGTGGCCTTATAAATGAAACTCTCTTCGAAATCTTTCTGCCAGGGAGTATCTTCGGAAAACTCTATGCCTTCGATTATCTTCCGTTCAGCCTGCAGAGATAAAAGATCAGCAGCGAATTCACGGATCTTGCTTTTGACAATGGATTTGGTCTTCTTCCAGGCATTGTCGGCAAGAGAGTTGACAGAGACATGCTTTTTGTCCCCGATATATTTTTCTATTTTGTCCAGATGGTCAACCGGGACAAAGATCCGGGCTGTGTCTTTATAGGTAATCACCACATAATCCCCTTGCTTCCCGGCAATGGTCTCATTGATGACGCCTCCGTAGATCCCGATACCGTAATCCACATGGACGATGAAATCCCCCTCTTTAAGGTCTCCGGTGATCTGCCCGCTTGTCTTGATCTCAGATGCATATTCCAGATTTTTATGCTCCAAATAACGCCCCAGGACCTCATCTTCAGAAATATGAACCTCTTTTGTCTCCTTATTAAGATAACTGCCGCTGAAGGGTTCAATATGGAAATGAAGAAATGAGAGATAATCGGAAAAATTTTCCTTAAAGCGGTTCAACTGCCCCTGATTGTCCATATAAAAGTGAACGGAATAATCCTGTTTTTTCCAAAGCGTTATCCGCTGAATCAGTTCTTTATCACTGAGAGGCGCCGGCAAAGGCTCAGCCATCTCCCCGGGGGCTGTCAGAACCGGGATAAAGGAAGAAGTATCGGGGAAGGAGTGAAAAAAGGGACGGATCTCGGCCATGCTTTCTCCCACTTTTTCCAAAAGTGAGATCTTTTCGGCAAAGATCGTTTCCGGGTCCTCTTGAGTCACCAAAAAAGCTTCCCATGAAGGATCGGCCATGTCTGTCAACGCAGAGTAGCCCTTATAAATTTTCGGAAAGTCTCTCTCAATCCCGGGATAGGTCTCTTTTTCCATAAATTCAAGCACAGGAATATGCTCTTTAAGCCCTTCAAAATCCAGGGATTCATCAAAAAGGATCTCTTTCAACGGGTAGATAAGGGCTCTGTTACAGGGAGATGCTGTCACCTGTGTGTCGGGATTGTAAAAACGTATACTCTCGATCTCTTTATCCCAGAAAACTAAGCGGTAGGGCCGTATTTCTGTGGGACAAAAAATATCAACGATTTCCCCTCTCACTGCAAACTGCCCCGGATAACGGGCTTCATAGACTCGTTCATATCCCATGCGGGATAGTTTTTTGATTAAGAAGTCATGACCCATACTCGTTGAAGGAACTAAATCCAGTATATAACGGCTTAAAAGGTCAAGAGGAAGGAGTTTCTGATAAAGGCCCGCCACCGAAGTGATGACAGTCACCCGGGTTGACGTGAGCATGGCATGGATCGTCCGGCATCGGGAAGCACATTTCTCCTTATCGCCCACAAAAGCCTCAAAAGGGAGGATCTCCCACGGATAGAAAAGAAAAGCCTCTTTACAGAGACCTTCAAAGGCCATAGCTTCATCAATCGTCTCAAAAACAATAAGTTTCTTTAAGGAAGGCCGGGACCTCAGAATATGATGAAGATGGCCCCGGGATGCAGCATTGATCATGAATGTCCTTACTTTGAATATCCCCTATGTTGCAAGCTATTCTCCCGTGAAAAGGTACCGTTTGATCTTCCGAGTCGATGTCTTGGGAAATTCTTCATGACGAAGTGAGATGCCCCTGACCCTTTTATACTGAGCCAGGTGATGATTTAATTTATCGATCTCATGCTTAAGCAAAGTAATGATCTTTTCATCATCGGGATATTCCATATGGTTTTCAGCCGCCCATTCTTCAAGTTTTTCGGTGTTGGGGTAGATAATGGCTTCGGGATGATCTTTTCCCACAACCAAAACTTCCTCGATATACGGACATTGGATGAGTATTTCTTCGAGCTCTTCCGGATAGATATTTTTCCCGGCGCTGGAGACAATGACATTTTTCAGCCGGCCCTTAATGTTGACTCGCCCTTTTTTGTCAATGAAGCCGTAATCCCCCGTATAAAACCAGCCCTGTTTGAGGACTTCGGCCGTTTTCTCCGGTTCTTTATAATAGCCTTTCATAATATTATCACCCCGGGCGACGATCTCTCCGACGCCTGTTTCATCGGGATTAAAGATGCGTATCTTGACACCCCGAAGAGGCTTTCCGACGGAGTTGAAGTCGATATCTTCAGGGTCGACGGCGGCTAAAACAGGAGAGGTCTCCGTCAAACCGTAACCCTGGATGATAGGAATGCCTAAAAGAAAAAAGAACCGGCTGACATGGGAAGGCATGGCGGCACCGCCGGCAACAAAAAAATCAATGTTTTCAAAACCGGCCTTTTCCAAAAGGGGTTTAAAGATCTTCTTTGTCCCATTCAGGCTTTTGTCAAAAAGGCGCCGTGTCCGGGCGATAAAAAAAAGAATTCTAACCACTATTTTACGCAGCGGAGGGAGTTTGCCGATATTCGTTTGAATGGTATTATAGATCTTTTCGAAAACGAGCGGAACACCGACCATTTTTGTAACCCCGGTATCGCCCATGGCTTTGACAATATCCCGGTTCGCCAGAGAAGGAGAAAAGGTGATCAATGAGCCGCTGAAAACAGGTGTCAGAAATCCGGCCGTTCCCTCATAGGCATGGTGAAGGGGCAAAATCGAAAGAAGATTATCCTCAGGCTGAATCTGAAGGCGCTCCCGGATCGCCAGCAAATTGGAAGTCAAATTTTTATGGGTCAGGATAACACCTTTTGTTTTGCCGGTGGTTCCGGAAGTATAAAGAAAAACAGCCGGATCGTCGGGGTCCATGTCAGGAAGTCCTGGAATATCACAAGGATCCTTAAAGAGGGAATAAAAACCCCCCTTCCCGTCAGGCCCTAATTCAAAAGAGTCTTGCAGTTGAGACATCTCATCTTTTGTGGAAAGAATATCTTCAAGAAATTTCCCCTCGGCAAAAACACCCTTCATATCAGAATCATTGATGATATGGATGATCTCATGAAGACCCAGCAAACGGTCAATGGGAACAGCAATAAACCCGTACAGCATGCAGGCAGCATAGACCATGGCCCACTCCGGAGTGTTATTGCCGACAATACCGACCTTATCCCCTTTTTCATAACCTTTTTTGCGGAGAAGGGCTCCCAGTTTTAATGCATAACTTAAATACTCCCCGTAGGTAAAAGAGACATATTCCCCGTTTCGGAAAATCTGCAAAGCCTTGCGTCCCTCAAAAGTTTTCCCGTTTTGTAAAAAGAGATCCTGTAATGTCCTCATAAAGCGACCTTTCTTTTGGCTTCGTCCAATGTGTCATATATTTTAAAGATCTTGTTAAACCCGGCCAGACTCAAAATCTTTTCAATTTTCGGTGTAGGCGATGCTAAGGCCAGCTCTCCACTGTTCTTATTGAGAATTGAGCGCGCTGCCAAAAAAGAACCCATTCCGGCGCTGTCCACATATTCCACCCGGCTGAGGTCAAATATGACAAAAACGGTGCCCTTCGGCAAAAGAACATCTTTGACCATCTGAATGACGGCCGGCTCATCATTCACGTTAATATTTCCTGTAAATAAAACGACCGCAGTCTTGCCGGTTTCTTCAGTGACGCTCCATTCCATTCTTTCCTCCTCTGCAGGCTATACGCATCTTCAAAACAGTCTCCCCGGGGTGGAAACTGTATTCCACTTGGTCCATCAGCCTCTTCATCAGAAAAATACCCCGTCCTCCCGGTAAAGCAATATTATCAGGGTGAGTCGGGTCGGCCAGGCTCTCAGGGAAAAACCCGGTGCCTCTGTCCTTTATGGTAATATGAAGTTCCGTATCTGTCAAAAGAAGTTCCATATCCACGTTGAGTCCGGGGTCTTCTTTGTTTCCGTGTTTTACGGCATTGACAATTCCCTCGACAAGGGCCAAAAAGATCTCATCCGTGCACAGCCCGCTTCCTGATGCGAAGTCAGACATAAACTTGCGGTAAAACAGCTCAATAGGAGAAAGATAGGTCGTTTGGCTGGGGAAACTTAACATTAACCGCGGCATATCACTCTCTTCGGAAGACAAGCAATGTCATATCATCACCCGGTTTGTCATCGGCGAAATTCAGAGCCTGCTCAAAGAGAAGACGGCTCAAGGCCCCCGGAGTCATTGAGCGGCCCTTTTTCAGGTCTTTCTCGAATTCTTTTTCCCCGTAAAGATTCTCATCGTCATCCATGGCTTCAGTAATCCCGTCTGTGTAAAGGACCAGAGAGCCGCCGCTCTTTAATTTCAGATGATGCGTCGAAAATTCGTAACCGTCCATGATCCCCAAAGGGATATCATTGCTCTCTAAAAAGAGAGGAAGCCCTTCACAAGAGAGCAAAACAGGATAATTATGGCCGGCATTGATAAATTCCACATCATGATTTTCTGTATTGAGTATCCCCAGGATCAGTGTGACAAAACGCTGGGCTTCCGTATCATTGAAAATTGACTTGTTCAGCAGAGAGACGATATCCTTTAACTTCATATGGAAACGCACAGCCGAGTGAAGATACGCCCGCAGTGTACTCATCACTAAAGCAGCAGGGGCCCCCTTTCCCGAAACGTCGGCGACAACAAATAAAACATGATGCTCTCCATAAGGCAAAACATCATAATAGTCCCCTCCCACATTGCGGCAGGCCCGGTATTGCGCTACATAGTCATATCCCTTAATCCGTATATCGTTTCTGGGGAGGAGACGCTCCTGTATTTCACCGGCGATCCTTAAATCAGCCTCCATCCGCTCTTTATCCAGGGCATCTTTATGCCACATGGCGTTCTTCAGATTCAAGGCGGCCAGGTCTGCAAAAGTCTGCAACAGGCTGAGTTCTTTTTCGGTAAATGAGCCTCCGTTTTCTTTGTTTAACACTTCAATAAGTCCTATGGCTTGTCCATTGATCCAGACAGGCACGCCGATAATCGATTTTGTCACAAATTCACTTTTCTTGTCGACGCCCTGAAAAAAACGAGGGTCAGACGAAACATCTTTGACCAGCAAAGGCTTTTTGTTTTGAATGATCCATCCGGCAATGCCTTTGTCGGCAGGAAACCGGATCTCTTTAATCCTCTCGCCTTTGTCTCCTGTGGCCACATCGAAATAGAGTTCATTCTTTTCTTTATCAAGAAAAATAAGAGAGCTGGCTTCCGCTTTAAAGACCGCTTTGGCCTGCTCCATGATCACCGCTTTGATGTGGTCGAAATCCAAAGAAGCATTGAGAAGTTTCACAACATCAAGTAGTTTTCTGTATTGGCTTTGTTCCGCCATTACGTCCCTCCCGTTCCCATTGAGTCAATAATTTAATATAGCCGTTGAGCTTTTCTTTGGCAACCAGTAATTCAGCGGCTTTTTCTTCCTCATCGTCCACAATATCCGGGGAAGCTTTGTTGAGGAAATCAAAGTTAAAAAGCAGACTTCTTTTTTCAAGGATCCGCCTGTCCAGCTCCCTGCGCTGTTGCATGAGGTCCTCCAGCCGCCCGGCTATTCTGGATTTATCATAGACGGGAATATAGACAGCCCATTTATCCACTGAAAGTTTCAGGCTTTTTCGCGGAATCTCTTTGCCGGAGGCAAATTTCAGCTCTGTAATATTAAGAAAACGCGTAATATAAAACATGTTGCGGTTTAAAATATCTTCCAGCCCGCCCCCGGGGCTTGTCACAAAGACATCCAGCGGCTCATCGGGACTGATATTCAAAATCGCTTTGCCGTCCATCACACGGTCGATCAAATCCAGAATAATATGATCCCTGTTCAACTCTTCACGAAAATGATAATCCTCCCGGTACACCGGAACATGTCCTGTGCCGGAATCCGTCTGGGCGAAAGGCGCCAGGCAATACTTGATGATCCCAAAAGCGTAAGAGCAGTTTTTAAAAACAGCAGGATCTTCGTCAGCCTGGATTTTTTTCAAAAAAGGGTAGACACGGCGGTCTAAAGTGAACATGAGATGAGCCAGCTTTTTGAGATAGGCGAACAGCTCTCCTGACACAAGAGCTTGTCCCCCTTCTAAAATAAACTCTTCTAATTCCGTAAGAATCAGTTTATCAATGTAAAAATCCGTTCTGATATCAACATGGCCCGGTTCATCTGTCCCTTTTCTGTTAAAGAGACGCTCCCAGCGATTAAGAAAAGAGTGAATGCCTCTGTCCGTCAGTACGACTTCGTTTTTATCATCTCCTCTGAGAAATGAAAGGGGAGATTTCTCTGCAAGCCCTGCAGGAACTCCCTGCTCTTCTTCGATACGGGAAGAATCAAGTACGATGATTCGGCTTTCATATTTTGCACTTTCCGGCATCATTATTTTTTCGAAAAAAGAAATCCGCTCGGCGACATGGGCTTTCTCTTCTTCCAGGAGAACCAGATAATCCGCCTGATTCTCCCAAAGAAGAGGCAAAAGCAGGTTCCTCAAATGATCGTTGAAGAGCAAGTCGCTCGTTTTCGTCTCAGCCCCGCATATCGGACATTTCTCTCCTTCATCCCCTGCCCAGGAGCACGAAGGGCATAAGCGGAAGGGAAACGTCACCGGCCCCGGATGTGAATCGGGCCAGCCTTCATGGGATGTCAGGATAAAGGGTGCAGTCTTGGGAGGCTCCCCCAAAACCATTTCAGCCTTTTCTCCGGAGACGATAAGATGCTCCGCTAAAAGATTCTGTGTCAGGCTTCCGCATTGACGGCAACGGAGGACATCCACATCCTGCTCAACAGTTTGCGATAAAGCACCATATGAAGCCAGATCCGATAAAAGACGGCTGCGGTCATTTTTATATTGAGAAAGCAATTTTGATGAGCCGTCCTTCTCCTTTTGTGATTCATACAAAAAGTCAAAAGAATAATAGCGGGTATAATATTCGGGCCTGTTGATATCATCGATTTTCAAAATAGGAATGTGATGCCCCAAGATAGGAACAACGCCTTTTCTATCGGCATATTTTTCCATGTTCCGCACACCCACAGCTTTGATGTAAAGCAGAGCCAAAGGATCTGTAAATGTGAAGATCAGGGGCTCAGCTGAAGCCGTGACGTTCATCTTCATCACAAAAGATTGATGTGTCTCTCGGCGGGAAAGGGTTTCATAATCTTCTAAAACACGCCCGCATAGGGGGCAGTAATGACCTTTAACGTTTTTTCGGTTCACCATCTCTTTACGGACAAGCTCTTTAATGAGCCGTCCGATAAAAGCTTCTCGGATTTTTTTATCCAGCGGAAAAGGCAAGGCGCCGAACCGAACACCGGGGCCGCCGGCCATCGCTTTTTTCATCTGGTCCTTCTGTTCTTTTTCGCATAGGATCAAATCATAATAACCGGGAGGTTCTTTTTGAAAAGCAGAAAGGCCCTGATGCAAAAAATAGCTGTAGACCAACGGATAGAGGCTTCCGGTGGTAATTCTTTTTGAAGTCAAAGGAGGATAATAGATCATGCCCTTTTTCTTTTTTTTAACGGCCATGCGCCTCCTTTTCCGAAAAGATCTCTGCTGTGAAAAGGTAGACTTCTGTTCCGGGTTCCCCCAACACATCGGAAGAAAGGCCGGCTTTCAGACATGTATTCTCTAAAAACTCATCTCTGTCCCAATGATACTCTGTCGCCACCTGAGGGAGAAGCAAGCCGGAGCGATGATTCCTGCGGATGAAAAGCCCGTGAAGCCCGATCTTAATCTCTTCGAAATCCCGAACCTCTTTCAACGGAGAAAGAAGCGAGATCTCAATCTGCAGATCCGGCAGCTCTTCGCGCATCAAGGGGGAAAAACGGGGGTCTTGAAAGGCAGCTTCACGGGCCAGATATATTACGGCTTCCTTCATGGGTTGTACGCCTGTGATATACCCGATGCATCCCCTTAGCCGCCCGTGTATTGTCAACGTTACAAATAGCCCGCATTTTTCTTCATAAAGAGTGTTTTTCTCTAAAGGCTCAATGGGAAGAGAGGGATCGAAGACTGAAGCAATACTTTGACGGGCTCTACATAACAGAGCTTTTTTGTGATAGTCCTTCAGCTTTTGCATGTCCGGCCCTCCTCTTTCTCTTCCAATTTATGAAAAAAACCGCCAAAGCCCAGAGGAATAAGATGATGATGATGAAATTCATAATCCCACCCAGGTAGAGGTATTTCTTTTTATATCGGAATTGCCGCTCGTGAGCAGCCTTGAATTGGGCATCGCCGAAATAGCACATCTCTTTATGATCAGGAGAATAGACATCGATTATGCCTCTGGCATTATCGCTGACAAAAGCATACCCGTTGAATACAGCCAAAGAAGCCGGCAGGCGGTATTTTTCCGAAGTCTCTTTTATATAGACATTCTCATGCGGGACATAAACACAATAGCGGGAAGAGAAATAATCCCTGTCGGCAAACAGAAAGTGCAGAAGGCCGTTCACATCGACGGCCTGAAGAATTGTCCCGTCCTGAGGAAGGCGATCAAACGCGAAATGTTCATTGCCGTAAAGCCCGTAGATATGATGATGTTCCCGCTCTGAATAATACAATATCCCCTGCCATTGGAAAACTGTGTACGGGCGGGCCTTCGTCTGTAAAGTCTCAATGAATTCCCCGTCAGCATCAAAGATATCGATTTTTTTCTCTTTGGCCCGCACAGCGAATATTTTATCATCAACGGCGGAAACATTGATATAATCGTTGCCCTCAAAACTTTTTTGCGTGTTAAACCACAGATCATAAAGAACAAAGCACCGGCTTTCGCGATGATAAATACCGGGCCGGCCCGACAGGAAGAAAAAAGAATCAGGCTTGTTTGTAAAAGAGAATTCCATGATTTTATCCCCATTCAGGGTATAGCCCTGTATAGACTGTTCTTCCAGCACATAGAGCGTATCATCGTTTACCGCGATGGTTGTGATTCCCGGGGCTTTTTGAAATCTGTCAATAGCAATAAAATGAACAGCGACGGCAGCCAACATAAGCCCGATGATGATAAGGGCCTGAATATTAAGTTTTTTTTCACTCATCGCCTACACCAAAAACCTCTTTAAGGAAATCATTCATCAGATCTTCACTGTTTTCAGTAGGAACGACCTGGCTGATCTCATCGCTTTCGGCATTGCGAATCGTCGACATGACCTCTTTGTGCTGTTCGACAAGTTTTTCTTCTATCTTTTTAACTATTTTTTCAGGATCGCCGTTAATGATCAGTTTCTTTTTTTTGCTCCCGATAATGGCTCCATTATCAAAAATAAGGGTCACAATGGTGTTATTGGACGGCATGTATTCTGTCTGAACATGCACTTTCCTGTCTTTGAAGTCAACATCGCTGTTTCGGCCCTGAATCATTCGCGTCCTCCCTTATATGGTGAATTATATCATCATTATCTTTCGTTTCAAGAATTAGTTGCATTAACAAAGCATCCTCTCCCGTATCAGTGTAATAGCGGGGCCTGATACCCGCTCTTTCAAATCCCCGAGAGGCATACAACGCGAGAGCCGACACATTGCTTTTTCTGACCTCCAGATGAACCACACCGGCCCCTCTTCGGGACATTTCCTGTAAAGACGCATCCAACAGAGATCCCCCGAGGCCTTGCCTGCGATACTCCGGTAGGACTGCAAAATCGGCGATGTGCCCTTCTTCGAATAACACCCAATTCAAGCTGAACCCCGCAAGACGTTCTTCATCAAAGATCCCCAGAAAAAAAGCATACGATTTCAAAAATTCGGCGTTCAGCATCTCTCTTGTCCAGGGAAGAGTAAAAGAGTCTGCCTCAACAGCAAAAATGTCCTCCAGGGACTCTTTATGAAGAAGGGTGATTCTTCTCATAATTGATCTCGGCATCGGAAGCGCGGTAATAAGCCGGCTCTTTTGTCAACAGGTCATCCCCCCCACGCTCTTCAAACAGGCGCATACCCAGTCGGGCCACGGCAAAAGGATCTATATGGGTATGAGATGAGATATAAGTCTCTTTTCTGCTGAATACAGACTCTATTGTTTCGCGGAAAGTTTCTCCTTCCCCCAAAAAAAGCGCCCTTCCCCCTTTCTTTTGAGCCTCTCTGAAAAAGCGCTCCGGATGATAAGAGCCGGGAGGGATCAATTCAGAAAGTGACCGGGATCTCATTTCATAAAGAGCGGCAAAGACCTGGCCTTTTCTGGCATCGAAAAGAGGGGCGTAACATCCGTCTCCAAAAGCATACGTCTGCGCCAGAGCCTCCAGGGCATTGACTCCGCATAACGGAATATCCATGGCATAAGCAAGGCTTTTGGATAATGTCATTCCGATACGGAGTCCCGTAAACGAGCCCGGGCCTTCGACAACGGCAATGAGTCCTAAATTTTTCAATTCGACCTGAGATTCATCAAGCAAAAAACTGATCATCTGAAGAAGTTTTTCAGAGTATGTCGCTTTGACATTAAAGGAAATCCCCATCAGAGGCTGTCCGTCACGGGTAAGAGCCACACTGCCGAAAAAGCGTGAACTGTCAACAGCCAGAGTGTACATAAGCCCTCTCAATCCTGATTTCACGTGTTGTATCATCGACAATTGTCATCCTGACCTTCACAGCCGGGACCCCGGGGGGGATCTCCGCCTTTTCAGCCCACTCGATCACTGAGACAATCCCCTCTTCGATATGTTCGTCAAACCCCAGCTGAAAGAGCTCCTCAGGGTCTTCGATCCGGTAAAGGTCAAAATGATTGACAGAGCCCGCAGGAGAGTCATAAATATTCAGCAAAGTGAAGGTCGGTGAGCGCACTTCTGATTCAGAGACTCCGAAAAACAGGGCGACTCCCCGGGCAAAGACGCTTTTCCCTGCGCCCAGATCTCCGTAAAGCAAAACAAGGCTCCCTTGTTCCAAAGAGGAGGCCAGCCGTTGGCCGATCTCCATTGTCTCTTCAGGAGAAAACGATTGAAAGCACTCTTTCATGGCAGGTAGTTTAATCCTTTATCCGTCATCACTAAAACCCCCGTTTGAAACGGATAGACTTTGAGAATCCGGGAGGAGCGGAGGCCGTCCTCTTCAGTCAAAACACGGAATTGCTCCTTTTTGATATCAATAATATAAAGCCCTGTCTCCGTTGCCGCATAGAGGAAACTGTCTTTGACAAGAAGATCTGATACGCCCTCTCTCATGGCCCGGATCACAGAGATATCCCGTGTTTGTAAATCATAGGTGATTATCCCCGCGTTTCCGCAAATATACAGGATATCGCCATCCCGTTGCATCTCATTCAAGAAATCATTCCACAATGTCGAAGCACTATACGTGTAAAGAGATTTTCCGTTAAGGTCTGTAATGACCAGACGGTCACGGTGAAGGAGTATGATATTATTTTCGGATATATCAAACCGGGCAACGTTAAAAAAGTCGATGCCGCGTATCTCCTTTACCTTTCGGGGATCATTCACCAAAAACGAATTGATGCCGTATTTAGACAAGAGATACAGCCGCCTTCCCCGGGATTTCAAAGAAATGATATTATTGTCCAAAAGGCCGGCATCGGCTTTAATAACCGGCTGCAGCCTCCCGTTCACATAACGGGCCGCACCGTTGTTTTTCGTAGCCAGCCACAGTTGAGAATCGATCCAAAGCGCATCGTTGACATTATCTTTAAGTTCTGCATCCCGGACAAAAGTAAAAACCCCTTTTTGGTAAAGATTAAGATGATCTCCGACAAACCAGATCTGCTCTTCTCCGGCAAAAATAATATCGGAGACATGGCGGCCGTATAAAGCCCCGTTATTTTTTAAGGCATACGAGGATGATGAAGAGAATGTCATCAAATACCCTTCTGCGGTGATAAAGACACCTTCGCCGTTTTGCAACACCTCATGATCCGTAATCTCCATGAGACGGCCGGTCTGAGGATCCACCGGGGGGAAATGCGGCGCTCCTTTACGAAACACAGTCACCGGGACAGCTTCCCCCGGCGTCCATTCGAAGCGGCTCCAATCATAGGTCCAGCTCCCATTTCGGGAACGGACAGAAAAAAGCTGCTGATCATAACCGCCGTGTGTCACCGGCCCTAATGACTCTCTTATCTTTTCCCAAGTCTTATCTCCCCGCCTTCGGTAAACACCCCGATCCGTAAAGGCAAAGATATGGGGAAGATCTTTTCCTGCGATTAAAGCGTAGACGAGATGTCCTTCAAGCAAAGTCTCCGGGTCTCCGTGAAAACGAAAAGCGCGTTCGGCTCCGTCAAAGACAAGAACCCCGTTATCAGTGCCGCAGTAAATCAAAAAGGCGTCTGAAACCACGTCATAAGCTTTCTGATATGAAACAAAAACCTCGATATTTTGAGCTCCTGCAAACAGAAAACAGCAGAATGCTGCAAAAATCAAGACCGCAGCCTTTCTTTTCATCAGTATCCTCCCCCTATATGCTCAAGACAGATTTTGATTCCCAGGCCGATAAGAATGACTCCCCCTATAATATTGATCTTTGGGCCGAATATCAATCCAAAAGCACGCCCCATATAGACAGCAATCCATGACAAGAGGAATGTCACTCCTCCGATCATCAAAACCGGCCAAAGGATCGCCACATCCAAAAGGGCGAATGTCAGGCCTAATGCCAAAGCATCAAGACTTGTCGCGATCCCTAAGGCAAAGAGAACCGCCGGAGCCAGGATCTGACAAGCCGGCTTTGTTTTTGCTGCACTTCCTTCTTTAATCATATGGATTCCGACCAGAAGAAGCAACCCTAAAACGACCCAATGGTCAACGGGCCGGATGACAGGAGCCAGAACACGTCCGGCGTACCACCCGGCTACAGGCATAGCAGCCTGAAACAGTCCGAAAGTGCCGGCGATAATAAGAGGATGACGGAATTTCAAGCTTTTCAAACTGCACCCGTAGGCCAAAGAGACAGCAAAGGCATCCATGGCCAGGGAAAGGGCGATCAGAAGGAGAGGGACCAGAGCCATGTTTTATCTTTCCGCTCTTTGTAAATGCTCCAAATAACAGAAAATAAACATATCAATATCGCCGTCGAGCACGGCATCCACATTGCCTGTTTCTACATTGGTTCTGTGATCTTTGATCATCTTGTAGGGATGAAGGACATAGGAGCGGATCTGACTCCCCCAGGCATTATCTTTTTTTGAATTTTCCACTTGGGTTTTCGCCGCCTCCAATTTTTCCATTTCAGCCTGATAAAGCCGAGCCTTAAGCATTTTAAAAGCCTGCTCTCTATTCTGTATCTGGGATCGCTCATTTTGGCATTGGACGACAATATTTGTCGGTAAATGAGTGATTCTGACAGCTGAATCTGTCATATTGATATGCTGTCCTCCCGCTCCGGAAGCACGGAAGGTATCAATTCGCAGATCCTTTTCATTGATCTCGATCTCGATCTCATCATCAAGCTCGGGGTATACAAAGACGGAAGCAAAGGAGGTATGCCGCCTTTTGTTCGAATCAAAAGGGCTGATCCGCACAAGGCGATGGACACCGTTTTCCGTTTTCAAATACCCATGAGCATAAGGCCCTTTGATAAAGAGGGTCACGCTTTTTATCCCGGCCTCTTCGCCATCCTGATAATCGATGATCTCAACCCCATATTTTCTGTAATCAGCCCAATGCTGATACATCCGCATCAGCATAGAAGCCCAGTCCTGCGATTCTGTGCCCCCGGCTCCGGGATGAATCTCTAAATACGCATTATTGGCATCATTCTTTTCACTGAGAAGGCTTTGAAGCTCTGCATTCTTCAATTCTTTTTGAAAAGAGGCAAGGTGTTTTTCAAGATCCGAGGACATCCCCGGGTCAAACTCCTCTTCTAAGAGATCAGCCAATAAAATGATTTCATCGTAAGCATCCCGTATCTGTTGAAAACGGGCGATCGTGTCCTCCAAAAGACGCAGCTCACGTCCCAGTTCTTTTGTTTTTTTCTGATCCGACCAGATTTCTTCACGGGTCATCATCTCACGGATCTCTTCAGCTCGGGACCAAGCCGCATCCACTTTTAAAAACTCTTTCAGCTTTTCGACTTTGGGCCGGGACTCTTCGATAATGTTCCGGGCTTCAAATAATTCCATATCCTACTCCTCCGATGCCTTCCTCATCTCCTGTTGGAGGTGACTCAACATCATACTGTAATTTTTATTTTCTGGCTCACACTCCACAGCTATGGAAATCTCACGCAACCCGTTGCTTTTGTCACCCTCTTTAAAGAGAAGAAGGCCGTAAAGATAATGAGCCAAAGCGTTTTTCCCGTTTGCCGCGACAGCCTCCTGTAACGATTTTCCGGCAGCTTCATTGTTCCCGCTCCGGGACTCCTCTGCCCCTTTTTCAGTCAATTCCACCGAGCGGACATAGGCTTTCCGCCACTCTTTATTGAACACTTTATCCCTGCGTTTTTGGACAAAATAATTAAAGGGCTCGGCTTCCAAAGCCCGGCTCACGGCTTCCTCGGCTTTTTTCCATTCCTTTTTCCTCAGATAGACTTCAGAAAGAAGAGAAAAGCTGTTTATGCTTTTGGGGTTCAATTGAGTGGCCTTTATAAAATATTCTTCGGCTTTTTCAAAATTCTTTTCTTCAAAATAGATCGTCGCAATATTATGAAAAATCATATAGTTGACAAAGCGATGCTCTTCCAGAGCCAGATAAAGCTCTTTAGCACGCTGATGATCCCCTTTTTTTAAAGCCTCATTGCCCTGCCGTGTCAGTCGGCGTGCTTTGAACAAACGGGGATACAAAGCTAATTTTTTAAAGAAATTCATGAAACCTCCCTTTTCTCTTCAGGGATAATACCTCTTTAAGCCTTTTTTTCAAGATATTTCACACTTAAACACTGAAAAACAGCACATTACCCCTTTTTTTTTCTCTGCAACAATGTTCCCTTTTTTGCGTATACAAAATAAGAACCCGCATTAAGGTAATGGGAATGAAAACAGATGTTTTGATTGTAACCGCTCAACAGCGGACGGGCTTACATCTCCAAAAATCACTTCGCCTTGTTCCGGGTCTTTCCATTAAAGGGCCTGTTCACTCTTCTCACAAACTGCTTTTTTTTTTAACAGAATACTCCCCGGTCCTGGCTCTCATCTTTCTTTGTCCTGTAACCGAGAAATGGCTTCGCCTTCTTTTCCATGCTCCCCGCTACCCTCAGGTCATCTTTACTGCTTCACACTCCTCTTATGCCCCTTTGGCCTATACTTATAATTGTGCGGGATATCTTGTGGAACCCTATTCAGAGAGAGACCTCTGTCACACCGTAAAAAAGGCCCTGATCAGGGGAAGAATATGGGAACATGCCCGAGAAGCCGATACGGAATCTCTCTTTCCTTTGTCCGGAAAGCAAAAAAATCATACCCGTTTTTTTCACCCCGGAGAAATCGATTATTTTAAGGCGGAAGATAAATATGTCTTTATTTTTTCAGGAAAAAAAAGGTACTTTTGCCCCTATAGCCTTAAAGAGCTGGAAGGAATTCTGAAGAGAGACGATTTTTGCCGAATACGGCGAAACCTCATCATCAGCCGTCATGCTGTTCATAACGCTGTAAAAGAAAGCCCCCGTGATATCTACATTTCACTGAGAACATTCGGAAAACCCGTACTCAAAGTCGGACGCTTCTATATTCCCCGGACACGAAAATGGTTAGGCCTTTAATCCCCAGGTTCCGTAGCTCACAAAAGAATCCATGCCGGCCGCCGGATACATGTCATAGCTGGTGGTGTATTCCAGAAACCGGATCTCTCCCTTCTGAAACAACCCTGTCAGTAAAGCCATACCTCCCGGGCCGCAGGCCGAACGGCTTTTCAGAGAATACGGAATAAGGTCCCGGTACTCTCCGCGGGTGACTTTCTCAATAAAAACGGGGTCCTTTTCCCCTGTCACATAGGCATATCCCGAAGCCCCGCTTCCATGGGAGATATCTCCGTATTGGAACCCGTAATGGGTCAAGTCACTGCTGGCTATAAAACGGATTTCAGGCCTTTTTTTTAAAAGGTGATGAAAAAAACCCACATAACGGTCCAGATTGCTGTGAACACCCGGTGGAACAGCGATGGGGATAATGGAGCATCGGGGAGCCAGGAAACGCAAGAAGGGGAGCTGGACTTCCAGTGAGTGCTCTCCCTCATGGGGCCGGGATGAAAAAGAAAAAAGAGGTGTCTGAAAATTATCATTGATCAATTCATCCGCCACAGGAATATCGCCCAGCGGAGTCTCCCAAGCGCCCTCAGGGTAGATTGCAGGTTTTTCAATATCGGCTGTATGCACAGCTCCGAAAAGGACAAAGACCGTATCCTCGTTCATATCCAATGCATTGAGTGCCCGCAAGGCGGCTCCTCCGGAAAAAGGCCATCCTGCATGAGGCACAATAACTCCCTGAAATCCTTTCGGGGCGCTCCCTTTTATCTCCCGGGCAATAAAGGTCTCGATAGCGGAAGCGCTTCCGGGATAAAACTGGCCCGAAACGGCAGCTTTCCTCCTCATATCCCCCTCCTATTCAAATAGTATTTTCAGGTCTTCCCATGACATTGTCTTCATAAAAGCTGTGTCGGTAAAATCAAGGGCGTGGAACATTTCGCTCTTTTCTTCCTGCATTTTTATAATCTTCTCTTCAATCGTCCCTTCCGTCATCAGTTTATAGACGTTCACCGCCCGGGTCTGTCCCATACGATAGGCTCGGTCTGTCGCCTGACGCTCGACCATAGGGTTCCACCAGGGATCAAAATGAACAACGACATCCGCCCCTGTGATATTCAGCCCTGTCCCTCCGGCTTTGAGGCTTACAAGGATTATCGGAATATCTTCATTTTCATTGAAACGGTCCACGATATCCACACGGTTAGAGGTCTTTCCGTCAATGTATTCAAAGGGAATCTTTTCCTTCCGCAGATCGCCCCGGATGATATGAAGCATTTTCACAAACTGGCTGAAAAGAAGAATGCGATGGCCTCCGTCGATAGATTCAGCCAGAATCTCACGGAGCAGATCCATCTTGGCAGAAATATCATCCCTCTCGGCCAACTCAGGGTAGATCATTCCCGGATGATTGCAGATCTGGCGCAACCGGATAAGAGCACTCAAAATATGCATACGGCTTTTGACAAATCCTTCTTTTTCGACCAATCCGAAAATCTCGCTGCGTATCTCGGAAAGAATCCGTTGATACAGCTCCCTTTGTCCTTCTGTCAAAGGCACCACGGAGATCTGTTCAATTTTCGGAGGAAGCTCCGTCAAGACTTCTTCCTTGGTGCGTCTCAGAATAAAGGGTTTGATTTTCAGATTCAGTTCGACAAGGACCTCTTCATTTTTTTCCCTGACGATCTCTTTATCGTAATGGTCCACAAAATGGCGCCTTGTCCCCAAATAACCGGGCATAATAAAATCAAAAATCGACCATAATTCCCGGATCGAATTTTCCATGGGGGTTCCGGTCAGCACCAATCGGAACATCGCATCCAGTTTTTTTACACTTCGGGCGACTTTTGTCTGATAATTTTTGATATGCTGCGCCTCGTCCAGGATGACATAGTGATAGACTTTTTCTCCGTAAAGGTCAATATCATTGCGTAAAAGAGAATAGGATGTAATAAACAGATCCGTTTCGGAAGAGCGGGATAAAATCTCCTCACGGGCGGCACGATTCCCCTCGACGACCACACATTTAAGCTCCGGCGTAAACTTTTTTACTTCTTTGACCCAGTTATGCATGAGTGATTTGGGACAGACAACAAGAGAGGGCAACGGGCTTTTGAGAGAGCTGATCATGGCCAGAGCCTGAACCGTCTTCCCCAAGCCCATATCATCGGCCAATATGCCGGAAAGCTTGTAGCGATGAAGAAAGTGAAGCCAGTAAAAGCCCTCTTTCTGATAAGGCCTGAGGATGTGATCCAGAGATTCAGGGACCTTGACTTTTCGTATTCCCTTGACATCCATCAGTTCCTCATAGAGGGCTTTAAACCTGTCATCCCCCCGGATCTCAATGTCCCGGTTCTTTTTGACATAATTGATCAAATGAGGAAGATAATATATTTTATGGCGAAAGTTTTCTTTTTTGTCCAAAGACAAAGAGAAAGCCTCTTTAAACTCATTGATAAATTGGCGTATCTCTTCTAAATTGACAAGTTTCAATATACGCGTTCGGTCTAATTTGATAAACGGGTCGCCTTCACGAATGTGCTTTTTGAGTGTTTCCGGGCTGAGCGAATAATCCTCCTTCAAACGGCATCCGAAGTTAAGAGAGAAAAAAGACTCTTCTTCCAGAGAGATCTCTAATACAGGCCTTATCGTCACATTAAAAATCCGGATCTGCCGAAATTCAGGTGTCAGCTTTTTGGCCCAGTCAGAAGGAATGCGTCTAAAGCCGTTGATAAGGAAGTCAATAATATCGTCATTCTCCTTAAGCACAAAATAACCGTCTTCCCATTTAAAATTATATTGGAAAAAGAAAAGAAACAGGCGCCGCTCCTTTTTGGGGTCCCGCCGGATAAAATAGATCTGCTCATCGACAGATTTCACAATGTAGGGGCCCTTTTTTATGATGTCATTATACGTGAACTCCATCTTTCCATAATGATAGACAGGGTCGATCTTTATGATTCCGTCATCATAATCCAATCTGAGCTCAATATGAAGCTGGTTATGATGGATCTCTACCCGGCAGACCCGGTCTTCCCACTGAAAATCAAGATAGCGGTTCCAGTAATTATGAAAATTATCGATAAAATCAAAAAGTTCGTCATCCTGAAATGTGTTCCCCCTGGTCAAAATCGTATCCCACAATGGCTGGGAGTAAACCGGCAGCAGGCGGGCCAGAAGGCGCCCGCTTAAGTACCATTTTTCTCCCCCGAAGGAGAGGATCCGGGATTCTGATTCTTTTTCAGGGAAAACCTCGATCTTTTCCGAACTGCACCTTATGCGCACTGCCGGTTTTTCGAATTTATCTTTTACCGTCAACGGGATTTTATCAGAAAGAAGATAGACATGGGGATAACCGATAAGAAGATTTAAAAATTCGCGGGCATAGGGCCCATGAAGCACAAATGCCTTGTTTCTGTATTTACCGAATTTGAGCAGATGCTCTAAAACCTGGCGCTGCCCACTGCTGAGGTCTCCGATAAAAGCTTGAGCCTCTTCTTCGGCAAAAAAATTTTTGGCAGCATTTTCGGCATGACTGATAAATTCCAGAAGCTCATTTTGCAATAACAGCCAATCTTTATGAGGCCCGGGCTTGACTGTTACGAATATATCGCTGATCGTGTCTTCTATACCGATATAGAAAGGCAGGGGTTTTTCTGTCATATCACCATCTCTTCACTGTTTTATCTTTCACTTTACCCCTAATCCCCTCTTTGTGCAAGTTTTCCTTAATGCTGACGGATCTCGTCGATCCGGGCAGCAGCACTTTTGCTGTAAATCGTATTTTTCCCTGAAACACGGATAATATGCTCATAGAGCTCAATGGCCTTTTCCATTTCACCCAGGGCTTCATAGGCCTTTCCCCCTTCAAAAAGGGCTGTGACCATCCATTGAAAATCATCATCATTGTTTACGGGAATATACTTCACCTTCATAAATTCCCGAACAGCGTCCCTGTATTGCCCTTTCCGGTAAAAACAATCTCCGATATAAAACTGGACTTCCATCTTCATATCGTCCGGGGCCTGCTCAATAAGACTTTTAAGAAGGAGAAGGGCTTCATCATATTTATTTTCATCCATGTAGGCAATAATAATATTGATCCGGGCATTATTATAAAAAGGATGATGCGGGAAGCGGTCGATGACTTGCTGAAAAGCCACTCGGGCCTCCTCCTGTTCTCCGGCCCCTTTATGCAGTAGTCCCAGATTGTAGAGAGCTTCAGGATTCGGTTTAAAGTGATAAGATCTGCTGAAGTATTCACGGGCTTTTTCTGTATTCCCCTTTGAATAGCTCAATTGCCCCATGGAAAGATAAAGTTTCTCTTTCGGCCCAAATGCCGGATTTGCCTCTAAAAGCCCGTAGATCTCTTCTGCCTGCGGCCCTTCACCCCGGCTGAGATGTATATTTCCCAGCATAAATGCGGCTTCCAGGTTCCATTGAGTTTCAAGGGGTGTTTTGCTTCCGCCGGCTTCCTTTAAATAGTTTTCAGCTGCGGCAATATCTTTTTTCTGCAGATAATAGTATTCTCCCAACGCCAAAGCTAATTCTTCATTATAGTCCTTGATCAGCCTGCTGTTTACCTTTTTCAGGGAAAGAGCTTCTTCAATGCGGTTTAAATGGGTCATGGCAACGATGCGCCGGCTGACAGCATAGGCATCCGATCCGGGAAAAAGCTCTAAAATATCACGCCAACGCTCCTGTTCAGCCAAGACCTGAAAGATCCTTCTTTGAATGTCTTTGTCCCTGGCCTGGCGCAAAAGCGTCATCGCCGACCCGTCTAATCCCAGCCTTAGACAAGCCAGCCCTTTTACGGCCGCCAGTTCACCTTTTTGTGCTGTGATCTGGGCACACACATCTCCGGCTGTCTCTTTACGCCCGGCCAAGATCAAGGCATCCAAATAAAGACTCATAATACGGGGATCGTTATAATACCCCGGCATCCTGTTCAGTACATTATAGATATTAAAAATCGTATCCTCATACCGGGCCTGTTTGAAATTCATCTCCGCCAGCAAAAGACTGGCTTTTACTTTCATCTCAAAGGGTCGGGTAATATTGAGAAGCAGGTTTTCCGCCTCTGCAGACCGTCCTGTTTTGTAGTAGATATCCGCTAAATAGAAAGAAATATTCGCCTCATCCTCCGGTTTTTCGCTCGGAAGTCTTTTGAAAAGCGATTCGGCCTCCCCGAAGTCCGAGCGGTAGTAGGCCTTAAGAGCAAGAGCATAATCAGCTGTCGGAGTCCCTGATATGCTTTCAGGGAGAGCCGGATCTTTTAAAGCCGCTGTCTTATCCTCCCGGATAAGGAAATCAATGTAGGCCCGGGCTGTCGCTTCATCTGTTGAAGCCGGAAAAAGGGAGAAGGCAAAAAGAAAATCCTCTTCCTCCAGCTGATTTTCCATATCGTAGTAGACCAGGACATCCGCATAGATCTCCGGAGCCGAAGGATATTCTTTATGTCGGATGAAGAAGTCAGCGGCCTGCTTCTTTGTAGCATTGCCTGTCATCAGGGCATAGGCTCCTGCACGCAGGGCCTTCTCATCCCGGACTCCGGCTTTCGTGTAATAGTCGTAAGCCTGCTCAAACTGTTTCATCTCATAAAAGATATCGCCTCGCTTTTTAAGAAGTTCCTTTTCAGGAAGAGGAGAGGCCATCTGCTGCTCCAGTAAAGCATCGAGAGCCGCAAGCCCCTTTTCTGTATCCGTCATGATATAGTGTTCCAGGTAGCGGATCCGTTTTGCAGCACGGTCGGATAACAATGAAAAGGGAAAACGTTCCTGGATCGTCTGATAAGTATAAACAGCCCGGTCATGCCGTTTTATCTTTTCATAGCAATACCCCGTCTCATAAAGGGATTTGTCACCGTAGCCTTCGGCATTGAAGCTGTTGCGCTCATAAGCGGCAATGGCCCGCTCATAGTCCTTCATTTCATAGGCATAGAGATGCCCTACACGGTAAACCAGCCAGGGGACTTCCGGGTCTCCGGGGTATGCGCTGACATAGTCCAATAAAGCGTGGACGGCATAAGCATAAAAGTTCCCTCTTTCGAAGGATTCCGCCTGTTCCAGAAAAACTCGTTTGACATCAGCGTCCCGGCCCCGGGACTCATAATAGCCGACAAGGTCACCGTAAAGAGAGCGGATCTTATCGGTATCCCAGCTCCCCTCGTCTTTTTTCTCCATGGATAGAGCCAATCGGATGATTTCCGGATAGAGAGGGCTTTCAGGATAGGTTTTCAGAAAATAATCGATCTCTTTTGCGGCTTCATTGATGCGTTTTAATTGGAAAAGCGCTTCAGCTTTGCCCTGCAGGGCATCATCAGCCGCAGAGCTGTTGGGGTTTTTCTCTAAAAGTGTGCTAAAGGCCGTGACCGCTTCCGCATAGGCTCCCCGCCGCATAAAGACCAAGCCTCTTCCGTATAACGCTTTTTCGTAATAAGGGCTTTGGGGATATTTGTTCATTAACGACTGGTATTCTTTTAAGGCTGTGCTGTAATCCCGCAGTCCGAAAGCGATCTCCCCTTTATACCAAGACCATAGGCCCGGCTCCATATCCTGCTCAGAGAGTTTTTCCCAATACCCTTTTGCTTTTTCCATCTCATTCCGTTCAAAATGGTATTTTAAAAGCGAGTGATAAGCCTTCTTTAAATTGCTCCCACGCGGGTTCAGGTTAATGATCTCCTTCATAGCCTGAAGATACTTCTCTCCTTTATCCGCTGCTTTATAAAGATCCGCTGCAAGAAAAAGGCTTTCTGTATAAAAAGAAGCATCCCTGTAAAAGCGGCGGATCTGCTCCACGGCATCTAAAGCTTGTACGTTCATCCCGCTTTTTCTCAGTGCTGATGCGATAAAAAAGAGAATGTCCCCCATGTGGGAGCTTTTTTTGTACCGCTGAATAAAACGGTTCCCTTCGGTCAAGACCATATTCGTCTTACCTAATTGATGATAAGAAGCGATAAGCCGTTGATAAGCGCTTTCCACCCTGCGGTCCTGAGGATTTTCATTGATAAATGTCTTGTATTCTTCCACGGCGAGATCAAAATAACCGTCCTGATAAAGTTTTTCAGCATAATCGTAACCTCCGATAACACTGAAAAGGGGCTGCACGCCCCATAAGATTAAGAGCAGGAAAAGGGCAGCATGTTTATAAAGAGGCTTCATTGAAGGCTCCTTTCTCTTTAGACAAAGGCGAAGTAAAGGTTATACAGGATACCGGGCAGGCCGGCAGACAATCTCCGCAGCGGATACATTCAGCCGAAGCCGGATGTTCGCTGATATTGATATCAACAGGGCAAACCTTTCTGCAGGCATCGCACGATATACAGGTATTCATATCCACATGTATTGAAAACAAGCTGAATTTATTAAAAAATCCCAGAAAAGCACCCAAAGGGCAAGCCGTGCGGCAGAAGAAACGGGGAATGACAAGAGAAAAAGCGCTAAAAAAGAGCAAAAGCCCTAATTTCCAAAAATAAATGAATCCCAATGGGATACCTAAAGACCAGACAAGTGTAAGCCCGCCTTGCAACGTCCCGGCCGGGCAAATTAAAGTGCAGAAAGCCGGCTTCGAAAGAAGTAAGGGGAGAAGAACAACAAAGAGGAAAAGAATGACATATTTCATTTTTGTCCATATACGGGGCAATTTCAGGGATTTTTTCGTTGTTTTTTTTAAAAGATCCTGATAGAAGCCGAAAGGACAGAGATGCCCGCAGACCCATCGCCCGGCCAGGATCCCGGCACTGCCCACTATCCCCAAGACCATAAGGGAAAGATGCCGTGCATTGCTGTAGATCATGTATTGGAGGCTGCCCAAAGGGCAGGATGTCAAGGCGCCGGGGCAGGAATAGCAATTCAATACCGGAAGGCATAAGCCCTTCGCGGCTCCCTGGTAGGGATGTGCCTCAAGGAATCCTTTCAAATGAGCATTGATTCCCAATGAAAAGAGCAGCTGATGCCAAAACCGTTTTTTTAAAAATGCAAAAAGGCCCATTTTATCCGATCCCTATACATCCGAAACAGATAAGGCTGCCATTATTTTTGATCAGCGCCCACTCTCCCGTAACCAGCCCTGCTGCAATAAGCAGCAGCATCATAATCAGAACGATCATGGCAAAGTACTTATTTCTTTTTTTCATTCAAAACTCCTTCGACGATCTCCAAAGTCTGCCTGGCCGCAGCCACGTCATGAGCCCTTATAACATCAGCCCCGTTTATTAAAGACAATGTATGGGCCGCAATAGTTCCCCACAACCGGCCTTCCGGATCTTTTCCGGTAAGCCGGCCGATAAAGGACTTCCGGGACAACCCCATGACAACAGGATATCCCAGGCTTTTAAGCTCCCTTAAACGTCTTATGATCTCAGCATTATCCTCTGTTCGTTTCCCAAACCCGATACCCGGGTCGATCAGTACGGATTCTCCCAAAATGCCCGCCCGAAGGGCCGCGTCGCTTCGTTCCTTCAAAAAGGCGAAGATCTCTGCCATCAGGTCTTCATAGGAGGGCTCCTTTTGCATTGTTTCCGGAGTCCCCTTCATATGCATAAGAATAACGGCTGAATGAGCAGAAGCGACAGCCTCCGCCATGGACGCATCAGATGTCAGGGCAGAGACATCGTTGATCATGTCCGCTCCGGCATCCAGAGAACGACGGGCTACTTCGCTTTTTCTGGTATCCACTGAGATAAGGATCTCTGAATCCAGCCGGCGGACAAGAGTGAGAGCCCCTTCGATCCGTTCCCACTCTTCATCAGGGGAGACTTCCCGGCTTCCGGGCCTGGTCGATTCTCCTCCAATATCAATAATGCGGGCTCCTTCTTCAAGCATGGATTCCACCCGCTTATCCAACTCCTGCTGTTCACTGTAATATCCGCCGTCATAAAAAGAATCCGGAGTCCTGTTTAATATCCCCATAATCACCGGTGAACTCAAATCAACCACTTTATCCCGGGCCCGGATCATACGGGGCGGTTCAAGAGGAGAGATCAAAGCCTCTGCAACCTCTTTTAACCCGAAGGGCTGCTCTTTCAATTTTTCGCTTAATTTCTCCAAAGTCCGCTGTGTCCCTATGACAATGATATCGGTCTTGTCGGGGCGTCCGGAAATAGCAGAGCGTGGCAGGACACAATCAGCTCCGACACTCAGGGCATCCTGTTTGATGATATTTGCTGCTTCAATGCGGCAAGCGTCTATTTTAATCAAAAGGGTTTCTTTTTTCTGTTGAAAAATGCCCAGGGCATACGAGTCGACTCCGATACGCTTCATCTCTTTTTCAAAATCCCCGGCCGAGGGATATAAACGTCTTATCCTGTCCTTCATCTTACTCCTCTTCATGTCCATAAAATATTTCGGGATGGCAGGGGATACAGCCCCCCCATTCTATCGTTCCCTCCCGGCTCTGTCAACGGAAATATCCCCTCTCTCAGCACCCAGAACTCTCACGTCAAAAGGGTCTAACAACAGAGTGTCCGGGTGATGCCCATGTGTTCCCGGATAAAGTTCATACCTATATTTCCGGCTGCCCAAAGAAGAAAGAGAGAGCCTTTGGGGTTTATCTGTGATATTAATAAAACAATAGAGGCGCGCTTTACCTTTGCCCCGGATGACCGTAAACACGGAGTCCCCCGTATCGGGATAAACGGCCGGAGCATGAGGCGAAAAAGCCTTAAAATTCCGGCGAAAACGGAGCAGGCGGGCATAGCCGCTGAATATTTTGGATTGAAAGCCTTCCTCTCCCGCAATGATTTTGCAAACTTCCTCGAAAGACGATTTGTACCTGTTGATAGCCCGGGCCTTGCCTTTGGCCTTGACTCCCTCGTTCCAATTCTCTATCCCAAAAAGACTGTTGACATAGACAGCGGGGATTCCCGGCAAAAAAAGCATCAGGGCCTGAGACGCCAGGAAAGCTTTCACACGCAGCTCTTCATTTTTAAGCCCGGCTGTGACGGCATCAAGAAAAGTGATGTTCAATTCATATGGACAAGGCCCCTTTTGAGGATCATCCCGGTAAGAGACGGCCCCGCCGGCTTCCTCCGTCTTTGCAACGACAGCATCCAATTCTTCTTTGCTTATGTAACCTTCCAGGGGACGTACTCCGATGCCGTCATGGGAAGCCGTAAAATTTAAAAAAGCGCATTGTCTTGTGGGAGTTTTTAAGGTCCGGGCCCAATGACGGAGTTTTGATGCGTTTTGATATAAAAAAGCATAGAACGTCAACGGGGGCAGAGGGAAATTGTAGATGACTTGAGCTTCATCCCGGCCGTTTCCAAAATAAGAAATATTCTCTTTATGCGGAACATTGGTTTCCGTCACAAGCAGGAACCCCGGAGCCCGAGCTGTTGTAAAAAGCCGAAAGAGTTTTATGATCTGATGGGTTTCATCCAGGTGAATCGAAGGCGTGCCGTGTTTTTTCCACAAAAACCCTACGGCATCCAGCCTCAGGGCCTCGATTCCCCGATCCATGTAGAGGGCGATGATCTCCAGCATTTTCATCAAAACGCGGGGATTGGCATAGTTGAGGTCGACCTGATCGGCGCTGAATGTCGTCCACAGCCAGACTTTTGTCCCGTCTTTTTTCATAAAAGGCGACAAAAGCGGCAGCGCCCTGGGGCGGATAACAGCACTGAGATCCGTTTGAGGATCCATTTCAATAAAAAAATCATCATACTCCCGATTGCCGGCCAAATATTCTTTCACCCAGGGACTTTGGGCAGATACATGGTTTAAGACCAGATCCCCCATAAGGCCGAGCTCGCGGCTGATCTCTTGAATATGGCCCCAAGTGCCGAGTTGGGGGTCCACTTTTTCATAATCGATAACGGCAAAACCGTCATCCGATGAATAGGGAAAAAAAGGCAGCAGATGGGCCAGAGAAAAAAGGGGCCGAAAAAAAGAAGAGGCCGCTTCCCTGAAGACCTCCAGCGGGGGCCGTCCGGGGTCATTAAGAGAGTCCGCATAGGTGATCAGCCAACAGTCCTCTGAAGTAAAGCGCCGGGTTCGCTTTTCTTTGTTTTCCCCCTCTTTGATCAGCTTCTCCATGCATAAGAGAATCTCCCTCCGGCTGCCTTCCGGATACAGGGGAGATAGAAGAGTGTCGGCCTTTTTTTTCCAGTTCATCATCTCTATTAAACTACCTGATTTTCCCCTTTTATGCAAGGTTCTTGCTTTTTTTTTATTCCTTCTGTATGATATTTTTATGACATGCGTATCTTCTTTCCCCCCGCTTATGACATTAAAAAGCCTGACTCAGGCTCGATTCCTGGACCGCCCGAACCGTTTTACCGTCATCGCCCGGATCGGCAGCGGGGACGAGACGGCTCATCTTCATGACCCCGGACGGCTAAAAGAGCTTCTTTTCAAAGGGAACACACTGCTCCTTCGCAAAGCCTCTCCGGGGATTAAGCGTAAAACATCATGGGATGTCATTGCCGCGGCTTCAGGGAAAAAATGGGTGATCATCAATTCTTCTCTTCACCGGGCTTTAGGAATAAACCTTTTTTCCTCCGGCTACAGTCCTTTGGGGCCTCTTTTTTCCCTGAAAAGTGAAGTGAAAACAGAAAACGGGCGATTGGACTTTTATGCCCGGACACCGGCAGGTGATCTCTGGATAGAGACCAAAGGATGCACATTATTCGTCGACAATCATGCCCTTTTCCCCGATGCCCCCACAGCACGGGGAAGCCGCCATGTTCAGGAACTGATCTCTTTTCGTCAAAAGGGATTCAGGGCGGCTCTCGTGTTTTTTATTTTTTCTTCGCAAGCATCAGATTTCGCCCCCTTTACAGAACGCGACCCTCTTTTTTCGGATATGCTTTATGAGGCGGCCGCGCAAGGAGTCGAAATCTATCCGCTCCTCATGGATTTTGACGGAACACATATCCGTTATATAGACAGCGTCTCACTGGTCCCCTTAGAAGAAAGGAGTAAATATGAAATATAATCATTTAGGGAAAAGCGGACTGAAAGTCAGCGAGATCTCATTTGGCTCCTGGATCACTTTCGGCAAGCAGACAGATCTGGTCAGCGCCGGAAAACTGATGAAAAACGCCTTTGACCGGGGAATCAACTTTTTTGATAATGCCGAAGCCTATGCCCGGGGGCTGTCCGAATTGATCATGGGAGAGATCTTAAGGAGTTTCAGACGGGAAGACCTTGTTCTCTCCACAAAAATCTACTGGGGTGGAGAAGGCCCCAATCAAACGGGGCTCTCCCGTAAACACTTGATTGAAGGGACGAAAAACTCTTTACGGCGTCTGCAGCTGGAATATGTGGATCTGCTTTTCTGCCATCGTCCTGACCCGGAGACCCCCATTGAAGAGACTGTCCTGGCCATGGACAGCCTTGTCCGGGGCGGCCAGGCCCTTTACTGGGGAACATCAGAATGGAGCGCATCCTCCCTGGAGGAAGCTTTTCAGATCTGTCGCGAACTGAACTGTATTCCCCCCTCAATGGAACAGCCCCAATACAACATGCTCGTCAGAGACCGCTTTGAGAAAGAATACGCGTCGCTTTATGAAAAACACCACATCGGGACTACCACATGGAGTCCCTTAGCTTCAGGGATATTGACGGGCAAATATAACAGCGGCATCCCGTCCGAAAGCCGGCTGGCGCTCAATCCCGCCTTGCGTCAAAGCCTCGAAGATTCCGGACTGCTTTCTGAAACATCTCTGGAAAAAGTCAAAGAACTGACTGCTCTCGCAGAAGACCTGGGGGGAAGTATGGCCCAGCTGGCGATTGCATGGATTCTCAAAAACCCCCATGTCAGTACAGTCATCACAGGAGCAACATCAGAAAAACAGCTGGATGAAAACATTAATGCACTGTATCTAAAAGAAAAACTGGATAGCGATACGATGAAAACAATCGAAACTATTTTAACAAGGGAGGAATCATGAAACGGATAATCACTTATTCAGCTTTTATTCTCCTCATCGCCTTAAGCGCCTGTTCAAAACAAGATCTGGCATCTGTGGGCGACCGAGTGATCACAGAGGGAGAATTGAACAGACAGATGATGAGAATGGACCCTGAAGTCCTGCAACGCCTCGGCGAAAATGAACTCAAAAAGATCCTTTTGGAGCGTATGATTGAAAATGAGCTTCTCTATCAGGATCTGCTGAATCAAAAATATGATGCCGGCGAAGAGATCGCCGCACGTTGGGAAGAGATCAAACCGGATGTGGAGATGACCTACTTCGTCAATGAGTACATCCGTTTTGAAGCCCCTCTTTCTTCAAAAAAACTGAAGGCGGCTTATGAAGAACGCATTGATCAGTTTACGACTCCTGAAAAAGTTAAAGCCAGCCATATTCTGGTCAGCACAGGAGAAAAGAGAAGCGTGGAATCAGCCCGGGCACAAATCGAAGAGATTCAAAAAAAACGGAAGGCAAAGGAAAAAACTTTCTCAGAATTGGCTAAAGAATATTCCGAATGCCCCAGCAGCAGCCGCGGCGGTGATCTGGGATGGTTTTCCCGGGGGCAGATGGTTCCTTCCTTTGAAGAAGCAGCTTTCAGTATGAAAAAGGGAGATATCTCAACTGAGCCGGTCCTCACCCAATTCGGACTTCATCTTATTCAAATCACGGACAGACAAGCTGAAGGAAAGATCCCCTTTAAGGAAGCTCAGTTTAAGCTGAAGGAAGATGTTTACAACACGATCCTTAAAGAAGAGTATAAAATCGCTGTCTATCCCGAAAAAGCTTCTCTGAAGCCTTCAACTGATATTGTGGGTGAAATCCAAAGCATTTCCTACAAATACACAAACGAAGCCTTCCTCAATGACCTTTCCCGATGGATGAATCAGAAGACCATGGAAATGCTTTTCAAAAATGCCGACGCCCTCTACGGGACGATCAATGATCTGATCATCCGCAAGGCTTACCGCTCCGTGATCGATGAGAAGGCATTGCATGAAAACGAAAATTATCATCGTTTTATGGAACAAGGGAAGCGGCAATTTTTAGTACAGAATTATCTTGAAGAGATGTTTTTTAAGGATATTAAGACTACTCCTGAAGAAATGCGCAATTTTTATGAAAATAATCCTGAATTGATGCAAAATTTAGCCCGCCAATACGGAGAACGTTTTCTGAAAGACGCTCCTTTCAGACACTCTAAAGAAAAAGAGTTTTTCCCCTATCTGGAACAGGAGATCGTAAACACAAAGAAAGAACAGATCTATCATCAATACATCAATACGCTAAAAAATAAATATCCTGTTGAAGTCCTTGCATCATTCGACTGAAATCAACGGGCCCCGGAACTTGTTATTCCGGGGCTTTTTCTCTTTTTCATCAGCCCTTTTATCCATCTGGCTGCCCCATATCCTGCGGAAGCGACAATAATAATCGTTGCTCCGGAGGGAAGATTCAACGCAAAAGCCAGGGTCAGGCCTATAATGTTAAAAAACACAGCGAAAAAAGCGGCTAAAATCATCATCGAAGAGAGCCTTTTGCTGAACAAATTTGCAGCCGAAGCCGGCAAAGCCAGTAACGCTATGACCAGAACCAACCCGACAATTCTGGTCAGCAAAACAATAGCCACCGCGATGACAGCTAAAAAGAGAAAGGCCATAAGATTAACAGGCAGCCCTCTCATGGCTGCATATTCTTCATCGAAAGAGACATAAAGAATATGACGGCGGAAAAGAAGCACCGCTCCTGTCAAAATCAGATCCAGTATTCCCAAAGCCCAAAGGTTTCCCGGTGTTACAATAAGAATATTCCCGAAAAGATATGAAATGAGATCGACAGTATAACCCGGGGTCAATGAAAGGAACAGAATACCCAAAGCCATTCCCAAAGACCACAAAGAGGCTATAACCGTATCTTCTCTTTCTTTCATGCGGTTTTTGGCAAAGACAAGGACCAGCACAAAAAGAAGGGCTGCTGCAAAAGCGCCCCACATGGGGTCAAAGGAGAGAAAAACAGCTAAACCGATGCCTCCGAGAACCGCATGGGCCAGCCCCCCGCTCATGACAGCCAGGCGCCTCGTCACCACAAAGGTTCCGGTTATCCCTGCGGCAACTCCCGATAATATCGCTGCAGTCAGGGAGAAAAGATAAATACCGGTCAAATGGTTCATGACTTCTCCTTTACAACCCGCACTGGTGGCGGATTTGAGTCACTTTATGGCCGTAAGGGGAAAACCCTTCCGAATCATCAGCGACTTCATCAAGGCGATGACAGGCAGAGCGTCTGTTCAGGCAGATCACTTTGTTTACATAAGAGGAGACGAAAGCCATGTCATGAGTGACCAGGAGAATCGTCATCTGTTTATTCATCTCTTTCAGTAAATCATAAATATCTTCCTCAACAGAGATGTCGACGCTGGATGTAGGCTCATCAAGGATCAACAGCTCCGGAGAAGATATGAGGGCTCTGGCTAAAAGGGTCCTCTGTTTTTGTCCCCCCGAAAGGTCGCTGAAACGCTTTTTTCCCAAAGAAACGATCTCCAGCTTTTCCATGATCTCTTCCGCTTTTTTAAGATACTCTTTTTTCCAGGACGGACCCAGCAAATTTTTGTGAAAGATCCCCTGGAGAGTGACATCAAGGACCGTAATGGGAAAGTCAGGGTCAAACCCGCTGAATTGGGGGACATAACCAATACGAGGGCCGGCTTTTTGTGGAGAAATCCCGAATACAGAGAGATCCCCCTTCGCCGGAGAAAGAAGTCCGGTCAGTAATTTCACAAACGTCGTCTTCCCTCCCCCGTTAGGCCCTACAAGGGCGGCAAAATCATTTTCTTCCAGAGAGAGGGTGATCTCTTCCAGGATATATTCCTCTTCATAGGCAAACCAAACGCCGCGGCTTTCTACAACACTTTTTTTCATGGGGCGCCCCTTTTTGAAACGGCCCGGGCCGCTTCACGTAAAAGCTCCGGATAATCTCTTCCCAAAGGCTCAAGAAGAATAACATCGGCCTCTAACGCTTTTGCAATAGCCTTGGCAGCATGAGCGCTGAACTCCTTCTGTATGATGACAGACTTGACCCCTTTGCTTCTCAGCAATGCGACCAAAGACGTCATTTCACGGGGGGCCGGTTCTCTCCCTGCAATTTCAATAGGAATCTGCACTAAGCCGAATTCATCACAAAAATAACCCCATGAAGGATGAAAGACAGCAAAAGGCTGCGGCTCTCCCTCATCCAATATGACACGGATCTCTTTTTGAAGCAGTGTGAGCTCGTAGAGGAGAGTATCTCTCCTTTCTTTGTATGATGAAGCCTTTTCGGGATCATCTTGGATTAAAGCCTCGGCTATGTTTTTAACCATCTGTTTTGCCAGCCGGGGACTCAGCCAGACATGGGGATCTTTCAGGCCATGCCCATGCCCCTCTTCATGTTTCTTATCCTTAGGAAAAATATCATGGGCCGTCTCAACAGCCCGCTTCCGGATCCCTGCTGTGGTATCCACGACCGATAAAGAAGGAAACCGACTTTTGAGCCGGGGAACCCAGGCTTCTTCGAATGGAACACCCACCGTAAAAAAGAAACGGGCTTCAGACAATTTTTGCACCTGTCGGGGGCGGGGTTCGTAAGTGGCCGGGCTTTCACCGGCACGGACCATAATTTCGATTTGGAATCTCTCGCCGGCAAGCTTTTCCAAAAAATAGGCTTGGGAAGGAATACTCACAAAGATTACAGGCTTTTGCTTCTGTAAATCTTTCTGGCCGGAACAGGCGGTTATCAGCAATAAAACCGCTATTGCCGTGAATACTTTTCGTATCATGTTTTTTGCCTTTCCCTTTTTGCCCTGGCACGGGCGCATGTCGGGCACAGCCCTCTGAAAAGAAGCTTATGGCTGAGAATCATATAGGAAAAGGCTTCTTTCAGCTCTTTTTCCAAGACAGACGAGGGGCAACGGGTAAAAGTTATGATTTCATGACAATCCTGACAAACAAGGAAATGGCCGTTTTTTTTGCCGCTGTAATAATGCTTTTTAGCTCGGAAAAAGGTCACACTGTTGACCCTCCCCGACATCTCAAGCCTTTTTAACGCTCTGTAGACGGTGGAGAGATCCGGCCTTTCCGGAATCCGTTCCGCCAGCTCCCCGGCATCCAAAGCTTTATCCTCTTTGTCAAGGATCTTCTCAATAGCATCATCTGTCATGGCGGCATGTTTCAAAGCAACTCCTTTGCGCAAATCATTTGCATAATCGTATCAAAAAAAAGACCTCATGTCAAGAAAAGGCTCTTCTTGAATCTCCTTACTCGTTGTGATAGAATAGGCCTATGATAGCAGCTTATTATCAATTCAGCCCCAAAACAGGTAAAGCCGGCCAAAATATCGCTTCTGTCCTGAAGGCCGTCGAAAAAAATGATTTTGATCTTTTGGTGCTTCCTGAATTGTGTACAACCGGTTACGGGCTGACTCAAGAAGAAAGCCGGCAGTGGAGTGAACCGGTACCTGACGGGCCCACGACCAAAGCCTTTCTGGACTATTCCCGTTCACGGCAATGCACCATTGTCTGGGGAATGGCTGAGCGTGAAGGCTGTCATGTCTACAACAGCGCTGTCCTTGTCCACAAAGGGTATTATCTCGGTAAATACAGGAAGATCCATCTTTTCCTGAATGAAAAAGACATCTTTACCCCCGGAAACCTCCCTTTCACTGTCTGGGAAGTCGAAGGCGTAAAGATCGGACTGATGATTTGTTTTGATTGGGCTTTCCCTGAAGCAGCCCGCACTTTAGGCGCCCGCGGAGCCCAGGTTATCGCTCATCCCTCCAACCTGGTTTTGCCCTTATGTCAAAAGGCGATGCCGATCAGAGCTTTGGAAAACCGCATTTTTACAATAACGGCAAACCGTTGCGGCCGGGAGCGGGGCCTCTCCTTTACCGGAAAAAGCCTCATCTGCGCCCCTGACGGCAGCGTCCTCTCCCGGGCTTCAAAACAGGCGGCTTTCGGTTATGCCGTTCTTGACCCCCGTGAAGCTTTAAATAAGTCACTGACACCCCGCAACTCCGTTTTTGAAGACCGCAGGCCTTCATTTTATCTCTGAAAGGAGCCTTTATGGAAAATCGGAGTATTTACGACCAACGTCTTACCGAGATGTTGGATAAAGTCGCCGATGAGATTAAAAATTACTCCATCGGTTTTATCAGCCATATTAAGAAACTGGCAGAAATCGGCATCTCTCTGACATCAGAAAAAAATGTCAATAAGATCCTGGAAATGATCGTGGAAGAAGCCAAAAACTTTACCAATGCTGATGCCGGCACTCTTTATTCCGTAGAAGGAGATATTCTTATTTTCGAAATCCTCTATAATGACACTTTAGGGGTCAAACAAGGCGGAACCACGGGAACCCCCATCAAACTCCCGCCTGTACCCATTCACAAGCAGAATGTCTCGGGGTATGTGGCTAAAACAGGAGAGATCATCAATATCCCCGATGTCTATGAAGACAATACTTTTGATTTTACCGGACCTAAAAAATATGATGCCCAGACAGGTTATCGCTCGCAATCCTTTTTGGTCGTCCCCTTGAGAGATCATGAAAACACCATTATCGGAGTCCTGCAGCTTCTTAACGCCAAGAACAAAGATACCGGAGAAGTCATTCCGTTTGCTCCTGAATATGAGGACATCATCTATTCCCTGGCCTCTCAGGCCGCTGTCGCCATCACCAACGCCCGGCTGATCAAAGACATTGAGACCATGCTGAATTCTTTCGTCAAAGTCATGGCCACCGCCATCGATGAAAGGACACCCTACAACAAAGAACATACAGCCCGGGTCGCCTGCTATACTGTGGCATTGGCTTCTCAGATCAACGAGATCGCCGAAGGCCCTTATAAAGACATTTACTTTACCGAAGAAAAACTGGCCGAATTGAATATGGCCGCATGGCTTCATGATGTGGGAAAAGTCACTACTCCTGAAATCGTCATGGACAAATCCACAAAATTAGAATGCAAGATGGACCGGCTGGAACTCATTCTTCAGCGAATCGAGCTGATCCGTAAAGAATCCAAAATCATGGAATTGTCGGGATCGTCAGACAAAAAAGCGAATAGCGCCTTTGAAAAAAAACTCTCCCAATACGAAAATTTTATAAAAAAGGCCAATAATCCCGGGGAATCCCTAAATGAAAGAGACTTACAGCTCCTGGAAGAGCTTCGCGCTTTCCGCTTCAAGGGGCATGAGGGGGAAAAGCTCTGCATCATTACCGAAGAAGAGTATGAAAACCTTTCCATTGCGCGGGGGACATTGAACCCCCGTGAGCGGACGATCATGGAAAATCATGTTATGGTTACAGAAAAACTCCTTTCCAATATGCCGTTCATCAAAAAATACAAGAATGTACCCGAGATCGCCGCCGCTCATCACGAAAAGATCAACGGAAAGGGATATCCTCACAAGCTCAAAAATGAAGAAATTCCTGTCGGCGGAAAGATCATGGCCATTGCCGATCTTTTTGATGCTCTCACCGCCAGTGACAGGCCCTACAAAAAAGCCATGACAGACGAAGAGGCCTTTGTTATATTGGACAAGGCTGCTGAAAACAATGAAATCGACAAGGATCTGCTCACGATTTTCCGGGACAGTAAAATATACGCCACGGATACACATAAGAAAGGAGTCTTTGAAACATGATTGACAACATCGCTCTTATTCCCCTCCAGATACTGGCCCTTCTCTATGCCATCGTCATCCATGAATGGGCCCACGGATATGCCGCTTATAAGATGGGAGACAACACAGCCTATGCCATGGGGCGGCTTACCCTCAACCCGATACGTCATATGGATCTCTTCGGGACGGTCCTTCTTCCCCTTTTACTGATCGTCACACGCTCCCCGATTCTTTTCGGGTGGGCCAAACCCGTTCCTGTCAACCCGAATAATTTCAGGGATTACAGAAAAGGAGAAGTCATCGTCTCATTGGCAGGAATCACAGCCAATATCATCTCCGCATTGGTCTTTACCGCTTTTGCCTTTTTACTCCGCCCCTTTTCATCGCAGGCTTTCTCCCGTCCGATGATTTTTTTCTTTATCATTGCTTCTGTGATCAATGTCGTCCTCTTCGCTTTTAACCTTATTCCCATCCCTCCCCTGGACGGCTCTCATATCCTTATGCTTCTTCTGCCCCCGAAACAAGCCCTTCTTTACCAACGGATCGCTCCCTACGGGTTTTTTATCATCATCGGGCTTCTCTTTCTCGGAATCATCGATGTCTATCTGAGATCGGTTTTAAGCCTCTATTTTCTCATTACCGGGCTTCCCCTTAGTTTTTAAGGAGAAAAATGGATTCTTTGGCGAGACTCATAAACTTCACGGAGACGGGTTTACATTTTCCCGGCCCCTTCCATCGTGACCCCGACGGTAAACTCTTTCTTCTTTTTGATGTCCCTCCGGAAGGGGTTCAGCCCTTGATCGACGGTAAAATCGCCGTGGGGGGCCTGAAAAGCACTTCAGATCTCATCCGCATCGCATTGACAGTTCATCAGGGAAGCGCTCCTGCGCTTCTTCTGGAAGAACCACTTTCCCTTTCGCATTATGGAAAGGAAATTGAAGAGTTCTTGACACAAGAGAGTCAATATTTAGCCTTTTTCTACCGAGCCGAAAAAAAACGGTTTTTTGTTCTGGCAAAAAAGATCACATTAGATACAGGTTTAAAAAAAAGCCTTCTTTCTATGAAAGAGAGTTCTTTTCCGGCTATTCATCAAGTCCCCCTTTCCCAATGGGATTTGGAATCCTATATCCCCCTATCCTACACCCTTTACCGCCTTCAGGGAGACCTGACGGAAAGCCCCTCTCTCCTTCACTCTCTTCGGGAACCGGTTCTCTTCAGCAGCCCTTTCGCCCTGTGGACAGGATTGGACAGCGAAGGCTCTTTTTTACTCTCTAATATTCCTTTGTCCCGGCTGACTGTCCAAAAAGAAAATATTTCACCCCTGAAAACTGTGGCCCTTCCCTATGCTTTCTCCCGGAATGCCGGAGAGATCTTTCGGATCATCATCGACTCTGACGGATGGAAACGATTAAAAAAACGAGGATGTGCAGAATCCTATGAGAAAAATTACCCTTTCTGGGCTTAGCGCCGTTCTTCTGCTTTTTTTGCTACTCTATACACCAGGATGCTCTCCTCTCAGAAGAAAAGAGCCTCTTCGACCTCTGTACGGCATCGCTTTAGAGATGATCCGGGAGGAGAGGAGAGAGGAAGCGGCCGAACTTCTCGCTTCCGTTACCACCCGGGAACAAGTCTACCCGGCCGCTCTCATACGGGGCCTGGAACTGACAGCCGGAACCGACCATCCCCTTTATGCCCTTTTCCTTTCCCGCCTTTCGACTATCCTTCCCTCTTACCCTTATTTAGATGACTATTACTATTTTTCCCTTATGCGCCAAAAATATCATCAAAAAGAATATGCCTACCTTAAAGAATATCAGGCCTATTTCGACCTGGTTCAGGAAGAGGATCTTTATAAAGAGCTCCTTTTCTATCACTTAGAGGCCCTTCTCGCTCTGGGTGAAGAAGAAGACGCTTTAAAGCAAGCCATAGACCTCTACGGGCGAAGGCTTCAAAAAAAGAGAAGTGAAGCACTGCAAGAAATCTTGTCATCCCTGCTCCTGGATAAGGGAATCGCCCTCCGGGGAGAAGAGTGGCGTATGCTTCCCCGTATTCCTTTGCCTGTATCCAAAGTCAAAAAGTACCTGTCGGCCCATCAGGAAGAATCCCGTTTTTGGTGGGATACCGCCTCGCGTTTTTTCTCTAAAAAAGAGCTGACATCCTTAGGCGGGGATAAAAACGGTTATGTCCTGGCGAAATCCCTTGCAATAAACCCATCTTCCCCGGAAGACAGTGAACGGCTGGCTGAACTGATCACCGATCCTGATCTTTCCTACCCTTCGCCCATAGCTGAACTCTTTCTTTCCCATTTTCCGGCTGATCACCGAGGTCCCTTCTTCTTTACTTTAATTGACCCTGATCAAAGAGAACACTCTTCTATAGCGGTATTCCGTGCGCTGCTTGAAAAGCGGAAATATTCGGCCCTGGAAGAATGGCTTGATTTCTGGACAGACAATGAATTCGACTCCTTTACTTCTACCCATGCGGCGCGCTGTCTATTTTGGAAAAGCTATCTTCTCTTCCAAAGGCAAGGGCTTTCCCCTGCTGTTGAAGAGGGTCTCACGGCCGCTGCCCGGAAAGCACCGCTGAGCTATTATCATTCTAAAGCAGCAGAGCTTTTAAACCTGCCCCTTCTTCATCCCCGCCTTTTTCTCTCTTCCCACAGACAGAAAAACTTTTCAGATAAAAAAATGGAATCTTTACTGGAAGCTTTGGGGGATTACCGGGATCATGACGGAATTCACATGATCCAGCTCTCTCTTGACAATCACCACTTTATGAATCATCTGCCCCTCTTTATGGACCAATATAGAAAACAGCAAAATTATTCATGGATGATCATCAGCAGCCGCTATCTTTGGAATACAGAAGGCCCATCCGTTGAACTGATTTCCTATCTCTACCCTGCAGGATATAAAGATGAGACCCAGTCCTTCAGTGTATTGGAAAAGGCTTCATCCCCGTTAGTCTTTGCCGTTATTCATCAAGAGAGCCGTTTTATACCCATGGCGACATCCCGGGCCGGAGCCATGGGCCTCATGCAGCTTATGCCGGGAACCTTTAGCGGGCTGGAAAAACACATTCGGAAAGCCCGTCTGGAAATGGATGCTTATGATGTCAGGGCCAATATCACCGCCGGCACAGCCTATTTAAAGAATCTTCTCATCCGTTTCGATGAAAAAGAATATGCATTGGCTGCTTACAATGCCGGCCCTCATCGTGTTCAACGCTGGCTGGAAGAATTCGGAGCCCGTCCGCCAGAAGAATTTGCGGAGCTGATTCCTTACTATGAGACACGCGCTTACGTCTTCCGGGTCCTCGCGATGGAAGCCATTTACCGGGAATGCATTCTATAAAATAAGGAGAAATTATGCATTATGATTTTGACCGCGTCCCATCACGCAAAGGAACGGACAGCGTGAAATGGGATGCATTAGGAGATGTTTTCGGCGATAAGGAACTGTTACCGCTTTGGGTCGCTGACATGGATTTTCCGGCTCCTCCCGAGATCACAGAAAATCTGATCAAACGGGCCCGTCATCCTCTTTACGGATATACGTGTAAAACAAGCCGTTATTATGACGCCGTTCAAAGCTGGTTTTCCCGCCGCTTTGACTGGGCTGTTGAAAAAGAAGATATTTTGACCACTCCCGGGATCGTCACGGCACTGGCCCTGGCTGTTGAAGCCTACACGTCACCCGGAGATGAGATCATCATTCAGCCTCCGGTCTATCCCCCTTTCTTTTCGATTGTCAAAGAAGCGGGACGGGAGCTTCTTCTTAATCCGCTGATCTTTAAAGACGGAACTTATGGGATGGATCTTGAGGGATTGGAAAAAATAATCTCCGAAAAAACGAAAATGCTCCTTTTCTGCAGCCCCCATAATCCTGTGGGACGGGTCTGGTCCGAAGCTGAGTTGTCCGCTTTGGGAGATTTCTGCGGCAAACACGGCATCATCATCATCTCTGATGAGATCCACTGCGACATTGTCTTTCCGGAGCATTCCCATCTGCCTCTGCATCGGGTATCCCCCGCATTTTCTTCTTTTACTGTGACATGCACAGCCCCCAGTAAGACCTTTAATATCCCCGGGCTTTACAGTTCCAATATTATCATTACAGATCAAAACCTGCGCAACAGGTTTCAGAAAGTGCAAGAACGCTTTCATATCTCTTCGACCAACATTTTCGCTGCAGAGGGCACAATAGCAGCCTATAATTACGGCGAACCTTGGCTGGAGGCTCTGCTCAGCTATCTTCAGGAAAATCTTTCCCTTTTAAAAGAAAGAATCAGCGCCATGCCCGGCGTCACTTTAGCTGCTCTCCCGGAAGGGACCTATCTGGCCTGGATCGATTTTCGTCCGCTTATTCGCCGGGGAAACGATTGCCACCGCATCGTTTATCAGCAGGCCAAATTGGGTCTCAACGACGGAGCCCAATTCGGCAGAGAAGGTGAAGGTTTTATGCGATTGAACTTTGCCTGTCCCAAAGCCCTTTTAAACCGGGCGTTGGATCAACTGGAAAAGGCCTTGAAAGAAACCCGGTAAGATTAATCGGAGGTCCCCTTTTCCCCCTGAATGATCTTCTGGGCTTCTTCAGCCTTTTTAACCAGCCAACGGCCCATATTCAATGCTGCTCTGGGAGTCACCGCTATTTTTGCAACGACTTCCCGAATAACATCGGCATCTTCTTCAAATTCGACAGGTTGCTCATTCCCGAAAAGATGATGCTCAATATGCTCGATCTCCAGAAGTGTGGGAGTCGATTTTCTGTCGAAATAGATATTAAGCGTCAAAAGGCCGTCAGGAGAGATTCCTCCGAACATCCCGTTGGCGACCGGGGTGACATCAAATTCATCCAGATTTTTATAGGCTATCTTCAGCTTTTTCCCCTCTTCCATTCTTCCTCCTATCCCTTCTGTCGGGACATTTCCCGGCATGTTAAAACCGTGTTGACATAAAGCTAATTTACCATAAAATCTATCTATCGTGAAGGAGGAGTCATGAAAAGCGCATTTTTTATTCGAATGTTCCCGAAGGAGACCCCGATCAAGCTGCTTATTGAACATGCCGCCATATTAGAAGAGATCAGCCGCCTGATCAAACCCCTGATTGAGTCCTGGTTTCAGAATAAGGATATTTACGAGGAGATGAGGTTTATTTCCAAAAGAGAGAGCGATGCCGATGAAATAAAATTTCAGATCCGGAAAATGCTGTCTCAAAGCGTACGAACCCCTTTTGCCGTCAAAGATATTCTGGATTATTTGCATTTACAGGATTCTCTTATCGACCGTTTTGAAGATGTGGCAAAAAAACTTTCTCTCAACAAAGTCGAAGGGCTGGATGATTATATCAAAGAAAAAGTCATGGAGCTGACTGACCAGGTCATTCAATCCATCGACTATTTAGAAGATATGATCCGGGAAGTCCGCAAAGTCATCACTTATTCCTTTCCTTCAAAGCTTCTCAAAAAGGAAGCTAACAGCTATGTCAAAATCGAGGATATTGAGAATAAAGTAGACGATATTTCCATTGAGATCGGCAAATGGATCTACTCGAAGAAGAAAGAGATCAATCCTGTCGACTTGATCTTTTTCCGGGAAATGGTTCTGATTCTTGTCCATATTACTGACAGGGCCGAAAATACAGCTGAATTGCTCAACGCATTTCTGAAATAAAGGAGATGATATGACCATTCTTATCATAGCAGCCGTTATCGGGTTTGTCATGTCTATGGCCATCGGCGCCAATGACGTCGCCAACTCCATGGCTACCGCTGTAGGAGCAAAAGCGATCACCATCAAACAGGCGGTTATCATCGCAGCTCTTTTGGAATTTACCGGAGCTTTTTTCTTCGGAAAGATGGTGACCGAGACCATACGCAAAGGTATTGTCGACCCCTCGCTGATCAAAGAACCTAATATCATGATCGCCGGAGCTTTTGCCGCTTTGGTTGCTGCAGCTCTCTGGGTCTTTATCTCAACCTTCTTTGCCCTGCCCATTTCCACAACCCATGCTGTAGTCGGGGGGATGACGGGATTCGGGATCGTGGCCGTGGGCTGGGGAGCCATCAATTGGGGCAAAATGCTTTTCATAGTCTCCAGCTGGTTTCTCTCTCCGCTTTTGGGAGGAATCCTGGCCTATCTGGTTTTTCGTTTTATCTCCTGGGCGATTTTACATCGTGAATTTCCTCTCACTGCCGCGAGAAAAGTGGGCCCTTTTCTCATCGGCCTGACTTTTTTCATCGTCATGCTGATGTTTTTTTCTAAAGCGCTTCATATGGATATCAATTCCAAACCCCTTCTGTGGTCTTCTCTTTTCGGCGTTGGCGTGATGGTTTTAAGTTTTTTCATCCTGAAAAGAGTCAAACCGAAAAATGACGAATACGGCGCCGTTGAAAGAATCTTCAGGAAAATGCAAGTCGTTACTTCCTGCTACGTCTCCCTTTCCCACGGAGCCAATGATGTGGCTAATGCTATCGGGCCTTTGGCAGCCATTTATGCCGTTGTCACGACAGGAGTCGTCGGTGCCCAGGCGGGAATCCCCAAATATCTTCTGGGCTTAGGCGGCCTGGGTATCGCTTTAGGCGTCGCTGTTTTGGGATACCGGGTCATGCAGACAGTGGGGGATAATATTACAGAATTGAATAATACGCGCGGATTTTCCATTGACTTTTCAACAGCCACCACTGTCTTTTTGGCTTCTGTCTTCGGACTTCCTGTCTCCTCCAGTCATACGGTGGTCGGCTCCATTGTGGGCGTGGGCATGGCCCGCGGCCTGGAAGCGATCAACCTGGATATTATAAAAAAAATCGCCCTCTCCTGGCTTTTGACAGTTCCATTGTCCGCCGTGACGGCGGCTTTATTGTATAAACTTTTCATCGGGTGGTTTTAAGAGTGAGAAGCCGGCTGCGCACCATCAATCTTCCTCAGGAGGAGTGGGATCATTATGTCCTGCCGATCGGTGAGACAACTTTGTCAGGACCGCTCTTTGATTATATGAGCAGCTGCGCCCTGGTCATTGAATGCTGTTGCGGCAAAGGGGAATTCCTTGCAGAAGAAGCAAAAAAACATCCCAATAAACATTTCCTGGGGATCGATTATGCTTATCCGGTGGTCCAGCGGGCTGTAAAACGCGCGCATGCTCATCAACTCGACAATATTCGTTATTTACATACAACGATCGAACAAGCCTTTTCCTTGATTCCCCGGTTTTCAAATTTAGAACGTATTTACATTAATTTTTCCGACCCCTGGCCCAAAAAGCGACATTGGAAAAGAAGAGTCATACAGAAAGAGATTCTGACCATGATTCATCGCATCATGAATGAGCACACGACCCTTTACATCGTTACTGATCACCCGGACTACAAAGATTGGATCCGCGAACAGCTTAAGGCAGTCGGCACCCTTCTCGCACCTGTTTATAATGACTGGGCCGTGAATCATTTGGAGGAATTTCACGAATCAGATTATATGAATAAGGGATTAGCCCGGGGATATACCATTACTTTTTTTTTGGCTCGAAAGATCTGATAACCCATTAAACAAGGAGGTTTTGATGAAATTTAAAAATGTCACTGTCATCGCCAAATCCAATGTCTACGATAACGGCAAAGTCACCAGCCGGACACTTCTTTTTCAAGACGGGACAAAAAAGACACTGGGTATCATGATGCCCGGACGCTATCATTTTAACACGGCCGCTTCTGAGCTTATGGAAGCTCTCGGCGGAACAGCCCGTGTTTTGATCCGGGATACCGATAATTGGATCACGGTCTCGGAAGGGGAATCGTTTTCAGTCCCGGCGGATTCTTCATTTGATATTGAAGTCATAGAACTCTTTGATTATTGTTGTTCTTACAATGTCTGATACACTTTGCGGGGCTTTTTTAATAAAGACCCCGCAATTTCCTTAAAACTCCTTATTGAAAAAACATCTCCCTTCCTTATACTCATTGTATAAAGGAGGCTTTATGCAAAACGAAACGTTGAATCTTCTACTGAATAGAAAATCCGTTCGCGCATTTACAGCGCAAAACCCCGATGAACGAAATGTCAAAGCTCTTACGGATGCCGCCTGCCAGGCCCCTTTTGCTTATCAGGCCTATTCAATACTTTTACGCCGCGATCGTTCAAAGAACCCCTTTCAGGCTCCCCTCTATTTTATTTTCTGCGCTGATCTGTTTAAGCTGGAAAAAATCATTGAAAAGCGGGGTTGGAAAAGATCTATGAATGACATATTTACTCTTCTGCTCTCTTTTCAAGACGCTGCTTATGCAGCCCAAAACCTGGTGGTTGCAGCAGAAAGCCTGGGAATGGGCAGTTGCTATATCGGAGGGGCCCCGTTAGGAGCTTTGTCCCTTAAAACAGAATTTGACCTTCCCGAAAAAGTTTTCCCTCTGGTCGGCCTTTCAGTGGGATATCCCGCCGAAAATCCTCCTGTCAGGCCCCGTTTTCCTCGTTCTTTTACAATAATCGAAGGGAAATACCCCCGCTGGGATGAAAAGAATCTGAACGAAGCCATGGAGAGAATGGATAAAGGGTATCTTGATCAGGATTATTATAAAAAGTCCGGTTATCAGATCCCCCTTCCTCCCGGCAAAGAAGAAAACTATACTTTTGAGACATATTCATGGACAGAACATATTTCACGTAAATTCGGACTTTGGGAAAAATCATCGGAAAGGATCTTAAGCCTTTTCGATCAATGCGGCTTTTTTAAAGATTGCAGTAAAGACGATCATTAAAAAATTGACAAGCCGCTGATTGTCGTAAAACGGTCTAAGGCTTCGATCCCCCGTAGAGAATTACCCCTTTCATTCAGCCCGGGACCCCATGCCGCCATAGAAAAATGGCCCGGTAAAACAGCGACAATGCCGCCCCCTACGCCGCTTTTTGCCGGCAGCCCCACGCGGTAAGCGAATTCCCCTGATTCATTATAAAGCCCTGAAGTCATCATAAGAGAATTGAGGCGTTTTGTCAGCGAGAAGGTCAAAACAGGCTCTTCAAACCTCTGATGGATCCCCTTTTGCGCCAGAAAACGGAAAGCACGAGCTAAATCGATACAGCTCATGGCAATGGAGCAATGGTTGCAATAGAGATTGAGAACATCTTCCACTTCTCCCCCGATATTTCCGAAACTCTTCATAAAATGAGTTAAGGCCGCATTGCGGTGAGCCGCTCTCTTTTCAGACAAAGCCACTCTCTCATCGATCAGTATTGAGTTATTCGCAGAGAGCATTCTGACAAAAGTCAGTATTTTGTCCCGCGGGTCAGGATGGGCCTCCAGAAGCATATCAGCGACAACCAAAGCCCCGGCATTGATAAAGGGATTACGGGGAATCCCTTGCTCATTTTCCAACTGTATCAGCGAATTAAAGGGATGTCCCGAAGGCTCCCTGCCGACCCTGCTCCAGACTTCATTCCCCAATTCACGCAAAGCAAGAGTTAAAGTGAAGACTTTTGAAATACTTTGAATTGAAAACGGGATATCCGCATCTCCGACAGAATAAAGGCCGCCTTTGGTATCTATAAGCGCCATACCGAAATGATCGGTTGAAATTTCAGCCAAAGCGGGAATATAATCGGCCGCGTGCCCCTTTCCGGCTAAAGGGCGCGTCTCTTCACAGACCCTCTCTAAAAGTCCTTGATAGTCTATGGTATCCATATTCACCTGAGCCCTCCTTTACGACTTTTAAACGGCTTCGATTTTAAGGTTTGAAAGCGAAATAAACCGCTAAAATCAAAAACAAAAAAGCAATCCCGTGGTTGATTCGCAAATCCCCTGTTTTAAAAATAACGTGAGCAATGATCATAAAGACAGAAAGAGAAATCGTTTCCTGAAGAATTTTAAGCTGAACCAGAGTAAAGGGGCCCCCATTTTCATTAAACCCGATACGGTTTGCCGGGATTTGAAAAGAGTACTCAAAAAAAGCAATACTCCAGCTGATTACAATAATGAAGAAGAGACTCATCTCTGAAAAAAAGCGAAAGGATTTCATCTTAAGATGACCATACCAAGCAAGGGTCATAAAGACATTGGATATAAAAAGGAGAAGAAGTATCAACAGTGTTTTTTTTATCATCGTTTATCTGCAGAAGAATAAGCGTCTGAATAAATAAATCAAGATATTTGTTTTTTAAATCAGAGGAATCCGACGATAGCGTTCCAAAGCTTCTATGCGTTCCTTCTGATGATCCACAAGGGGCTTCGGATAGGCTGATGCAGAGGCCCGGGATGCTTTTCCCGGAAGAAAAAAGAGAGAAGGATCTACCGTTGCCAGTTCAGGAATCCACTTCTTGACATACTCTCCCCGCGGGTCAAAGCGTTTTTGCTGGAGCCACGGGCTCATCACCCGGAAATAGGGAACGCTGTCACATCCCGTTGACGCCGCCCATTGCCAATTCCCATTATTAGACGCCGGGTCATAATCCTTCAAATGACGGGCAAAATGGCGCTCTCCTTCTCGCCAATGAATATGGAGGTCTTTGACAAGAAAAGAAGCTGCCACCATGCGTACTCTATTATGCATAGATCCCGTCTGAAGAAGTTCCCGCATTCCGGCATCAACCATTGGGAGCCCGGTTTCTCCCCTGCACCAGCGTAAAAACTTTTCACCGGGCTCATCCCAAAGAATCGAGTCATATTTTTCATGGAAACTCCCTGAAAAGACACGGGGGAAATGAAAAGCGATGTGTCCGAAAAAGTCACGCCACAGGAGTTCTGAAAGAAAGGGCTCCGCTTCCCGGAGGCTCCTTTGGGCTTCATGCCATATTTCCCGGGCGGAGAGAGTTCCGAACTTCACATGAGGAGACAGGCCTGAAGTCGCATCTTGAGCCGGGTAGTCTCGAAATCTGCTGTAATTGTCTGAATATAAAAAATTTTCTAATTTTTCAAGGCCGCGCTCACGCCCACCCTCGTTGAGCGTTTCTGTTTTCTTTTCTCTGAGAGTCTTTAACAAAAGGCTTTTTTTCAGAGGCTTTTTTCTATACGATCCCCTGACCGGTTTTTCTGCATCCGGCACTTCACAAGCGAGTGCCTGCCGTTTGAAGGGAGAATAAATCCTGAATGGGCTGCCTGCTTTTGTCAGCACTTCTCCCGGAACATGAAGAAGGCTTTGATGAATTCCGTGAAAAGGGATATGATGCTTTCGGCACAACTGTTCCCACTTCTCTTCTCTCCTCCTGGCAAAGGGGGTGTAATCTCTTTGACAGAAAAGGCCGCCGATATCATACGTCATAAAAATCGACTCCAAGACTTCTTCGGACAAGCCTTCAATAACATTCAGAACTCCTCCTTTTGCAGCAATGTCGCCGAAAAGGGCTTCCAAAGATTCGATCATAAAAGAAAAAGCTTTGCTGCTGAAAAAATCATTAACGACTCCCTGTCGTTGATCCAAAATAAAGAGGGGGATGACGAGATGGTGCTTTCGCAAAGCTTCATTGAGAGCTCTGTTATCCTGCAAACGCAGATCACGAGTAAAAACATAAAGGCCGGGTTTTGCTGCGCTCATACTTTAGCATAGCCGAATTTTCCCTGGCCGGAAAGCCTTTAAAACCTTTTTGCACTTTGATGTGTCTTTTTTACAGGCCCCTTCAAACGAAAGGAAATGTTATGTTAAAACTCTGGTCTCTTATAACGGCTTTTGGGTTGGCTGCATTCCCCGGATTTCCTGCTGAACAAAATTCCTCCTTGTTAAAGGGACGTCTTCTCCTTCCGGGCATTGTCAGTACCGGGCTCTTTGAGCGGGATTTCACCCTCTCTTCGGATGGAAAAGAAATCTATTTTACTGTTATGGGCCCCGGCTTTTCTGTGATTATGACCACTTCCTTTATAAAAGGAAAATGGACTTCTCCGGTCCCGGCTTCTTTTTCAGGACACAGGGAATATTTCGATGCAGAGCCTTTTCTTTCTGATGACGGCCGGCGGCTCTATTTTCTTTCCACCCGCCCCCTTCCGGGAGAATCCGCTCCCTCGGGCTGGGGATATGAAAATATATGGGTGGTCAAAAAGAAAAAGCATGAATGGGGCAAACCTGTCCCTTTGGATAACGCTGTGAACAATGGGGACAATAATTACTGCCCGACACTGTCAAAAGAGGGCGTACTTTTCTTTACCCGATCCCCCAGGGGGGGAAAACGGGAGGCATTCTTATATCAGGCTATCCGGACTTCTGACGGATTATATCTTTCTGAAAGACTGCCTTTTCCCCTCAACAGCCATTCCTTTCAATTCAACAGTTGTGTTGACCCTGAAGGCAATTTTCTTCTCTTTATCTCTTCCGGCCATGAAAAGAACTTCAACATCAATGATATCTGGGCCTCTTTTTACTCCGAAGAAAAGGGGTGGAGCCATCCCGTTAATTTAGGGACTTGTGTCAATTTCCCGGGAGGCAACGCTGTTTCTGTCTCCCTTACCCCTGACGGTAAAACAATTGTCTTTGCTTCCCGCTTTTTAAACACAGAACAGATCCCTCCAGTTTTGACCTATGAAAATATTCATCTTTTCGTCCAAGGGCCTCAAAACGGCTCATCCGATCTTTATGCCATCAGCGCCGATATCCTGCTTCCCCTCAGAGAGCAGGCGCGATGGGACGAGGAATAGCGGTCAAGCGACACCTTAGTGCTACTTTCCCCGGTTTTGCTCGATATAGGCTGTGACAAAAGCAATGACTTTCGGGCAGATCTCTTTATAATCCCTTTTTTCAAGGGTTTCTGCGCAACTTATGGGATCATTGAGATCGACACCTAAAAGATCCCGGCATCTCAACGATCCGAATTCTCTGATAACGGCTTCTCCTAAGGAACGGATCTGTTCATAACAAAAATCTTTTTTCTCAGCATTAAAAGCTCCTAACACCATCACTCCGCCGGTGAAGGCTCCGCAGGCTTCCTGCAAGCGCCCCATCCCTCCCCCGAAACCGGCTCCCAAAGAAAAAAGGGTTTTTTCTTCTTCCCCCAATTCTCCTGCCCATGGAGTGACAACCGCCTGGCAACAATTGCAAGTCCCCCGGAAACGGGCCAAGGCTTCTTTTACTTTTTGGGAATCCATTTTTTCTCCTTATTTTTCCTTTTTCAATCGTCTTTGCCCCCACTTCTTTTCAAGAGCTCCATTTTTCCCAGTGAAGTTTCTCTTCATCCCATTTATCCTTTGGAAGCGGTTTTTCAACCGCGTACCCGATAGGAATCACGTTTAATGGAATTATTTCCTTTGGAATTGAAAGCAGGGAACGGACCTGCCCAAGACGGCCTTCGTCGGGATAAAGACCCGTCCAAACCGCGCCCAAGCCCACAGCTTCTGCCGCCAATAAAATATTCTCTGTAGCTGCCGAACAATCCTGAACCCAAAACTTCTCCGCAACACCCCTGTCATCTTTTCCCGGTCGGCCACAAACCACTATGGCCGCCCCGGCTTCTCGCAGCATAGAAGCATTCGGCAATGTTTCGGCTAAAAGATTCAATAGGTTTCTTTCTGAAACGACAATAAATTCCCATGGCTGAATATTCATCGCAGAAGGGGCGCACATCCCCGCTTGAACTAAGATCTTTAGCATATCCCGTTTGATTTTTTTGTTTTTGTCAAAATGTCTGATACTTGTTCGCATCAAAATGAGATTCAAATCATCCACAACATCTCCTTTCAGGTTGGCCATAAGAGGATCATATAGACGATATAGAGAACAAGAAGTCCCCCGCCTTCCAGGCGGCTAAGCCTGAATCCGCTTTTAAAAAAGGGGAAAGCCAGACAAGAGGCTAGAACAAAAGTTCCCAAATCCGTCCATGTGATCCCCTGAGCCGTCGGAGGCCGATAAAAGAGACATCTCTTTCAACCTCCTGTCCTTTTATCTTAAGATAAATCATTCCCGTTACGTGTCAAGATTTCTCTTGGCTGTTTATCGCTTTATACAGCCCTTTTATCGGTTTTGACTTGGTTATTCAGAATTCTTTATGACAATCATAACGATGAACAAGAAAGAAATATTCGCTCTATTTTTGATTCTCCTTTTCAGCTGCACACCGGCCTCCAGGGATATCACATGCAGCTTCCCTCCTTTACGCCTTCAATTGATTTATCAAGGCTCTTGGGATTGCGATGCCAGACATCTCCTCTTTTCAACTCTGAACAACACCCTTTATATGCTGAACACATTAAACGGCGACCTGGCTTGGCGCAAATGGGACGGCAATGGCTTTGAAAGGAAAGCGATCCAATCACTTCCCGTGGGGATTCATAATGGAGAGATCTTTAATCCTGTCTCTCTTTTACCTCTGACGTCTCAATCGTTTCTTATTTTCGACCGGTACAAAAACAGGATCCACTTAGCCGATTCCCACGGTATCCGGAAGACTCTGGCCATTAAAGAGCCGGGAGTTTTTCCCCCGGGAGCTCATTTATCAAGCCGTATCTCTTCTTCGGCCGGAGCTGTCCTCTTTATTTCCTTCCGGGGAAAAGGAGAGATCCTCTGTGTCAATACATCCCCTTTTCAGATTCACGCCTTTAAAGGAATAACACATTCCCTTTCCCCAGACTCCCGGAAAGAGATTATGGTCAATGACTATGCCGGAGATCTCTTATTTTGTTCAGGTGTCTCTTATCGTTTATTCCGAAAACCGGCCCTCTACTGTCAAAATGATTCAACGGTGTCATTTCTTCCTTTTTATTTTGAAGATATAAAAAAACACGGATACTCCTTTCGTATTCCCTCACATAAAAGCGCTGTCAGCCCTCTCTCCCCCTTTTCCAGGCGTATCACCCGGGCGGCTCTCCTTCCTTCCGGCAGACAAAAAAAGGGACGATTGCTTTTTTTTGATGATGAAAACGGCAGGATTTTTCTCTATGATCTGCATACAGGCGGAATCACCAACACATACAGCATAGAGATCCCCTCGGAAATATTTATGAAAAAACCGAATCTCATTTTTTTGGGAAACCGCCATCTCCTTTTTTACGGCGAAAACTCCTCATTTTATCTCTATGAAATAATCGGATAAGGCGGCCTCCCGCCAGAGAGGCCGCTCATTTCTATTTTTTAACGAATTCAGGTTCTTTTTTAAAGGAGGTGATTCCCTTTTTCCATAAGAGGAAAAGGACAAAGACAAGAGCCAAAAGAACAGCAAAGGCCGCAAGGATCAATACGATCCCTTCCGGCTGCCGATAGGTCAATGTCATTTCTGTCTCAGAGGCAGGGTCCAATTTCCAGCGGTAAAGATTTTCTTCTTCATCGATTTTCGAAGCATTATGATCCAAGACCCGAAACGGCACTTTTACCGTATAGGTATAATCCATGCTTTTTGCAATATTAGAGGGGATCATTCCGTCCTCCTCATCGCCCTGAATGATATCTTCACCTAAAGAACTGAAATCAGTTGTTATATGAAGAGTCCTGACCGTTTGAAAGAGGCCTTTCTTTGTTTCCACACGTAATGCCGTCCCGATAAATTCCTTATTTTCGGCAAGCGTTGTCTCAAGGGCCTCGATTGAATGAAATTCTTTCTGCGCCTTGATCCCTTCATAGCCATCTTTTTGATAACTGCTGACCTGAAATCCGCTTTTCTCCAAAGCCTCTTTTATTTTTCCAAAAGGCTCATTGCCTCCCTGCCGGGTTGCCTCTGTCAAAGCTTCGATCAACCCGAAAGAATATTCAAACACGGCTTCTCCGTTCCGTTTCAATGTCAGAGTCGAATGGCTTTCTGAGCAAGCCGTCACCACTATAAGAAAAACGATAGCAAATGCAAAACGGGTGATTATTTTCATCCCCGATACCTCCTTTTTTGCCCCTTTATTCAGGCATAGTTAAGAATAACGGATTTCTTTATTTTTTCAAGCTTTTGAAAAAAAACATGACAATCGACATGACAATAAGAAATTTGTCCATATAATTACTTTGTGAGACAAAGTTATTTGGCTTATCATTAGAAAAGGGGGAATCATGAATTCACACAAGGCTTATGAAGATGTTCAACTAATCAAAGAGATGCTGTCTAAAACCAAGAGAAACGTCATGGAGAGCGGAAAGTATTTCGCTCTATGGGGTTATGTTATCCTTACTGCTGCATTATGCTCCGATTACATCGCCAATTCCCTTGGAAAACCTTGGGTATCTCACGCGATATGGCTCGGAGCAATAGCCATCGGATCACTCTTTACATTCCTTTTTATATCAGCCGATAAAAAACGGACTCGAGTGACGACGTTCTTTGATCGTATCGGCGGGTACATGGGGGGGGGATTCGGCATTGCATTTCTGTTAGCCGGAGTTGTCTATCCCGCTCTCGGAGTCTACCCTTATTCCACGATCCCGATCATCACAGGGATGATCGCAGGAACCTTTCTTTTTATTACAGCTTGTCTCTATCAATGGAAATTTCTCTTCGGAGCCGCTTTTATATGGTGGGCAGCGACCCTGGCGGCAGCCCTTCTCCCGTTCAACCTGCAGGCTTGGCCGATTTTTTTTGCTTTGATTTTCGGTTACATCATTCCCGGCCATATGCTTCATTACAAAGAGCGGAAAGGCCAAAGGGATGAATAAAGAGTCCGTCCATCTGGATCCTCTGATTCATACGCCGGTCAGATTGGCTGTGCTCTCCCTCTTAATGGCTGTGGAGGAGGCCGATTTCATGTATCTCAAAGAGAAAACCGGAGCAACAGAAGGAAACCTGAGCACACATCTGGCCCGGTTGGAAGAAGGCGGTTTGATCTCCATTGAAAAGACATTCTTTAAAAAACGCCCCAAAACGGTCTGCTCCATCACCGAAGAGGGGAAACGCCGTTTTCACCACTATGTCTCCTGCCTGGAAGCTCTTCTCTCTCCGGAAATCCCTGAAGAGAATACTTCAGAGGGGTAAAGACAGACGCTTCACGTCAAGGGCTTTCAAACAGGGTTTACAAGCCCCGAAGAGAGCCCTTGGCAGCCATTAAAAAAAGGGGCTCTTCATAAAAAACATCAGTCTCCGGACAGGGCTTCTTTCATCACGCGTCCCAATTCATGTTGCCGGTACGGTTTTTGAATAAAACCGCGGGCTCCCTTTGCAATCAATTCATGGAATCCTCTGTCATGACTAAATCCCGAGGAAAAGACCACTTTCACCCGGGGATCGATTTTGCGAAGAGCATCAAAGACTTCCCTGCCGCTCATTTTCGGCATCACCATATCTAAGAGCACAATGTCTATGGATTCAGGGTTCTGCTGATAGAGGCGAAGCCCCTGGTCTCCCTCCTCAGCCTGAAGTACCGTGTATCCCAATTCAGAAAGGATCACTCCTGCAATGGTGCGCACAACATGATCGTCTTCAATAATAAGAACCGTTTTGTCGCGGACACTGAGATCCTGTCGCTTGTCATGTTTCTTCTTGACTTTCTCTGATTCCGCAGGCAGATAGATCCGAAAGGCCGTCCCCTGACCCGGTTCACTTTCAAATTCGATCATTCCCCCATGATCCTTCACCGAACCATAAACAGCAGGCAATCCCAAGCCTGTCCCCCGCCCGACTTCTTTGGTCGTAAAGAACGGCTCAAATATATGATCGGCAATATCAGCGGGAATCCCTTTACCGTTATCCCGGACCTCAATGCGAACATAGGGCCCTGGCTTCAGGTCAAAACTGCTTTGGCGGCAAAAAGCCTCATCGAAAAAGGTATCGGACGTATTAAAATAAATAATTCCGCGCTCAGGCAAGGCATCCCGGGCATTGATCCCCAGATTCAAAAAGGCATTCTGCAGCTGTCCGGGATCACCGATGACAGTGGAAAAAAGGGCTTTGAACTCCTTTTTGATTTCTATTCGTCGGTCAAGGCTTCTTTCTAAAATCTCGACGGCATCGGATATAATCCGATGAAGATCCACCGGCGTGGAGACGACTTTCCCCTTTCTGGAAAAATCTAAAAGCCTTTGTGTCAATTCTGAAGCCCGCTTGGCTGTTTCAATAATCATTTTGACATTGTTCTTCAAATCATTGTTCTTCCCTAATTTCATGGAAATCAAATCGGCAGCTCCCATAATACCGGCCAGCATATTGTTGAAATCGTGAGCAACCCCGCCTGCAAGCAGGCCGATAGAATCCAGCTTTTGGGATTGTCTGAGCTGTTGTTCCAAAATAAACTGCTCCGTTACATCCCGCAAGACGATGACCGCCCCCTGAAGCTCCCCGCCTTCATTTCTTATCGGTGCTGCGCTTCGTGAAACCCGTCGCTGACTTCCATCTTTTTTTTGGAAAATGCAGGTTCCCTGGCGGCATTTCTCTTGCTTCCCCGAAAAGTAAACCTCTAATGGAGTCATGGAACATAGTTTCCCGTCTTCATTAATCAAATGCAGGATATCATCCACCGTTTTTCCTGTCAGAGCGTCTCCGGAACTTTCCAAAAGATTTTCCGCAACCGGGTTGATCTCTTTCACATTGCCGTCGGCATCGACGGCAATAACAGCATCTCCAATAGAGTTAAGAATGATCCTCAGATCAGCTTCCCGTTGTTTTAAAGCATTTTCAGCAATTTTCCTTTTACTGATATCACGGCCGACAGCCAGAATAGCCTTTTCACCTTTAAATTCGATCAACCGCGCATTGATCTCTGTGGGAATCAGCTGCCCGTCTTTCGTCTTTTGTTGTACCTCAAAAGCGTAGAGCCCCTTTTCTGTTATTTTCCGTATCTGAACCGGAATCATATCAATTTCATCCGGGGCTGCAACACTGCTGATGTGACGGGAAACCAATTCATTACGGGGATATCCCAGGCGCTCACAAAAGACATCATTGACCTCTAATATCGTTCCTTCAAGGGAATGCATCATCATCCCGTCTGTAGCCGAATGGAAAAAGAGACGGAATTGCTCTTCGCTTTGTTTCAAAGCTTCTTCGCCTCTTTTCTTTTCTGTAATATCCGTCCCTGAAGTCAATATCCCGGTCACATGGCCTTCTGCATCTCTCAACGGGGCATTATGCCAGGCCATGAATTTCCTGTTCCCCCGGCCCGTTAAAATGAAATTTTCATGATATTCTATGTTTTTCTTCGTATTCTTTTTGTTGGTTTGAAATATTTGCTGCACACTCTCATGCTCTTCCGGAGGAATAAAGGAATCCGTCCATATCCGTCCGAGAATGTCTTTTTCTTCGGCTTCCAAAATCTCACAGCCCTTTGGGTTGATCATGGTTATGCAGCCTTCAAGATCCAAAGCCATCATCATCACATCGGCAACATTTAAATAAGAGCGCGCTTTGTCCCGCTCTCTTATAATGGACTTCTCGGCTTCTTTGACATCGGTGATATCAATAACAGAAATCAACCCTGCCCTTTCTCCTTTATAGATACAGGTGGTCCCGATAAGCCGGACCCACCGCTCTTCTCCGTCTTTCCGGATGATTTTGAACTCATAGCCGCTGGGAGCGTCCCGTCCCTCCTGGCGCATTTTACCCCGTTCTTTGATAAGATCCTGATAATCAGGATGGACAATGTCCCAAAAATTCATTCTTAAGATCTCATTGATCCGATATCCGGTTATTGTTTCAGAAACAGGATTCACATAGACCCAACGGTCCTTTTGGTACAGCATCACGGCCACAGGAGAGGAATTCGTAACCGTTCGAAAAAGCTCTTCACTCTCCTCAAGCGATTCTCTTATCTCATACTCCCGGGTCACATCGCGGAAAACCAAAACGACTCCGATGATGTTTCCTTTTTTATCTTTGACCGGAGCTGCACTGTCGGCGATCTGGAAGCGTTCTCCCTGACGGGATATCAAAACCGTATGATTGGCTAAACCGACAATCCTCCCTTCTCTTAAGACTTCATCTATCGGGTTTACCGCTTTAACTCCCGTTTGGGCATGGACAATGTGAAAAACATCATCAAGCGGCTTTCCCAGAGCTTCTTCTGCAGGCCACCCAGTCAAAAGCTCTGCCATACGGTTCATTTCAATAATGCGGCTGTTTGTATTAGTGCCGATGACAGCATCTCCAATGGATTGGAGAATAGCATGACGTGTCTCTTCGATCTGATACTCTTTATTCTCCTCTCTCAATCTGAGAAATCCCAGAAAAAGAATGATGACACTTGTGAAAAGAATACCGGCCACCATCACAAGCCAGGGGACAAGAAGCGGATTCTCCTTAAAATATTTATCTGTTGCCGCCACACGGATATTCCAGAGATTTTCCCCGGCGATAATGGATTGCGTCGCAACAAAAGATTCCCTGACTTTTTCAGGCCATTGGGAATAGATTACTTCTCCCTCCGGCATTCCCTGAGGATCGATGATTGTAATGCCCAGAAGGTTTTCTCCGTGCAGGCCCGTGAGAGAAGCCATCATGCGGTCAAAAATGACGACGCCTTCGATATATCCGAGTATTCCGCTGCTTTTATCATGCAGGACAGGAAGAATAAATGAGACAATAATATGCTCATGTACACCCTGGGGATGAAAAGTCGAGTTCACCAAAGTCAGGCTTTTTTCGTCCCGAACCTGTTTATAGATATCAGTTCTGCCTGAAAAGAGTTCTGTCCTTAAACCGACAAAATTTTCATGCCCTTCAGCCGGTTCGATAAAAAAAACAGGATAAGAGATCTGCTCTCTCGATACAGGGCTCTCCGGAGCAAAATCGATTCCTTTTAAATGAAATTCAAACCCCTGCTTCCCGGCTGCCCTTCGGGCTTCATCGAACCGCCGCCCTTCCAAATGAAGAATCCACACCAATGAGTGAAGGTCCGGATTTTTTCTGAAAAGTTGTGATGCATAATTATGAAACTCCAGAGCTGTGACTTCATCACTATTTTCGAAAAAAAACTTCAGACCTTCTATATCACTCCACAAATCATGGACTTTAGACTGAAGAGATATCCTTGTCAGATCGGCATACCGCTGAAAAGCCTTTTGCAAGACTTTGAGCTCGCTTCTCATGGAGAGCCAGAACAGTATGATAAAAAAAACATAACAGACAAGAGCCGTGCTCCAGAGTATCGTTTTCGTTTTGCCCGTCTCAAAATTTCTGTCAGTTATTTCCCGGTATTCATGTTTGATTTCTTTTATGATAACAGCAGCGTTGGCTGAAAACAAAATCAAGAAAACAGCAAAAAATAAATAATCACCCCGCCAATGACCGATAAGGGGACCCCATCCGCTCAAACGGAATAAAATATAGGAAGTAATAGTCAACGCTGAAATAAAACTCATCAACAAGACATAATGCTTTTGTTTTAAAGGTTGACGAGTTTTCAAAAAGCACCTCTTCTTCCTGAAGGAACTCTTCTTTATAAAGTATAGCCGCAAAAGAGATGCTTTGTCAATCAATCAGATAAAAACACCGTTTTCCCTCTTCACCGAACATCATAGTCTTTTGTCCAATATGTATCCTCAGTAAAACCCCATGAATAGAGAAGGGTTGCTGTATCGACGATGACAAGCTCTATATAATCGGGATAGAGACGTTTGGGCTGAGCCGTTACCTGAAGAGAGATCAAACGCCCATCGATGAAACCGGAGAATTCAGCCACCACGCTTCCGTTTTTGATCTGTTTCCCGCTAAGAGCCCGGCCCTTTTGAGTCAGAGTGACTTCAGAATCCAAAAACTGCCACTTCCCCGTCAGTTCAAAATCCTCTTCATCAAGAGCGTTTTTGACTTTGACCCAATCTTCAACGCTGTTTTCTATGATGTGATGTGAATCCGGAAGTGTGCCGGATGCCATCATTCCCCCCTGGTAGCGGAAAACCAACTCATTTCCCCTCAAAGACAAACGGCCTTCTCGCTCCTCTTTATCACCTCTGTAATAACTTTCTTTGATGAAAGAATACCCCTCACTCTCCTGTGAGACTTTGACAACAGATTTATTTTGCCGGATAATCCATAGACCGTCTAAGTCTTCTCCAAGGGACACTGCGATCACGCTTATCAATAAGGCAATTATCAGCGTACTTCTTTTCATCCGCCCTCCTTCTCCATATCTCTTATATAAGGCCTGCGGCCCTTTTTGGCAAGACAGGAGAATGTCTCTTCTTCTTGACAAACCCGCTCTAAAGAGTATGCTTTCCAGAAAAAGGGCCGGTTCCTATGTTTTCTTCTTTTCATGAACTTCAAAAGATGTATCGTTATGATGTAAAAAGAAAAACATTTCACATCGATATTCGTCTTGACTATTACCGTGATCTTTACAATGAATGGGACTACTCCCCTTTGCACCGCAGGGATATGGATATGGATCTTCTTGAGTTTATAGAAGAATGTTCTTCAGAGATCCCGCTCAAATTTCCTGTCCAGATCAATTTTTATCTTCCCAAAAAAGTCAAGAATGAAGAGATCGAAGAAAAAAATATCAAAGGGATGAAGAACTTTTTCTCTTACACCTTAATCAAACAGCAGAGACAGCGGCGGAGAATGTTCCACAGCTCTCTCATCTATGGGCTGACCGGAACCGGCCTTCTTATCGGGGCCTTTATTTTAAAAACCCTGTTTGTCAACGAATCTGCAGCCATCCTAATTTCAGAAGGGCTCTTCATCGGAGGATGGGTTCTCTTCTGGGAGCTTTTTTCTTTCATCTTCTTTAAGATCAGGACAATCAATTCAGAAATTAAAAATGATCAGCGAATCCTTAACGCCTGCATCGTCTATCATTATATTTAAACAGATGCGTCAGGGGGGCCGGAGGAGACTTTTCCTTCACGGATATTATCATAAAACCGTGTCGTCGGATAAGCCAGATCAATATCGTCCAACTGTCCGAATTCTGTTAAGATGTCCTCCCAGACAGCCTCCGTACTGCCCCGTCTTTTGCGCGGCTCGCACATATAACGCACCGTCAACAAGACTCCGCTTTCTTTGACTGAAGTATAGACGATAGGGGTCAATTGTGTATAAAAAATCATGAAGCGTTTGTTCGCCTCCCGCAGGCTTTTTTCAGCTGACGGAGTCAGTGACTCTGCATGGCGGTTGACGATATTCCAAAGAATTTTTTTTGCCTTCTTCCAATCACTTTCAAAAGTCACGAGTATAGGAATCTCATTCCAGATGTAGCGGAATCCCTTTGTATAATTTGCCAATGTCTCCGTAAAGATCTTGGCATTATTAATATCAATAATCCTTCCGGTGCTTTGGTCGGCATCAACCCAATTACCGATTTCGATTAAAGTAAATTGAAATACTCTGATATCGATGACATCTCCGGCATGGGCCCCGATTTGAATCCTGTCTCCCAAAGTGAAAGGGCGCCGGGAAATAATAAAGATCCAGCCTGCAATATTTGTCAAAGGGTCTTTCAGGGCAATAGCCACGCCGGCTGACACCAATCCCAGATAGGTGGCCAATGTCTGAATTCCTTTGAGCCAAATACTCCCCACCAGAAGAAGGACAAGAACCCCGGCAACATAAGTCAGACTTTTCCTCCAGGTATAGCGGACCTTCACATCTGATGTGGCCTTATTGATAATATGAAAGGCCAGTAAACGAAAAAGCCAGAAAAGGAAGAACACAATCAGAGTGGAAAGAATTTTACTCTGCATCTCCGGGCTTATCCCTGTCCATTGAAGGATAAATTCGTGAATAGAAGTCATATATCACCTCAGTGTATACTTCATTTTAACCCAAAAGACGGATGAAGTCAAAGACTCAAAACAAACGTCAAGAGCAGGGTTCTTTGCCGTCGCATGAAGAGCATGGTTCATCTTCTAATTCGAATTCAACGGTAGGATGTGATATGTCAAAACGCTTCAAAAGACTGCGCAGCTCTTCTTTGATCTTATGTGACTGGCTAAGGGGCAGATCTTTTCGTAATACGATATGACAGGAAAATATATGATGATTGCCGTCTACAGACCAAAGATGAATATCATGGGCTTCTACAATATCCTGAATCCCCTCTATTTCTTCTTTGACTTTGTGAATGTCCACACCACCCGGAGAATACTGGAGAAAGATCCTTACCGCTTCCTTAATATTAGGTATGATTTTAGATATGATAAAAACGGAGATCACCACAGACAGAATAGGATCCAGAACAGGCAAATAAGTTATTTTCATAACAAGGCTGACGATCAAAACAGCAACCCAGCCAATGGCATCTTCCAAAAGATGAAGCATCACTACCCGCTCATTCAGTTTCCGCCCCCCTTTTAATCTCAAAACAGCCAACCCATTGACAGCAACGCCTAGTACAGCCATAAAGATCATTCCATCGACATGAACATCTTCCGGGTGAATGATACGGGGAACGGCCCGGGTTAAAACAAAAACAGAGCCCCCCAGGAGTATCACAGAACTGATAAAGGCTCCTACAAGGGAAAAGCGTTTATACCCGTAAGTCAACGTTTCCGTTCGGGGTTTATGGGACAGCTTTTCAAAATACCAGGAAAGAGCCAATGTTACAGAATCACCCAGATCATGAACAGCATCCGAAAGGATGGCGACACTGTTGGTTAAAAGGCCTCCGATGATTTCCACAACGGTAAAACCAAGATTGAGAAAAAAAGCTACAGAAATGTTTGATGCAGTATGATGATGGTGATGTGCCAAAATGACCCCTTTTTTGCTGAGTATAATATAAAATGAAAAGGAGTCAAAAGATATCTTTCTCGTTGCCCTCCCTATGTTCTGAAGGGGTAAGAAGCCGATGGGCGGATGCCCTTATCAAAAAGGAGCCCAAAGGGGCTGTTATAACAATAGAAAGAACAGAAAGGGCGAGAATAACTTCACCCGAAGGCAATCCCAGTGCCAAGGGGACAGCTCCCACAGCCGCTTGTACAGTCGCTTTGGGAATAAAAGCAAACACACAAAAGAGTTTCTCTTTCTTGTTAAAAGCCGTTTCAGCCGTCGATAAAAGAACACCTGCAGAGCGAGCCAGAAGACCTGCGCCGATGAGCATCATTCCCTTTAATCCTGTCTGAAAAGCGACTGAAATATCGACTTGAGCGCCAACCAGGACAAAGAGCAAGACCTCAGCAAATATCCATATCTTATCAAGCTTACGAGCCATCCTTTTGGCGATATCCGGTTTCTTCTCCAATATCAGAAACCCTATCGTCATCACCCCCAATAATCCGGCAATCTGAATAGTGTTCTCTAAAGCACGCTCCAAAGTCGTTAAAAACATCGCTACCCCGAGAATGATCAAAACCTTTTTCGTGTCCCTGATATTATGTTTATTAAACATTTTGATCATCAGATTCCCCAAAATAGCACCACAAATGATTCCCAGGATAATGGAAAGCGGAATACTCATGATCTGAACTCCGATATTCATATGACGCCCGCTATATAAACCTAAAAATGTACTGAACATTGTAACAGCAAACACATCGTCAATAGAGGCCCCGGCCAAAATGAGAGTCGGAATATCTTTATCTGTTCCGATTCCTTTCTCCAAATAGGAGAGCATCTTCGGAACAACCACCGCCGGGGATACAGCAGCAATAATAAAACCTAAAACCCCTCCCTCAATAAAAGAAAAGCCTAAAAGAAAGCGAGCGGCCACAGCAATACAAAAACCCTCCAACAGCCCGGGAAGAAAGCTTATCTTGAGAACTATCCTACCGACTCTGTTTAAAGACCGTTTGCTTATCCCCAAACCGGCCCGCAGGAGTATAATAATAAGAGCGATCGTCCGTAAGTCCGATGAAACGCGCATAATATTCTCATCTATAACGTTTAAAATATTCGGGCCCATGAGAATACCCAAAAGAAGCATTCCCAACAATCCGGGTAATTTCATTCTTTTAAATAAAAAATCAAAGAAAAGCCCCAGAAGAGTAATCGCAGACAAAGCCGCTACCACGAGAAGACCTCCGGAATGCATCTGAAGAAAAGAGAAAAGAGAAACACTGTCGAAGCCATGGCTACCTCCGCAAATCTATTGCAGGAGTCATCAGCTTTTCAAGCGGTTACATGGTGAACTCCATCACCGAATGTCAAAGGGGAAAATGAGGTGGAACAGCGTCCCCGGTGACAAACCTAAATTACAAAACGATCTATTTTTTGCTATGCAACAAAATCAGATTTTTTTAACATTAACAGCGCAGGGGCCCTTGCGGCCTTCCCCTACTTCGAACTCGACAGTGTCGCCCTCATCAATGAAGCCGCTCACGTCGTTTTTATGGACGAACAGGTCATTTCCGTCCTCTTTTTGAATGAAACCAAAGCCTTTAGTCGCGTTGAACCATTTAACAGTACCTTTCATGTAGTAACCTTTCACAACCGGACTCGTATATTACGCCGGTCTTTTTATTGAGAACACCGTTCCACTCGCTAACAATACACCCTTTTCTGTCATTGTCAAGGATATTTGTATTTTATTAGCATAAAATTTAAATCGGCCGGGGCCGCAAAAATAAGCGAAGGATCAACAAGGGAGTCAAATAATCAGGAAAGGATATCGATCTGAGCGATATAGTCAGCCTTAATGATCTTTTCCTTTCCTTTTGAATCTTTGAGAAGAATCCAGTTCTCGTCAGTTTGCTCCACAGTACTTTTCTGCACCCCTTGCGATGAATCAATGCAACGTATTTTGACCCTCTTTCCCAAAAGGTTTTGAATCATTTTCATGTCAAGAGCCCACCCTTTCATTTTCATCTTATTTAAAATATACAAAAGCCTCATATGCGCTCATCTTTTCTGAATAGCAATAATCAAGGCGACAAATGCTCCAATAATACCGGGATTCATATTCTTCCTTTATATCTTGCCTTCTATTATAACGTTATTGTATTTTATGTCAAGGAATCATGGCACTTTTTTAATCATAAATCGAATAGAGTAAAAGCCCTTTATATTCTTCAGAGTCCTCTTCAACCCCACCGAACAGGAAAAGTTCATCGGCATCCGGTATGAGCAGCTGCAGGGTAAAGATGTCGTCCGGGCCGCGGTTTAAATGAAACTGTTTCTCTCCTGCCACAAGAAGAGCTTTTTCAAAGCCGGGCAATTGAAACTTAAAATCAAACATCTCCCCCTTGCTCAAAGGGTTCAGAGAAGAGAGGATGCGTCCCCCTTTTTGAATAAAATCAGCATAGACAAGGGGATAAACATAAAAAACACCCTCCGGAGCAAACACCGCGATTTCCCCGATGAGTTCCAGCGGCCTGTCATCGGGGCTGTCTGATGCAAAAAACAAAAGCGTATAGTCCCCGGCCTGCGGGAACAGGAATGAGAGCCGAAGGGTCTTTCCGCTTTTATCCGCCCAGATATGCCGCTCCGAAAGACGTTTTTCTCCGATGCGGATCTGCGCGAAAAGGCGCAGCTCTTTTGCGGGAAAAAAATCCACAGCAAAAGGATGGGGGAGATTCTCTCCCTGACTCATCCCTTCCAGGGCCGATGAAGAAAAAAAAGAAAAATAGGGCCCGATGAGTAAGGGCTGTTTAAAAAACTCAGCCTTTGTCAAAGGGATTGAAAGCAGCTGCCAACGGGGATTATCCGGAAAATGAGTAAAGATAAGCTCTTCAGGAGGTTTGAAAAGAAAAGTCGTGGCATAGCGCGACTGATAACTGTCACCTGTTAAAAAGCCGGCATCCCAGGTGGTGTCAACAAAATACCATTCCCCTCCGACTTTGACAGCATTCCATGCATGGGAAAGGGTTGTTTGAGACTTTTTCTGAAGCGGAAGTCGTACTTCTCCACGGATAATCTCGCATTCGAATCCGGCGGCCCGGGCCAGTGCCCTGAACAACCGGGCATATCCCTCACAAACTCCTTTTTTATTCTTTAGGACCGCATCGATTTCCTGTGAAGGAATCCCCCCGGAAGAAAGAGCTTGTGTATCATAGGATATATTCAAAACGACCCAGTCATGTAGAATCTTTATCTGCAAAAATTCATCTTCAACCTCTCCGATAACAAGACGAGACCATTCTCCTAAAGGATCCTCCTGCCCGTCCCCTCTCAAGTCTAATGAAGGGGCTGCAGCGCGGACAGCAGCGGGATGAGGGCGTTCCCTTTCTTTTTCAGGGATAAACCCGTCCTGAGCACGGCTAAGGCCTTTTTCTAAGAGTAAAAAGAAAAAAACAAAAAAAATGATTGCCCTGAAAAAAAACCGCCTCACACTCCCCATCCTTTTATTGATAAGAATACTCAATCACGGAAAAATTCCCTGAAAGAAGTGTAATCTCAAAATAAGAGTCCATTTCCAGGCTTTTCCATGAATCCCATGAAAAGGGGCAAGCCACTGTCGCGCCTGTAAAAGAGACATCGCTGTCCTTTCCGCATCCGGGCAAAACTAACAGAAAAGCGATAATGGCGTAAACACCTTTTTTTCGCATATTACCCCCCTTCCTTTATTGCATCCCAGGATTTCTGTGATCAAAGAATAATCGTTGAATGACAGTGATCAATGGGCTCAATAGATCCTTTCTCTCAAAACCCCTGAAGAAGTATAGGAGTCAATAACCGGGGGAACCTGAAGAAGGGGGTTCTCATAAAGAGAGTAGATCTCCTCTTTTTCCTCCATAACAGCTTTTGCCGCTTTGTCCAAAAGGGCATAATCCGAAGGGCTCATCTCCGGCTCTGATTGAGATGAAAGACCCCATCCATCCCAGGGAAGAAGCTCCATTTTGTTCAATGCGGCAAGATCCCTCAGGAGATTCCCCCGTATAAACCACAACCCCCGCATATCAAATATCCCAAAATCCATGGGATCTGCCTTTCCGCTGCGGCAAAGATGCCAGGCTTCTGCAGCATTTATAAATTTCCCCGAGGGGATATCAAGAGGATTGAAAGAGAGAGCAAGTCTCTCTTTCATCAGATCATCGATCTGAGGATCCGCCATGACCCAACGCTCTTTGGCATCATCCCAGTACTCCACAACCCAGTGATCTTCAAATTTTCCCGGGAGAAAATACGTCCCGAATCCGCATCGCGCCACAGCAGCGATGCCCTGATGCCGTAAAAGAGAGACAAGCATCACGCTGAAGTCCCGGCAATTTCCGAAAAATCTTTTTTTCAACGGGCGTTTCTCCGTTAAGGGCCGGTTGTCCAGATTATGAATGATCTCCAAAATTTTTTCAACGAACCGTACCTGTACATGCTCTTTTTGCTTTGTATCAGGACGGACTCCGTAGCGCTCTGCCCAATGTATATGAAGAAATAAACCCTGGATCAGGGAGATAAGATCGGGACAACTCTCCGGGAGTCCGGAAAAAAGCGCTGCATTATTTCCCGGATCCGTGATAACACCATGCGTCGAATAGAATTTCAAAATATCACGCATGCTCTTCATCCCTCCTCCTTTCCTTTACAGTAACGCACAGTGCTTTCAAAAAGCTGAACGGTGTGACAACAACTCTCTGCTTCCCTTTGGCGACGTATTTCGACCAGATTCAAAACGTCATATCCGGTCTTTTTTAAAAATTGAAGCATAGCAGTGTTGTCCGGATGAACCCAAAAGTAAACCGTCTCCTGGCCATAATTATCCGCCAGAGCTTCCCCGATGACAAGAAACTGCCGCCCTACCCCTTGTCTTCGATACTCAGGCCGCACGTAAAGCTGCTCGACCCAAACTGTATTGTCATGAATCTTAAATACGGCATATCCGGCCAACTCATCCTCTTCAGCTACATATAGTGTAAAAGGGCTGCGATTGAAGTAATCAAGTTCCTGCCGGGCCTCATCCGGAGAGTACGTCTGAGTTTTCCCCCGCAAGCGGCTGATTTCATTATGAAAATCTTTAAAAAGACTCATCAATGCTTTTGAATCATCCGGCTTTAAAGAACGGAATATCATCATCACCCCTAAAACTCAAACATCCTATTCTCTTTCGACCTGGCGGATGACTTTTATGAGAATCAAAATGAGGGACCCGGCCATCAAACCGTAATCAAGGGAAATCCCCAGCCAGAATGCATTGACAAGTCCGTAAGCCAGTCCGGTAAGTCCCAAAACGAGAGCCCAGACCCTTGATTTAAATGCATTAAAGAGAAGTGTAAAACCTATCATAATCGATATGGTAGGACTGGGAATAACCCCCATGGGAGATCCATAGAGATAGGGAAGAAAACCGCCTTGTTGAAAAAAGTAAGTGTAAAGCCAGGCCAGAAGAACCATCAGGGCCCCTGAAATAGAAAAAATATTCCATCCCGTGGAGACTTGTTCTTCTTTAAACCGGGAGCTTAAAATCATAAGAATCAAAAAGAGCCCGGCAAATATCAGTCCATTGATATAATGCCCCGTTAAAAGCGACAAAATCGATACAGAAAAAGCAGGAAGGGCCAAGACGACCCCTGCCTGACGATGTGTGGGACGCCACCCGACTGCAAGGAGAACCAATGCGGCAAAAAAAATCACATGCCATATTCCTGAAATCAGAGAAAACTGCTCACTCAACTCACCCAATCCCCTCAATACAAGGGCTGCGTTATCCATAAAGGCCTCCTTTATTTTACTGATCTGATATTATATTATACATCTCTTCCCTTCGTTGTCAACTCCGCCTGTAAACGGATAAAATTGACAAAATGAGCCTTATCCCCTATACTCAAAGGAGTTTGTCATAACGTAAAAAGGAGGCCCTATGGGAAAACGTGGTGTGGAGATCTTAAATCTTGATGTCAATGCGCTGATTAAAATGCTGAATGAAGCCCTTGCCGAGGAGTGGCTGGCTTATTATCAGTATTGGATCGGCTCCCGTGTTATCGAGGGGCCGATGCGCACAGAAGTCGAACCTGAGTTAAAGATTCATGCTGACGAGGAACTGAATCATGCTGTATTAGTTGCCGACCGCATTATTCAATTAGGAGGGACTCCCATCCTTTCTCCCGCTGACTGGATGAAAACAGCCCGATGTGAATATGAGACTCCCGATGATCCTTATGTGGAGGTCATTCTGGAGCAGAACCTGAACGGTGAAAGATGCGCCATTCAACGCTACAAAGAGATCTGCGATTTTACATTAGGAAAAGACGCGGCCACCTATCAAATGGCACTGTCTATTCTCCAGGATGAATTGGAACATGAACAGGAAATCGAAGACTGGATCAATGATATTAATCTTCTGAAAGAAAACTTCAAAAAAATGAGGATGTGATCATTCCATAAGGGAGCCTTGAAAGGCTCCCTTATCCTGTTTTATTTCAAACCCTTTTTAATAGTCCCTAATAACCCCCTGGCGATTTCACGCCCGAGAGTGCTTGTCACAGTGCTCATGAAAGATTTGGTGACTTTCTCCGGTGAAAAGGGATTGTTCTTTTTCGCTTTTGCTTTTGCTTTCTCCTCAGCAAGCCGCTGTTTTTCCAAGGCTTTTGCTTCCTTTTCCTTCATCTTACGCAGCTCTTCTTCCTGCTCCAAGGCTGATTTCTCCTCATATTTCTTTTGTATGATCTCATAAGCCGACTCGGGATCTAACGTCTGCGTATATTTAAAAAACATGGGCGAATTCTGAATCAAAGCCTCTCTCTTTTCAGTTGAAATCGTCCCGAAAGCACTTTTTGGAGGAGCGATAAGGGCCCTTTCCACCACAGAAGGCTTCCCGTCAGCATCCAGAAAAGAGACGAGAGCCTCTCCTGTTTTAAGCTCCGTAATCACGTCCTTTACATCAAAATCCGGGTTTTGCCGAAAGGTATCAGCGGCTCCGTTTACCGCTTTCTGTTCTTTGGGTGTATAAGCGCGCAAAGCGTGCTGAACACGGTTCCCCAGTTGTCCGGAGACTGAATCGGGAATATCAACCGGGTTCTGTGTGACAAAAAAGACTCCGACTCCCTTGGAGCGTATCAAACGGACCACCAACTCGATTTTTTCCAGAAGTGCTTTGGGAGTATCATTGAAAAGCAGATGAGCTTCGTCAAAAAAGAAGACTAATTTGGGTTGTTCTAAATCGCCGACTTCAGGCAATTCTTCAAAGAGTTCCGATAAAAGCCAGAGCAGAAAAGTTGAGTAGATCCGGGGCGAATTAAAGAGGTCTTCAGCCGCCAGAATGTTAATGATCCCTTTTCCGTTGATATCCTTTCCAAAAAGATCTGCAATTTCCAGGGAAGGTTCGCCGAAAAAAAGATCTCCGCCGGCGGATTCCAATTGGAGAAGAGAGCGTTGTATTGCCCCGATAGATGCCGATGAAATATTGCCGTATTTCAGAGTATACTCCTTTGCGTGATCTCCGGCATAATGAAGCATAGAACGTAAGTCTTTAAGGTCCAGAAGAAGCCAGCCTTTTTCATCAGCGATGCGGAAGACGATCTCAAGGACTCCGGCCTGGGTGTCGTTCAGGTCCATAAGGCGGCTCAAGAGAATGGGTCCCATCTCCGTGATGTCCGTACGAACAGGATGGCCTAAACGGCCGAAGACATCCCAAAGCCGCACGGGAAAGGATTGAAATGTAAAATCATTTAAGCCGATAAAATCAATGCGCGCCTGCAGTTTCTCATTTATCTCCCCGGGAAGAGCCAGACTGGCCAGATCCCCTTTGACATCGGCCAAAAAAACAGGCACTCCGATTTCGCTGAAATATTCCGTCATCACCTTTAAAGTCACGGTCTTTCCCGTTCCCGTGGCTCCTGCAATAAGGCCGTGACGATTGCTCATACGTGCTAAAAGCTCTACATCTTCGTTTCCTCTTCCAATTTTAAAATGATAGCCGTCTCCCATATAATCCTCCTTTGAATCGGATCTTCTTCTCTTCAAATCTTTTTTAAATCACCCTGACCGTTTAACTCCTCCGGGATATCCGCTTCAGGCATCTGAATGACTTTAGCCAACATCAGGCAAGGGTTCTCTTTTCCCCATAATCCGGGAAACTCTTCCAAAGGAAGAAATCCCATGGACGTATAGAAACGGCGCGTTTCGGAATAATTGACATCCGGATGAGCATTACTCAAAGTCTTGACCGTTAAAAATATGAAACCCCGCTCTTTCAGCATCTCCACACATCTTTTGACCAAGACTCGCCCAAGACCCTGCCTTCGGTTTCTTTTTAAGATTCCCATGACAAAAATCTCAGCTGTATATCTGTTATGCTCATGGAGTGAGAGGAATCCGATATATTCATCCTCATCCCGGAGAGCTGTCATATACTTGTTCCGGCATCCCCGTATATAGTCTTCCGCAGCTTCAGGGATTCCGAACCATTCCGAAAGATCAGAAAGAATCCGGCGGCATATTTTTTCTTTTGTTTCGGGCAAAAGAACTTCTACAGCCCTTATTTCAGACGAATCCATACGCAAACCTGTTCATTGTATCCCCTGGCTGAAAAAATTACAGCTTATCTTTTTATTAATACAATAAGGAATCAATTCAAACTTCTCAGCTGTCACAGAGACTCCTTTTTACCAGTGTTTTTTATCATATCGGAAAGGCTTTCCTTTGTAAAGTCTTCCTTCAAAAGGGGTACCCGGGTAAATCGGGCGTAACAATAAATGCATGCAAAACGGCATGTACCGTAGGCCCCGATATCCCGGCTTTCAATACAGCGGCATAGAGGCCGCTGCGAGGGATCTTTTCTCGCTTTTTTAAGATAATCCTGCAAAGCGCTGTCATAAGGATAAAGCTTTTTGAGCAGGTCTCCGTCAATACATCGGGCAGGCTCGATCCCCCGGCTCTCCCAGTCCCTTTCGGCACAAAGGCTTATTGAAAAGGATGGATTGACATCCTTCCACTTACACTGCAGGCGGCTCAAAAGGTCGATGAACTCAGCCTCTTCTTCTTCTGTAGGGGTCCTCAAAGGAAAGCCTCCTTTCTTCAGCCGATGAATAACGCTTTTGTAAGGCGATATGTCGAGAAAACTGATCACCAACCTATCTGTCAAGGATACAAGCTCTTCACCAATAGACATGATGCGCCGAGCCAATTCGGAGAAAGAAAGGAGCGGAGAGAGAATCAAAGGATCAAAGCGCCAGATAACACGTTCTTTACCTAAACGAACCGAAAGATCTCTAAAATCCTGCATACGCTTTTTTAAAGAAGGCAAACCCGGCTCCCACCCCTCTTGTTCATAATCGTTGAGAGTAAAATGAAGATAGAAACCCAGTCCCCTCTCTTCCAGAGTATGGATTGCGGAAAGGAGCGGGGCCGGGTTTTTGCTCCAGAAGACGACAATACGTGTTTTCTCATAAGAGAGACACTGCCGTTTTCCATTATAAGGATTGATCCGGACAGAATATCCTTCCTTCAGCCGGTTTAAAAACCAGGGCATATAAAAGGCGGGAATATCAGTGACCCGGCTGGCGGACAAAATAACAGGCCTTGCCGTTTCTTTCTTCATCACATTGCTCCGGGATCCCACACTCAGCCCTTACGGAAGCAGAAATTCCCTGCCGAGACGCTCCGCTTCTTTCAAAGCTATCGGATTCTCCTTAAGAGACAGCTCCCCGGTACTTATCCCCCATGCCAAAACAAAATCCATTCCCAGAAAACAAGCCATTGAAGCGATAGAATCACAGGCTATGGTAAATCCGGACTCCGCTTGTGTACTACCGAAAGTCGACAGAAAAACTATTTTTTTTCCTTGGAAAAGACTATAGTCCATCCCGTAAAACCGGTCCACACAAGATTTCAATTGAGTCGTCATATGCCACCAGTAAATCGGAGAAGCCAGAATAAGCATGTCCCCTCTTTCAATCGACGGGTAGATCTTCTGCATGTCATCTTTGATGATGCAGCTTTTTTCTGCTCCTTTACAGGCATCACACCCCCGACAGGGCTTGATTCTTTTTTCTGCGACCGGGATGATCTCCATAAAGGCTTGTGAATATGTTTGTTGAAATCCCCGGCAAAACGCATCCAGAAGCAAAGCGGTGTTTCCTCCTTTCCGGGGGCTGCCCATCAAGGCCAGACATGAGACCTTCCCGGGTATCATAATTCTAACCCCCAAAGCGAACGCACAGCCCAGCCGATACCGAAGGAAAGAACGGCCACGCTTAAACTGATAAGTGCCATCTCCCAAAAGCGTTTTTTAAAGGGAAGGTCCTTGGCAACGGAAATATAAAAGTTGAAGGCTAAAATAATCATTACCACTACACCCATCATAACAATAAGGCTGATAACGGGGCTGGCAAAAAGAAAAAAGGGAAGTGTCAGAAGGGAAACCGTTCCTACGTAGGCCAATCCCGTATAGAGGCTGGATCTCATAGCCTCTTTATGATTGCCATCTTGACGCTGGGACAGAAATTCGCTGGCAGCCATTGAGAAGGTCGCAGCAATTCCGGTGATCAGCCCCAAAAGGGCGATAGTGCGACTGTTCTGAACGGCAAATGTAAAACCCGCCAAAGCACCGCTGAGTTCCACCAGGGCATCATTGAGCCCCAAAACCACTGAACCCATATAATTCAATTTATCTTCATTGAGCATATCCAAAAGCTGTTTTTCATGGATGTCTTCTTCCCGGCCCATCCTGGCGGCTTCAGGCATGGATTCTGTGATCTCATCATAAAGAGCCGAGGCTTCCGTCTCTCCTTTTTCCATGAGTTTTAAAGTAAACGTCAGTCCGGCTATCCGGGCTAACAAATAATAGAAAACTATTCGGAAATAGGAAGGAGCTGCTCTCTTATGGGTATAACTTTTCAAGACATCATAATGTTTCTTTTCTGTTTGCGAGATCTCCATCAACACCGCCTTGTTATGGGGGTCCTTCTCTTTTTTGGCCAATGCCTTATAAATATAAAACCCTTCGATCTCATCCCTCTGAATTCTCATCAACTGTCTGATAAAATCCCTTTTCACATGACCTCCCTGTTTATGGTTTTTCATCACTCTTCGATTATATCACTTCCCGCTGTCTTCCCCTATGAAAAAAGCAATCTCTCCTGTCGCATTAAAGCCGCTAAAATAAGCAAAGGCTTATAATTAAGTCTTGACTTAATTAAACATCTTCTCTATTGTATCGATGTTGAAGAGAAAGCAGAGGTGAAATGATGAGAAAGAAAAAAGAGAGCCGGACAGTTTTACTGAAATTGGGCCGCTGTGCAGGCTCTCATAAATCAAAGATCGTCATCGTTTTTGTATCCGTAGTCCTCTCTACGGTTCTGGGGTTAGTCCCCCCATGGCTGTTACGCCTTGGTATTGACCGCTTTATTCTAAACAACAGAATTCACCTGCTTTGGGTTGTCGGAGCAGCCATGTTGGCGGCGACTCTTATTCAGGGACTGGTTGATTACATAAAACGGTATAAGTCCGAACAGGTGGCCCAAAACATCATCCATGATTTACGTTTTCGTTTGTATGAGCATCTCAATAAACTCTCTTTTTCTTTTTACGATCATTCAAGAACAGGGGACCTTATGGCAAGGGTAACAGCAGATGCTGACACTTTACGTGGATTTTTCGCCAATGCCGGTATCTTTATTTCAGGAAACCTCTTAACAATAACTGGAATTTTCATTGTCATGCTCCTTTGGGATTATCGGCTGGCTCTTCTCTATTTTCTTATGATTCCTTTTATGGCCTTCGGAATGTATCAATACTCAGCCCGGGTGCGACCGATGTTTAAAAAGGTCCGGAAGAGCTTTTCAACATTGAACCAGACTGTCAAAGAAGACCTGTCAGGGATTGAAGTAATTAAACTCTTCGGGAGTGAAGCAAGAGAAGAAAAAGATTTTACACAATCAAATCAACGCTACGCATCTGTTAATATCGAAGCGGTGAAGACCTCGGCTCTCTGGATGCCCTACGTCAATTTCTTTATGGGAGCCAGTTCTGCCCTGGTCCTCTGGTATGGAGGCCGCCTGGTCATTCAAGGAAACATTTCATTAGGAGTTTTGGCCGGATTCATGGGTTATATTGCAATGCTCCTGCGTCCCATCAGGCAAACAGGGATGATGATCAATTTCACAAATCAGGCTTTAGCCGCTGCGGAGAGGATCTTTAATACCATCGAGACCCCTTCGGACATACAGAATGCTCCTGACGCCTCTCCCCTTCCGGAAATCAGGGGAGCCGTTGAATTCCGAAACGTCTCTTTCAGCTACAGTGGGGAGGAGAAGGTCTTGGATGAGATTAATTTCAAAGCTGCACCGGGCGAGTTTATTGCCGTCGTCGGCCCCACAGGAGCAGGAAAAAGCACACTGATTCACCTGTTGCCTCGTTTCTATGACCCTACGGAGGGGCAGATCCTGATAGACGGCCAGGACCTGATAAAAGTAACTGTTGAAAGCCTGAGGAAACAAGTGGGGATCGTCCTTCAGGACACCTTTCTCTTTGCGGCTTCCATTAAAGAGAACATCTCTTACGGGAAGCCCGAAGCCTCAATAGACGAGATCAGAGAGGCCGCCCGCATTGCCCAGATCGATGATTTTATCCTCTCTTTGCCTTTAGGTTATGAGACCCCTGTCGGGGAAAGAGGAGTCACCCTCTCCGGAGGCCAACGGCAGCGTCTAGCCATGGCACGGGTGCTTCTGACTGACCCGGGCCTTCTTGTTCTGGACGAACCGACATCCAGTGTTGACGCTGAAACAGATGAAAAAATGCAAAAGGCCCTCCGCAACGTCACCCGGGGACGGACGACATTTATTATTGCTCATCGTCTATGGACTGTAAAAAATGCTGACCGCATTATTGTGCTGAAAGACGGCAAAATCGTCGAGGAAGGAAATCACGAAAGTCTTTTAAACTCGGGCGGTTTCTACAGCCAAGTCCACGGTAATCATGGCCTGTTTGAACAAAACCCGGCAGACAGATCAAAAAAAGATCTCAACAGCGGGGGGAAAGGATTACAATGAGAGGCGGCTTCGGAGGACGATTACAAAATGATAAAGAAGAAAATTACAGCTTGCGTCACTTTAACAGGAAGGCATTGAAGCTTTTATTCCGCCACCTCAGGCCCCATTGGAAAACCTTGACACTGGCTTCCCTTGCCATGTTAGCCGTCACTTTTGCCACCCTGGCTGCACCCTATTTAAGTAAAATTGCTGTTGATGATTTCATCTTACCGGGCGATTTGTCAGGTTTAAACATGATTCTGCTTCTGCTTCTCCTTGTACATGGCCTTTTTTGGCTTTCGTCTTTTTTGCAAACATACCTCTCAGGCCGTATCGGCCATATTATCGTTGCGCAAGTCCGAAAAGAACTTTATCGGCATATCATAGGAATGCCCATGAGTTTTTTTAAAAAAAGACTCACCGGAGAACTGATGTCCCGTATCACTCATGACGTCAATGCCCTTTCGGAACTTATTTCCAGCGGATTTATCTATTTTTTCAATGATCTGCTCACTTTGGCCGGTATTATCACCATCATGATCTGTCTCAAGCCTTCTCTGGCGCTCGTCTCGTTTCTTGTCATCCCCTTTATCTTTTTTTCTATTTCTTTGCTGGGAAAGCAAATGCGTAGCGCTTATCGCGATGTCCGGGAAAAACTCGCCCGGCTGAACGCTGATGTCGAAGAGAACCTTTCCGGAATCAGGCTCGTTCAAGCTTTAAACAGAGAAGCTGTCAATACAGGAAAATTTAAAACGCTCAGTTGGCAGAATTTAAAAGCTAACTTAAAAGCTGTCTCCTATTTTGCACTGCTTTTTCCGACAATGAATTTAAGTCGCGTATTAGGAGAAGTCCTTGTCTTGACTTATGGCGGATGGCTGGTCATCCGGGGGAATATCACGTTGGGTATTGTCATCGCCTTTTTGGGTTATGTCCGTCAATTTTTTGCGCCCCTCGCAGATTTAAGTCAAGTCTACAACACCTATCAAGGAGCGGCAGCTGCTTTGGAGAGAATTGATGAATACCTCTCTCTGAAACCTGAGATCAGGGAAAAAACAAATCCCGTTCTTCTTAAAGAAGAAAGAAGGGGAGAGATCTCTTTTCAGCATATCCGCTTTAGCTACAACGGTGAAGAGGTCATTAAAGATGTTCATCTCCATATCCCCTCATGCGAAACCCTGGCCCTTGTCGGCCCCACAGGAGCAGGCAAAACAACTTTGGTGAATCTACTGACACGCTTGTATGATGTCAAAGAAGGATCCATTCTTATCGACAGTACTGATATCAGAGATCTGTCTTTGAACTCTCTTCGTTCATTGATATCAGTTGTCCCCCAAAATATTTTCCTTTTCGACACAACGGTCAAAGAAAACATCCGTTATGGGAATCCTGATGCGACAGATGAAGAAGTGGTAACTGCCGCCCAACAGGTCAATGCCCATGACTTTATCTCCCGCTTCCCCCTCGGTTATGAAACTGAAGTCGGTGAAGGAGGAATCCGGCTGTCCGGCGGCCAGAAACAATTGATCTCTTTTGCCCGCGCCTTGATTTCCCGGCCCGATATCATCATTTTGGATGAAGCGACATCCAGCGTTGACAGCTATACAGAACTGCTCATCCAACAAGCTCTCACTGAGCTTCTCAAGGGGCGGACATCTTTGATCATCGCCCATCGCTTTACGACACTGGAACGGGCTCATCGCATTGCTGTTCTTAATCAGGGAGTCATTGAAGCTGTCGGCTCCCATAAGACCTTGATGAAGGAAAACCATTTATACAAAGGCCTTTATCAAAAACAGCTCCTTGGGAAAGGATCAACATGAAAAAGTCCGCAAATCGGCCATTCTTTCCCCTCCTGAAAGAGTTGAAAGCCTTATCCGATGAAAGCCGATTCCTTATTGTGGATCTCCTGCTCAGGCGGGATTATTGTGTCAAAGCCCTGGCCAGAGAAATCAAAATATCTGAACCCGCTGTCTCTCAACATTTAAAAATCCTCCGCGATGCCGGCCTTGTCTACGGAACCAAAAAAGGGTGCTATATCCATTATAAAGTCAACAGAGGTGTTTTAACTCTTCTTTCTGAACGCATACAGTCCTGGTCAGAGCAAACGAGAGAAGAAACCTCTCAACAGAATCATGCAAAGGACAGAGCTTGTTACTAAGATTCCGGCTGTAATTCTTATGTCCGGCCCGTAACGGGAAAGCAAAATTTAGCAGGTAAGGGGTTTTGAGACGATTTGATGAAAAAGAGATCATCTCTATCTCTTGTGCGGTGCCATCTTCCCCCGGGAAACTCCTCGGTAGGCGGAGTAAAATGAAAGACAATTTTTTTTACTCCCGGGAAAGAGAGCAAACTCAAATATTCCCCCACAGAAAACTTTCGGGGGCAGATCAAATCATATAAGTGGAGATCTTCGCCCATCTGTCTGCAAATCAAAAGGCCTTTTTCAATATCATCACAGAGAAGACAGTCCCCAAATGCATAGAGGGCATGAAAAAGAGTAATGGCATATCCTGAAATTAAACTCAGGGACTCAGAAAGCGGCTTACGTGAAAAGACAATCTTGTCCAGGAGCCTGCAGTCCTCTTCTTTATTCAGTTCAAGTGAGCGAAGGGTTCTTTTGGATGATGATGAAAAATCAAACGGACAGGAAAAAACATGCTGAGGGCTTTCAACAAAGCCGAAACGGGGATAAAATGCCGTAACACTATCATTGGCAAAAAGAAACCAGAATGAAAATTGTCCCTCATATTCCTTTGTGATGTTTGCCATGAGCTCCCGGGCCAGTCCCCTCTCCCTGTAGTCGGGATGGGTCATCACCGTTCCCAACTGAAGGGCATCCAACTCCCGACCCCGAATCAAAAAACGCATCTTTGCAACAGAGACATTGGACACAGCCTTCCCTCGGTCAAAGAATGTATAGCAGACAAAGGAATCATCCCACCACCCGCTTGTATAGAAAGGTTCAAAATCCAGGCCGAAGATTTCTTGAGACAAATCATTAAAGGCATGACGCAAAGAAGGGGTGTCTTTATAATGCGAATAAAAGGTAAGAGAATTCACTATTATTTTCCTCAATTTTTAAAAAAAAGGGCTCTTAAGGCAAGAGCCCACAAAAGTCCCGGAGATCATTTATTCTACAGGAACAGGAGTCCCTTTAGGCTCAGGCAGTTTTTTCGGCATGGGATCATCGATTATGACAGTCGGATATTGTTTCAGATAAACAGTATTACTTTCATAGTTATAGGGATGCTCCGCCCAGTTGCTGCTATCCGAAAAAACACCTTTATTCGGGGGTAAAGTAATATTTTTTATCTTCTTTGTAAAATCGCCCCTAAACCAATGCATCTCATAAATGGTTCCCGCCGCCATTTTATGAAACACGACTTTTTTCATACCCATTTTGTTCCATTGCTCGATAACGGACTCCAGTATATAACCGTTAAAAACATTCTCTTCATTTGGGTCACGTATAACGGCAAATACATATGAGCGAGGATGCTCATATGCTCCTCTTAATCCGGTGGTCACATTGACCCAACGGATCGTCTCACTTTCAACCCAGACTCCTTCGATAGGATCCAAGGTCTCCGCATTGTTTTTGAAATAGTCCATCATCTCTTCCTTTGCCATCGACGTCATAGGCCATGTCGCTTGTTTATCCATCAAATGCTGATTCGCAGCAGCACAGCCGGTTAAAAAAACAACCAAAATCACAATCAGAAACCAAACACCTTGCTTCATAAAGGCTCCTTTCATCTGCCTGAACATCCAGTATAATGCAACCCCTTTCATTTGTCAAAGTAAGAACAAATCAAAAAAAAGGCCCGAAACAAAGTCCGGGCCTTGTCAAGAGAACCGTTTTTCGGATTACTGAATAAGCGTGGGAGTTAATTGGCCGACTTTTTCCCATGAAGGGTCAGGATTCAAAGTCACAGCCACATAAAGAGTACTTTCTTTATAAAGATGCGCCAGCCGGGCTTCGCTTGATTCGGCCTCTCCGCCACAGGCTTGGAACGCTCGACATACCTGGATGCTCGCAGTCTTTCGTTCTTTCTGACAAGCA